>JAYTOL010000001.1:0-45389 GCA_043747815.1 Deltaproteobacteria bacterium
CACCGTAGAAACTACGGTTCCGGGCCGGTTCTCGTGCGACTACGCAGCTGACTCGAGCTTTTCGGGTGTTCGTGTGATCGAGATGAGACCAATGGTCAGCTGCGCGGGTGAGGGGCGGGGCGAACCCCAGCCAGATGGGCAGCTCTGCATTCGGCACTTTCTCTACATGGGTCGAAACCCGGCGCGGACTTCGGGTTTCTCCTACTAGCGCCAGGTCGCCCAGCGCTCGATGGTTCGTGGCACTAGAGCCATGCCAGTGGTGGGACGACGCAAAAGAATACGCTGCGCAGTGTCAGCCAAGAAACGACATCAGCGCGGCTTTGCGCCCTTCGTGCTCGGAGCAGGCGCGGGGATCGCCAGCTTTTCACCCGCCTTGATCGGCTGAGTGGGCAGCCTGCCATTTTCGCGCGCGAGCTCCGCTGCAGAGACGCCGTAGCGCTTGGCCAGCCGGAGCAGCGTGTCACCGCGCCTGACCTGGTGCAGTCGCCGGCCTTTCTCCTCCGCCCGACGTGGCGCAGCATTGCTCGCTCTGGATGCGGGCGGCGGGATCGTCAGCCTGTCGCCGATCATGATGCGCTGGTCGCGGCGGCGGCGATTGGCTAGCGCCAGCGCATCTATCGAAACGCCGTGGCGTTTGGCGATCATGCTCAAGCTGTCACCTGCCGCGACCGTGTACGCGCGACCCTTCACGCGTCGAGCATCGGCAGGAGGCACGGGGATGATCAGCTCCTGACCGGGGAAGATGAAGCGATTGCTTCGGATGTGATTGGCCGTGGCGATGGCATCGACGCTGGAGCCATGGCGCTTGGCGATCTGGATCAGGTTCTCCCCCGCCTTGACGACGTGCTCGCGCCGGATGGCCGTTGGGGGATCCTGTGGCCAGCCCGGCGGGTAGATCTCCACGCTCGTGCGCCGGGTCTCCGTGAGGAATTGGTCGGTGGCGAGGCGCACCTCGGCCCGTGTGACTGCCCGGTAGCGATCGGCCTCGTCGAAGGCGAGCCTCGCGTCTCCGCGGGTCAGCTCACGCAGGCTCGCACTGCGGGCGCGCGACTCGGAGCTCCCGAGCTCGGCCTCGAGCGAGGCCGCGAGGCTGGCTTTGGCTCGGCTGAGCTCGTCGGCGTTTGGCCCGTCGGAGGCGTAGCGAGCCAGCTCCCGCTCGAGCAGGCCTCGGGCGTCGTCTACGCTCGAACGCGGCCCCACGCGCAGGCTCACCCCCAGCGCGCCCGGTCTTTGGTGCGGGAACATCCAGGCGCGGACGAAAGCGAGCCGCCCTTCGGTCGCTGCGGCGGGGCTGCCCGCGGCGGTATCCCCCGAGCTCGACAGCAGCTCGGTCAGCACGCGCAGGGCGTCGTGGGTCTTGGTGTCAGCTGACGGCACCGACCAGGCGTAGAACGCGAGCGGCGCATCGACCCTGCGATCCAGGTTCGTATTGAAACGCTCGCTGGTCTGGCGGGGCAGGTCGAGCGGCGCGGGCACGGCGGCCAATTTTTCCGGCGCGGCCCGGCCGAAGTATTGCTCAATCAGGCGCCGAGCCTCCCGTTCGGAGAAGTCTCCGACGACGCTGAGCGCGGCTCGATCGGGGCGCATCCCTCGCTCTTGCAGCTCGCTCAATGCTACGGCGTCCAGCGCGCGCAGCGAGCTGCGCGTGCCCATGAGCGGGTGGGAGTACGGCGGGTACCCCTGAAACGCGAGCTCGAGCAGGCGCTGCTCGGCGAAGGCCTCTACGGCCGCGGCTCGCTTCTGCTCGAGCGCGAGCAGAGCGTCGCGTTGTGCTTGCCAGAGCTCAGCCGGCGAGAGGCTGAGCTTTGCCTGCCGCTCGGCTTCGAGCCTGAGCGCCAAGGCCAATGCCGAGGCCGGAGCGCTCGTCAGATACTGCGTGTGGTCTGGACCCACTTCTCCGCGCGACGAGCCCCCCGCTGCGATGAGCCGCGCGAGAGCGCCCGATCGCTTGGGATCGGACGAGGCCAGCAGCCGTTGCAAGACCCAGGCGGCACCCTCTTTGCCGTCCGGGTCGTCCCGCGAGCCCAATGCATACGTGACGCACGTCACCACGAAGGCTCGCGAGCGGTCCACCTCGAGCCCCACGCGCAGCCCATTCGGGAGCGTGTAGCGCGTCAGCCTGCCGCGAGCCTCGGCCCCGGAAGACGCGGCGACGGTGGACGGCTTTTCCCGCGGGGGCGGCGCTGCTGGCCCGACCGGCTCAGAGCCACGTGCGAATGCGCTCTGCAAGGGCGCGGCGAGGAGAGCACACAGCAGGCCGGAAATCCCGATCACGGAGCGTCGGCCAGCGCTCGCGAGCATTGCGGTGAGCGTCGGGAACGGCAAATCAGGCGCACAATCCCGCGCAAATTGCGGGCTGGCAAGCCTTGACCACCCGCGGCGAACAGAATCATCGAAAGCCGCTCAAAGCTTGCTACCCTGGCTTCGTGCCTGAAGCCAAGCGCTGGTCGAAGAAGCGGGTCCGTGATTCACAAGTCACGCTGCACCAGTTCATGCTGCCGGCTCACGCCAATCCGAGCGGCAACGTCCACGGTGGAGTGATCCTAAAAATCGCGGACGAGGCAGCGGCCATCTGCGCGATGCGGCATGCGCAACGGGTCTGCGTCACGGTCGCGATCGACTCGGTGTCATTTCACTCGCCCGTGCACGTAGGTGAGCTGTTAGCCCTAACGGCATCCTTGAGTTACGTGGGGCGGACCAGCATGGAGGTCCGCGTCAACGTCCATGCCGAAGACCCGATCACTGGCGTGATCACCCACACGAACTCCGCTTACTTCGTGTTCGTGGCGCTGGACGAGACAGGTGCTGCGACCGCAGTGCCACCGTTGGAGCTTGAAACGGCGGAAGAGCGCGCGCACTTTGCGGAGGGCAAGGAGCGGCAGAGCCTACGTGTGGCTCGGGTCGACAAGTCCAGAAGCAACGATAGTTGAGGCGACGATCCTGAGTCCCCTGCGCGTCGCGGGGCCGAGCGATCAGCGGGCGTCGCCGTACGACCGCGGCAGCCCCAGCGAGTGCTGGGCCACGTAATTGAGCACCATCTCTCGGCTCACGGGCGCCGTGCGCAGCAGCCGCGCCATGCCCCAGAGGTCCGCCAGCCCGAACTCGGTGGCCATGCCGTTGCCACCGTGGGTCTGAATGGCCTGATCGAGCGCGGCCAGTCCCGCCTCCGCGGCCGCGTACTTTGCCATGTTGGCGGCCTCGCCCGCGTCCAGCCCGTTGTCATAACACCAGGCCGCTTTGCTCGTCATCAGACGCGCCAGCTCGACCTCTATCTTGGCCTTTGCCAGCGGGTGAGCGATGCCTTGGTGCGCGCCGATCGGGACCGAGCCCCAGACCTTGCGCTCGCGAGCGTAGCGCGAGGCCTTATCTAGGGCGTAAAGGCCGAGGCCGTTGGCGAGGGCCGCGCCCGTGATGCGCTCCGGAACCAGGCCGGTGAAGACCTGCTTGAGCCCCGACCCCTCCTCGCCGATCAGTCGGTTCGCGCTGACAAAAACATTGTCGAAGAACAGGGTAAATTGCTTCTCCGGGGACTGGATTTCGACGGGAATTCGGGTTGCGCTGAGCCCCTCGCTCTTCGTGGGGACCACAAACAGCGACAGCTGCGCGCGAGCCCCGTCCTTGGCGGGACCGGTGTTGGCGACGACCAGCACGTTCTCGGCTTCATCCTGGCCGGAGATGAAATACTTGGTACCGTTGAGCCGGAATCCCTCGCCGTCCCGTGTGGCACGGGTCGAGATGTCATGTGAATTGGACCCGGCGTCAGGCTCCGTGATGGCGAACGCCATCTTCTCCGAGCCGCTGCACAAGCCCGGCAAGAACATCGCGCGTTGCTCGGCCGTGCCGTACCGAGCCAGGATGGTGCCGCAGATGGCCGGCGAAACGATGAGCAGCAGAAACGGCGTGCCCACCTTTGCCAGCTCCTCACACACGATGGCGAGCTCGTAGATGCCGAGCCCGCCGCCCCCGTGTTCGAGCGGTAGGTTGATACCCAGAAAGCCGGCTTCGGCCAGCTCCTTCCAGAGCGCGTCGGCTTTGCCGCCGGTCTGGGACTCGCGCGCGTAGTACTCGTGACCATACTTCGCGGCGATCTTGTGGATCGACCTGCGCAGTAGGCCTTGCTCTTCAGACTCCAGGAAATCCATGCCTCCTTGGTTATGGATCGGAATGGCGGCGGATCAAGGGGCCCGAGTAGGACCGCCTCTTTCATTGGCCCCGTTTGCGAGAATGTGACGACCCCCGACGCCTCTACTGCGGGGACACCCCGCACCCCGAGCGTCCATCTGCCATGTCGGCCTGCGCTTCCGGTCCTCACCGTAGAAACTACGGTTCCGGGCACGCCCGGGGTGCGGGGTGTCCCCGCAGTAAAAGCCGTCCGACTACGCATCTGGCTCGAGCTTGTCGGGGGTTCGAGTTGACGCGATGCGAGGAATGGTCAGATACCCGCGCTACAAACGCCGCGGGGCCGCTGTCGTTCAGCGGCCCCTTGTGCTTTGAGGTTTCCGCTCCGACCAGGGGCCGCCCTATTTGGAGCGGCCTCGGGTGAAGAGGCGAGGGATTTTGCTTCAGCTGTCGGTGGTGACGACGACGCCTAGGATGCTACCGAACCAGACGTTTGTCTCGTTGCTCGAGCGATTGAAGAAGATGTCCTCGTTGCTGGTCTCGATACGGTTGTCCCAGCGGATGATCAGGTTATTAGAGCCTTCGACGGGTTTGAAGTCGAGTGTGCCCGTTACGGTCACGACGTTCGTCTCTTCCGTCGTCGGGAACGTCACGCCAAAGTTCGTCCGCGTCGCCTTGTACAGCTGATTGTCCGCGTCGCTCAGGTACTCGCCGCGCAGGGCCACGCCGAACATGTCCGTCGCCTGAAAACCCGCTGCCAGGCTCACGCCCCAGAACATTGGGTTGTCCAGCGTCTGCGTGTAGCCGGGCCCTTCGTTCTCCTTGTCACCCATGACGCCCAGGTCCGCGTTGAGCACCAAGCTGAAGCGCTCGATCGTCAACGCCGCGACCAGGTCCAGGTAGGTGTCGAAGATACCACCGTCGGTGCTCGGGTTGAGCGTCACCATCCCACCTGCGGCCAGCGAAAAGGCTTCATTCGGCGCGAGGCTCAACTGCAGCGCCAAGCTCGGCGTCTCATTGTCGTCGTGAACCGTGTTCGCGCCGTTGACCACCATACCGGTGATGGAGACCTTCTCGTTCGGGCTCACCGTCGCGCGCAAACCCGTGTGCCAGGCTGGCTGCATCGCGTAGTAAAGAGCGCCGCGCGTGTAATTGAGGTTTTGCCAGCTGTTGGCCACCTCGGCGCCGAAGATCGTGGCGAATTGCCCGAAGTCCAGGCTGAATTTCGGGGTTGGCGTCCACGTCGCGTAGGCTTGCGTGATGTTGTCCAGACCGAGGGCACCCGTGTCGCCGCCGTAATAAATCGGCACCGAGGGCCCCGCGCGGAAGCTGACCGTCGCCCCGAGCTGGCCGCCGTCATACGATGCGTCAATCCCTGCCCACGACAGGCCGAAGCCGTTTTGAGCCAGGCCTCCGTTGGTGTCGCCTTCACTGACCCAACGGTTGAAGTCATACGAGCGATGCACCGCGTTGGGCGTGCCCTGGGCCTGCGTCTGAAAGCCGTAGTACGCGTCGACGAATGCGGAAATCTTGAGCCCCGCGGGCGCCGGCGGAGCTTCCTCAACGGGGGCTGGCGCGATCGGAGGTGGGGCGGGGAACTCCCCCTGCAAAGGATCCTGTTGCAAGGGCTGTGATTGCACGAGCGGGGGCTGCGCGGGGTCCAACGGGGCGGGTTGCGGGTCGGCGGGCAACGGCTGGATGACGGGCGGCTCCGTACCTGGGGCTTGGGCTAACGCGACCGAGTTGGTCGCCAGAAGCGCGAGACCCGCCAAGGCGGAAAAGCTACTTGCACGATAAGTCAGCTGAAGAACTTTCATAGAAACACGCTCCGTGGGCTACATGCGCACTTGTTGTACGTTCCAACCATCATCATCGCTCGGGCGAGCACGGGCCCTCGATGAACCGCGACACCTTACCGGCTTCGGTAATAACAATGTGCAAGCACAGCCTCTAGTCGTTTGTCGCTCGATCGCGAACATTTTGGCGGCGAGGGCTGGACTGCCGATTCATCAGCTCTTCACCTCATTGCCCTTCGCCGTCCCCGCGCCGAGCACCGAGCATTGGGCAGTCGCCGCGGTGCATTTGAGAGCCTGCACCGGGCGCGCAGAATGTCGCAAGAAAACGGCGCAAAAGTTACGCTCGTGGATCACGCAGTGGGGCGCGTACAGCTGCTCGATACGCATTCTCTCGACGTCTGCCGCGCAGGCTGCGCTGCGTCAGCGCGCGTAGGGGAATCGACCGACGCGCTCAGCGTCGGCTTATTGAAGCACTCTCATGAACAGGTCGAGATGACGCTTGCGCAACCGCAGACTTCGCTCAGTGCCCCGCTGCCGCGTACGGAGCTACACGGCAGAGCGCTACGAGCCGGCGATCTGACGCGCTCCCGGGCGGCGGGTGACATCCCGAGGCCGCTGGCGCGCAGTGTGGAACGGCACGTTTCTAGCGCGTTTCTGCGGGCTTGCTGCCTCGAACGCCCGTTGCCCTTGGTGAATCAGGCGTTCCAACGCTCGGCGTGACGCAAGAAAGCGTTACCCAACAACTCTGCCCGCCATCCGCTGAGCTCGGCGGCCGCGGCTCGAAGGTCCGTCGCGGCCTTCGCTCGCGAGAGCATGCGCCGGACCAGCGCCATCGGCAGCGCGAGATCAGGAGCGATGCAGAGCTCCGCGCACAGCTCGGCGCGAATCAAAAGCAGCCGCGCCTCCCGCACGAACTCGTCGAAGCTGGCATAGTCGAGCGGCTCCAGATTTTCCCCCGCCTTCGCCGTGGCCTTCGCGCGCGCGAGCAAGCTGATGATCTGCGACCCGTAGCTGCGACAGAGATTGGCCGATACTCCTTTGATGCGGGAGAGGTCTTTGACGTTACTCGGCAGCCGGCTGGCGATGGAGAGGAGCGTGCGTGATTGGAGCTGCACCTCTTGGGGTGCGAGCGAGTTGTGCCACTCGCAGAGAGCCCGCAGGGCGCTCTGGCCAGGCCCGTCCAGCTGCCAGGCGTTGCGAAACGATTCGAACGTGAGCAGCGGGGGGATGTCTCGCTCCGGGAGCAAGAGCTCACGGCAAGCTTCGTGGATGACGTGCTCGCGCCCGAGCTTTTGCGCCCGCTGCCGCAGGTCCTGCTCGAGCGCTGGCAGGTAGGCGATATCGCTTGCGGCGTATTCGAGCTGGGCCTTGGGCAGCGGACGCCGCAACCAGTCGTCCGCCTGATAACCCTTGCTGCTGCGCACGCCGAGCACTCGGAATTGAAGGAACGCGAGCGACACGCTGGCTTCGGGCCCGCAGAGGCTCCAGACGACCTGCGTGTCGAACAGCGCCGGCGGTGTGGTGCGCTGGAACTGTGCGAGCAAGAGCTCCACGTCCTGCAACCCCGCGTGCAGCACCCACTCCGTGTCTGGCGCGAAAATCACCGCGCCCAGCTCGTCGAGTGACCGCAGCTCCTGCGCGTCTACCACGTAGACCTCGTCGCCGCGCGAGATCTGAATCAAGCTGAGCTGCTTGCCGCGTTTCGAAGACTCGAACTCGGTATCGATGAAGTAGCGCGGTGCCCCCTCGAGCTCCACGAGGCCCAGAGCTAGCTCTTCTCGGGTGGCCAATAATCTCACGTGCACCTTATAGCCCCCATCGCGCGCGCGACGCGCCAGCGAAACGGCTCGGGCTCGAAGATTCTGTGCACTCTGCTCGAGCGGCTCGGCCTCGAGCCTCGGCCTCAGAAAAGGCCGCTACTCCCCGCAGCTACCCGTCACCGCGATCGGCGGCCGGAAATGCTCCGGCCGTCCCCCATCGGGGGAGATCAGGCGGACGAGCCACGAGCTCGCCACCGCGAGTCTCTCGCCTAGCGCAGGCCGTACTTCTTGAGCTTGCGATAGAGCGTCGTGCGCCCGATGCCGAGCTGTCGCATGGCCCGGGTCACGTTGCCCCCGGTTCGTTGCAACGCGGCCTCGATGGCGTAGCGCTCGAGCTCGCTGAGTTTCATCGGACGTTTCACCAGGATGCGCACCGGGTCGAGCTCGTCTTCCTTCTTGGGACTGGCGAGATCGTTCTTGGGGGCGTTCTGATCGAGACGCGCGAAGTCGTTGAATTGCTGGACAGCGGGGATGGGTTTTGGAGGTGGAATAGAAGAGTCCAAACCCGCTCGCTGTTCAGATGGCATGGGTTCACTGAGTCCTGACATTGCACAAATCAGGACGGCTCTTTTGGGCGAGCCTTTAACCCGACGGAGTACCGTTGAGCGCAGGCGCATCGCATTTGGCAAATCGTGTCTGCCGTTGGCTTACAGTGAGAAACGTCCGGATCCGGAACGCCGTTAATGGCGTTCATCGCTCTGCCGCACGGCGTCGTCGGGCTTCGGCTCGGGCTGGGATTGGGTCTGAGGGCCCAAAAGCGAACGAACTCGAGCGGTTAGGCGATCTGCGCCAATGGGGGCACGAGCCCCCAAGTGCGCGAATTGCCAAGCCTTTAATACACTCGCTGACAGCTCCGCCCGAGTTGGTACAAGTACGGCGCTTGACTCCGAGGGCATCCTAAGGGACCCAAACGTCCCGCGTTGTGGTCTGATGGCCGTTTTGAGGGGTCCTCCCGAAATGGTCTCGACCCGTCGGGCCCACTCGGGAAAGCCTCTGACCTCCGCGCGCCTCACCCACCCCAAGAGACCCGCTCCCTCTCTCACGCACGATCTCCCAAATCATGGCTGCAAGTTACTTCGACGTCGACGGCACGCTGGTGGCCACCAACCTGGTTCACCCGGCCCTTTTCTATCTCGTCAATCAGGCGACGCCGTTCGAGATGGCGAGGCGAGTCGGCAAGACGTTGCTGCGAGCGCCGGCGATGATCGCGGCGGAGCTGGTCGATCGGCGCCTGTTTAACGAGCTGCTCTTCCAGTCCTACGAGGGCATGAGCGAGGATCGACTAGAGATCCTCGCCGAAGAAGCCTTTACCAAAGTGATCTTGCCGAGCGTCTACACTCACGCTCTAGCGCTGGTGGAGAAGAGCCGGCGCGCGGGTCACGAGATCGTCTTGGTGTCCGGCACGCTCGACTTTATCTTGCGTCAGCTCGGCGAATATGTGGGTGGGGCCACCCTGATGGCCAATCGGCTGGAGATGAAGAACCGGCGCGCCACGGGCAAGCTGCAGAGGCCGGTGGTCGCCGGGCCGCAGAAGGCCCAGCTGATCCGCGATCACGCGCGCCAAAACGGCCACGATCTCGACGAGTGCTTTGCCTTCAGCGACAGCTACTCCGACCTGCCCATGCTGAGCGTCGTCGGTCACCCCGCGGCGGTGAACCCGGATGCTCGCTTGCGTCTTCTCGCGAAGGCGTATAGCTGGCCCACCCTCAACCTCTCGAAAGCTTCATGAGCCACCCGTGCCTCGTCACTCTGGACAAGAGGAGCGCCCCGCGCGTCCTATTCTCTGGAGATCGCCTCGTCGAAGTGGATTTGCCCGAGGGAACTCGGGTCCTCTACCCCAAGCCTCCGCTCGAGTCGCTGAAGGATCCGGACGCGGCCATCCGTTACGCGATCAATCACCCGCTCGGTAGCGACCCTCTGTACGCCAAGTTGCGCCCGGGGATGAGCGTCACGATCGCGGTGGACGATATCTCTCTGCCTCTGCCCCCGATGAAGCGGCCGGACATCAGGCAGCGCGTGCTCGAGATCGTGCTGCCGATGCTCTCTGATCATGGCGTCGACGACGTCGAGATCATCATCGCGACCAGCCTGCACCGGCGCATGACCGCGGCCGAGGTGCGGCGCATGGTGGGCGACAAGGTGTTCCACGCATATTGGCCGGACCGGCTCTACAACCACGACGCGGAAGATCAGGCCAACATGGTCGAGATCGGCAGCACCGAGCTGGGCGAGGTGGTGGAGCTCAATCGGCGCGCGGTGGAGAGCGACCTCATCATCTACGTGAACCTGAACTTGGTGCCGATGGATGGCGGCCACAAGTCAGTGGCGGTCGGCCTGTGCGGGTACAAGAGCCTGCAGGCGCACCACAACCCGAAGACCATGCGCAACTGCCACAGCTACATGGATCCGGAGAAATCGGACCTGGCCACCAGTGTGCAGCGCATGGGCCGCCTCGCCAACGAGAAGCTGAACGTGTTCACGATCGAAACGACGGTCAACAATCGTATGTTCGATCGCCCGCTGGAGTTCCTTTCCAAGAACGAGGACGACCTGAACGGGCGCGAGCGCGCCATGCTCAAGGCGCTCGTCGCGTCCACGGCGCGGCTGCCACAGGCGGCCCGCCACGCGATATTTTCCCGCGTGCCCTCGCCCTACGGTCTGACCGGCGTGTTCGCGGGCGCTACCGAAGCAGTGCACGAGAAGACCCTGGCGCGCTGCCACGATCAGTACCTCGTGCCCGTGTCGGGGCAAGCGGACGTCCTGATCGCGGGCATCCCGTACATCAGCCCGTATAACGTCAACGCGTTCTTGAACCCGCTCTTGGTCTCGGTGTTGGCGCAGGGCTACCTGTTCAACTTCTATCGAGGTGCGCCGCTCGTGAAGAAGGGCGGCACCATGATCATCTTCCACCCGTGCACCGATAAGTTCGATCACATCCAGCACACCTCCTACATCGATTTCGTGCACCGGCTCTTGCCAGAGACACGCGACGCGCTCGAGCTGCATCGGCGCTACGAGCGCAAATACGCGAGCGATCCCGCCCTGATCGAGATGTACCGGCACGGCAACGCCTACCACCCCGCCCACCCCTTTTTCATGTGGTACTGGGGTGAAGCGGGGCGCCAGCACCTGGGGCGTGTGATCGTCGTCGGCGCCGACAACGAGTACATCCCGAAGATTCTCGGCTACGAAACCGCTGCCACTATCGATGAAGCCCTGTACCAGGCGCGTGGAGGCCAAAACAGGTCGCTCTCCATCACGTGCTTGCACTCGCCCCCCATCGTGATGGGTGACGTGAGCGTCTCGGGAGGGGCATGAATCCTAAGGACTCTCACTCTGGCGACGACGCCGGCGGTTGGCGCTCGGGGGAGTGGCAGTTCGGAGACAAGGTCAACCGCTCGAACGGGGCCAGCAACGGCGCGGACAATGGCCATGGCCACCCGAGCCTGGATCTGACGCGGGCTTTCTCCGGCAAGCGTTTTGTCGTCGTCGGCGGCACCGGCTTCTTGGGCAAGGTGTTCTGGGCGATGCTGCTCGACCGCTTTCCAGAGGTCGAGCACCTGTACCTTCTAGTTCGCTCCAAGGGGGCGCTCAGCGCTGAAGCGCGTTTTTGGCAAGAGATCGCCTCGAGCGAGCTGATGCGGCCCCTGCGCGAACGTCACGGCAAGGGCTACGAGGCCTTCCTGCGCCGGCGCGTCACGCCGATCTCGGGAGACATCGCGCAGCTGTATTGCGGCCTCGTACCGAGCCTGCGAGAGAGCCTGCAGGGCAAGATCGCGGCGGTGATCAACGCGGCGGGCGTGGTGGAGTTCGATCCGCCTCTCGACCAGGCGCTCGAGGTCAACGCCTTTGGCTGCCAGAACCTGGTCAGCCTGGCGCGGGATCTGGGCAACTGCCCCGTATTTCACACGAGCACCTGCTTCGTCGCGGGCAACAAGACCGGTTTCGTGGAGGAGAAGAACCCTCTCGACTACCCGTTCCCGCGGGCGGACACGCTCGACCGCTCCCAGTGGGACGCCGACCGCGAGATCCGCGAGTGCCTGGATGTGATCCGCCAGGCCAAGCAACGCGCGGACGACGCCTTTCGCCAGAGCCACTTCGTCGACGAAGCCAAGCGCCGGCTGGAGGAGGCGGGCGCGCCCAACTACGGCGACTCGCTCACGAACGAAATCGCGCGGGTACGCCGCAAATACGTCGAAGCTCGCCTGGCGGAGATGGGGAAAGAGCGGGCGCTGTTCTGGGGTTGGCCCAACACCTATACGTACACGAAGAGCCTCGGCGAGCAGATCGTGGCCGCCTCGGGGCTGCCGTTCACGATCGGGCGGCCCGCCATCATCGAGTCGACCGTCAGCTTTCCGTTCGCGGGCTGGAACGAGGGTGTCAATACCAGCGCGCCGCTGATCTACGCGCTGCGATCCGGTCAGCCTCAGCTGCCAGGGTCGGATCACAACCTCGACATCATCCCCTGCGACATGGTGGCCGGCGGCATGTTGATGTCGATCGCCGAGCTCCTCGAAGGCACGGCGCCGGCCGTCTATCAGTATGGCTCGAGCGACACGAACCCGGTGACCATGGCGCGCATCTTCGAGCTCAGCGGGCTCTACAAGCGCCACTACTACCAGAAAAATCAGAGCTCCGGAAAGCTCGCGAGCTTCATCCAGTCCCACTACGAAGGCTCGATGTTGAGCTCGGAGCGCTTTCAACAAGCCGGGCCCAAAGCCTTCGCCAAGGCCAGCAGCAAGCTCGCAGCGATGGCCGAGGGCTTGGCGATAGGGCCCGCGAAAGCCCTGCTCGGCCCGGTCTCCAAGGGACTGACCGCGTTCGCGAAGAAGCAGACCAAGATCGGGGACATCTTGAGCCTGTTCGCGCCCTTCACGGCGGACTTCGATTACACTTTCCGTTGCGATCACACGCGCGCCGCCTACGCCCGGCTCAGCGCCGAGGACAAGCGGCGCGTGCTCTGGGCTCCGGAGAGCTTGGACTGGCGGCAGTGGTTCCTCGAGGTCCACGTGCCGGCGCTCGAGATGTGGGTGTTCCCCGAGCTGGAAGAGAAGCTGAAGAAGAAGCTCGTCGCGCCCACGCGGCACGAGACGCTGGTGTCCTTGCTGGACGAAGTGGCCGAGCGCATGGATCGCTGTGTCGCGCTGGCGCTCGCGAGCGAGGCCGGCATAGAGCGCGTGAGTTACCGCGAGTGGCGGGAGCGCGCCATCCTGGTGAGTGAGCGCCTCGCCGCGCTCGGCGTCGGCGCGGGGGATCGCGTCGGGCTGGCCGCGCAGAACCACCCGGACTGGGCCGTGGCTTTTTTCGGCATCCTGTACGCAGGGGCCAGCGCGGTGCCGATGGATCCTAACATCGACGTCGCCGCCTGCGGCATAGTTCTCAAGGCGTCTCGCGCCAAGGTGCTCATCAGCGATGCCAGGGCGGGTGAGCGCTTGAGGCCTGCGCTCGGCCCCGCTGTGTTGCCCCTCGATCTCGAGGCCGCCGCCTCGCCGGAGCTCGAGCGCGACGCGGACAAGCGGCGCGCGCCCGAGCGCCGTCCGGTGCCCTCCGACGTGGCCGCGCTCATTTACACGAGCGGCACCACGGACTCGCCCAAGGGCGTGATGTTGTCTCATTACAACCTCACCAGCCTGGCCGCGTCCCTCGCTCCGTTGTTTCCCCTCGAGCACGATGATCGACTGCTCAGCGTGTTGCCCCTGCATCACACCTTCGAGCTGACGTGTGGCCTGCTGCTCCCCTTGTCGCGTGGCGCACGCGTCGTGTACCTGGACAGCGTGACGCGCGAGCGCATGCTCACCACGCTGCGCGAAGCCAACATTACCGCGATGATCGGGGTGCCAGCTCTATGGGAGAGCCTCGAGCGGCAGATCGTCTCGCGCATCGAGGAACGCGGGCCGATTGCCGGCAAGTTGTTCGAGTTCGCTCTAGCGCTCAGCCGTTCGCTCGGCGACCATCTGGGGCTGGACGCAGGGCGCCTCTTGTTCGGGCCGGTACACGCCTCTCTCGGCGGTCAGCTGCGGCTCCTGGTGAGCGGCGGCGCGGCGCTTCCGGCGTCGACGCACAAGCTGTTTGCCGGCCTCGGCCTGCACCTGGCGGAAGGCTACGGCTTGACCGAATGTAGCCCGGTGGTGTCCGTCGCCTCGGGTCGAGCGGGCCAGAAGAGTGGGCAGGTAGGCCAGGCCATCCCGGGGGTTGAAATCCGGATCGACACGCCCGACGCCGAGGGCGTGGGTGAGGTGCTCGTGCGTGGCCCCAACGTGATGCTCGGTTATGCCGACAACGAGGTCGAGACGCGCGCGGTGCTGGATGCTGACGGTTGGCTCAAGACGGGTGACCTCGGGCGGCTGGATCGCAAGCGCCAGCTCTCGATCGTCGGCCGTCAGAAGGAGGTGATCGTCCCCGCCAACGGCGAGAACGTCTATCCAGACGATGTCGAGGCTCGGCTCGGTACCGTGGCGGACGTAGAAGAGCTCGTGGTGCTCGGCGTGGACAACGGGCAAGGGCGCGAAGTCGTCGCGCTGGTCGCAGTGGCCAAAAAGCCAACCAGCAAAGCCTCGGGCGAGACCTCCTCGGCTGACCGGGCGTCGAGCGACGATGAGGCGCTCGCGTTACATCTGCGCGCCAAGAAATCGCTGGACGACGCCGTGAGCCGCCTACCCCCCGGGCTACGCCCCGGCATCGTCCGGCTCTTGCCGACGCCGCTGCCTCGCACCTCGACCCGTAAGGTCAAGCGGCGTGACGTGCGGCGCTTGCTCGAACGGAACCTGGCCGCCGAGAGGTCGAAACAGAACGCGCTGCTGGCTCCGGAGGCGAACGGCGTCGGGCACGATCACGTCGAGCAGATGGCGTGCTCGGCCATCGCCGCTGTCGGGCGTCGAGCCCTGTCGAGCCTCAAGCCGGAGCAGAGCCTGCGCGGCGAGCTCGGGTTCGACTCGCTCATGTTGCTCGAGCTCCTGGTGAGCCTCGAGGGCCAGCTAGGCCGCCCGGTGGACGCGGAGCGGCTCGCTGCCTGCCAGAGCGTGGGTGACGTGACGCAGTTGCTGCGCGAGGTGGGCGCGCCGCGTGTCACGGCGACCGCCGCGGTCGAGGTGGAGGAGAAGCCGCCGATCATCGTGCCGCCGGCGCTCCGGGACGCCGCGATGCACTGGCTAGGGCAGGCCCAGATGGGCTTCTATTCCAGCGCCATGACCACCAAAGTCACGGGTCGGGCCTTCATCCCCGCCAATCGCAACACGTTGGTGATTGCCAATCACACGAGCCATCTCGACATGGGGCTCGTGAAATACGCGCTCGGCCGCTACGGCCGCGACATGGTGTCTCTGGCCGCCCAGGACTACTTCTTCGAGAGCGGTCGCTGGCGTCGCGCGTATTTCGAAAACTTCACGAACCTGATGCCGCTGTCGCGCACGGGCTCGCTGCGGCAGAGCTTGCGTCAAGCTGGTGAGCAGCTCGAGCGCGGCCAGGTGGTGCTGCTGTTCCCGGAGGGCACTCGCTCGGTCGACGGGCAGCTGCAGGAGTTCAAGCCGCTGGCCGCCCACCTCGCGCTCCAGCACGACGTCGACGTGCTTCCGCTCTGGCTGGGGGGCGCACACGCCGCTCTGCCCAAAGGCAGCTCTACGCTACGCTCGCGAGAGCTCTCGGTCCGGATTGGTCCTCCGCTCGTGGTCTCCGAGCTTCGGCGTTTGACTCTCGGGCTCTCGAACGTCGAGCGCACTCGCGCCGTCACGCGCTTGATGCAGCGGGCGATCGAGGAGCTCTCTCGCGGGCGGCACCTGGACACGCAGGCCTTGACTTTAGAGCAGGTCGTGTCCTGGGGTAACGCCTCGCCGGAAGAGCGCTCCCTCTCCAGCGTATTTTCTGAGCTCGAGGGGCGCTTCGTGCGAGGTAGCATCAAGGCTCCGCTCAGCTACTATTTTTCGTTGGGCAGCGAGCGCTGGACCGTGCGGGTGAACGAAGACAGCTGTCGCGTGCAACCCGGCAAGGCCGTGGATGTGGCGGACTGCGTGCTGAAGACCTCGCCCTCCATCTTCACACGCATCGTGCGCGACGCGTATTCACCGTCGCCGGGCGAGTTCATCTCCGGGCAGGTCAAGAGCAACAACATCCCCTTGCTGATGACCTTTCAGAAGGTGTTTCAACTCGTCCCGAGCGCGGGAGAGTAGGAGCGGATATGGCTCGTTATTGGGTAGCTGGCGCGACGGGCTTCCTCGGTTCCGCCTTGGTCTCACAGCTGATCGAGCACGGCCACTCCGTGGTCGCGGCGTCCAGCACCGGCGGCAGCACCAGCGGCATGACCGCTGCCCGTTGTGACGTGCTGGACGAGTCCGCAGTGCGCGCCAGCGCGGAGGGTTGTGACGGCGCCTTCCTGGCTTTTGGAAAAGTGTCGCGAGATCCAAAGAGCGCCGAGGCGCTGCACCGGCTACACGTGCTCGGGACCGCTTCGGCCCTGCGTGGGTTGCGCCAGGCCGGGGTGGTGCGCACCGTGCTCGCGAGCACGAGCGGCACCATCGCCGTCGGGGAAGATCCGAACCATATCTTCAAGGAGACCGACCCGACGCCCACGCGGCTGATCAGCCGTTGGCCGTACTACCGCAGCAAATTGTACGCTGAGCGTGATGCTCTCGCAGAGGCCGAGGCGGGCAAGCTCGAGGTCGTGGTCGTCAATCCCAGCCTGCTCCTCGGGCCCGGTGACTTGCGGGCATCGTCTACGCTCGACGTGCGGAAGTTTCTGGAGCGGGAAATCTTTGCCATCCCGAGCGGGGGCATCGCCTTCGTTGACGTGCGAGACGCGGCGGCGGGCATGCTGGCCGCGATGGAGCGCGGGCGCGCGGGGGAGCGCTATCTACTGAGCGCAAAGAACATGACGTTGGCCGCGTATTTCGAGCGCTTGAGCCGCCTGAGCGGAGTCCCGACGCCGCTCTTGCGCCTCCCCTCGGGGCGCAGCTTCGCGGTGGGCGCTCACCGGGTGCTCGAGCGGGCGATGGGGTTTCTCGGTCGAGAGGCCTCGGTGGACGAAGTCAGCGTCGAGATGGCGCAGTGTTACTGGTACTGCGACTCGGGCAAGGCGCAGCGCGAGCTCGGCTGGAAGTCTCGGGATGCCGGCCTCACGCTGAGTGAGACGGTCGCCGACCTCGTGGCTCGCGGCGCCGCCTTCCCCAAGCGCAGCAAAGCCTTCCAAGCCAGCGCCTCGCTAGGATCCTAACTCGCTAGGATCCCGACTCGCTAGGATCCTAGGAGGCGGCCGCGACGCTCCGCGGCCCCGGTCAGGCCGCGGTGCAGCACGATGGTGGAGCCCGCGCGCTGCCCTTCTGCGTGCGCCGCGTTGTGCTGGCTGCTCGAATACCGCGTCCACTGCGAACGCGGGTGGCGCTGCTTCAGGTACGCGGCGAGCTCGGGGTCGCCGCGCCAGACCAGACCATGCTCCTTGTGAAGCTTTTTTTGGCTGGAGAGCTTGTTGCGGAAGCCGGTCATGACGCCTGCCAAAAATGCTCGCCGATCTCGATTGCCGACGATGGCGTTAGCTTTCTTGTGCTCGCGCCAGAGCCGCTCACCGGTACGGATCAGAAAGTCATGGGCGTAGTCGGCCATGTCCACGTTGGCGCGCGTTCCGCACACCTCGATCACGCTGCCGCGTTTGCCCTCGAGCGGCCGCCACACGGGCACCCAGATCGTCTCCACGAAGAAGTGCTCCGAGAGAATCAGCGCTAAAATCCGCGGCGCCTCGTACACGCGGCCCGTGGCCTGTCCCACCTGCCGGAAGCAATAGTCCCGCACGGAGTGCTTCGTGCACTCCTCCAGGTTGTATTTGAGCATGAGCCGTTGGGCAGCGGCCATCGCCGCCTGCGCTTCGTGCTCGTTCGGGCTGCTGGCGAGGGTGAGCAGCCGAGCGATCTTCTCCAGCGCCGCTTGGTCCTCGCTCGGCGCGTCACCCTCTTGGCGTAGAGGTGCGCCGGCCGCACGCGCGTCGATACCGCGCTCAGCGCACACGCGGCGAAACGCTGGACCGTGCGCTGACTCCTCGTGCGCGCCGAGGACCTCGTCGACGTACTGGTGCGCCATCTCGTGTTTGAGCACCTCCACGACCGCGCCCCAGCTCATGTCGACCAAGAGCTGACGTGAAAGCTCGATGCTCTTGTCCGCCGGTGACCATTGCCCGAGCCGGACCTTCGAGTCACCCAGCAGAAAGCTGGGCACCGACAGCCGGCGCCCGAACAGTAGCCCGTTGAGCTCGCGGTGCTCGCCTTTGATGGCTCTGAGCGCCAAGCCCTCGAGCTCCGCGCTCAGCCTTCCGGTCTCTCCGGCGTGTCTTTTCACCGAGCTGCCCGCGGGTTAGTTGAGGCTAGGGAGCCCTGGTTTCTAGCCGATCGACCGCGTGCACGAGCGGCCGCTCCCCCGATAGGAGGGGGGCGATGGCTTTGTACACCAAACGCTGGCACGCTAGCTTGGTCTTGTCCCGGAACTCCTCGGCGCTGACCGAGATGCTCACGTGCCCAGGGCTGCCGGCGGTCACCACCACCTCGGCGCCAGGCAGGCTTTCCGTGATGGACTGACGGATCTGGAGGCTCGTGCTGGGAGTCACCGGGAAGTCGCCAATCTCGAGGCGTCGCGCTTCACTCGCTCAGTGCGCCGCTCGTTTTCGCGGTCAGTAACGAGGCACCTTGGGGTCGACTTCGAGCGACCAGGCATCGATGCCGCCAGAGACGTTGTGAACGTTCTGGAAGCCGTGCGACAGGAAGAACGCAGCTGCCTGCTGGCTGCGCTGGCCGTGATGGCAATGGAAGTAGAGCGGCGTCGACTTGTCGAGCCCCAAGATGTGCTTCTGGGTGTCGCGATCGAGCAGCTTGGAGCCCTCGATCTTGGCTTGGTTCCGCTCATCCTCCGAACGCACGTCGAGCAGCTCGAGCTTCGGATCCTGGAGCATCAGGCTTTTCAAGGTCTTCACGTCGATCGACTTGACGCGCGGCGGCTCATTGGGATTTTCGAGCTTGAACGCCGACCCTTCCGGGCCTTGCACGTAGCCGATGCTGAGCCCTTCGGCGCGGCGAGCGCTGGCCCTGTCGAGCAGCAAGGTGAGCGGGCCGAGAGGGACCTCGATGTCTCGCGGCTGCTTTGGGCTGAGGCTGAGCGCGTGCTGGAAGTCGCCGTCGATCTCGATGCGGATGTAGTGCGCGGTGTTGGGCTCCTGGCTCTTCGCCTCAGCCAGCGCCTCGGCTAGCGCTTCCGCTGCCGGGGCGCTCACCATCACCTTGGGCGCGGGGGCAGGCTCGATGCTCAGGCCGAGCGCCTCGTGCAACTCGCCGCTCTCGTACATTTCCCGCACCAGGTCACAGCCACCAACGAACTCGCCCTTGACGTAGAGCTGGGGGATGGTGGGCCAGTCAGAATATTCCTTGATCCCCTCGCGCACCTTGCCGTCTGCCAGCACGTCCACGGTTTTGTATTCGCCGACCAACTCGTCGAGGATGCCCGCGACGGTCGCCGAGAATCCGCAGCGGGGCGCCTGCGGCGTGCCCTTCATGAATAGGACGACGTCGTTGCTGCGCACGGCGCCTTCAATCTGCTGGCGTGTGGAATCATCCATAGGCAAACAGATGGTGCGAGATTTTCGCCGTGTCAACGCGAGAGCACGGTCCCCTCGCTGATTTCGGCCAGCGGGAAAGATATACTGCTCTCGCGAACGCTCGAACTCGGGAAATGCTGGGTAAAACTCGGGCCGCGAGAACGAACGGGGCCGCCAACAATAGGGCCGCCAACAATATAGGGCCGCCAACAATAGTATAGGGCCGCCAACAATAGTATAGGGCCGCCGACAGTAGGGCCGCCGACAAACAATAGGAAGCGATAGGCCTCTCGTGAATAGGGCCGAGACGTTTCTGTAATTCTCACGCCGACAGTGATGGGTTATGATGGCTAGTCCTGCTCAAAGTCACCCTGGGGGTGCTCGCCCGCAGCGAACCCCCGGGCTACGCTCCTCTCCACTGTCATGGGCCCTCCCGATTACGACGAAAAGCAGCCCAACGAGCCCCCACGCGGGGGCGTGGCCGGCAGCCGTCCCGTGCTTGCGATGGAACAGCTGGGCTGGATCGCGCAGCTGGGTCTAGAGTTCATCGAGGCGACCCCGAGCGTGGTCGTCGCACAGTGGTCGATTGAGGACCGACACCTCCAACCCCAGGGCATCGTCCATGGGGGGGTGTACGCCAGCGTGGTCGAGACCTGTTGCTCGGTGGGGGCGCTGCTGGCGGCTCCTCCCGGCAAAGCCGTGGTCGGGGTGGAGAACCACACGAGCTTCATTCGTCCCGTGCGGCAGGGGCGCCTGCGCGCTCGGGCGGTGGCGTTACATGCGGGCCGGCGGGCGCAGCTTTGGGAATGCAACGTCACGGACGATGCTGAGCGGCTCATCGCTACCGGTCGCGTGCGCCTGATGTGCGTCGACGCGGACCAAGGGCAGGAGCGCTAACGCGCTGGCCAGGTCGCCGAACCGGAGACGATGATCATTTATTGGCTCAAGCACAAAGGGACCTTCTTTCCGGTCCATCAAGGTGATTCGCTTCTGGGGCGTAGCCCCGATTGTCTGATCATATTGGCGTCTCAGCGCGTGTCGCGCGAGCACGCGGTCGTGAGGCGCATCCACTGCGGGCTGGAGATCGAAGACCTCGGGAGTCGCAACGGGACATGGGTGAACGGCACCCGCATTCGCCGCGCGACCGTGTTACAGCAGGGCGACGAGGTGCAACTAGGAGAGGACCGGCTCGAAGTCGTCCTCAAGCCTAACGCGCAGGTCCCCGTCACCGTATCCGGTGTTTCATCCAGCCTTAGCGAAGAGAGCGATCGGCAGCGCCAGGTTTTGGACCGAATCGAGTACGCCATGGCGCAGCTCTCGCTCGGGGACGACTACGCGGCTGCAGCGCATCGCCTGCGCAAGGCCATCGACGAGCTGATGAATAGCCTGGGGGACTGGGGTCTGGTGCTGTCGGCGGAGGAGACTCGTCGGCTGGCCAACGTTGCGTACGCTCTGGCTGGGTGGGCCAAAAGCTATCAATTCGAGCGCTGGTCCCAGGAGCTCGCCGCTCGCCTCTTGCGTCGCTCGTCCTCTGGGATATAGAGCCCGAGTGCAGCGCTCCAGCGGGTGCGGCTCGGGGCTGCCGGCTCGAGAGTCGAGGCCCGCATGTCGGCAACCCCGCATCTCGACGACAGGGCCGCTTCACGGGCCCCCCATTTCGTGTCAAGACGGGGTAGTCGCTGTCTGATTTAGTAGAGGATGTTTCATGACTTTCGTCGTAACCGACAACTGCCAGAAGTGCCGTTTCACTGACTGCGTCGCAGTTTGCCCGGTTGATTGCTTTCATGCCGATGACGACATGCTCTACATCGATCCGGAGGAGTGCATCGATTGCGGCGCCTGCGTGCCGGAATGCCCGGTGGAGGCGATCTTCGACGAAGCCCAGCTGCCCGACCACCTGCACGACTGGGTGAAGATCAACTTGGAGCGGGCGTCGAAGCTGCCCGTCATCAACGACACCCAAGAGCCACTGCCGACGGCCCAGGCTCGCAAAAAAGAGCTCGGCTTCGGCTGAGGCACCGGGGCTCCTGGCCTCCCTCCAGCTGAATGGAGCCTCCAGCTGAATGGAGCCTCCAGCTGAATGTGGGCGAGCTGGGCGGGATTTACCTGCGCACGATCAATGTCGTGGCGGGCTCTAGCTCTGGCAGCCAGCGTACGCCGTGCCAGCCCTCGGGTAAACGGGGCTCCGTGAATTCGTTGAATAGCCAGCGGCCATCGAGCGGTGACACGTTGAGGCAGCCGCCGCTCTTCAGCTCACCCCAGCCGTCGTGCCAGTAGGCGCTGTGCAAGGCGTGGGGTCCGCTGAAGTTTTGGGCCCAGGGCACGTCCGAATGCACCAGGTCGTTGGGTGCGACCATGGTGGCCGTCGCGAACTTACCGGTGATCTTGAAACGCCCCACGGGAGTGGAGGCCGTTTCGATGGGGTCCCGGTCGCCGTGCGGGGCGCCGCCCCGCCCGGCGGAGATGAGCGTCGCGAAGACCGGCGTGCGGCCTTCGTAGGCCAGGAGCCATCCCCCCGTGATGCTGGCGTCGATCCAAGCGGCTCGCCCCCGTGAGGGTGCCTCGGGGTCGTCTATCGCATCCAGCGGCGTACCCCAGGGGGTGGCCTCTGCGAGCTTTGGAACGACGGTGTCGGCCTGTCTGACGAAGACACTGGGCTCTCGCGTCTCGAGATAGGTCTCCTCGCCGTCCGCTGCTGAGAGCCCGCTGAGCTCGACCCAGCTCAGCCGGCGAAATACCCGCTCGCCCGGGTGCATCCGCCCATCGGCGCCGAGCTCGAAGCTGCCGCGATCGCGGCCACGGAAGAAAGCCAGCGGCAGCTTGGCCTCTCGCCCGAGCAGTACGCCTCGGAACGTGATGGTGGGGTAAACCTTGACCCGATCCTTGGCGACCCACTTGAGATCCGAGGCCAGCAGGAACGAACGCTCGCCGTGCGACTGCTCTCGCGACCACGCCACCGTCGAGCGCGCACCGAGCCGCTCGCGATCCATCTGCAGCGTCCTGGGCAAGGCAGGTAGCGGGAGCTCTTCTGCGCCGCTCGGGGTGAAGTCGACGCCCAGCAGCGATTCGACCACGTCCCCTGCTCTGGCTTTGGCGAGCAGCGCCTCATGACCGCGATAGTTCCACTCCTTGGCGCGCTGCAGGCGTTCGCTCGGCAGCTCGACGTAGCGCTGCAAATCGATCGACTCCCCATAGCGGTGGGGCCATGCGGACGCGAGGTTCGGCGCGTAGCGCGCCAGGCCCCGGACTAGTGGATGTTCTGGATCCAGCGTGGCACGGTCGTCATCGACGCAGACATAGCCGCGCGGCTCGATGCCATACCAACGCCCGGAGCAACCCGGCCCCGCGTGGGGCTCGGGGTCGCGCGCGCGCACCGAGCTCCCAAACCACAAAAATCCGATCCAGGAGCCCGCGCTGCTCGGTTTCGGACGCACCCAGACGTTGCGCGTCAGCGGATAGACTCGAGGCAGGCCGTCGACGATGACTTCCGGCGGGCGATAAGCCCCTGGCTCTTCGTCAACCTGCGGCGCCGCCGGTTCGGATCGCGTCGGCGAAGGCGCTGCGAGGGCCGCCTGCGCGCGGCCCGGCTGCGGCTCGAGGTGCGGCCGCTGCTCGAGGTGCGGCCGCTGCTCGAGATTCGGCCGTTCCCGAGCGGCGAGGCGCAGCTGCCAGCCCGTCGCTCCCACGAGGGCGAGCGCCGCCGACCCAGCTGCATATCTGAACAGTGAAGGGCCCAAGGGCGCACCAGGTTAGCATCAGTTTCGTTTGTGGGGCCAAACCTCGGTGTCGTTACTCCTGGGTCAAGTCAGTGGGTCTCTTGCCGCTCATGGTGGACATGCGCGAACGCGAGGCACTGGTGTGCGTCCGGACCGACGCGGGTCGTCCGACGGCGCAGCCGCGCGAACGGCAGCGTTGGCAGCGCCGAAACGGGCAGGCCACGCGCACCTTCACCTCCGATGTGCCCCCCCGTATTGGCTCTTTTCGACCACCGCCGTCCTTGTCGCGGGCGGCGAGGAGCGGCAGGGCAGGGCTTACACGCCTCGCCCTCGGGGCTGTATTACTGTGTGGCGCCGGCGCGAGCGCGCTCGGGTTACTTCATGCGCGCGACTCCGACCTCTCCCGGCAGCTCGACGTCGGCTGTGAAGAGGTCGAGCCGTGTCAGCGCCTGGAAGCCGAGGCACAACAACGCCTGGCCGAGTGCTGGCTCTGGTGTGGGCGAGCCCAGGCCGAGCACAAGATGGCCCGCTCGTTTCGCTACCGCTCCGAGGAGCGACGAGCAGTGCGCGAGCACTATCGGCAACGCGAGCAGACCGAGCTCGCCGAGGAGCAGAGCGCACGCGCGCAAAAGCTGAATCAGTGGCAGCGCGAACGAGCCGCTCGCTCCGCCGACGCAACCCGCGAACACGAACGCCGCATGGAGCTCGAACGGCTGCAGCAGGCGTATTTGGATCGCCGCGCGTTCGAGCAGCGGCAGCGCCGGGTCAAGTACTACGAGCTGCTCGGGCCCGAAGCGCGGGCGCAGCGCTTGAGACACTGCGTTCTCACGGAGTGCGACGCGCTCGTGCTCGATTTGCTCGAAGCCACGAGCGACGCGCAAGAGAAGCGCAGCCTGGTCGAGCAGAACGAGAAGCTGCTTCGCGGCGAAGGGCGCGAGACGCCCGCCACGCCCGCCCTCATACCTGCGGCGAGCGCGCCGAGCCCAGCCGCGAACCCGCGGAGCGCTACGAGCTCCTGAGCGGCCCCGGCTTCGGTGCTCGCCCAAAATCTCGTAGCCTATGCGGATGGGTTGCACTAGTCATGCGGCATGAGCGAGCTCTTGCGGACCGTCTACGTGGGTTCCGGTACTTGGGGCGGGGAGACCGGAAAAATCCAGGTTTTTACGCTCGACGTGGAGACGGCGGGCCTCGAGCTACAGCAAGAGCTCCCGGCCGGCGGCGTAGCGGCGTTTATGGCGCGCTCGCGGGACGGCCGCTTCCTTTACGTGGCCGACGAGACTCAGGGGTTGCTCGCGAGCTATGCCATCGAGAGTGGCACGGGCCGTCTCACGTTCATCAACCGTGTCACGGCCGCGGGTCATCCGGTCTATGTAGCGCTCGACGCGACCGACGGTGCCCTGCTCACGTGCTTCTTCGAGGAGGCCAAGACGGAGCTGTTCGTCATCAACGCGGACGGCAGCCTCGGCGCGTCGTGCGGCACGGTCGACTCAGGGCGCGAGTCGCACTGCACGGTGTTTGATCCGAGCTACCGATTTCTGTTCGTGCCGACCCGCGGCGACAACTGGATCGCCCAATACAGGTACGACGCGCTCGGGCGGCGGCTCACAGAGAGCGATCCGCCGCGGGTCGCCGAGGCTCCCGGCGGGGGGCCGCGCCACCTGGCGTTTCACCCCAACGGGCGCTTCGCTTACCTCGTGAACGAGCTGACCTTGACGCTCTCGACGTATGCTCTGGACGCGACACATGGAACGCTGAGCCCGGTCCAGCGCGGGGTATTGGCGGCGCCCGCGGGTGAGCTCGCCGGCTCGGCCGCGGATATCCACGTGCATCCCGCGGGCAAGTTTCTGTATGTGTCGAACCGCCAGGGCGACCAGAGTAACCTCGGCATTTTTGCCATCGACGCGGCCAGCGGAGAGCTCACTCTCGTGGGTCACGAGTTGACGCGCGGCCGCACTCCCCGGAACTTCGGTTTAGATCCCGAAGGCCGTGTGCTCATCGTCGGCAATCAGGAATCAAACGACCTGGCGCTGTTCCGAGTGGCGTCGGGAGGTGGTGCACTCACGTATCTGCGCTCCGTCGGGGTGCCGCCGGGCCCGTTCTTCGTCGGCATCTACTGACGTTGCAGGCGGGTCGCCGGCGTTCGCGCCAGCGCCGCCCTCAGCAGGGCTCGCCTCAAGGCAGCTTGTAGCGCACGCCTTCCGGCGTGTCGTCGAACACGACCCCGGACTTTTTCAGGTGATCGCGGATGACGTCCGCGGTCTTCCAATCCTTTTGTTGCCGCGCCGCGTGCCGAGCCAGGGCGAGCTGCCTCACCTGCAGGATCGAGACGTCCAGAGCGAGGAGCGCTTGTAGCGCGGCTTCGCTCAGCTTCTCCTGGCTCGCGCTCGAGAGCTCGGCGGCGCTGATGACGCCGACTTTGGTGAGGTCGCGGTTGAGCACGCCGGTGATGTGGTCGGCTCGATCAAAAGCTCGCAGCAAATGCACGGCGTCACTCGCGCTCGGCTCCGAGCGATGGATGTCGGCCACGAACGCAAATAGCGCCGCCATGGCGTTCGAGATGTTCAGGTCGTCATCGAGGCTGGCCCCGAAGTCGCGCTCAAAGGCCTCGATACGGGCCGCCACCGTCGGTGTCGGTTGGCTATCGGGGGGCGCGCTGTGCGAGCGCTCCGCCAGGGTCGTACGCGCGTTCTGCAAGCGCTGTATCGAGGAGCGGGCCGCGAGCAAGCCATCGAAGGTGAAGTTGAGCTGCTGACGGTAGTGGTTAGTGATCAGCAGGTAGCGCAGCTCGACGGCGCTGAACCCCTTGGCGACGATGTCAGCGAGCGTGAACAGCGTGCCCGCGCTCTTGCTCATCTTGGCGCCGTTGACCAAGAGGTGGCGCGTGTGCATCCAGTGCCGGGCAAAATCGCCGTGTGTCGCCCCTTGGGCCTGGGCGATTTCGCACTCGTGGTGAGGGAATATGTTGTCCTCGCCCCCCGTGTGCAAATCAAAATCGCGCCCCAGGTAGCGCGCGGCCATGGCGGAGCACTCGATGTGCCAGCCGGGGAAGCCCTTGCCAATCGCCGAATCGATGAGCGGCCGCCCGCCGTCGTAGTTGCTCCAGAGCTCCGCCGACTGGGGATCCCATTGCATCAAATGGGAGGAGTCCACCTTCCAGAGGGCGAAGTCAGCAGGGCTCCGCTTGGCTTCGTTGATCTCGACGCGGGCGCCGGCGCGCAGGTCTTCGAGCGATTTGCCGCTGAGCTTGCCGTAGTCCGGAAAGCTCTGAATGTCGTAGTAGACCTCACCCGTGCCTTTCGGGATGTAGGCGTGGCCGCGGTCGAGCAACTGCTGGATCTGGACGAGCATGTCGCAGATGTGCTCGGTCGCGCGCGGGTAGAAGTGCGCGTCCTGCAGGTTGAGCGCCTTGCGATCGGCGTGAAACTGTTCCTCGAAGTGCCGTGCCACACGGTACGGGTCCCAGCCGAGCAGGCGGGCGGTCTTTTGCAGCTTGTCTTCCCCTGCAGCGTCGGCGCGATCATCTTCCGTCAAGTGCCCAACGTCGGTGATGTTCATCACCTGCGTGACCTCGTACCCGCGCCACTCGAGGTAGCGACGCAGCAGGTCTGCGAAGAGAAAGCTGCGGTAATTGCCGATGTGGCTCGTGCTGTAGACGGTCGGACCACAGTTGTAGATCGAGGCCACGCCCTCGTGGCGGGGCACAAAGGGCACCAGCGACTTCTTGCGCGTATCGTACAGAGTGAAGGGCATGACGAGATCGAGGGCGGTCTAGGCTGTGCTGGCTGTTATGAGGCCTGCGTATCGAGAGGTTAGGTGTCGAGTACCTTGCCACCCTTGGCTTGGCACTCCGCCGCGGGAACGGTGATCCACCCTTTACCCTTGCATGCGTTTTGCCCTGCGCAAGCGTGACTTCCGATCACATGGCAGGCCGATTTGCCTTTGCACTCGTGAATGCCAAGGCAATTGACGTCCCCCACTGCCGGCTTTTGATCGCTCGGCATGGCCTTGTCGCTGCCGCCGGGATCCTGGGCGCTCGCTGCCTTCAGCTCTCCGTTGGACCCCTCTTTCTGATCTTTGCCGGGCTCTCCGCTGCCT
The DNA here is from genome assembly GCA_043747815.1 of Deltaproteobacteria bacterium. GTDB lineage: Bacteria > Myxococcota_A > Polyangia > Polyangiales > Polyangiaceae > SZUA-265. The sequence goes on from JAYTOL010000001.1 coordinate 27,107, forward strand.
CGAGTGGGCGCAGCGTCCCCGCTTTTATCGCAAGCCGCCGCGAAGATCGCCGCGACGCTCATGGCCAGGCAAGTGCCGACAGTCTTGTTCATTTGGGGGCGGAGCCTCGCTCGAGTGCGCCTCCCGGGCAAATAGAATGCTCCGCCGAGCCAGACGCGGGCCCCCTGGCCGAGGTGTCCGGCGCATGATCAGAGCTGCAGATCGACGCTCACTGGATCGTGGTCGGAGGCACGAAAGGCGTCGGCTCGATACTCGCGCGGCGGATTGTCGAGCGCGTAGCTTCGAAACCCTGGCTCGTCTGCGTTGACGTGCCAGATGGCGGCGCTCAGCACGGCGGGTCCGAGCGCGCGTGTCGCGAAAGCATGGTCGAGCAGGCTGGCCCGCCCTTCGAAGACGTACGAGTAGCGCTCAGCATCGGGCAAGCTGTCGAGCAGGTCCGACAAGCCGGCTCGCTCCAGCTCCTGGATGGGCGCTTCGAGCGGGTCGCTGTTGAAGTCGCCCATCAAGAGCAGGCTCTCCGGTAGCCCCGCGCCCCGAGCGGCTCGGGCGGCCTCGAGCAATTGCACCGCCTCGGCGTGCCGCGTGTCTGCGCCGCAGCCTTCACTCGTGATCACCTCGGGCTCGGCGTCGCAGCGCTTGCTCTTGAAGTGGACGACCGCGACCGTAAAGCGGGACTCGTCGGTCTCGAAGCTCTGAAACAGTGGCGGCCGACGAAACGCCGGCGACGTATCGAACCAGGCCTCACCGTAGGACCGCACGCGCGAGGCGCGATACAGGAGCCCTGCGCGCAGGGAGCTCGACGCGGGCGGCTCTGTCTGGCTGAACGTGTATCGCTCTTCCGGCGTCAACCGCTCGTTGAGCCCGGTGAGCAGATGCACTAGGCTCTGTTCCTGGTTGCCGAGCTCCGTCAGCGCGAGCAAGTCCGCGTCGATGGCGAGCAACAGGGCCACCAGCTTGGCGCGTTGGCGTAAGAGCTCCTCCTCGGACCGTGCTCCCAAGAGCCCGACGCGAGCGAAGTAGTTGTCGAGGTTCAAGCCTACGACTCGCAGCGTGGTGTGGCGCTCGCGAGCAGGCGCTGGGGGCGGGGTCGCGCGCCACTCGAGCGCGCGCGTCGTCCAGAGCCGCTGGGCGGCGCCTGCCAAGTCGACCACGCCCGTCACCTCCGACAACCTGGCGCCGAGCCGCAGCCGCCCCGAATTCCCTCCGCTGCCGGCCTCGAAGGGCGAGCTCTCGGGCAGCGACGCTGCCGAGCTCGGGTCGAGGATCCAGCGCCGCGTGAGCGCGGCCTCGGTCGGCTCTCCCAGCTCGTGACCGGGGGCGTAGAGCCGGCCGCTATCAGAGACCGTGACGCTCTGGTCTCGCAGCAGCCGCCCCGCGTCGATCAAGGTCCAGTCCGCGCGTGCGCTCACCCACATGCCCTCCCAAGACTCGGCTGAGGCTTCCGCGGGCAGGCTGATGGGCGTCGGCGCGATCGCGCCCCATCCACACTCGTCGAGTAGCTCGACCGCGTGTACCTCCGTCACCCCGTCGCGCTCTCGAACGCGCCCCCGCAGGCGCACGTGGCGCCCCGGCTCGGGCAACGTCTGCCCTGAAGGCAGCGCCACGAACACGCCCTCCGAGGTCCGCGGATCCGAGTCCGGCGAGCGCGCTTGCATGAAGAAGCCAGTCCTCGCGTCCGGATTGGCGAGACCAAGTGTCACGATGCCCTCGACGCTGACCTCGCGTCCGCTGAGAAGGCTCTCCGCGCCGCTCCCCTGGATGTCGTGGATGGCGAGCGCGTCGCTCGCGCAGCGCTCACTCTGCGTCTCGTTACCGAGCCCGTAGTCAGTATCGAAGCTCGGGGCACAGGCGAGCCAGGCCAGACCGAGCGCCGCGGCGGGGCCGAATGGCTTGCGCATCGGCGTGTATCGGCCACGCTCGGAGTTGGGTTGCGCGCTCCCCCGCTGCGGCGGTCGCAGGCGTCAGGCAGATAGCCAGGTGGCTTCGGCGGTCTGCGCTGCGCCGTACAGCTCGCCCTGCGCTCGGTGACAGCCGATTTGCTGCAGGAAGTCGAGTTGTCCGGGCTCGTCGACGCCCATCGCTGACAAATCGATGTGCAGGTTACGAGACAGATGCGCAGCGGCGCGGATCAACGCGGCGCCTCGCGCGTCGTTGCCCGTGAGATCGGCCAGGCTAGGGCCGATCTTGATGGCGCTGATCGGCAGCTCACTCAGCCTCGCGATAGACAGCTCGTGGCCGAAATTGTCGATGGCGAGCCGTACCCCGAGCTCCGACAGACGGTCGAGCACTGCGGGGACTCCGGTGTTCTGCACGGCGCTCTCCGGGATCTCGAGCTCCAGGAGCGAGGGAGGGAGGCTCGACTCGCGCAGCGCCGCGCTCAGCTTGGCGAACAGCTCGGGATCTTTGAGTTGCCCATAGGAGAGATCGAGCGCCACGACGAGCCCCGGATGCAGCTCTTGCCAGGCCCGCCCTTGGCAGCACGCCTCGCGCAGCATCCAGCCGGTGAGCTGGGCTGACAAGCCGCGTTCGTCCAGCGAGTCCAGAAACAGCTCGGCGTCCCAAGCTTGTCCGTCGGCGCGCTGCCAGCGCAGGAGGACTTCCGCGGCCACGACGCTACCCGTATCGAGCGCGTGTTGTGGCCGGTAGTGCAGCACGAACTGTTTCTCCTCGAGCGCCTGATCGAGCTCGAGGTTGAGGGCGATGCGCGCCCGCGAGGACGCCTGGCACTCTTCGTCGAAGAACTCGTAAACGCCGGACCCTAGCGCCTGGGCGCGGTAACCGGCCATGTCGGCGCAGCGGCACAGCTCTTCTTCCGTATCGGCGTCGTCGGGGTAGACCCCGATGCCCAGGGTCACGCTCAGCGCAATCTCGTTGCCCCGGATGTCGAACGGCTTGGAGAGCTCTTCGAGCAAGCGCCGCGCCGGCACTCCGGCGCGGTCCCCAGCGACGATCGCGGGGAGGATGACGCCCAGGCGGTTGTTGCCGAGGTAAGCGAGCGTGTCGTAATCTCGCAGCGTCGTCCGAACGCGTTCCATCACACGGCCGATCAGGGCGCCGCTCAGCGCTCGATTGGCGCTATCGGGATCTCCATTGGCGCGCGTCAAGCTCAGGTAGACCACCGCCACCCGTGTGCCTTCACGCTTCGCGCGCGACAGGGCGGACGTGACGCAGTCGGGGAAAAAAGCGCTGTCCGCCGGCGCGATCGAGCGGCTGCGTTGCGGCGCATCCTCGGCGCGCTGACGCTCGATGGCAAAACGCAGCGAGTGACGGATGGCCTCGGGGGTCAGCTGCTCCCGCGGCAAGTAATCTTGAGCGCCCGCGCGCAGCGCCTGCAGGGCAAACGCCTCGCCCTGCTCTCTGCCGACCACGATGAGCGGGGTCTTCGGCGCGGCGTCGCGCAAGGCGCGGATCGCGTCCAGGCCGCGGGCATCGGGCAGCGATAGCTCGGTGACGATGGCTTGCAGTTGCCGGTCCTGCGCGATCGCGAGCGCTAAGGAGAGCCTGTCGCTTTGGATCACCTGGTATTCTGGCAAGCCGCCCAGCACGAGGGAGCGCAACATCAAGTCGGGGTCCAGAGGGTCGTTCTCCAAGATCAAGACGTTGCCGAGCGCCGCGACACCGGGATCGGTGGGGGGCTCATGCCAGCGAGTCTCGCGATCACGCTTGAGCTGGACGCCGTGCCAGATGCATTGCGCCAGCTCGTCGGCGTCCCAGGGCTTGGAGACCACGGACGCGATGTGATCCGCGCCGACTGAGCGCGGCAGCCGTAGGTTGGCGATGCCGGTGACGAGAATGTAAGTGGCGTCGGGTTGGAGCTCTTGCAGCTGCTCGATCAGCCGCAGGCCGTTCACTTCCGGCATGTTGAGGTCAGTGGCGATCAGCGCGTACTCGCGCCGTGACGCTCGCTGGACCGCCTCCCGGGCGCCGTCCGCGACGTCGACATCGAAGCCCCGAGCCCCCATCGCACGGGCAAAGGCGCGCCTCGTCTCGGGCTCGTCGTCCACGAACAGAATGGGCGTGGTGGTCTCCGCCAGTTGGTTACTCATGTTCGAGCCTATCCTCGGTCCCCGCGGACGAAACGCCCCGGGCCGCACCCCTCCCGAGGACGGTGGGGCCCCGCCGCCTGTCACGACTCAGCGCAGGAAATTAAACTGAGCCTGGTTGCTCGCCACGATGCCGTCCATCTGAGTGAACTGCTTGCGCAAGGTCTCTTCCATCCGGTCCAGGCGCTTCTGCTCCAGGTCCGCACGATCGGTGAGCTGGCGCTGCCGCGTGGCCAGCCCTTCCTTGCGTGTGGTGATGGCGCCGTTGGCGCTCAGCATATCGGTGGCCACCTTGGCGAGGCCGTCGACCAGGCCATCGACCGTGTTGTCGTCCCCGGCTAGGACCTTCGTCACGGCGTCCGGATCTTCAGCTAGCGCTGACTGCAGCTTGGCCGAATTGAGCTTGAGCGTGCCGTTGTTGTTGAGCTCGATGCCGATGGACCGGAGCGTCTGGAACTTGCCGGTGCCCACGGTCCTGGTCAGCATGCTGCTCAATCGAGACGTCACCGAACGCAGCGTCGAGTCACCGGAGAGCTCGGGGTTGGTCGCTTTGATCGAACCGAAGCCGGCGTCCGTGTTCACTTTGGTCACCACCGCGTTGTACGAATCGACGAGGGTCTTGAGCTTCGTCTGAAAGCTCTCCGCATCACCCGATATGCTGACGATGGCGGGCGTGGTCGTCACCTCAGCCAGGGCCAGTGTCACGCCGGCGACGACGCCTTGGACCTGATTGCTCTTGCTGGTCACGTCGAAATCGTCGACCTTGAACGCGGCGTTCAAGCCTCGGCTCTTCGTGTTATCCCCTGCAGCGAAGCCGAACGTGGTGCCGCCTTCGGTGAGCGTGACGTCGTTTTCGAGCCCGGTGTCCAGGCCGCGGAGCTGCATGCGGAACTGGCCCCCGTCAAACAGGCTGGTCGCGCTCACGCGCAGACCGGACGCATTGACCTTAGCGAGCACCTGGTCGAGGGTGTCGGTCGCGGCGATGGCGATGTTGGCGCTCTTGCCGGCGACGGTAAGGCCCAGCGTCCCGTTCTGATTGAGCGCCTGGTTCGATTGGGTCACTCCGAGCGGGTTACTGTAGGCCTTGTACGCCGACGCGAGCTGGCTCACGGTGATCTTGAAAGAACCCGGCTGTGCACCACCTGCCGCGGTGGCAGCCACGGCTTTGTTGTCGCTCGCGGCCTTGAAGCTCCCTACCTCCTGGATGGTGTCCAGCGCCAGCAGAGACTCTTTGAACTTCGACAGCAGATTGCCAACGTCCGAGAGGCTCGAGACCGCCGATTGGGTCTGCGTGCTCCGCTGCTGGACGCGGGTGAGAGGGCCGCGGCTCGCGCCGAGCAGGCCCGAGATGATCGACTCGGTGTCGATCCCCGAACCCACGCCGCCAAAGGTAATGGTGGGCATTTTCTGAACTCCTCGATGCTCCAGGATGGAGCTTGCGTCCTCGCATCGGGTGAACGGCTCTTTGGAGCGGGGCTTGAACTCGGAGCTGCGCGGAACGAAAGGCGTTGCCCAGCACAGCCCCTTGGACGAGAGCGCTGGCCCGGGCTCAGACATCGTGTCAGGGGTGGTTCCGCTCGGAACGCTCCAGAACGGCACGCCGGGTCACAGCGTGTCGGCGTGGCGCGAGCTCGCGCCAGGATCGATGCCGTTCCTGCGAGCCCGAGCACAAAAGCGTCATGAAAGTGGCGCAATTTCTGCGATTCTGGGCGCGCGGCGCGCTTAACGAGCGCGGATCCGATGCCGTTGGAGCTGGTAAGTGAGTGCGAGGCAACCTTGAGTAACGCAGGCATTGTCGATGTGTCGGGTGGAGCGCGCAGTGTGCACGCAGCTTGGCCACCGCCCGCGCTTACGCTCAGGCGAGAAGCGGTTTCGCGCAAGGCCCACGTCTTGCTCGTGGACGAAGCGCGGGAAAATCACGCGCTGCTCGAGCGGATTGCGGGTCGCCTGGGCGCTAGCGTGCAGCATGCGCGGAGCGCCTCTGACGGCCTCCGTTACGCGCGTGAGTTCTGCTACGACGCATTGATCATCGAGGCAGGCGGTGGGCACGCCCCTCTGCCGCTGCTCGAGCAGCTCAGCGCGCTGCAAGCCACCGCCGGGGTGCTCTTGAGCGGCGAGGGTCTCCATTTTCCGGAGGGATTTTCACTCTCGGGCAATCTGCTCGGCAGCCTCGGCAAGCCCTGGAACGACGAGGAGATCGAAGCAGCGTTGGGGCGTGCCCTCGAGCTCAGCCGGGCCCGGCGCCAGCACCGGCCACTCGCCTCGGCGCCGTCCGCCATTTTCGAGCGCGTGCTGTTGATCGGCAGTGTGGGGGACCTGAGGAGGTACGGACGCATGCTGCGTGGCTGGGTGCCGCTCGGGGGGCTAGTGCACGCCTGCAGCCTGCAAGAGGGGCTGACGTTGATCGGGCAGCACACGTTCGACCTGGCGCTCACGGACTTGTGGCTGCCGGACGCCTGTGGCTTGGATGCCGTCGTCCGGATCCGTCAGGCGAGCAGCCAGACCCCGGTCGTCGTGCTCACCGCGCTCGAAGACTCCGCGCTGGAAGAGCAAGCCCTGCACGCAGGCGCGCAGGACGTCTTGGTCAAGACCGAGCTCAGCGCGAGCGCGCTCCTGCGATCGATGCGCCGAGCACGGCAACGCCAGCTGGCGCAGGCCCAGCTCTATCACGGGTCGTTGCACGATGAGCTGACCAGCCTGGCCAAACGAACCCTGCTCCAACAGCGCATCGCCAACGCGCTCGCGCGCTCGCGGCGCCTGGGCAACACCTTCGCCGTGATCTACATCGACCTCGATCACTTCAAGTCCATCAATGACACCCACGGACACGAGGTCGGCGACGCCGTGCTGGTCGCCGTCTCGAGCCGGCTCAAGGCAGCGGTGCGCGAGTACGACACCGTCGCCCGGATCGGTGGTGACGAATTCGCCATCTTGCTCGATACGTTGGACGACGTGGCGGAGGCCGAGTGTGTCGCGCAGCGCGTCTTGTCATCGCTGGCTCCGCCCATGCGGGTCGCCGACCACGACGTCGAGGTCACCGCCAGCATGGGCATCAGCGTGTTCCCGGCGGGTGGCAGCGCCGCTGACGAGTTGCTGCGCAGCGCGGACCGGGCAATGTATCGCGCCAAACGCGCCGGGCGGAACACCTACTCGCTCTCGCCGCCAATCGAAAGCTCGCGAGCGCCGGAGCCTGCTCGATCCGCCGAGCTGCGCCGCCCGTCCAGCTTTTGAGGTGATCCTTTCAGGCGGGGACAGTGCGCGCCGGATCCGGTATACCCGGCTCAGAACGTGACTACCGAGCCCGACAGCACACCGGATATCGCTACTCTGCTGGTGTCATGCGCCGATCGCCACGGGCTGGTGGCGGCGCTGGCGCAAGTGCTCACCGGGCATGGCGCGAACATTCTGGAGGCAGACCAGCACCGCAACGAACAAGCGGGGCAGTTTTTTCAGCGCGTGCGTTTTGATCTGTCCGAATTGCTCACCGATCGCGGCACCTTGGAGCGCGCTCTGAATGAGGTCGCGCGGCGCTTCGGCATGGACTCGAGGCTGTTCTATGACAGCGTTCGACCGCGCATGGCGATCTTCGTCTCGCAGTACGACCATTGCCTGTTCGACCTCTTGTGGCGCTACAAGAGCGGCGAGCTGAACTGCGCGGTCCCGCTGATCATCAGCAACCGGGCAGATCTGTCGGCGGTCGCCGAACAGATGGGGATCCCCTTCGTCGTCTTCCCGATCACCCCATCGGACAGGCTCGAGCAAGAGGCCAAGGAGATTGAGCTGCTCGAGAAACACCGTATCGATCTCGTCGTGCTCGCTCGGTATATGCAGATCCTGAGCCCCAGCTTCATCGCGCACTATCAGCACCGGGTGATCAACATTCACCACTCGTTTTTGCCGGCGTTCGCCGGTGGCAAGCCTTACCATCAAGCCGCGGAGCGCGGCGTCAAGCTGATCGGCGCGACCGCGCACTATGCCACCGAGCACCTGGACGAGGGGCCCATCATCGAGCAGGACGTGATCCGCGCCACCCACAAGGACTCAATCCGGGACTTGATCCGGAAGGGCAGGGATGTGGAGCGTAACGTCCTGGGGCGCGCAGTGCGCTGGCACCTCGAACACCGCGTGCTCGTCCACCAGAACCGAACCGTCGTGTTCGAATGAGGCGTTCGAATGAAGCGTTCGAATGAGGCGTTCGAATGAGGCGTTCGAATGAGGCACGGCGAGAGGGCAGCGCCGCACCTCCAAAGGTGACGCGCGGCGCCCCCCACGCCGCCGTAAACCTCACCCGTGTCGCGCCCGTCGAGGCGTCAATGCAAGCCGGGCGTCTTGCGCTGGGGCAAGATGCCCTGCGCCAGGAGCAGCTCGGTCAAGCAGTCCGACTGCGCTTTCAGCCAGCGCTCGTACACGTCCAGGAGCGAGCTATCGTCGCGAACGGCCCGCGCCGAGAGCTCTTCCGAGACCGAGCTCACGAGCTCGACGAACATCTCGAACTTATGCGACAGCTCCGTAAACAGGTCCGGCCCATTCTTGTGCGCACCGACCCGGCGTAGCATGGAGGCGGCGCCGCCGTACGCTGTCGCGCCGAGCCCCCGCACGTAATAGGGCTCGAGCCCGCGCCGCGTGAGGTGGTCACTGAAGAAACCACTCACGTAGAGCACGCCGTCACCTAGAAGCCGCAGCTTCTCGAACCTGGCCGCGCCCTGGGTCTCCAAGGCATCTGCCAGCATCAACGTGAACGAGCTCTCTCCGATCACGTTCAGAGTGGAGGCGTTGGGTTTAGCGGCTTCAGCGAGTAGCGCCACCACGTAGCTCGCGCTCGCAGTGCTCGGCTCGAAGCCTCGGTTCTTGATGACTTGAGTTACCAGCTCGCGAAAGAAACCGTCGACATCCGGAGCCGTATCGATGTGGCTTTTTGAGAGCGGGTCTTGCGGCATCAGTCCAACCCTCCACGGGCCCGACCGTGCCGCGCCACGCGGCGCGAAAGCTCATTCACCCAGTAATTGTTACGCATTCCGTGCCCGTCTGCAAACTCCACGAGCTCACGATCAGCCCGTCGGCCACACACCCTGGGGTGGGTTGCGCCCGCGCCCCAGGTGCGCTTGCCTAAAGAGCTGTCCGTTTTGCGTCGGTGCCATTCAGCCTCGGTACGCGCGCGGCGATTGTGAAACACACCCGAAAACGCCGTGACGCGCGGCTCCAGCGCCGTCTCGCTGTTTAGGGCCCTCAGTTGCTGCAGTGGATTGCGCGCTGCCGGGAGGTGCCCAGCCCATCGATGCCGAGCTCGCAGACGTCGCCCGCGCGCAGAAATCGAGGGGGCTTGAAACCCATGCCGACGCCCGCAGGTGTGCCCGTACTGATGACGTCCCCGGGCAGCAGTGTCATGAACTCTGAGAGGTAGCTCACCACCTCTCTTACCCCGAACACCATGTCGTTCGTGTTGCCGTGCTGGACGAGCTCGCCGTTGACCTTCAACCAAAGCTCGAGGTTCTGTACGTCGCCGATCTCGTCCGGTGTGGCCACGAACGGGCCGAAGGGCGCGAAGGTATCGGCGCTCTTCCCCTTGACCCATTGCCCACCGCGCTCGAGCTGAAACGCCCGTTCGCTGTAGTCGTTGAGCAGCGCGTATCCAGCGACGTGGCTCATGGCGTCGGCCGCGGGAACGTAGCGCGCGCTGCGGCCGATCACGACCGCGAGCTCCACCTCCCAGTCCGTCTTTTGGGAGCCCCTCGGGATGATCAGGTCATCGTTCGGACCGACGAAGGCCGATGTCGATTTGAAGAACACGATCGGCTCGGCAGGAATCGCGGCGCCCGTCTCCCGCGCATGGCCTCGGTAGTTGAGACCGATGCAGATGATCTTGCTCGGGCGTGCGATGGGCGCGGCCCAGCGTACCGAGGCGTCGACCCGCGGGGCACTTGCAGCATGGCGCGAAGCCCAGGCCTCGAGCCGCTCGAGCCCGTCACCGCCAAAAAAAGCTTCGGAATAGTCCTCACCGAAGCCGCTGGCGTCGACGCGAGCACCGTCCGGCGTGAGCAGGCCGGGCTTTTCCTTCCCGGGTTCGCCAAATCGAATGAGTCTCATATCCGTCTAGATCATGGACGTTGCGCCACCGTCAATGGGGTAGGCGCTGCCGGTGACGAATGCCGCCTCGTCCGAACACAGGTACAGGGCTAGCGCCGCGACTTCTTCGGGCTTGCCCATGCGACCGACGGGTTGCTTGCGCGACAACTTTTCGAAGACCTCTCGCTCTTGCCCTGGGTAGTGCCGTTGGATGAATCCATCCACGAAGGGCGTGTGGATGCGCGCCGGGCAGATGCAATTGCAGCGTATCCCGCTCGCCACATAGTCGGCGGCGACGCTGAGCGTCATGCTGAGCACGGCCCCCTTGCTCATGGAATAGGCAAACCGATCCTGCAGACCCGAGATGGAGGCGATCGAGGCCATGTTCAAGATCGCCCCGCCCGTACCCTTCATTTGAGGCACGCCGGCTTGGAGGCAGTGAAACACGCCCTTGACGTTGATGGAGTAGATCCGGTCGAGCTCCTCCGCGCTGGTCGTTTCGACGCTGCCGATGTGCGAGACGCCGGCGTTGTTGACCAGGATATCGAGGCGGCCCGAGTCGGCAAACAGCGCATCGAAGCTGCGCTTGACGTCTGACCCAGAGGACACGTCGCAGCGATGAAACGTCGCCTTCTGCCCCGCGGCGACGATGGCGGCGGCGACGCGCTCCCCCGCGGGAACGTCGACGTCGAGGACGTAAACGTGGGCCCCTTGCTTGGCAAAAAGCTCCGCGATGCTCTGGCCGATGCCGGAGCCCGCTCCGGTGATGGCGGCCACTTTACCGTGCAGGTTGAAGAGCATGTGAGGCCTGATCCCGGACCGTTCGATCGATCTGGCGGTGTGCCAGAATGGGCTCGAGCTCTGCGGGCAGGACCGAGTGGGCGAGTCGGCGCGCGGCCCCGCCGGCCAGGCCGCGCATCCGCCCATATTCGACGCGGGCGGGGTCCCAGAAGTGCTGATGAGCGTCGATCCGCATGGTTTAGTGAAAGCTTGGCCAGCGTCCTAATCTTCGCTCCAGCCGGGTCGTTTCTAGGACAGAGTGTCACAAATCGCTGCAGCTCGTACCGCCGTTTCTTTCTCGCTAGAGCGTTCCCACAGCTTGGCGGGAAAAATCGCAAACTGGCTCATCGACTTTTGTCAGATGACGATCGAGGACCTCGAGACCACGTCGCGCCTGCACATGGCGGCGCACGAGTTGGTGGAGAACGTTCTCAAGTACGGGAGCACCCCCGAGTTGGGGCTCGAGTTCGAATTGGAGCGAGGAGCGACCGAATCCATCGTGCGCCTGCGGACTCGCAACACTGCTCTTCCGGAGCAGCTTCGCGAGGTGACGCGGCGAGTTTCCGAGCTAAAAGCCGCCCCGGACCCCGTCGCCTACTACGATCGGCTGATCCGATCGACGGCGACGGTCATGGGCATGTCCGGCCTGGGCCTGGCGCGCATTCGCGCCGAAGCGGGTCTAGATGTCGATTGTTCCGTCGAGGGACGCGAGGTGAGCATCGTGGTGCAAACGACCATGCGGAGTTTCCGATGAGCCCGCCCATCAGGCTTCCATTGATCGAAGAGGAAGGCCTGACTTTGGGCCCTGTCGAAGGCGTGGTGGGGCGTGTGCGGTTTGCGGGTACGGGGGAAGCGGAAGGAGCGGCGGTATTGGACCGCTTCCTCGGGCTGCTGCATCAGGAGGCCCTGGCGCTGGAGCTGCGCGAGGTCACGATCGAGCTCGAGCAGCTGGAATTCATCAACTCGTCGTGCCTCAAAGCCATGGTCGCCTGGATCTATAAGGTGGACACCGAAGGGCGCCCTTATAAGATCCGCATGCTTCGCGACTCCTCCTTGCACTGGCAGCGAACGAGCCTCGCCACGTTGCAGCGCCTCGCGCCCGAGGTCGTCGTGGTCCAGGAAAAGGTCGTTCAAGGCCGCGTCACGGGCTAGCCGCGCCCGGCGAGAGCCCGGTGAACAAACTAAAAACGCTGTTGACCCGTCCATGGCCTCGCGCCATGCTTCCCGTCTGGTCCCATCGTGAACGCTTCATTCAACGGCCGCTTTAGCTATTGGCGCTACCATCGCGTGGCGGCCAAGGTCCGTTGTAGCTAACAGCCCATCCGGCGTTCGCCCCAACCCTCGGTCGTCTCGACCGGGGGTTTCTTGCTTTTGTCCTTCCAAACACCCTCGCCCGCACCGGAAAAGCTCATGTCTACCTCAACCCTCGTCGGCTCCCGGCCACCTCTCCCTACCCAGCAACCTGCCAGCTCCGTTCCCACGCCCGCGGGGCTCGCGACGGAGTTCCCGCTGTCCCGCGAGGCCGCTCGGCGCATCCATGATTTCCGCGCCCAGGTGATCGAGCTGGTTCACGCTCGGGATGATCGGCTGCTGTGTGTGGTCGGCCCCTGTTCCATCCACGACCCGCGCGCGGCGCTCGAGTACGCCGCGGGCCTCGCCAAAGCCGCGCAAAGGCATGCTCGAGAGCTGTTCGTGGTGATGCGCGTGTACCTCGAGAAACCGCGTAGCAGCGTGGGTTGGAAGGGCCTGATCAGCGACCCTCACTTGGACGGCAGCTGTGACGTCGCGCGCGGCCTGGGCTTGGCTCGGGAGATCATGGTCGGCATCGCCGAGCTCGGCGTCCCGATCGCGACCGAGTTGCTCGACGGTAATCTGTCCACCTACTTCACGGACTCGATCACGTGGGCCGCGATTGGCGCGCGCACGACCGAGAGCCAGCCGCACCGGGAGCTCGCCTCGTCGTTGCCGTTCCCGGTGGGCTTCAAGAACGGCACCGACGGCCGCCTCGATGGGGCGATCGGAGGGATAGTCAGCGCCGCGGAGCCGCACCGGCGCCTGGCTCCCGATGACCAGGGGCGGCTGGTTTTGTCGCAGAGCCCGGGCAACCGGCATTGCCACCTGACGCTGCGCGGCGGGGCACGCGGGCCCAACTACGACGCGGAATCCGTCGCTCGAGCGAGCCAGCTCGCGTTGACCTCCGGTTTACCGGCGCGTGTGCTCGTGGATTGTAGCCACGGCAATAGCGGCAAGGATCATCTGAACCAACCGCTCGTCGCGGCTACGGTGGCAGCGCAAGTTGCCGCAGGCGCGACCCACGTGCTCGGTGTCATGATCGAGAGCCACCTGGTCGCCGGCCGTCAAGCCTTGGTGCTGGGGCGTGCTGGATTATGCTACGGTCAAAGCATTACCGACGCCTGCGTCGATTTTGAGGCGACCGAGCAGATGCTCCAAGGCTTGGCCGCAGCGGTGCGCCGGCGGCGGGCCACGATCACGACCCAGGCCCGGCCTATCGCCTCTTGCTAAACGCAGGCTGCGTTTCCATGCTAAATCGAGCCGAGCTCTCAGTTTTTTAACGGCGGCTCCGAGCGAGTAAAGCATGTCAACGAATTCTTCAGGCGGATCAGGTCAGCGGGTGTTGCGTCTCGATCGCAGGGACAACGTGCTCGTGGCGGTGACGGCTCTCGCCGTCGCGAGCGATGCAGAAGGGGTGCCCTGCCTCGACGACGTCCCGGCGGGGCACAAGGTGGCATCGGCCGACATCGCCGCGGGCGAGCCCATCCGCAAGTTCGGGCAGATCATCGGCTTTGCGTCACAGCCGATCCGCGCCGGGCAGCATGTGCATGAGCACAACTGCGCGTACGGGGAGTTCAGCCGCGATACGCGGCTCGGCGTCGATTATCGGCCCACCGAATTCGTGCCCGAAGCCGAGCGTGCCACCTTCCAGGGCTTCGTGCGCGAAGATGGGCGGGTGGCCACCCGCAATATGCTGGGCGTCGTGACGACCGTGAATTGCTCGGCCACGGTGGCGCGCGCGATCGTCGACCGTCTGCGGCAGCAGGCGCTGAAAGACTACCCGTACATCGATGATATCGTCGCCTTCACCCACTCGGGAGGCTGCGGCACCGCCACGACGGGCGAGAACATCGAGACGCTGCAGCGCACGCTCGGCGGCTTCATGCGCCACCCGAACCTGGCAGGGGTGTTGCTCCTCGGGCTCGGCTGCGAGGCGAACCAAGGCTCCGTCCTGCTCGAGCGCTCCGGCCTACAACTGGGCGACAACCTGAAATACATGAACATCCAGGACGTGGGCGGCAGCCGCGCCACCATGGAACGGGGCATCGAAGCCTTGACGGCGATGTTGCCCAAGGCCAACGAGGCGCGCCGCCAGACGGTATCCGCGAGCAACATCGTGCTCGCGCTGCAATGCGGCGGCTCGGATGGCTACTCGGGCATCACCGCCAACCCGGCGCTCGGCGCCGCGGTCGACATCCTGGTGCGGCACGGCGGCACCGCCATCTTGTCGGAGACGCCGGAGGTCTATGGCGCCGAGCAGTTGCTCACGCGCCGCGCGGCGACGCCCGAGGTCGCGGAGAGGCTGCTCGAGCGCATCCGCTGGTGGGAAGAGCACGTGCGCTCCACCGGCGGCTCGATGAACAACAACCCGTCACACGGCAACAAGGCGGGCGGCCTCACCACGATCCTGGAGAAGAGCCTGGGCGCGGTGGCCAAGGGCGGGACGACGGGGCTGATGGGCGTGTACAAGTACGCGGAGCCGATCACGGAGAAAGGCTTCGTGTTCATGGATTCCCCCGGCAACGATCCGTATTCAGCCACGGGCCAGGTGGCGAGCGGTGGCAACATCCTGTGTTTTACCACTGGCCGCGGCTCGGTATACGGCTGCAAACCGGCGCCCTGCTTGAAGCTGACCACGACGACTGATCTGTATCAGCGCATGAACGAGGATATGGACATCGACTGCGGCGTGCTGCTCTCCGGCAAGATCAGTATGCAGAAGCTCGGACAGCAGATCTTCGGGCGCGTGCTCGAAGTCGCCTCGGGCGCCAAGACCAAGAGTGAAGAGTTCGGCTTCGGCGACAACGAGTTCCTGCCCTGGCGCATCGGCGCCGTGATGTAGGCATCAACGAGAGCACCCAAGGACCTGGCACGAGACGCTGCCGCAGTCCGCGACTGGCTCGACACGTTTTGAGCGGTTTTTAACGGCTCGACGAAGGCTACCCTGGCGGCTGACACTCAAATAGGCTCAAGATGAGCACACCCGAGCTGGTTGTCCAGACCGCGTTCATTTTGAATGACCAGGGCCGCATCGTCTCGACGCGAGAGCCACGACCGACGCGTGGCCCGCTGTTCACGATCGCCAGGAATGCGACGAGTACTGCCTGGGCCGTTCGAGCGGATCTGCCGAGTCAGCTGACCGCGGAGCTCGACCGCCTGGCAAGCGAGGAGCCGCCGGTCGTGGATCTCGGCGCGGCCCCGCTGCATGCGGAGCGCTACCTGTCGCTCCTCGGAGGCCACCTGTCGGCCGTGCATCAAAGCGCCGTCCAGGCACGTCAGCTGGGTGGCCCCGAGTTTACATTTCCCGATCTGTTAACACAGCCCAGCGGTGTCGTGCGCGTCGAGGATGAGCGGCTGCTTCAGCGCAACTTCCGTGGCTGGGAGGTGGGTGAAATTGCCGAGGGCAGGTGGCCCCTGTTTGCCATCCTGAACGATGGGTACCCGGTCAGTGTCTGCTTCAGCGCGAGGCTCTCAGATACCGCGGCGGCCGCGGGCCTGGAGACGGCAGAGGCATTTCGGGGGCAGGGGCTTGGCCCGTGTGTGACTGCCGCGTGGGCGCTGGCCATTCGCGCGACCGGGCGGCTCCCGCTGTACGGTACGGCCTGGACGAATTATGCCTCCCGAGCGGTAGCTCGCAAATTAGGTCTCTCGACGTGTGCAGGTTACTGGAGTCTCTCGGACTGATGGCAGCGATGGTTGGGAGGAGGGCGGACGTGACGACGCTGACGCTCGAGCGCTCGTTTGATCGCATTGCCGAGGTGTACGAACACATCCGCCCGGGCTATCCAGAAGCCGTTTATGACCGCATCATCGCCTTCGGCCGCCTCGGGTCCTCCGCGCGGATATTGGAGGTCGGCGTGGGTACAGGGAAGGCCACCTTGCCGTTCGCCGCGCGTGGTTTCCCCGTGTGTGGGCTAGAGCCCTCGGCGGTCAGATTGATGTCACCCGGGCCGAGCCGATGCGCGTCCGCGAAATGGCGGCTGCTCTGTTGTTGCAGCGTGAAGACGTCTCCCACCGGCAGCAGGTACCAGCGTTGAGTGTCGCTCTCGGTTCGAGGCTGGGTGATCGCGGTGAAGTCTCCCGACCCGTGGGCGCCGACGAAGCGGCGGCTGCTCTTCTGCTCGATCATGAATGTATCGGGGGCCCACCGAATGAAGCAGCCAGCGTTGCGTCATTGACTTCTCGCCTGTCGTCGTCACACATTTTCGGTTGGGCCGCACGTGACCGGCGAGCACGTGGATGCCAACGCCAGGACGAGGCCGACGCAGACCTCACGCCGCTACGCGCTCCCGCCCATGCACCACGAGGCAGGGAGAGCGAGGCGGCCCGAGCTCCCAGTGAATGAGGTCGGCGCTGCCCGCTGCGCGAATGCGACCGCCGTGCACACCGCACAGGTGGCACCACGTGCACACCGACGTGGTGTTCGCAGGCTCGTCACTCCCGCCCGCCGAGCGGAATTGCAGGTGATGGGGCGTGACATCCTTGCGGTTACATACCGGGCTCGTGCACCTGTAGCGATCACGGATGTAGATCTGGCCATACGCCATGTCGGCCCCGAGCAGGTGGCGCCACGCTTGCCACAGCGACAGGCACAGGAAGCTCAGAAAGCTCAGCCCACGCGGTAGCCAGCGCCGTGCCTGAGCCTCGAGCCCACGCCACCAGACGTAGGTGGCCCGCGTCACTCGCAGCCGGAGCGTCGTCCGCCCGGCACTCGACCCCACGCGCGACGGTGCCGCGCTGCCCCCTGCCGCTGACAACTGGAGCCCACCCTCGAGCCACTGGCTCAGACTGCCGAGCATCACGAGCCACGACCGACGCTCGTCCGACGCCGGCTCCGATAAGCGGACGCCACACACGTCGCGCTCCACTCGGCTGTCGTTGGCAGGCCGCGGTTTACAGGCGCTGCCACTCACCACGGCTTGCTCCAATTCCTGAAAAGCCGCCAGCTCGACCTCAGCCGGTGGCGGGCAGTCCGGCTCTCCCGACACCCGCACGGCCACGAGCGCCGCGGCCACCTCTTCCCGCAGGTGTTTGGTGGTGCGCTGCTGCGCCCGCGTAACCCACGCGACCTGTGTGGTCGGAGTCGCCACGCGCACGACCTGCAAGGCGGCCTCGACGCCGAGCTGCCCGGCAGCAAGCGCATCGGCCACCAAGGGCAGCCGCTCGAGCCGCAGCGCCAGCGCCCGCCGCGCTGCCATCGAGGAGCGCGACATGCCAAGCCGTTCACGAGCGTATTGTGCCTCGCTCGCGTAACCCAACCGGCGCCAGCCATCTGCGCGATGAAACGACAAGATGAACCGCGACAGCTCGAGCTCATGACCGGCCAAGGTCCGCGACAGCCCGCGCACGATGGCATCGAGCTCACGGCAGCCCGCGCCCTCGAACGATGCACACCCGAGCGCTGCCGCGGCAGCCACGGCATCCTTTGAGCACTGGGCGCGTTGAGCGAGATCAGAGCTTTCGCGACACTCTCGACCCGACAGGACGGAGCCCAGAAACTGCGCCTCGCAGCGCGCCTCCGCCTCGGCGCGCCAACGACTGAGCTCTTGGAGCCAGCGTTGCTGAGCCGTGTCGACCGAGTCCAAGCGCTCCATGTCGAGCGCACCTCGTGGCAACGCCGCGAGCAGAGTGCCTTGCCCCTCGGCGAGCAGGGCCGCAATCTGCGCGTCAACGCTATGCTCGCCCAGTTGCCCGAGCAACGCCCGAGTCGCTTCGAAGAGCCAGCCCTCCTCTCGATCGACCGTGCACGTGAGCGTGCACATCTCCTCGCGGGCGTCGCCTTCTTTGACCTCGCCCGCTGTTGCCGCTACTGCCGGCGCCGATGCCGCGCCAGCCGATGCCGCGCCAGCCGATGCCACGCTAGCCGATGCCACGCTAGCCGATGCCGCGCCAGCCGCCGCTGCTTTCTCTGGCATTTCTGCCTCTGGCACCGCTGCCGCGGCGTGCTCCTTCGACACCACAACGCCGACAGCGCGCTCATCGGCCGTGGCCCCGAGCACGAGCACCCGCATCTGCCGCACCGTCCGGCTTTTGGCCAGCTCGATCCAACCCGCTTCATCCTGCGGCTGCGCCACGCGCGCCAATAGCTCCCCCATGCTCCACGC
>JAYTOL010000002.1:0-1511 GCA_043747815.1 Deltaproteobacteria bacterium
TCGAGACGGTGACGAGCTGGTCGGGGGTTGTCGCGGAGAAGAGAAGCTATGACGCCTTCGGCGCCAAGCGGGGGCCGGACTGGACCAAGACGACGCCGCCGTCCACGTCGAGCATGACGATCGGGTACACGGGGCACGAGGACGACGAGGGCCTCGGGCTCGTGAACATGAAGGGGCGGATTTATGATCCGCGGCTCGCGCGGTTCTTGACGACCGATCCGTTGGTTTCGTACCCGACGTTCAGTCAGAGCTGGAATGGGTGGATATCCACGGTGGACACCTCACGCAGCCTTGACGATTGCAGTGTAGCTCGCCTTGAGACACTCGGACAGTGCATCGAAACGCCCTGAGAGAAGAGCGGTGCGAAAAATCATGACCGTTTGCCCTCCGTGTTGAGAGAAGCGCGCACCACTGCGCTTCATCCGGGTATTGACGACGGTCTTTGCTGCAGCTTCGACGACACCGGTCCCGATGGGGCGATTCGCGGCACGCGCGGCAGCATACTCCATTCTTCCTTTGGCAGCCTGCTTGGCGAGAAACTCGATTGCCCTTTCGAGATCCACGCGCGGGCCGAGCAGGCCGGACTCTCGGTCCCGATAGTATCGCATCGCCTTGAGCACCCGCTCGGCCCCGTCGTCGAGCTCTTTCACCTGTTCGCGCCAGGCAGCGGCCAACACGCGGGCGGCGGCCGAATCGCGGCCTTCGACCGCGTTCGCGGCGAGCTGGAGGTACTCGGCCGCATGGAAGAAGTCGAGCATGTAGGTTACCCCGCCTGTCGCCGTTGTCGGCAGCCGAAGAGCCATTCCCTCCAGCAACGACCACTGATGAGCATCGCCGTCTGCAGCGAACTCGACATGCAAATCAGGCCGCCGCGCCAGCGCGATCATCAACTCGTCCTCCACCTCGTCGGCGAGCGTGCCCTTTCCGGACTCGGGCATTCGAGCCAAGTAAATGGTCTTGAGATGCTTGCAGTCTTTGTCCCAGAACGAGACCGTACCTACGCTGGCTTCGTGCCAGGAACGCCCCAATGTGCTGTCGTTTGCAGCTGGTCCCGGCGCTGGAGGCAGAGCATACCGTGCCTCGTACCGCGGCGAGTGCGGTGTCTCGGTACGCCGTCCGCGCGCGCCCGCATATTCGCCGTCCTGCGGCACCATCACGCCGTCGAGCGACGCTTGGACCGTGACGGCGGCATCTGGAACTTCGTCGCTCTCCTGCAACTCCTCCTGGATCTGCGCGCGCCGCGACTCGTACCGAGCGCCAATGACGCGCGGCACCCGGTGCAACGTCGACTTGCTGACCATCGCGGTGCCGAGCTCCGCCAGGAATCCCTCGGAATCCTCGTCGGGCATCAACGCCACCGCTCGGGTGAGAACTCGGGCCATCTGCGGCGTATAGCGCCCCTCGTGGATCCCCAAGCGGAGATCAAGAGCCACGGCCACCGGACCGCCACCTGCCTGGGAGTAGATGCTGCGGGGCAGCGCGATTTGCCCGAACGTCGTGACATACGTCCC
>JAYTOL010000003.1:0-25606 GCA_043747815.1 Deltaproteobacteria bacterium
TTTATGGTGCTGTTTCTAACGAAAGCGGGGTGCATAGAGTAAAAATTACCGTTAAGGAATATGTGGAGGGGGAGAGCAAAGGATTTTATAGTTACGAGCTAACTAAAATAGAAATGCTCGACGTCATCTGCGACATCGGAACTTCTTTAGAAGCTATAACGCCACGCCCGTCGAACATCTCTATAACCAATTTACTAAATAACGCTCTTAAAAGCAATGCTAGGCCATTTTTTGACGATTCAATAAATTCGGTTTCGACACTGACTGCTGACGTTTTACAGACGGCAAAAGAATATGGCTTGTCTGATCGGCGTCTTTCTTTCTTGACCGGCTCAGCCGAAACCAAGATTCGCGAAGACCGAAAAAAAATGGGCATTACGCCCGTCTATAAACGCGTCGATACTTGCGGGGCGGAGTTTGAATCGTTTACGCCGTATATGTATTCGACGTACGAGGCGGAATGTGAGGCCGAGCCGACCGACCGGCGAAAGATCATGATCCTCGGCTCGGGGCCAAATCGTATCGGGCAGGGCATCGAGTTTGACTATTGCTGCTGCCAGGCGGCCTTCGCGCTCAGGGCCATCGGGCTCGAGACCATCATGGTCAACTGCAACCCGGAGACGGTCTCGACAGACTACGACACCTCCGATCGCCTCTACTTCGAGCCGCTCACGCTCGAGGACGTGCTCAACATTTGTGCGGCAGAGAGCAGCCGCGGCGAGCTGCTCGGAGTGATCGTGCAATTCGGCGGGCAAACCCCGCTGAAGCTGGCGGTGTCGCTGGAGCGGGCGGGCATCAAGCTGCTCGGTACGCCGGCGGATGCCATCGATCGCGCCGAGGACCGCGAGCGCTTCGAAGCCTTGCTCACCAAGCTCGAGCTCAAGCGGCCGAACGCCGGTATCGCTCACAGCGTGGACGAGGCCGTGGTCGTGGCGCGGCGCATCGGTCTGCCCGTGCTCGTGCGCCCGTCATATGTGCTGGGCGGGCGAGCGATGATGATTTGCTACACGGAGCCGGAGCTGCGCGCCTACGCTGCGCTGGCCATGCAGGCCGCGATCGAGGCCGGCAATCAGACGCTCCTGATCGACCAGTTCCTGCGCAGCGCGACCGAGGTGGACGTGGACTCGGTCTCCGATGGCCAGCGCTGCGTGATCGGCGGTGTGATGCAACACGTCGAGGAGGCTGGCGTGCATTCCGGCGACTCCACCAGCATCCTCCCCCCCTCCTCTCTGGATGCGCTGGTGGTGGCGGAGATCGAAGACACGACACGCAAGATCGCGCTGGAGCTCGGCGTGATCGGGCTGATGAACGTTCAATACGCAGTCAAGGATCGCCAGGTCTTCCTGATCGAGGTCAACCCGCGCGCCTCGCGCACGGTGCCCTTCGTGTCCAAGGCCACCGGCCAACCCCTGGCCAAGATCGCCGCGCAGGTGATGGCGGGCAAGACTCTTGACGAGCTCGGGGTGGACGACATCGCCCTGCCCATGCACGTGTCCGTAAAGGAAAGCGTCTTCCCCTTCCAGAAGTTCCCAGGGGTCGACACGATCCTGGGTCCCGAGATGCGATCCACGGGTGAGGTCATGGGCATCGCGGCGAGCACGGCCGAGGCATTCGGCAAGTCGCTCCTGGCGAGCGGCTCCAACCTGCCGACGGCGGGGCGAGTGTTTCTCAGCGTGCAGGACGACGACAAGCTCCTCGCCTGCGTGGTGGCTCGGCGCCTCCGCAACCTGGGTTTTGAGATCGTCGCCACCCGCGGCACGGCCAAGGTCATCACGCGCTCCCGCGTCCCGGTCAGCGTCATCAACAAGGTGACGGAAGGCACGCCGCACGTGGTGGAGGCGCTGGCCCGAGGCGAGATCAAGCTAGTGATCAACACCACGCAGGGCACGCAAGCTATCCGCGATAGCTACGCGATTCGCCGCAACGCGCTGATCGCTGGAGTGCCGTACTTCACGACGATGGCAGCGACGCTGGCGGTGGTCGATGCGCTCGAGGCCACCGCCCTGATGGGAGCTGCGCCGCCGCGCGTTCGCAGCTTGCAGGAGTGGCACGCGCTCTCCGCCGCCTCCCGCAAGCCCTGAGGCCCTCCCCGCCGCCTGACCCCCACTGGTCCCATCTCGAAAAGGCGGCCGCCCCCGGGTCGGCCCGACAAACCCGGGCTCGCTGCGCGCCCCAGCGCGGCCGCCGGCCCGGCGCTCGATCGAGAGCCTTCCCGTTTGACCCAATGGCCGCCGGGAAGTCGTCCGGCCTCCTATTTTCGGTTACGCTCACGGGGTGAAGCCGCGGTCCCCTCTCGAAACGCTGAAGGAGCTTCGCCAGCGGGTGCACGAGAGTGAGCAGGCCCAGCTGGTCGCGAAGATTCAGGCCGAAAAGGCCGCGGAGGCACAGGCGGAGCGCGCTCGACGCGTGCTGCTCGCGACCACCGCGCATCAGGACGCCGCCGTGCGCGCAGAGGACCGACGCTTGGGAGAGGGGGGCATCACTGCCGCCGAGGGCCAACGCCGCGTCGTCTGGGAGAACACGCTGCGCAAGAACCGCGAGCAGCTCGCCGAGGAGCTCGATCGAGCCGTCGACTCCCACCGCCATGCCGTCACGCGCCACGAACAGGCGCGCAGCGCCGTGCAACGGGCGGATGCGGAGCTCAAGCTCGTGCAAGAGCGGCTCGATCAGCGCGAGCGTTCTCGCGAGCTCGACCGCGAGCGCGCCCAGCAAGAGCTCGTGGACGAGTCGACCTTGCGCCGGTTCCTGGAGCGGAACGGCGCGTGAGAGCTTACTGGATCATCGGAGCGCTCGTCTCCGTCGCCGCCTGCACCGTCGGCGTCCAGGCCTGCTCCTCCGCCCTGCCGCCGGCGCAAACCGACGTGGGGGTGCCGCCGCCCGGTGTGCTCACCCCGCTGCCGCTGCCCGTGCCGCTGCCCGAGCCGCTCGTGCCCCTGCCCTTGCCAGCACCGGAGCTGCCTGACGCGACCGTCCTGTCCAGCTTCGAGCCGTTGCTCGCGCTGCCCACGCTGCGACGCGCTGCCGAGGCGTATGCAGTGGAGGATTACGCGACCGCCGCGACAGTGGTCGACGGCCATATGCAGCGCACGACGTTCGACGTGCTCGAGGAGCCGCGCTGGCATTTGATGCTGGGCACGCTGCGGGAGAAAGCCGGCGACCTGGCGGGAGCGAGCCGCGAGTACGCGCGCGCCGCCGAAGGCGCGTGGCCGCTCGTCGACTACGCGGCGCTCGGGCTCGGTCGCGCTCTGCTCGGGCTCGGTGAGCTCGAGCGGGCCGAGCTCGAGCTCCAGCGCGTGCCGGAGAGCAGCGCTGCGGTGGCCTCCGCCCGGGCGCTCTTGGCGGAGCTGTGTTGCCTGCGCGGTGACGCCGCGAGCTGCCTCGGACACCTGCAAAAGTTCGTGGCCGGGCCGCGCAAGCCCGGGGGCTGGGCTGCGCAGGCGTTTCGAGTCGGCGAGATGTTGGTGAAACTGCTGGGCACGCCCCGGACCCAGACGGCAGCGATTGAAAACCAGGTGGCGACGCTGGACTTGCTGCGCTCGTTGGTCAACCTGGCGCCCAACTCCGCCGACCGCTTCGACGTGCCAAAGCTCGAGCAGACGCTGCTCGACGTTTTGCCCGAGCCGCGCCGAACGGAAAAGCGGAGCTCGAGCCCGAAAGAGCGGTTCGAACGCGCCGAGGCCATGGAGAACGCGGGGCGGCATGAAGACGCCGACGCCATCGCGGGCGCGCTCCTATCAGAGTTGGGCGACTCCGCCTTTGGACCTATCGCCTGTCAGACACGGCTGTTGCAGGGCAAGGCGCTGAGTGAGCGGAAGCTGCGGCAGCGGGCGACGGATCGCTTCGCCGAGGTGGTACAACACTGCAAGGCCGAAGAGCTGCGCGCGCCGGCGCTCTACCTCGGTGGCAAGGTGGCGTTCTCGGATGGCCGGTACCCCGAGGCGGAGCGCTTTCTAGCTCAGCTGGAGCGCGAGTTGCCCCGGCACCGTCTGGCGGACGACGCTCGGCTGTACCGCGCACAGGCGCAGCGCGAAATGGGTGTCGAAGCGCGCTTCAGCGAGCTGCTCGACAGCATGCCGGACGATTACCCCGAGGGCGACATGACGCTCGACGGCGTGTTTTTGCTCGCGTTGAGCCGCATGGAGAAGGGGGACTGGTCCGGGGCGCTCACGGTGCTCGGGCGCGCCGTCCACCTCGCGGGCGGGGTAGATGCCCGGCGCGGTCAGGAGAGCTCGGGCCGCGAGCGCTACTTCGAAGCCCGCGCGCTGATCGAGACCGGCGAAGTGGAGCGCGGTCTCGCGCAATACGAGGCGCTCGTCAGCGAGCTTCCGCTCTCGTATTACATGCTGCACGCCTACTCGCGTCTGGCCGAGCGGGATCCCGCGAGGGCAGAGAGCACTCTCGGCGCGGTGCTGTCGCGCGCGCTCGGCTCAGGCTTCAGGATCGAACACTGTCCGGAGTTCGACCAACCCGGCTTTTTGCGCATGGTGGAGCTGCTTCGCCAGGGTGACATCGATGCGGCGCGCCGCGAGCTCGAGCTCCTGGACATCTTGCGAGCGGGCCATTCACCGTCGGTGTCGTGGGGCGTGGCGACGTTATTTGCGCGCGCGGGCTCAGCCCGACATTCGCATGCGTTGCCGCGTTGGCAAATGTTCGATTGGCTCGAGCGCTGGCCGGCGGGGCCCTGGAAGCAAGCCTGGGAGATCGCGTTTCCGAGGCCGCACATCGCCGCCGTCACGCTGGAGGCCAAGCGCATGGGTATCGAGCCCGAGCTCGTGTATGCCGTGATGCGTGAGGAGTCGGCGTTTGATGCCGCCGCCGTGAGCCCAGCGAATGCCTATGGCTTGATGCAGATCATCAGCCCAACGGCGCGCCGCTTCGGGAAAGAAGCCGGCCTCCCCTACGACCGCCGCGCGCTGACCACGCCCGCGGTGAGCATCGCCATCGGCAGCCGGGTGCTCGCGAGTTATCGTGGGCATTTTCCTGAGGATCCGCTGCTCGCCATCCCAGGCTACAATGCCGGTCCGGGCCGCCCGAGGCGCTGGGCGAAAGATTGGCCGAGCGTCGATTTCGACGTCTGGGTGGAGCTGATTCCGTACCGTGAGACGCGCCGCTACACGAAGCGCGTGCTGGCGAGCCGCGCCACCTATGCGTTCCTTTATTATCAGAGCGGCGACGCCGATGCGCTCCGGCTGCCTCGACGGCTGAGCCCAAGCTCGGCGAATTAAGGTCCAAGCCAGCCGAGCGCTCGCGTCAGAACGAGGTCGCGAGCAACACTCGAGGAGAACCGCCGGCGTCGACGAGGACGAGTAGCGGCGGCTTCTCCAACGCCTCGTGCGAGGCCGATCCGTGATCCCGCGAGCGGTGCGGCCTGGCGAGCAAGGCATAGACGAGCGTCGAAACACCCGCCGCGGCACCCAGGGCAAAGCTCACGGTGGCCCAGCGCACCTGCCGGTCGTACTCGGCGGCTGCGCTCGAGAGAGTGTCACACGCTGGAAGCCTGTTCGATGACCGGCAGCTGAAGCCGCCGAGCGAGTCCCCCACCCGCTCGACCTTGTCAGAGTTGTCGGCTGCAAACAGGCTAAAGGTCACGCCAGCGGCCACACCACCCGCCGCGAGCGCGCCTCCGAAGGCGAGGACCCACGGGTTCGCCCCCGAGTCGCGTTCCGGATCTGAGTGCACCGCAGGCGCGACCGGCGCGAGGGGCTCCGGGGACGGCACCGGCTTCAAACTGATCCGCAGATGTTGGGTCGCTCCGGCGCGCGCCAGCCGCGTCTCGGTGAAGGCGACAAATCCCGGCTTGGTGACGCTGACGTCGTAGGAGCCCGGAGCGAGGTACCAGGCAAAGGGCAAGGGTGAGACGCCGAGGTCGACGCCGTCGACCATGATTTCAGCGCCCGCCACGTTCACCTCGAGCGTCACCCGCTCCAGGTGGGCCTCGGCTTTCTTGAGGCTCTCGAGCATGCGGGCGCGATCCAGGGACGTGCCCTCATCCGTCGTGTGAATCACGCGGGCCAGGCGCCGGGCGCCTTCCAAATAGTAACCGCTGTAGATCTCGGCGAGGCCGAGGTTGCGGCGCACGACCGGCGCCGAGGGCTTGAGCGCGAAGGTCTGAAGGAACGCGACTCGAGCCGCCTCGAAATCACGCCGGTCAAACGCGCTGATACCTTCCTTGAAGGTCTGCAGCGCTTTCGCATTCGCCACTCCCAGCGCGGACGCGTCGCCGACGGCCTGGGCATGAGCCGCCCCAGGCAAGTAGGCGAAGAGCCCGCAGCTCACCAGCAACCAGCGCCCCGCATGCCTCTTGAACGTCATGTACCCGGGCCGAGGGTAGAGCGGGTCAGAGCGGCAGGTCCAGCCCGAGACCCGCGCTCTCCGACGGCGAGAGCGGTGTTTTCTCCGAAGCTGACCCGTCGAACGCTGCTCCGGCCTCGGACTGGAAGGCATCCGACGGCCTAGGGCCCGACTTATTCGTGCGCAGCGCTCGTTCTTTTCGAGCGCTCGCTGCTCGGCGGGCTGCCGGAGCTGCGCTGCTGACGTCGTCTGCCGCCTCCGCGCCAGCCTTGCGCGCGTGCCCGACCGCTGACGCTGGCTTCGGCGGCACCTCGGGGCCGGGCGCTACTGCAGCACTCGGCGCCACCGGATCCGGCGCTACCGGATTCGACGCGGGCGCGGGCAAGTCGGCAGCGGGGGAGCCTTGTGGGCGCGCGCCGAGCGCGAGCGCTTCGGTGCCCAAGCTCGGCGACGCTGCGACAGGCCGCTCTCCTGCGAGGTAAGCCTGGCCCAAGGCGGCCAACAACAGAGACAGCCCGATACCAATCGTCAGCCCGAGCACGATCTCCCGCCTCGAGGACTTCACGCCCCTGACTAACGGCTGGCTCCCGCGCGGATCACGCGCTGCTGCAGCGGGCGGTGGCAGGGTGACCGCCGGAGCGCGCCGCACCTGCTTGGCTCGCCCTACGGCATGCCGCGCCGCGAGCGTGGGAAGGTTGCGCGAGCCGATCGAGTGAGGACCTGGCACGAGCGAGATGTCGAGGGAGCCCGTGGCTGGAACGAGCGATACGCGCGGCACGGGGGACGGCGTCAGCTCGAGGCGGGCCAGGGAAGGCTCCTCGAGCCGGGCCATGGGCAGCTGCCCCAAGGGATTGTTACTCCTCGGAGCGCCAAAATTGGCCCCGAACTGGCTTTCGAGCTCCGGGACCGAGCCAGCGCCGATGAAATCCGAGGTGCTCTCGATCTCTGGCGGAACGTCCTGCCAAGCACGAGGAGCATGCGAACGCTGCTCAGCAGTGCTCGTCGCGGAGGCATGACCTGCAGAGGCATGATCGGCGGAGACACCGCCCGCGATGGCCGGGTAGAACCGCAGCGCCGACTGCGCGCTCCCTGGCCCTTTCGCGTCCCCGAACGCGCCCACGTGCCCGAGCGCCGGTGCCGCCGATGAGCTCGCGTCCGACCTGCCCCGCGCAGGCCTTGGCGGCCGTGCGGGAGACAAAAAATCAGGCGGAGTTTCAGCCTTGGGCATGCGAGGCCTGAGTTTAACCTGGCCTCGCTTGGACCGGGAGCCGCTTTTTCACGCGCCGTTGACGCGATGAGCCGGCCGAGCCCCTTGCTTGGCGTCGAATCGAAGCTGCCTCGCCGGCAGCAGTGAGGCCCGAGCAGTGCCTAAGTCGCGAGAAACCACGCCAAAGCGAGGGCGCTCAAGGCAATCGTAATGACGGCGACACCCACCACGAGCGCGTCCAGCGCAGACCACGAGGTTTTTTTGCGAACCTCCTGGCGCCGCGGGGGTTCCGACTCGCGAAACTGCAGCATTTCGATTGGCGCGCTCGGGGCGGAGCTCGAGCTGCTCGTGCTCAACGAGAGCACCCCCTTCGGCTCGTTAACGCTGGCGAAACCCGGGCGACCCTCGGTCACCCCTGGGAGCCGCGGCCCCGACGAGGTCGCGACCACATGGGTGGCGCTAAAGCTCGCCGTGGGGCCTGCTGCCAGCCGGGACCAATCTGCGCCGAGCCTCTCGTCGGGCACGCGCTCCAGGCTGCGCAACGCCGAGCTCACCGGATCGTCGATCACGAACTGATTCTTACCGAGCTCGAGCACGACCATGTCCGTCCAGGCCTCGGCCACGTTCGGCCGCAGTCGGTGCCCGTCCAAGCGCGTTCCGTTCTTCGACCCGAGATCGATCACCCAGAGCCGTGAGCCGCGGCGCACGATGCGCGTGTGCCGACGAGATGCATCTTCGTCGCTGAGCCTCAGATCGACATCGTCGTCGCGACCGAGCACATAGCTGCGCTCCTCTTTGAGCACCAGCTCGAGACCGCGGTCGGGACCGTGGCTGACGCTCAGGCGCGGGGCCACCGCGGACCCGGATTGGATCAGCGCGCCCTGCACCATCGCCAGCGCGATGTCCTGGGTGGAGAAGGCCGCCTTCGGGGCGCTCGACGGGGTGCGAAATCGCACGCTGAGCCGCGCGCGGCCGATGTGCACGCGATCCCCCTCGGCGAGCAACTTTGCGGCACCCGGTAGCAAACGCCCGGCGTTGAGAAAGGTGCCGTTTGTGCTGTTCTCATCCATTAGCACGTAGCCGTTCGTGCCCGGACGGATCAGCGCATGCCTGAGGCTGACCGATGCGTCCGGCAGTTGTACGCGACACTTCGGATCCCTACCGATGCTGATGTGTTCGTCGGCGTCGAACGTCAGCTCGAACGGCGCAGCAGCCGTGGGTAATTCGACGACTACGACGAACACGAACACCCGCTATTCGGCGGCCGGCGGCCGCCTGAGCTGAACCAAGGTGCCTTGCACGTCCAGCGCCGCTTCGGCGCTCGCGCTGTCGCTGTGACACACGGCCTTCTGACCCGGCACGGCCGCCACGGCCTTGCGCGTCTTGTTCGCCAGCCGATGAATCTCCTGGGGGGAGAGCACACCGCGCCGCTCCAGCACCGCGCGCTGCTCGTCGTTCAGAGCCGCGCTCCGGAGCACGCGGAGGCGCTGATATTCCTCCGCCTTGCCCGAGTCGAACTCGACGATCTCCTTCGAGATGCGGACCGAGCACCAATCATGGCCGCACATGGCGCAGAAGTCAGTGTCCACGTCCAGGTCTTCGTCATGGAAGGC
This sequence comes from Deltaproteobacteria bacterium, assembly GCA_043747815.1. Taxonomy (GTDB): domain Bacteria; phylum Myxococcota_A; class Polyangia; order Polyangiales; family Polyangiaceae; genus SZUA-265. Next base: position 9,112 of record JAYTOL010000003.1, read on the forward strand.
CCGGGCGAGATCCGGATCGAAAGACAGCTCGAAGTGCTTCTCCCAGTTGAGCGCGGCGCGGGCCTTGGTCAAGCTGTCGTCCCAGTCCCGAGTGGCGGGGATGCCGAGCGCCACGTCTGCCGCGTGGGCCGCGATCTTGTAGGCGACGCAGCCCTGCTTGACGTCGTCTTTCTTCGGCAGACCCAGGTGCTCTTTGGGTGTCACGTAGCACAGCATGCTGGCCCCGTGGTACGCGGCAGCGGTCGCGCCGATGCAGCTCGTGATGTGATCGTAGCCGGGGAACACGTCCGTCACGAGCGGGCCGAGCACGTAGAACGGAGCCCCGTGGCAGACGTTACGCTGCCGCTTCATGTTGTATTCAATCTGATCGAACGGCACGTGCCCCGGGCCTTCGACCATCACCTGGCAACCGCGAGACCAAGCTTTTTCGGTGAGCTCACCGAGCATGTCGAGCTCGCCGAGCTGCGCCGCATCACTCGCGTCTGCGAGGCCTCCGGGGCGCAGGCCATCACCGAGCGAGAAGGAGACGTCGTACTCGCGCATGATGTCGCAGATCTCGTCGAAATGCGTGTACATCGGGTTCTCTTTGCCGTGGACCAGCATCCACTTAGCGAGCAGGGAGCCGCCCCGGCTCACGATACCGATCAGCCGCTTCTTGATCAGCGGCAGGTGGGCTCGCATCACTCCCGCGTGAATCGTGAAGTAGTCCACACCCTGGCGCGCCTGGTGCAGCAACGTGTCCATGATGACCTTCTCGGTCAGGTCCTCGATGCGGCGACCGATGACCATCGAATAGATGGGGACCGTGCCGATCGGCACGCGAGCGTCTTTGAGGATCGCCTCTCGACAGCCATCGAGGTCCCCACCGGTGGAGAGGTCCATCACGGTGTCGGCGCCCCAGCGCTCTGCCCACTCGAGCTTGTCCACTTCTTCACGCGTGCCCGACGAGACCGGCGAGGCGCCCATGTTGGCGTTGATCTTCGTCTTGCTGGCTCGCCCAATCGCCATCGGATCGAGCCGGAAGCCGAGATGGACGGTGTTGCAGGGGATGATCATGCGGCCAGCGGCGACTTCGACCCGGATCTGCTCGGGGGACAGGTGTGACTCGCGCTCCGCCACGCGGCGCATCACGTCCGTCACATGCCCGAGACGCGCGTGCTCCAATTGAGTCACGGGCCGAAAGCCCTCGGGTGCGGCCCAGCCCTGCTCCAAGCGCCGCCAGCCGGGCGGCATGTAGTCCCAGGCCGTGCGCGTGCTCGGTGGCGGCATGCCGGGGGTGTCCGGAGATGAGAAGCTCAATGGCCCACCGATGTCGGGCGGATTGGCGAAAGAGCCCGGATTGGTACCTTCGCGGAGACTCGATGGGTTGTGGCTGACGCGGGGCGCCCATGGATAAACTGACATGCTTCTCTCCTGTCTCGCGACCTGCCGGGTAAGGCGCGCCCAGCATAGCGCCGTCCCACCCGTTCTACAGCACATAAGCCGCGGTTTTTCGCCGACTTGGATGTGGCCCTACCGCCAGCCCGTTTTTCCGACTACAAAGGCGACCCCCGATAGGCCAGAAGGAGCCCGCTTGCCCGCGTTTACCTGGGACATCGACCCCATCCTCGTCCACTTCCCAGCTTGGCTGTCCTGGCTGCCAGTCGACGGCATCCGTTACTACAGCCTGCTCTACGTGGGTGTGTTTCTGGGAGGGTACAAGCTCCTGGACTGGCAGATCCGGCGCGCAGGGGGCGACGCGGACGACGCTAACGACTTCGTGCTGTACGGCGTGATCGCCGTGCTGGGCGGCGCACGCATGGGCCACGTCTTCTTCTACGAGTGGGATCGCTTCGTGAAGGACCCGATGTGGCTGTTCAAGATCCACGAAGGCGGGCTGGCGAGCCACGGCGCCGCCATCGCGCTCTTCCTGGCGATCTACCTGTTTACTAAGTTTCGGCGCCAGTCCTTCATCGAGGGCTGTGACCGGTTCGCTTTTTCTGCCGCGCTGGGCTCCATTCTGGTGCGCATCGGCAATTTCTTTAACTCCGAGATCGTAGGGCGGGTCACGAACGCCGATTGGGGCGTGCGCTTTCCTCGTTACGATCGCATCCCGGACCCGCCGCTCCGCCACCCGAGCCAGCTGTACGAAGTGGCGCTCGGGTTGTTGGTAATCCTCGCGTTGTTCATCACCGATCGCGCGCTCGGCAAGGAGAAGCGGCCGCGCGGGGTCATGATCTCGATGTTCATGGCGCTCTATTTTACGGGCCGCTTCGTGGTCGAATATTTCAAAGAATACCAACCCGGTGAAACCGCCGTGGGGCTCACCACTGGCCAATGGCTGTCGCTCATCCCAGCCGCCGTGGGCTATGTCGGCTTGTTCTGGAGCTTCAAGAAGCGGGTCCCGGCCAAATGGAACCTGTTCGGAGCATCTGCGGATGACAAAGACGAGCTGGATGATCCGGGCGATGACGACCGAGACGACGACGTGGATGACGTCTTGCTCGACAAGGCCTGAAGCATCGCGACTGGGATCGCCACGGCGCAGACTGCGCTGCTCCGTTTCCGCGACGCTCGCTCGCTAAGCTACGGCCGTTCCGTGCTGGGACAGTGAGTCACCTCGCTGTGGTTGTCGCAAGCCCTGCGAGGACGATCTATCTATTGGTTGACTAGCTCGGGGCAAGATGGGCGAGGCATCCTGCAACAGCGAGGCGCCCGTGCCAGCAGCGAGTGCCGATCAACGCGAAACAACACCACTTTTCACGCAACTCGTAGGTGGTATGTTAAGCCCGAGGTAACAGCATGGCAAAGGCATCTGTAAAGTTGCTGGACCGGGCGAAGACGGGCATCAGCGGTCTCGACGAGGTGCTCGATGGCGGCTTGCCGCGAGAGCGCATGTACCTCGTCCAAGGTGATCCCGGCGTGGGCAAAACGACGCTGGCCCTCGGATTCCTGCTGGCGGGAGCGGTTGAGTCCGAGCGCTGCCTATACGTCACCTTGTCGGAGACGCGTGTCGAGATCGAGGCGACGGCGAAGTCGCATGGCTGGTCACTCGACCCGATCGAGTTGATTGAGCTGTCTGCTCTGGAGCAGGCAGAGACGCTCGATCGAGAGAACTCCCTGTTTGAGAGCTCCGAGGTCGAGCTGCAAGAAACGACGCGGCGCTTGATCGAACATATCGAGCAGCTCGACCCGCACCGTATCGTCATCGATTCGCTCTCCGAGCTCCGGCTGATGGCGCGCGGCTCGCTGAATTATCGGCGGCAGATCTTGACGCTCAAGCAACACTTCTCGGGCCGGCACTGCACCGTGCTGCTGCTCGACGATCGCACTTCGGAGCCCGGCGATCTCCAGCTGCAAAGCCTGGCCCACGGCGTCTTGCAGCTCGAGCAGGTCCCGCCGGTCTACGGAGACGATCGGCGCCGGCTACGCATCGTCAAGCTAAGGGGCCTGCGTTTCCGCGGAGGTTATCACGACTTCGTCATCCGCCACGGAGGGCTGGTCGTGTTCCCGCGGCTGCGGGTCAGCGATGAGCAAACCGAGGTGGACGGCTTGGCCTTGTCGAGTGGCGTCCCCGAATTTGATCGCTTGCTCGGAGGTGGGCTCGACCGCGGGACATCGACGTTGCTCACCGGCGCCGCGGGCCTGGGCAAGTCCCTGATCGCCACTCAATTTGCCATCGCCGCCGCCGAGCGTGGAGAGTCCAGCGCCATGTTCGTCTTCGACGAGACGGCGCGCACCTTGCTCGCGAGATCTCGCTCGCTCGGAATGCCGCTCGACAAGCACATCGCGAGCAAGCTCATCAGGGTCCAGCAGATCGACCCTGCGGAGATGGGCCCTGGCGAGTTCGCTCAGCTCGCGCACGGCGTGGTCCAGAGCGGCGTTCGCTTGGTCGTCATCGATAGCCTGACCGGCTATTTGAACGCCATGGTCGAAGAGAAAATGCTCACGGTGCAGCTGCACGAGCTGCTCAGCGTGTTCTCTCAAAAGGGCGTGAGCACGCTGCTCATCATGGCGCAGCACGGACTGGTAGGGAAAATGGACTCGCCGGTCGACGTGAGCTACATTTCAGACACCGTGCTCATGCTTCGCTATTTCGAGGCCGCAGGCCGCATCCGCAAGGCTATCTCCGTGCTGAAGAAGCGCTCCGGTCCGCACGAGGACACCATTCGCGAGCTTCGCATCGGTCAAGGCGGCATTACGCTGGGTGAGCCGCTGGCGCGATTTCATGGTGTTTTGTCCGGAACTCCGACGTATTTTGGAGACCCGGGAGAGCTGAGCGCGAGCGCGTGATGCGACGCGGAGAAGACCATCAGGAGCGGGTGCTCGTGTGGGCACCCCAGGGCCGCAACGCCGAGTTAGCGATTCAGCTCCTTTCGCGCTACGGTAACCGTGCGGTCGAATGCGCGTCGCCGGAGGACATCGCCGCCGGGCTCGGCAACGCAGGCTGCGCTTTAATTACGCAGGATGCCTTGACGCGCGAGCGGCTGCTCGTGCTCGAGGAGGCGATTCGGGCACAGCCCAGCTGGTCGGATTTTCCTTTCATATTGCTCGCGCCGAAGCCGGAGCCGGGCCGCACGCAGAGCCCCGCCTGGAGGGTGCTCGGCAACGTCACGGTGCTCGAACGCCCGACGCAGAGCCGTACGTTGCTCAGCGCCGTGGACGCGGCGCTGCGAGCGCGCCGCCGCCAATATGAGATGCGCGAAGCCATGCAGCGGCGTGACCAATTTCTCGCCATGCTCGGGCATGAGCTCAGAAATCCACTGGCTGCCATCGCCCTCGCCACCGAGACGGACCAGACGCCCAAGGATAGCCCGAACAGGCGCCAGAAGGACATCATCGCACGCCAGACCCGCCACCTGTCGCGCCTGGTGGACGACTTGCTCGACGTGGCTCGGGTGACGACCGGTAAAGTGGTCCTGAACAAGACGACCGTCGACCTCAACGAGGTGCTCCAGCGCTGCGTGCAGGGCACAGAGCTGAACGCCCGCGCCGCATCCATCGAGCTGGCGCTGAGCGTGGCGGAGGGGCCCCTGTTCGTCCACGGCGACGTGGTCAGGCTGGACGAGATCGTGAGTAACCTGCTCTCGAACGCGATCAAGTATTCACCGCCGCAGTCGCGCGTCGAGGTGAGCACGCGGGTCGAAGGCGAGCAAGCCGTGGTCGAGGTCAAAGACGTCGGTATCGGTATCAGCGCCGCGATGTTGCCCCGCGTGTTCGATCTGTTCGCTCAAGCCGAGGTATCGCTCGATCGCACCCAGGGTGGCCTCGGGATCGGGCTCACCATCGTCAAGTCGCTCGTCGAGCTGCACGGCGGCCGCGTCGCAGCGCACAGCGACGGCGTCGGCAGCCGTTTCTCGGTGGTCTTGCCGCTCATGAGTGCGGCGGCCCCGAGCAGCGCCCCCAAGTCGAATCGCCCCCCCGAGCTGCCTCAGTGCCTGCCGGTTCTGGTCGTGGATGACAACGCCGATCTCCTGGAGATGACGAAAGAGGTGCTCGAAGGCTTTGGTTGCCAGGTGGAGACGGCCAACGACGGCCCGAGCGGCCTGCAGCGGATGAACTCCTTCAAACCCGCGCTGGCCTTTATCGACATCGGCCTACCCGGCCTCGACGGCTACAGCCTGGCGACCGAGGTGCGTGCCGTGCAGACGACGCGGCCCTGGCTGGTTGCCCTCACCGGCTATGGGCAACCGGAGGATCGGCAGCGCGCCCTGGCGGCGGGGTTCGACCGGCACCTGACGAAGCCGGTCAGCATCGCGGCGCTGCGCCAGGCCGTCGAGGACGCGAACGGCGCCCTTCGGGAAGGCTGAGGCGCGTTGGGCAGCTTCGGATCGCCTCGCGATTGAAAGTCGAGGCCGCACCGTCCCGATCTGAGCCCCTCGATGGGTCGCTCCGCGAACGAGACGCATTCTGGACATCTTTGCGGTCCTTCGTTTCCAAACAGCATCCGTCCCGTGGCGGCCGGTCGCGGGTCGGATGTTTCACGACTGTCTCTCGCAGCGGCTTGCAGGGCAAAAGTCGTAAAGAAGCGCCAATTCCATCCTCCAGGCAACACGCCGGAAACTGCGCTCCTGGCACATCCAAGCGATGGTGATGACGACGGCGGAGCTAGACGCCGCCCCGCTACCGGAGCCCGCGAGCTCGCCCAAGATCGGCGGCCCCAAGCGCCTGCCTCTGATCAACGAATACCTGCGGGAGCAGCAGCTGTTGACGGCCGTAGAGCGCTTTTCTCAGCTGCATGCCCAAGACGCGCTGCCGGCTCAGGCTCAGTATTACAAGAGCCTGCTGCCGCTGGAGAAGCCCAAGAGCGGGCAGCAATATGCCTTCAGCGTCGATCTCGACCGGTGCACGGGCTGCAAAGCCTGCGTTACGGCCTGCCATAACCTCAACGGCCTGGAGGACGGGGAGACCTGGCGCTCTGTGGGGCTGCTGCACGGCGGGACGGCTCAGGCCCCGATGCAACAGACGGTCACCACCGCCTGCCATCACTGCATCGAGCCCGCGTGCATGTTGGGCTGCCCCGTCAACGCCTACGAGAAAGACGCGCTCACGGGTATCGTTCGGCACCTCGACGACCAGTGCATCGGCTGCCAATACTGCACGCTCACCTGCCCGTACGAGGTGCCGCAGTTCAGCAAGAAGCTCGGCATCGTCCGCAAGTGCGACATGTGCAGCGATCGGTTGGCCGCTGACGAGGCGCCCGCCTGCGTTCAGGCCTGCCCCAACGAGGCCATCGCCATCCGCGTGGTCGACACGGCCCAGATCATCGAGGACGTGCAAGGGGACGCCTTTTTGCCCGGCGCGCCGTCACCGGGCATCACCCTGCCCACGACCGAGTACAAGACCAAGCGTGTGTTCCCCAAGAACACGCTACCCGCTGACTTTTACAACGTCCGCGCCGCCGACAATCACTTCCCCCTCGTCGTGCTGCTCGTGCTCACCCAGCTCTCGGTGGGCGCCTTCAGCGTCGATTATATCGTCACGTCGTTCTACACCGAAACGACCATTCAGCGGTACCACGCCTTGGTCGCCCTCGGGTTGGGGCTCGTGGCGCTCGGGGCCAGCACTCTGCACCTGGGCCGCCCGCAGTACGGCTTTCGCGCCATCATGGGCATCCGGCACTCGTGGATGAGCCGGGAGATCGCTTGCTTCGGCGCGTTTGCCGCGTTGGCGGTGGCCTATGCCCTGGGCGCCTGGGCGGACATCGTGCTCGGGGCGCTGGGTTTGCCAGTCATCCACCCAGAATGGGCCGATCGGTTGCGGCATGTGCTCGGCGGGGCCGTCGCGGTGACGGGCCTGCTCGGCGTGGGCTGTTCGGCCATGTTGTACGCGGTCACGCGGCGCGCCTGGTGGCGCCTGTCGTATTCCCTGCCGCGTTTCCTCGCGTCCACCGTGCTCCTCGGGTTGTCGCTCACGCTGCTCGTGTTCGCCGTGGCCTCCTTTGCGGGAGAGCACGTGCCCGGTCAGCTCGTCGCCGGGCTGTACGCTGCGCTGCTCGCCGTGGCTGTCTTCAAGCTGCTCTGGGAGGCCAGCATCTTTTCCCAACTGCGGCTGAGCCAGGTCTCCGACTTGAAGCGCACTGCGTTGCTCATGGTCGGCGAGCTAGCGAAGCTGACGCAGCTGCGCTTTGTGCTCGGCGCCGTCGGCGGCATCGGGCTACCACTGCTCTTGTCCAGCTTCGTGCACCCGGCCAGCCCGAGCCTCGAGCTCGGTGGCCCGGCCCTCGTGATCGCGCTCGCCAGCACCCTGTGCCTGGTCGCGGGCGAGCTCTGCGAGCGGAGCTTGTTCTTCATGGCTGCCGCTTCGCCGAAGATGCCGGGCGCGGTGGGGCGATGAGCGAGGAGCGTACCCCAAAGTTCTCCTTGTCGCGGTTGATGTTCGACCGCGAGGGGGCGCTGACTCGAGATCTGCTGCGGCAACCCGGCCAGTTCGGCCTGGGTCAAGTTCCGAAGCGCCTGGCTCCGGACCGCACGACCACGATGACGTGTGGCTTCTGCTCGACCGGCTGCGGCCTCTCGATCCATCTCCGAGACGGCCAGGCACAGAACCTCTCGCCCGCCACGGACTACCCCGTCAATCTGGGCATGGCGTGTCCCAAGGGCTGGGAGGCGCTCACGCCGCTGAGCTCGAAGGATCGCGCGACCACCCCGCTGTATCGGAGCAAGCGCTCGGAAGCGCTCGCGGAAGTCGACTGGGACACGGCGCTCGGCGCGTTCGTGCAGCGCTTCAGGCGCATCCAGGAGCAACACGGGCCAGCCTCTGTCGCCTTCCTGGGTACGGGTCAGATCACGATCGAAGAGCTGGGCTTGCTCGGCGCATTTGCCAAGTTTGGCATGGGCATGGTGCACGGGGACGGCAACACGCGCCAGTGCATGGCCACGGCCGTGGTGGCGTACAAGCAAGCGTTCGGCTTCGATGCGCCGCCTTATACCTACGCCGACTTCGAGGCCTCGGACGTGTTGGTGTTCGTGGGCGCAAACCCCTGCATCGCGCACCCGATCATGTGGGAGCGCGTCATGCGCAACCGAAGCTCCCCCGAGATCGTCGTGGTCGACCCGCGCAAGACGGAGACGGCGATGGCCGCCACGTCGCACCTCGCGCTGGCGCCCAAGAGCGACCTCGTGTTGTTCTACACGGTCGCCAACCTGCTGATCCAAAATGGCTGGATCGATACAGCCTACATCGAGCGCAGCGTCAGCGGCTTTCCGGAATTCAAGGCCTCGGTCGAGCCCTTCACGCTGGAGCGCGCCACGCTGGCGACGGGTCTAGAGGCAGAGCAGATCGTGCGCCTGGTCGAGTCGATCCGCCGCGGCAAGGCCGTGAGCCTGTGGTGGACGATGGGCGTCAACCAGAGCTACGAAGGAGTTCGGCTCGCCCAGAGCCTGATCAACATCGCCCTCATCACCGGCAACATGGGCCGCCCCGGTACGGGCGCCAATTCGATCACCGGGCAATGCAACGCGATGGGCTCCCGGCTCTTCAGCAACACTACGGGCCTGTTTGGCGGGCGCGATTTCACCAACGCCGAGCACCGCGCCGAGATCGCCGGCCTGCTGGGCATCGACGAAGAGCGGATACCGAGCCAACAGAGCTGGGCTTACGATCAAATCATGGAGGGCATCCTCCAGGGTAAGATCAAGGGCCTGTGGGTGGTGGCGACGAACACCGCGCACTCCTGGATCAATCAAGCCGATGCGCACGAGGTGCTGGGCAAGCTCGACTTCCTCGTCGTCCAGGACATGTACTCCACTACCGAGACCGCGGCCTTCGCGGACCTCGTGCTACCGGCGGCGGGCTGGGGGGAGAAGGAGGGGCTGTTCATCAACTCCGAGCGGCGCCTGGGTCTGATCAAGAAGGTCTCACGCGCCCCAGGCCAGGCGCTCGCCGATTTTTCGATCTTCAAGCTGCTCGCCGAAGCGTGGGGGGTCGGGGAGATGTTCAGGGAATGGGAGACGCCGGAGGCGGCATTTCAGATCCTCAAGCGCTGCACGCACGGCCGGCCTTGTGACATCACCGGGGTGGAGGGCTACACGATGATCGACGAGATGCGCGGCATCCAGTGGCCGCTGCCCGAAGGCCAGGTGCCCAAGGCCGGTGAAGAACGACGGTTGTTCGAAGACGGCCGCTTCCATCACCCCGACGGCAAGGCCAAGTTGCTGTTCGAGGAGCCCAAAAAGCAGCCGGAGGCGGTCGACAAGCACTACCCGCTCCTGCTCTTGACGGGGCGCGGCAGCTCGAGCCAGTGGCACACCGGGACGCGCACGGACAAATCGGCCGTGCTCCGCAAGTTGTTCCCGGCGAACCCCTACGTGGAGCTCAATCCCAAAGACGCGCGTGAGCTCGAGATCAAGCAGAACGAGTGGGTGGTGGTCGAGTCTCGCCGCGGGCAGATGCTGGCGCGGGCGTTCGTCAGCCACGTCGTGCAGCCGGGCCAGTGCTTCATCCCCATGCACTACGCCAAGACGAACCAGCTCACCTTCGCGTCCTTTGACCCCTATTCTCGACAGCCCTCCTACAAGAACTGCGCTGTCAAAGTGCGGCGTAAGATCGACGTGCCGGGGCTCGGCTAGCACCGCGCAAGGACCCCTGCCCCCAAACCCCAGCCGCTCGTACAACGCGCGGGCGCGGGCGTTGCCCGGCGTCACTTCGAGCTCCAGCGCCAGCGCCTGCTTAAATCACCGGCTGCTTCAGGCTCAGAGGCTCGGGGTCGGGCTCGGCTGCAACGCTGATTTCATCCCACGGCTCGGGCGGCCCACAGCTTTGAAGGCGGGCCCCAGTCGCTCTGCCGTGCGACGGGCGACGTCTAGAGATCGAGGTAGCGGGCCCTGCAGGTCAGCTCGCGACACCGGCGAGCTCCTCCAGCATGAAGCTCCACAGCGCCGCCACGCGGGGCACATGGCGGAGCGCGCGGTGGCCGACGAGCCATAGGCTGCCCGAGGGAAGCTCTGCCCAGGCCGCGTCGAGCGAGCGGGCATGCATGACCTCCGCGAGTCCAGTCCTCGCGAACGGCCGCGCGGTGACAACCACACCGAGCCCGGCACGCGCCGCTGCGAGCTGGCTCGCAAAATGACTGGTGCGAAGCACGGGAACGATGTCGGGCGCATGCTTGCGGAGCCAGACCGCATCCGGCAAGTGCGCGAGGTCATGGTCCCACACGATCCAGCGGGCAGCCTCGAGCCGCTCGAGTTTGCCGAGCTCGCTCGCATAGGCGGCCGAAGCGAGCGGCACCGCGCGCTCCGTCACGAGCTCGACGGCGACGAGGTCGCCACTTTCGGGGCGGTGAATTGCACTCAGCCCACCCAGTCTGCTGGCAGCTTGCACGCCTTGAGCACACGCCGCACGTAGGCTTCGCCGACGCGCGACTTTCCCGTCTCGGCATGGCTCACCATGCTCTGGTCAATCTTGAGCTTCTGCGCCAGCTCGATTTGCGTCAGCCCAGCCGCGAGACGCGCCTTGCGCAGCGACGCACCGATGCTCTGGTCCAGAAACGACTGCGCCTCTGGCAGTTCCCCGGCCGCTTCTAGGAGCGCTACATAGCGCTTCTGCGGGATCAGCACGTAGGTCTCGCCCTTGATGGTCAGCGTAGGTTCAGTCATCGTACACGTCCTTTCGGTCCCGGATCCCCGGAGCACGGACGCGTTACCCGTGCCGCGCAAGCTGCGCAACGCGGTGACCCAGCTGATGCAAGAGCCGGCTATGCCGAGGGCTACCAGTATCCGCACGACGTCGAGGGCAACTACGTGCCGGGTGAGACGTACTTGCCCGACGCCTTGATCGGTCAACGCTACTACACACCGTCCGATCAGGGACTCGAACGGTCGATCGCCGAGCGGCTCGAGCGCTTGCGCGCCGGGTGCGGAAGCGGACGACGACTCCGACGGTCGACGAAACCGCCCTTGATAGCGTCGTGAGCGACACAGATTTCACCGAAGGGGATTCCGCCGGCGAACCTAAAGGGCACTCAGTTGCTCAAATTCTCCCTGTTGCGCAACGCTAGCAACACCTATTTTTTTGGCAACTTGCCCTCTTTGTTGCCTGAGAGTACGATGTTGCACGAGGCGTGCAATATGGCACTATCAGGCAATATTCTGGTCCGCGCGGGGCTTCGAGAGCTTCGCCGCCGCCTGCCGCCCGGCTGGAGCGCAAGCGAGCCTCGCGGTTCGGCGACGGTTGCCACGGTCGAGGTCGCCTCTCCGGACCAGCGCGTGGGGGCGCTCGCCTTCGATGCGCGGGCTCACCTCGACCCGAAGGGCGTGCGACCGTTGGTCGAGGCACTCGCCGCGGGGCGCGACGCTGCGACACCGTTGGTCGTGACCCCCTATCTCAGCGAAGGCACCCGCGCCCGTCTCCGGGGCAGCGACGTTGGCTACCTCGACCTCACCGGCAACGCGCGCATCGTCCTTCCCGAGCCGGGGCTCTTCATCGAAACCCAGGGGGCCTCGGAAAACCCGAACCGCGAGGAGCGGCCGGCGCGCTCGCTGCGCGGCGCGAAGGCGGGGCGCGTCGCCCGTGCGCTCATCGAACTGAAGTCGCCGCCCGGCGTGCGCGAGCTCGCGGCACTGACAAAGATCGACGCGGGCTACGTCTCGCGCGTGCTGTCATTCCTCGACTCCGAGGCGCTCATCTCGCGCGGCGGACGAGGCCGCATCGAAAACGTAGACTGGCCCGCGCTGCTTCGACGGTGGGCGCAGGAGGCGCCGCTCGAGTCACGGGGTAACATCCGCACGTTCCTCGAGCCGCGCGGCCTCACTGCGCTCCAGGGGCGGCTCGGGAAGTTCGAAGGGCCCTATGCTGTCACCGGGAGCCTCGCGGCCGTCACCCTCGCGCCGATCGCGCCCGCTCGCCTCGCGACCATTTGGGTGCGCGACATGGTCGCAGCCGCAGCGTCGCTCGCGCTCCGTCCGGCCGACGCTGGCGCGAACGTGATGCTCGTCGAGACTGACGACGACCGCGTGTTCGAAGGCGCGGCCCAGCGCGAAGGCGTGTGGTACGCGACCCCGAGCCAGGTGGCGGTGGACCTGCTCACGAGCCCAGGGCGTGGCCCGCAGGAGGGCGAGGAGCTGATCACCTGGATGCTAGCCAACGAGGAGCGCTGGCGACGATGAGCGAGTTCGACGAGCTGTACGTGATGGCGCGCCGGGTGCTGCTCGACGCCCTCGACGCCCTCGGCCAGCACCGTGACGCGATCGTCCTCGTCGGCGCCCAGGCGGTCTACCTCCGCGTCGGCGACGCCGACCTCGCGGTCACGCCGTACACGACGGACGGCGACCTCGTCATCGACCCAGCGGTGCTCGCCGAGATCCCACCGCTCGAGCGCGCTCTCTTGGACGCGGGCTTCTATCCAAAGACGAAGGACTCGGTCGGCGTGTGGCTCACGACGCGAAAGACGAGCCAGCACGTCGACGCCAACATGGCCATCGACCTCCTCGTCCCGGCGTCGGTCAGCCCGGGTACCGGTCGGCGCGCAGCGCGGCTCCCCGGCCACGACACTCGCGCCGCGCGCATCGTGCGCGGTCTCGACGGCGCCATCGTCGACGCCGACGTGATGAAGCTCGCTGCTCTGGAGGCGGACGACGCGCGCACGGTCGACGTTCGAGTCGCGGGCCCGGCGGCGCTCGTGGTCGCGAAGGTCCACAAGATCGACGACCGCAAGGACTCGGACCGCCAGAGCGACCAGGACGCGCTCGACGTCCTGCGCCTGCTCCGCGGCACGGAGACCGACGACCTCGCCGCCCGCTACGCGAAGCTCCTCGCCGACAAGCGCTCCGAGGAAGCCGCGCGCCGCGGCCGCGCGTTGCTCGAGGCGCAGTTCGCTCGTCGCCAAAACGTAGGCGTCCAGATGGCGATCCGCTCGGCTGGCGCGCTCGGTGACGCCGAGGAGATCTCGGTGCTCTTCGAAGCCCTCGTCGGGGACTTCCTCGCCACGCTGAAGTGAGTGGTTGCCTGCGAAAGCGGTGCGTGCTCCTCAGGGGAAATGAGTGCCGACGATCGCGCCCGATTCCGCGGAGGCACGGCGCATGCCAGGCGCAACCCCATCGTCGTCTTCGCGCGCAGCGGGCGCCGAGGGAGGGGCGACGTCGTGGGCCGCGCGGCTGAGTGGATGCCGAGCGACCTCGAGGCCGCGCTGGGCCCTGGCGATGCCAGCGCTCCGCCATGGTGCTCGCCAGCCTGGATGCAGGAGAAGACCCGGCGCAACCAGCGCTGACGCCGCGTCGGCATGGGGTCGCTGAAGCCCGGCGGCCATGTCCGGCGCCGCACTGAGGAAGTACCAGCAACGCCGCCCAGAGACGACCGTCCTCTATCGTATCATCCAGGAGCATTTGGAAAGCTTCCTGACGCACGCGCACGAGCGCTCGGGCACGCGCCTGCCGAAGTACGTGGAGAACGAGTTCCGGCGTTACCTCGAGTGCGGGATTCACGCCCACGGATTTGCCCGCGCCGTCTGCGAGGCCTGCGGCGACGAGCTCCTCTTGCCCTTCTCGTGCAAGCGACGCTCGATCTGCGTCAGCTGCAACACCCGGCGCATGTCGAACACGGCGGCGCACCTGGTCGATCGCGTCATCGCTCCCGACCTCACGCTGCGTCAATGGGTCCTGACCGTTCCCTTCGAGCTCCGGCTTCTGCTCGCCGCAAAGCCGGACGCGCTCTCCGCGATCGGTCGCCTCTTCGTGCAGGAGATCCAGCGCTGGCAGCGGCAGCAAGCCGAGGCGCTCCGCCTCGAGCAGGCCGAAGGCGCAGCCGTCTCCTTCTGCCAGCGCTTCGGCTCGAGCCTCAATTTGAACATTCACTGGCACGTCATCGTGCCCGATGCGCTGTTCGTGCCCGATGCCGGCAACGAGCGCGTCCAGACGCTGAAGCACCGAGCACCGAGACGACTCGATCTGGAAGAGATCGTGACGGGCGTGGCCGTGCGTGCCGTGCGCTGGCTCGCCCAGCATGGCTACTTGCACGAGAACGGCTCAGACCAGCTTGGCGGAAGCTCAGAGGCGGAATCACCCTGGCTGCGGTGCCTGCGAGGTAGCTTGGGCGTCGGTGAGCTGCAGCGTTGGACAGAGCACCAACGCCTGGATGAAGGCAGCGAGCCCGCCCGGAGCACACGTTCGCCGCCCCGGCCGAGCAAAGGCTTGGGGGCTCAATACCTTCGCTTCAATCTTCATGCCGGCGTCAGCATTCCGAGAGGGCTGCCCGCCGCCCGCGAACGCTTGCTCCACTATTGCGCTCGCCCTCCGCTCGCCCTCGAGCGCCTCTCCGTGCTCGACGACGGCAGGATCTGCTACCGCATCAAAGACACCGAGCAGGTGCGGTTGATGACGCCGATGCAATTCATGGGGCGACTCGCCGCTCTGGTGCCCCCACCCCGCTACCCGCTCGTCCGTTATTACGGAGCCTGGGCCCCGCACAGCCAATGGCGCAGCCGCGTCGTACCGGCGGCTCCACCCCCGACACTACCCGCCTGCACCGAACCGAGCGCCTTGCCTCCGTTGCCCTGCCCCCCAGCAGAGCGGTTGAGCGTCGCCGTCACCGCAAGCCGGAGTGAGACGGCGTCGCCGCCTGACACCCATGCCGACCTGGACGTCAGAGCCAAGCCTCGTGAGCTCGACGCCCGACACCCCGTCGGTGGCGGCCATGCCGATCGCCGCGTCTGCGCCGCTCGGCCCACCCCGCGAGGTCGCCGAGCTGCGCTTCGCCCGCCTGTCGCGGCTGGCCTGGGCCAAGCTTTATCAGAGGGTCTTCGACATCGACCCTCTGGAGTGCCCGCGCTGCGGTGGGCGCATGCGCTTCGTCCAAGTGATCGGAGACGTGACCAGCGCGCGCAGCGAGCTGCGCCGTCGGAACCTCCCGGATGAACCGCCGCCCCTGTCGCGGGCGCGCTCTCCCGACTGGGCCGACTGACGCGCGAGACTCCGTCTGAGACCCGACCCTCTGCCGACCGAGCGGCGGGCGCGGACTGGTGTGCTTTGGATTCGGTCAGCGTGGCTCCGGGCTGTCAAGGCAAAGTAGAGATGTCGGGATCTTAGCAAAGTACAGATGTCGGGGTCAGCGTCTAGGCAACACTCTTCGTTCGCTTCTCCAATAGGCGCTTCTCCCGCTTGGTCCTCAGTTGGGAGAGCTTCTCCACGTCCTTCTCTGCCTGCTTGTCCTTGATGAATTGCAGTGCTCCAGCGAGCAGCTTGTTTGACACGATCGCGCCCTGGGTGATCTCCGCATCGTCTTTGCCGAAGCGGGTCAGGGGCAGCAGCTTGCCGCCGTGGCGGGCCTGCACGGTACCATCGCTCAGCTCGACGACAGTGACGCGCTGCCCGGCGAGCGGTCGGGTTTCCTCCGTGTCGGGCAGCAGGAAGAGCTGACGCTGGTAGTTGAAGCTCAGCGATTGGCTCACCTTCCGGGTTTCCTGCCAGGTGAAGATCTCCTCGAGCACCTCATTGACGAGCACCGGTCGATGAGCGTTGAACGGATTCTGAGGGACCTTGGCGAAGCGCCCGTTGTAGTCGGCGACAAACTCAGGACCGAATGCATTGGCGGCTTCGATGCTCGAAATGCCCCGGAGTCGGAGCTCTTTGACGAGCCGGTCTTGCAGGGTCGAGTTGGCGCGCTCGACGCGTCCCTTGGCAGGCGCAGAGTTGGCGCAAATGATGTCGATGTTGAGATCGTCCAAGGCGCGCCCGAATTGTGTAACACCGTCTCCGCCCTGTGGTTCAGGGCGATTGCTGCGAAACACCGAAGCCTTGTCGCTGTAGAAGGCCACTGGCTTGCCGTGGCTGACCAGGTACCGCCGCGTGGCTTCGAAGTAGTTGAACGTCGATTCCCCGTCGCAGAAGTACAACTGCTGCAGGCTGCTGGTGGCATCATCGACGTAGACCAGCAGCGTGCACCGCTCCGCGCGCCCTTCGAACTACTCGTGGTCGCACCCATCAATCTGAATCAGCTCGCCCAAGCAGCTCCTGCGATTTCGAGGTTGGTGCACGCGGTCGCGACGCCGTGCGTGCGGCACCCACAGCCCGTCCTCGGTCATCCA
>JAYTOL010000004.1:0-2096 GCA_043747815.1 Deltaproteobacteria bacterium
CGCGCAGCGTGAGGCCATCCAACAGCAGCAGGTCGGCGAACGTGCAGGTGACGTAGCCGAGCAGGCCGCGCCTCGCGTCGGCGGCGGTGGCCGGCGTGAAGCCGACACCGCTGATCAGTCTGGCGGTGATGGTCATTCCCGTTCCCCCTCTAGTCCGAACTTCCAGCACATGAAACCGAGGGAGCCTATTCCCGCCAAGGAGTTGGGGCGGATCAGCCCAGGCGCGCACTGGCTACAAGGGGATCTTCACACCGAGGAGGTCGAAGGCACGCTGCTGGAGTTGGGTGGGAGTGGAGAGACGCACGAATGTTGGCGCAGCGTGCGCCAGGTAGCGGACCCGGTTCCGCGTCAGCGTCGCCAAGTCGCGTAAGAGGGTCTGGAAGCTGTGCACTGGCAGGCCATCGTGCGTCCGCTTGGTGCGATCCTTCGACTCGGCGCTGGGCGACCTCTGAGCGGGCGCCACGATCGACGCGCGCTGCTTCTCTGCGGCAGCCTTGTCGTGATCGTCAAAGAGAATTGGCGCCAGCGCCTGGCGCATGTGCCACTCGACATAGTAGGCGAGCATGCACAGGAAGACATGTGCACGCACGCGATCGGCGAGCCAATGAAAAATCGGCCGCACCTTGAGGTCGACAGTCTTCAAGCTGCGGAAGGCACGCTCGACTGCGCTGAGGTTCTTGTAGGCCTGGACCGTTTTCGACGCATCGAGTGCCGTGCCAGGGACGTTGGTCCGGATGGCGTAGATGCCATCGAGCCGGGCCTCGGCAGCAATCGATTCGGCATCGCGCGCGTACCGAAAGGAGGCGTCGTCAATCTCGAGAGTGAAGTGCTTGGCGACCTTGAAGCGGTTCAGCACCTTGCCAAGCCGTATGCCGATCTTGTCCTTGCCGCGCAGCGGACGCTTGGCCCGAGACGTCGCCGCAGCAACCTTGCTCAGCTCGCTCTCGGTCGCGCGGAGCAGCTCTTCGCGCTTGAGCGCCCGCTCCTTGGCGAGGAACGGATTCTTGCACACGATCAGACGCTCGCCTGGGTAGTCCGGGTGCGTGATCTCGGCGAGATCCCGCTCATGGAACAGCGACAGCTGGACATAGCCCTTGGCAACGAGCTCCCGGATCGCCGGCGAGCGCAGCGACGTGATCCAATCGAGGCCCTGGACCGGCCGGAGGTCGTCGCGGATCCGCGCCTCCGTGATCATCCCGCGATCGCCCACGAGTACGACGCGCTGCAAGTGGAACCGCTTGTGGAGCTTCTCGACTTGGGCAGCCAGCGTCTTGGGATCGCCGGTGTTCCCGGCGAAGACTTCCACGGCCACCGGGCAACCGTCAGCAGCGCACAGCAGGCCGATCACAATCTGCGGGTTGTTGCGCTGGCCGTCCTTGGAGTGACCGCGGGCGGCCAGCGGGCAATTGTGGCCTTCGAAGTAGGTCGACGTCGAGTCATAGAGCGCGAGCGTGCCGTCGGTCAGATGACGGCTGGCAAGTGCCGCCTCAATCCGTGGCTGTTCCGGCAAGAGCCAGTCCATCGCCGCGTACAGCTGATCTTCGTCGGCATCGCCGATCTTCAGCAGGTCGCCCAGTGTGCTTGCCGCCGTCTCGTCCGCGATGCTTCTTGCGGTCGCGAGCTTGGACCGCGGATCGAGGACTCTCCCGACGATCATGGCGATGACCAGATCGCGCTCTCGCGATGGCTCCCGGGCAAGAACCCGCTCGAGCCCGAGCTTGCGCAGCGCGCCGAGCACCGCCGCAACATGCCCATGCGGCAGGCTACGTTCGATCTCGAACGCCTGCTCGGGTGCGACGAGCGCCTCGCCCTTGAGCACTCGACGTAGAGCCTCGACTTGTTCAGCGGGCCAGCTCGACAGGTTCGAGAGCGTGCGCTTCTTGACGGCGCCACCCTCGCGGTAGCTCTCGCGCAGGAGCACGGCTGGCGGCGAACTGCGGTTGGGCACCGTCTCGACATACATGGCCACGATTGTCACATGAAAACCATGCAAGTCAAGTACTTATACCATATTACATGGCTACACAAGACCAGCCAAATCGACCGCAAGGTCTTGTCCAAGTGCGACTTGCGGCCCTACCCTTCTGGAAGTTCGG
>JAYTOL010000005.1:0-31541 GCA_043747815.1 Deltaproteobacteria bacterium
CGCACCGTCCGGCTTTTGGCCAGCTCGATCCAACCCGCTTCATCCTGCGGCTGCGCCACGCGCGCCAATAGCTCCCCCATGCTCCACGCTACCCTGCCGCGCGCGCCTCCCACGGCCATCGCGCGGCGCAGCTCAGGCAGCCCTTCGAGCCTGCGGGCGAGACAGCGCGCTGCCTCGACCCAGCGCACGCTGCGGCCGCATCGTTCGAGCACGTAGGCCGCCACCGATGAGAACCCCAGCTCGAAGTGCTTGCCCTGACCCAACACCTCTAGCACCTGCCCGAGCCGCAATCGCACCCCGGTTTCTGCCTGCGCCAGCGAGGCCAATCTCGCATCCAACTGCTCCACCTCCCCGAGACAGCGCATGCTTAAAACTTAGCGCTATACTGCGCATGCGTCCAGTATTTTGTGGTGACCTCTAGCGCTTTTGAAGAAACTCGAGGCTTGCGCGCGCACCTCGGGCGCGTGCGATCGCGAGTGCCAGCACCAGTCAAGGCCACAACCTACCGATGTCGCACCAATGAGGTCTGGCGCCTTGCACCGCAGATGGAGCAGGTGGCACGCCCAGGCGCCACCCCCACACAGACTCGCCGTATCGGCAGCCTTCGAAGCTCAGACTCAGGTGATCGACGTATAGGGGCTCGGTCCCACTCGCCCCATTGACAAATCGATGGAGGGCAACACGGCGCGGCAAGATCGACGAGGAGTGACACCTTCGGCAGTGACACCTTCGGCAGTGACACCTTCGGCGGCCTGAGTTCCCGCTGGATCGTCGTCGTCGCCAGGCGCCGACGGCGCTTGCGCTCTGCTGCTCGAAGCCTCGCGAACGCGGCGTTGTTCGGGATGCGCTCTTCGCGCTGAACCTGGAGTGAACGCCGCACTCACGTTGCTCATTTTGCTGTCGGGGAGCTCGAAGCACGTGGGCGGGTGAACGTGGTTATCTTGGCGCCTGCGAAGACCTGCCCCCCCAGTAAGGGTTGGCGACGCCTTCGGCCGCTCCCGATCGAGTCTGGGCAGCGCGTGCTCACCCTGCGAGCACGCCTTCCCGGTCGCCGCGCTACTCTGCGCCGACCCATTCGCCCATGACGAGACCGCGCCCGACGCTGGACATGTAGACGCGGCCGTAGACGTTGGCGTCGCCGATCACGAAGTCGCCGTTGCCGGGGCCACCGTATTGGTGCGTATCATCGTTGATGCGCTGCCACGAGGCTCCGGCGTCATTTGATCTGTAGATACCTCGCGGGCCGCCGTTGGCCGCGCCCCACATGTATGTTGCGGGGAACGCTTGGTTGGGTGCCGGGGCACCGAAGCCGATGGCGCGGCAAGTGTCGACGCCCGCGACGCGCTGGAATGAGCTGCCCGACGTCACGCTGCGCGTCAGCCCTTCGCCGTTGAGTGGGACCCAGATGTCCCCCTCGACACCCGGCGCGACGCGGATGCGGCGAGAGCCGCCCGCGGGCACGGCGCCGGCAGGCGCAAACGACTGCCCAGCGTCGTTGCTCACGTAAAAAGCTCCTGCGCCTCGGTCGTAGGCGTAGAACTTGTTCGCGTTCACGTTGTCGGCGGTTGGGTTGGTCGCGAACGCGATGCCGGCCACGGGCGACCAGCTGACGCCTTGATCGGCGGTGCGGTACGCGGCCATGCCCGCCGCCCACAAGAGCACGGCACCGTCCGCCGAGTATGCCAGGCGACCGCCGGTCTGCGCGGTGGGCTTTTGGACCTCGGACCAGGTCTGGGCGCCGTCCGCGGAGATGTACATCTCGCGCCCCGCTCGGGCGAGCCGCTCGGGCGCGAGCGCCGCGACGGCGAGGCCTGAGGTCGTGCCCATCGCCGGGTCGTGGACCCCGCGCTGCGGCGACTGTGTCGGATCGTCGTGCACGAACCCGTCGTAGTCGCCGATCACGCTGACGAGGGCCCCGCCGGGAATGCTGACGGCATCGAGCGGCACCGTCTCCTCGAGGCCCCTGGCAGAAAATGCCCAGGTCGACGTCTGGGCGCTGAGGTTCTTCGTCATGAAGATGCCGTTGCCGGAGGTGACGAAGGCACGCTCCGGGTCGAAGGGGTCGAGCTCGATCGAGCCAGCCCAGTGAATCGCGTGATCCTCGATCCAGGGCATGCCATTGGTGTCCATGAGCATGCGATTTTCATCGATCAGATTCGCCCAGCTCGCCCCGCCGTCCGTGCTCAGGAAGATGCGATCACCGTAGCCCCAGGGCTGCTCTTGGTAGGTGTTGATGGTGGTGGCCAGGAGGCGGCTCGGATTGCTGGGGTCGACGCTGATGCCACCGAACGCGCGATTGTTCGCGCCCCGGAGCGGAGTGATGTCCGTCCAGGCCCCACCCACGACGTCCAGCTTCCAGAGCTCGCCCCGATCCATGGCATCGGTCTGCGATGGCCCGGGTCCGGCGCCGTTGCCGTAGGTGATGAAGAGCTCGCCGTTCGGCCCGAGCGCAGCGCGCTGCGGAGCGTAAGTGGTCGGCGCACCCGGAACCGCTGCCCAGGAGCCGCCCGCGTCCAAGGAGACATACAGGTTGTCCTGCCCGGCACGCGACACGCCGGCGTAAATGGTACGCGTCGCGCCAGCCAGAACGCCCGCGCGCGCGTCAAACAGCACGAAGGCGACGCCGTTGCCGTTCGGGGTCGTCGTCACGTCCAGCGCAGCCACTCGGGCCCAGGTCGCGCCGCGATCGGCGCTGCGAAACAGACCGTTTTCCCGCGTTCCGGTGTACAGGATGGCGCCGTTCTCCGGGTCGACGGCGAGCCGCTCGCCGCTCTGCCGACCAGGCCCGTTGCCGTGCGCCGTGAACTGAGCGGTGACCTCGTGCACCTGGAACGTGCTGCCGTAGTCGTCAGAGCTGAGGATGGCCGTCTTACCGCCATCGAAATAGTCGATGCCGGCGAGCATGTACACGCGGCTGGGCGCTGCCGGGTCGAGCGCGATCGATTCGATACCGAGCAGGCCAGCCTGGTTTTCAGCGACCCAGTCGGTGAGCGGCAGCCAGCTCTCGGTGGCCTGCTCCCAGCGGTAAGCGCCTCCCACGTCGGTACGCGCGTAGATCAAGTTCCGCTCGAGCTTCGACATCACGACACCAGAAACGAAGCCGCCACCGCCGATCGCCACCGACCCCCAACAATATCCATTCGCGTTTGCCGTCGTGGCGCTGCAGGCGGCCACGCCAGGCAGCGGGGCCTGCCCGCTGCTGCCGCCCGTGCCCGCCGCTCCGACGAAGCCGCCAATCGGCTGCTCTTCTACCGAGCCCGACCCGCCAACTCCCGAGACGGGGCCCAGCTCCCCGAGCGTTGGGGACCCGGCCGTGGCACCGCCTGTCGCGCTCGGGTTAGGTGAGCCTGGGACCTCGTCAGAAGGGTGAGTGCTAACGCAACCGAGCCCGAGGGCCACGACCATCCAAGTCAAACACGTTGCACTCGAAAACTCGTTGCCGGCACGTAGCCAGACTCTCGATCGTTTCACTACTTCTCCTGCGTTCACGCGGGTCCCCGCGCAACATACCCGTTTCGCTGTTCGCGGCCAGCTTCACAGAGCGCTGAGCGAGCGCGGGTGTCTCCGGCTGAAACGAATTGCGGGCGGAAGGCATATCCGGTCGGTCGGTCCTCTCGAAATTGCCGTGCGGCGCCGCGCCGTAGCCGCCGCCTCATGTCAGCCCGGTGAGCCGGGTTCGCCTACGGCAAACCCCATCGTATGGCGAGCATTTAGCTCGCCGAGCGCGTTCAGCTCGAGCGAGCCGCCTGCCGTGCGCCATAGGTAGGCGTCGATGCCGAAGGGACCGAAGTAACCCGTGTTCCACAATGCCTGGGCCACGCTCTCTGCGCGCCGGAGCAGCGCCGCCGTGTGATCGGCCGAGAGGTCCTTGGGTTCTGCGCGACGGGTCGAAACCCAGCAGCGTTGCTCGTTGGTCTCTTGCACGCAGATCCGCCCGAGCGACAACTGGCCTCGGGCATCTACCACGCCGTGCACCCCCACCTCGCGCTCGATCGCGACCCAGTGCTCGGCGAGAAACCCGCCCTGACGCAGGCCCGCCGTGAGCCACCGCCAATCATCCGGCGTGGGCTCGCCCGAGATGCGGCGTTGACCGCGGCCGGCGAAGCCGAAGGGCCGCTTGATCAGCCACACTCGTTTTTCAGCGAGCGTCGCCCCCAGGTCGCTCGCATCACGCACGTACCGGGCCCCCGGCGCGCCCCCGCCCAGCTCCAGATAGAAGCCACGATGATTCACGCGCCGCAGCACATCGAAGCTGGGGCTCGGCTCGAGCGCTGCGCCAGCGCGGGCGAGGCGGGCGAGGGCGGTCGGGGTAGGACACCACGTGGCGCCCACCCAGCCGGCGTGAGCGCCCGCCCCGGCCTCGACCAGATCGAGGCTCGCGTCGCCCGGTGCCATCAATTTACGCGCCTCAGGGAGCACGGGCTCGAGCGTACGAGCCATGCGCTGCGAGGTCTGATAACCCAGGCCCTGCTCGAGCTCCAACTCCGCGTCGAGGTTGAAGACCCATAACCTCGGTGCTCGGCGCTCGCTCGATTCGAGAGAGCCGCCCGCCGACATCAGACCTGCCAGCGCTCGAGCGCGCTGATGAAAGACTCGTGCATACCGGCGCGCAACCGAGCCGCTCGATCGAAATTCTTGCCGCGCATCACCATGGGCGAGAGGGGCGGAGGAAGCGCGGAGCACCACGTCTCAAAGCTTTGCCCGGCCGTCCAGCGTTCAAACCAATGCACGGCGAAGCGGACGTGACCGAGCTCGTCCTCCGCGATCGAGAGCTGGAGGTCGGCGCAAACGTCGTCACCGGCAGCCCGGAAGCGCTCGGCGAAGAAGGGAGCGTGTTCCAGGTTCGCACCCTCGAGACCCATGCCCATGAGCGCGACGAACCCGAGCTTTGACGTGCACGTGGGGACGCGCTTCCAAAACCAATCTCGGACCGCAAAATCGCCGACCTTGAAACCTAGCCGCTCGATCTGCTCGCGATAAGCGTTCATGTGCCGGATCTCGTCGAGACAGATACCGAGCAGACCGGCACGGAACCCCGGCTCCGCATCCGCGAACCTGAGCAGAGCCCAGAGCATCAGCTCTGCTGCCTGTAGCTCGTGATGGAAGAAGGTGTGGAGCAATTTGGCGCGTGCGCTCGCAGGGCTCAAATCGTCAGCCGACTGCAAGCGGCGCTGGGCACGCCGGAGCTCCGGCGGGCGCCCCGGCGCCGTCAGGTGCCGCGCTCTCGGCGCCTCTTCCCAGAGCGCCGGAGGCGCTGGGGGCCTGAGCTTCGATTCCAGGCGGCAGCTCGTGACGTAGGTCCACGCCCACGCTTCCACCGTGCCGGGGGTGGGCTCATGATCAGGCGGAGCGTGAGTCTCTTCGTTCGCGGTGGCCATCAGAGTCTTGGTGCGAGTAGCATGCGCCGATACGGGGCGGTGGGGGAAAGGTGTGGTGTCTTCCTTAGCCGTGGGGTGACATGTCGCGTTGTGTCATGTGGGATGCCTGCTACGCTTGCCGGAATGATGTTGCGCGCACTGGGGACGCTGCTCGTCGGTTCGTTGCTGATGGGAGCCGCGGAGCCTGCATCCACCTGCCTTTTCGCGCCGACGGAGCTGCATCGAATCGACGCTGATCTGCGCGGCAGCGACACTGCGGCGCCCGGCACACCCGTGATCGTCGAGGTGGAGGCGTTTCGACGAAACGGCACGACCTGCACGCACGCCAACTGCGTGACGAATTCGTGTGGGGACACCGGCACGGTGCGCATCGACCTTGCTCCTGCCGCGGATGACGGCACCCCGCCGGATCAACTCGGCTATCGCTTGACGCTGCTGCGCGGTGAGTTGCCGGACTCGATGCGTAGCTTGGTCGGTGTCAACCTCGCCGGTGGCCGGCCTTTCTATCTGCGACCCAGCTTCGATGAGCTCCCGCTCTTGAACCTGACGTTCACCGCGGTGGCCGTCGATGCGGCCGGCAACGAGAGCGCGCCGACCGTTCCATTCGAGGTCGACTTCGAGGGCTGTACCTTGGCCGCGGTCGGTGATCGGTGCGAGGACGAGCTCGATCCCGAGACGGACCTGTCGGAGGAATTCAACGGCGGGCTGGCTGCGATGGACGCCGCGTCGAGCGTCCGTTCGGGGGTCTCGTGTTCCTTCGGAGCAACTGGCTCAGCTGGCCCGGCCCTTCCCACTGCGTTGGCGCTGGCGCTGCTGTTGCTCGGGCGCATGCGCCGCTCCCGCTGAGCCCAACCCCGTCCTCGCCTGTCCCTCCCGGCAGAGGCCTCGTATTGGGCCGGCCAAGCGGTAGTTTACAGTGTGGTTGTTTGACGCAGTGTGCGGAGGGAGCGGAGCCCGAGTGTTCGGTTGACTCCCCCCGCCCCACTGGCACATTGACGCGCAGACCGAATGCGTCGCAAAGCAGTTTTGGGCTGGGGCGTAGTTGCCCCGAAGAGCGCCAACATCGAGGAGTTTGCCAAGAACCTCGAGACGGCTGAAAGTTGGCTCTCGCCGTTCAACGGTTTTGGTCGCGACACCTTTTTGGTGGGTCAGCCCAAGTTCGACTTTCGCGACTATCAACCCTGGATCGAGTCCCGCTTCCCTCCCAGCCGGTTCAACCAGCTCAAGGACAAGATGGACCCGACGACGCTGTACGCGATCGGCGCCTTCATCCAAGCGCTGGGGCAGAACCCCGGCATCGAGCAGGAGCTTCGGACCCTCAAGGCGCAGGCGCACGTGTATGCCGCGACCGCCATCGGTGCCTTTCCGACCATCTACAAAGCTTCGCTGACTTATTATCGAGCGCAGCGCCGCTGGAACCGCTTCTGGGCGGATCCAAGCCGTAACGCCGCGCTCCGTGAATTTGAGGCGGGCAACGCGCCTCGCCCGCCGATCGAGGATCCGCGGGACGCGCTCGACCTCGATCAAAGGGAAGAGCTCGAAGACGCCTGGTTTGCTTACTGGGCGGAGCGCTCGGACCAGCTCGCGATTTTCCTGGAGGAGCTGCGAGAGGTGGAGTCGTCGCAGCTCCACGGCGATGTCGAGAGCGGTAAGTTGCGCATGATACGCGATAAGCGCCGCCGCTTGACGCAGCTCCAGGAGCGCTGGAAGACCCCGCAGCCACCGTGGAACGAAGTCAGCGCCAATGTGCTCTGGAACATCGCCAACACGCCGAGCGCGCAGATTTCGATGTTGGGGAAGATCACGGGCATGGTCTTTGCGCCGGTCGCCGCCTGCTCGACCTTCAGCATCTGTCTCAAGCTGGCCATGGCTGCCATCGATCGAGGTGACGCCAAGCTGGTGGTGGTGGGCTCGGCAGATCCTCCGCCGCATCCGCTCACCGTCGGCGGTTTCTACAACGCGCGGGTCCTCTCGGCGGATGGCTCTGTGTCCAAACCCTTGTCCGGGATGAAGGGCACGCATGTCTCGGGAGGCGCCGCCATCTGGATCTTGGGCGATCTCGAGTACGCGAGGGCCATGGGCTTCAAGCCGCTCGGGCTGGAGCCGCTCTCAGTCGGCGTCTCGGCGGACGCCGATCACATCATCACACCGTCGAAGGAGGGCCCGCGAGAGGCCATGCACGCGGCGCTGGAAGCCGCAGGCACCCCTGCCGATACGCTCGGCTCGTGGGACCTGCACGCGACGGCGACCCCCGGCGACTTTCAGGAGCTCGAGAACCTGCAGACGGTGATCCCGCGTGAGGTGTCGGTCACGGCGCGCAAGGGCACGTTCGGACACGGCATGGGCGTCGGCGGGGGTTGGGAGCTCACGGCGCAGTATCTCGGCTACGAGCGCGGCACCATATTTCCTACACCGCTCCAGGCCTCCGAGGTGCATCCCGCGATCACCGACCTGGGCCAGAACCTGGTCTTCGATCGCGCCGTCGAGTTTCCGGAGCGCCCCGTGGGTAAGCTGAGCATGGGAGTCGGCGGCATCAACGCGTGCGTGATCTCCCGCCCGTGGGAGGACGACCCCGAGCCCTGACTCGGCTTCGTTCGTTGAGGCATGTCTGGTGGCCCCGCCGTGTCTGTGTGCTTCGTGTGTTTGGGAAACATCTGCCGTTCCCCGACCGCGGAAGGAGTGATGCTGAGCCTGGTGGAGCGCTGCCAACTAGGCAGCAAGATCGCGATCGAGAGCGCGGGCACCCTGGACTATCACGCGGGTGAGCCGCCCGATCGGCGAGCGCGCGCGGCCGCCAAGGCGCGCGGGGTGGAGCTGACCCGTCGGGCACGTCAGTTCGCGCCCGAAGATTGGCAGCGCTTCGACTACGTGGTGGCCATGGATCAGGGTAATCTCGACGTTCTGGCCGCCGGCGCACCCGACGCCAAGGCACGCGAGAAGCTGCGGCTCTTACGCTCCTTCGACCCTGACTCGCCCCCCGGAGCGGCCGTCCCCGACCCGTTCTACGGCGGCCCTGAGGGGTTCGAGGAGGTCCTCGATCTCTGCGAGAGCGCCTGCGCTGGCTTGCTCGCCGTCATAAGGCGCGAGCACGAGCTGTGAGTCACGATGGGTCACATCTCGAAAAACGGGACGCCCCCCGAAGATCTCGGCCATCTGCTTTCATCGCATCTCGGGTTTCATTTTACCGAGACGCCGGCTCGCGGCGATGCTGAGCAGGTGCGCCGTCGGGCCTATTCTCAGGCTTGGCTCGAGCGCGGCACGGAGCGGCTATTTTCGCGCCTGGATGAGCTCGTGGGCCCGGCGGAGCCGCCAGCGCGCCTGCAGCTCCATCCATTGCTGTTGCACCTGGCCTTATTTGGCGAGAGCTATGCCGGGCAGGTGCGAGCTTGCCTCTAGCGCTAAGCGTGAGGCCGAGCCTCGCGCGCCGGGGGTCGTCGTCTGAGCAGGCGTGGCGGCTTGCTCGATGATTTTTTGCCCCAGGTATTCGGCGTCCCTGCCGACGCCGCAGAAGCGACCCGAGCCCCAGGTGTATTGCCAGGGCAGGCCGAGGAAGTAGAGCCCGGGCTCAGGCGTCACGCCGCGTTCGTGCCGGGGCATGCCTCGCGAATCGAAGACCGGCAGTGACAGCCAGCTGAAGTTGGTGGCAAAGCCGATGGCCCAGACGATGCTGCCGAGCGGCGTTGCGGCCAGATCGAGCTCGCCGACCTCGCTCGGCGGTGACCAACACGGGATGTATTGTGAGGGCGAGGGCGCGGCGATGGCGCGCTCGGCGATGAAGCAGTCGATTGCGCGATTGATGGACGCGTACACGGCGTCCGCGGCGTCCAGGTTTGCTCTCAGGTTGGGCTCGAACTTCAGACACGACCCGTCCACGCCGGCAAATGAGCCGTACAGCCGCATGCCGGACAGGGCGAACTGCCGCAGGTCGATGTCGCGGCCGCCGTCGCGGCCGGTCACGTAGTGATTCGTCTTGTCCCGCACTTGCTCTTTACTCGGGTGTTTGTCCACCGGCAGCTGGTAGTGGCCCATGGCGTCGAGCCACTCGACGACGTCTTTGCCACGATAGCGCCGCGCGCAACGTGGCGCGTTGCCGACGCTCAGGTGCACGCCGCGGCCTGCGAGCAAGAGGTCCTCGGCGATCTGACACCCCGATTGGCCACTGCCCACCACGAGCACGTCGCCCTCGGGCAGGCTCTGGGGGTTGTCGTAGTCGCGCGAATGCAGCTGCTGGACCGAGCCTGGAATCGACCGGCCTGACGGGGGGACGAAGGGGTCGTGATAACCGCCGGTCGCCACCACGATTTGATCCGCGCTGATGTTGCCAGCGCTGGTCTCCAACTCGAACTTCGCCTTGGCGTGGGGACCAGGCCCTGCCTCACGCTGGACGCGCAGGACTTCCACGCCCTCGTGCACGGGCGGCTCGAAGGCGCGCACGTACGCCTCGAGATACTCGACGATTTCATGTTTGAGCATGAAGCCGTGAGGATCACTGCCCGAGTACGGGTGGCCCGGCAGCTGGCATTGCCAATTGGGCGTCACCAGACAAAAGCTATCCCAACGTTCGCTGCGCCAGGCATGCGCGACGCGGTGCTTTTCGAGCACGACGTGCCGAACGCCTGCGCGCCCGAGGACGTAGCTCATGGCTAGGCCCGCCTGGCCAGCGCCGACGATGATGACCGGGAAATGGCGCTCACCGGCCGCGCCCCCCAGGCTCACTTGCCCTCCTCTCGGGCTCGCGCGTCGCGCGGGGCATGTTTTTCGAAAGCCAGAACTTTCACGGTCCCGGTCCATTCCGACGCCGTCAAGCTCGCGCCGGCCTGCTCGAGCTCACGCAGCTGATCGAGCGCCGAGGTGCAAGCAAAACCATAGCGTTGGCGGACGCGCTCGGACGCAATCTCCAGAGCGGTGCCCGCGCGCTCCAGGAACTCGCCCACAGGGTAAGCCTCCCCAGCGCGCAGATACTCCTCGATGATATAGGACGGGGAGTAGCAGTTGTCCCGTTTGCCGTTGGGCCACTCAATCGTAAAATGCATCTCCGGCATGTGTTTCGTCTCCTTCAGACAATGTGCCCAGCACGTGGCTGGGGAGTTAGGCATAGACGTGGGGGGGCCGCTGCCGCTGACGCTCCAACAATTGCCCATACAGGTGGCTATGCGTCTCGCCGGAGCGGGCCCACGAAAACTTCTCGGCGACACTGCGGCCCAAGCTAGCGAGGCGTGAGCGGGTCGCGGGGTCTGTCGCGATCAGCATGAGCGCGTGCTGGATGTCCGATGCGTCGAGCGGATCGACGAAGAGCGCGGCGCCTCGCGGCACGTATTCGGTGAACGGCGCTCCGCTCGGGATGATGACGGGCAACCCTGCGGCCATCGCCTCGAGCACACACAAGCCCCAACCCTCGTGCTCCGACGGGAACAAGAGCACGTCGCTCGCCTGGTAGAGCTGGGTCAGGTGCTGCTCGCTGACGGTGCCGAGCAGCTCGATGCGCGCTCGCACACCGGGCGCGAGCCCCGCGAGGTGGCTATCGAATTGCTCTCGATAGGCTCGATGGTCGAGCACGCTCGCTCCGCCCACGACGCGCCACTGGGTACGCGGCTCCGCGACACAAAGCGCCGCGATGGCTTCGAGGCAGCGCAGGCTGTTTTTCCGGGGCTCGATGCCGCCGACGGAGAGCACGACGAAGCCGGATGGATCCAGGCCGAGCGCGCGGCGTAGCTCGGTTTTGATAAGTCCATCTGGAGCAGGGGCGGCGAAGCGCCCGACGTCAACCCCGTTCTCGACCCTTGCGCAGGCGCGCCCGAGCTCGGTCCACACGTCGCGCTCCGTGGCCTGGCTCACGGCCAGCACTAGATCGGCTTCTAAGATGGACCGGCGCTGACACTCCGCCAGGTAAGCGCTCGCAAAGCGTTCGACGTGGTGCACCGTGCGCACCAACGGACAGGATCGGAGCGCG
The DNA here is from genome assembly GCA_043747815.1 of Deltaproteobacteria bacterium. Classification (GTDB taxonomy): domain Bacteria; phylum Myxococcota_A; class Polyangia; order Polyangiales; family Polyangiaceae; genus SZUA-265. Next base: position 11,329 of record JAYTOL010000005.1, read on the forward strand.
AGTTCGCTGCGGCGCGCGTCGAGCAGGGCGCTCGCCGCCAGGCAATCTTGCGCGTGGAGCACGTCGAGATCTGGATCGAGCGCCTCGAGCCCGGCCACGAATTCGCCGATGCGCTGCGCGATCAGCTGATCGAGCTCTGCCGGTGCTGGCGCGGCCGGGATGAGGCACAGCTTGCAGGCGAGATCCCGAAAAAAGCCGGCGCCGTTTTTGCTCAAGGCAAAGAGCGTGACGTCGTGCCCTCGAGCACACAGCGCCTCGGCGAGGCAGGCCGAGTGGACCACGCTACCACGCGGGTGCGTGGAGTACGTGAACATGCCGATGCGGCTCATGCGCAGGCTCCAAATCCGGTGAGCGGGACGCGACAGCCAGCGCCGAACAGCGCCCGCTCGTGACCGTGACGGAGCTCGAGCCGGGGTATGTCGGTGATTTCGCCCACCGCGCGGCACTTGACGCCCAGCGCTTCGAAGCGCTCGCTGACGCTCGCTGCGCGATCAGGCTCGACCGTCAGCAGGAAGCCAAAGCTCGGAAAGGCCGTGAGCCAGCGCAGCGGGTCGACGCGCTCGGGCGCGGGCACGAGCGCGAGGTCGAGCCACGCGCCGCAGCTCGACGCCTCGAGCAACATGGCGAGCGTACCGCAGACCCCCGCGTTGCTGATGTCCTTGCCGGCGCGCACGAGCCCGGCTTCAGCCAGCTCGGGCAAGAGGGCGAGCTGCGCGCGCAAGCGTTCGGGCGCGAGCGTGGTGGCCGCGTTAAATGCAGAGCGGCCGCGAAAGCTGCCCCGTAGGTCGATGGCGGCGAGTAGCAGCTGACCCGGCTGTGCGGTGTGGCTCTCGATCAGAGACTTGGCCTGGCCCACGATGGCCACCGCCAGCGAGGTGGGGCCGCCGGCTCGCCCCGTGTGGCCGCCCACGATGGGCACTCCGAAGGTGGTGCTCGCCGCCCGCAGCCCGTCGAGGACGCGCTCGTTCTGGCCACTGCCCAGAAAGAGCACGTCCACGACGGCCCAGGGGCGCCCGCCCATCGCGGCGATGTCGCTGACGTTGACCATCAACGCCGAGTAGCCGGCGAACCAGGGGTCCGCCGCGATGAACTCGCTCTGCATGCCCTCGGCGGCGATCAACGTATAGGTGCCGTCGGGCGCTCGAATGGCGGCTGCGTCATCGCCGTTGATGATCTCGGTGTCCTCCGCCAGCCAACTGGTGCGGGTCTTGCGCCCAAACGCGCTGGCGGCGACCTGAATGTCTCGCTTTTGCTCGAGCTCGACACGCGCTCCGAGCTCGACCGCGAGGCTCGCCAATTGCCCGGGCTCGAGCTTCACGCGGCCCTCGTGCTGCGTGAGGTGGCGAGCAATGCGGCGGCCTTGGGGCACGGCGGAAAGCTCGAGAGGTCGGCCTGCATGAGTTGATGCGGGCGGCCCTGGATGTCGACGCGGCGCAAGGGGCGAAAGGCGTAGTGCTCGAAGTAGCGCACGTTGCGCTCCTGGACCGTTGCCAGAAATAACGTGCAGCCATAGGCATGAGCGGTGCACACGGCGGTGTGGATCAAGGCGCCGCCCACCGCTCCGACCCGCCGGTAACGGTCGGCGACACCGAGCCGACCGCCGTACCAGGTGTCGCCCTCGCTGCGGTAGACGCGCACGACCCCGACCACCTCGTCCGGCATGCCCGCGAGCTGGCTCAAGGCGACGATGGGCGTGGCGTGGGCGTCCTCGGCGTCGACGTCCGAGTCGCTGAACAAGCCCTGCTCACGCTCGAAGATGTCGCGGCGCAAGCGGAAATAGGCGTCGCGCTGCCAGCGCTCGGTGGCCACCTGGGCGACGACGTCCTTCGAAAGGAAGGGCCGCGGGGCGCCCCACGGCAGGCTCGGCTCGAACAGCGCCGAGCTCGCAGGCCTCGAGCTCGACCTGTCAGACACGCGCCACCTCCTGCTTCGACGTGGCCTCGCGCGCGCGCAGCGTGGAGCAGGCGCCGCAGCGGCCGCAGCCCGCCTTGATGTCGGTGCTGCGCATGCCGTGCCGTTCGAGCAGGTGCGCCACGCGATCGAGGAGCGGTGCCATAAAGGCGGGGTCCGGCGCGGGGTGGTGCTCGAGCGGCGTGTTTGCAATCGGCACGAAGGGCACGATGAACGGGTAGACCCCCGCGTGGATCAAGCGCTCCGCGGCCGATAGTATCGCCTCGGCGCTGTCGCCCAGGCCCGCCAGGATATACGTCGAGACCTGGCCTCGACCGAACACTTCGACCGCACGCTCGAAGGCGTCGAAATAATCCGCGACGGGGACCAGCGCCTTGCCGGGCATGATCCGCCGCCGCACCTCCTCGGTGACCGCCTCGAGGTGCATGCCCAATGTATCCACGCCGGCGCGGCGCAGCTCGAGAAACCACGCGAAGTCGGCGGGAGGCTCGCACTGTGCTTGAATCGGTAGGTCCACCTTCTGCTTGATGGCCCGGGCAGAGGCCGCGAGGACCGCGGCGCCTCGATCCTTCGTGGCGGGCGTGCCGGTGGTCATGACCACGTGTTTGACGCCGTCGAGCCGCGCGGCGGCCTCGGCCACCTCGGCGAGCTGTGCCGGCGTTTTTTCGGCGATGGTTTGTTTGGCTGCGAGCGATTGGCCAATCGCGCAGAACTGGCAAGAGGTGTCCCGGTGCCCGTAGCGAACACAGGTCTGCAACACGGTCGTGGCGAGCACGTCGCTCGCGTGCAGCCTGGCGATCTTCCAGTACGGGACCCCGTCGGCGGTCGACAGGGCGTAGAAACGCGGCGCCTTCGGGAAGGTGATCTCGCCCACGAGCTCCCCGGCTCGCTCCAGAACTGCCCGCGTCCCGTCTGCGTTGACGGTCGCGGTGTACGGGGAGCGCTCCGAGGCGCGCGTGAAGATCGGCACCATCAGCGTGTGCTGGCCGAGCACGATCGCCTTGTGATCGGACGGGCCCGCGCCGCCCGCGCGCGAGAGCCCAGGGCCCGCCGCGTCCTGCCAGCGGAGGCCCAGGCTCTGGAGCTCCGACGAGAGCTCAGGCCAGGGCAGAGCTGGCGTCGCTGGGCTCGGCTTCGAGAGCAAGGGTAAGAGGCGCGTCATGTGGTCGTAATCCCGGGGCTGAGGGCGCGGGCGCGGAGCTTTCGCTCGCGGTTTCTCGCGCGCTGTTTTCGAAGACAGAGAGAGGTGAGTAGGATGAGCGGTCGAGCCGCAGGGAGAGCAGCTCGGGCCGGCTGTAGTGGCCCACGCTGTCCATCATGCGCTTGCGTTTGGCGATCAACCCGAGGTCGAGCTCCGCATACAGGATGCCTTCGCCATCCGTGATAGGCTCCCCGAGCAGCGTGCCTTCGGGCGAGACGATGGCGGTGAAGCAGCCGCCCGTGAGCGCTTTGTCGAGGCCCGAGTCGCCCGCGATCAGGCGCACTTGCTCCGCGCTCAAGAAGCCGGTCGAGTTGACCACGAAGCAACCCGACTCGAGCGCATGGTGGCGGATCGTGACCTCGATCTGCTGAGCGAAGATCTTGCCTACGAGCGACCCCGGAAACATGGCCACGTGGATTTCCTCGTGGTCGGCCATGAGCGCGTAGCGGGCCAGGGGATTATAGTGCTCCCAGCAGGCGAGGGCGCCGATGCGGCCCGCTCGCGTGTCGACGGCGCGCAGACCGGAGCCGTCACCTTGACCCCAGATCATCCGTTCGTGATACGTCGGCGTGATCTTGCGGCGCGAGAGCACGAGCGTGCCGTCCGCGTCGAAGACGAGCTGAGTATTGTACAGCGAGCCGTGGTCGCGCTCGTTCACCCCGACCACCACCACCGTCCCGGCTCGACGCGCGGCGGCAGCCAGCCGCTCGGTGGTGGGGCTCGGCACGGTCACCGCCTGCTCGTACAAGAGCAAGTGGTCGGTGCCCATGCTGACCGGCGGTTTGATGAACGAGAAGTAGGGGTAGTAGGGGATGAACGTCTCCGGGAACACGCATAGCTGTGCGCCCGCGCGCCCCGCCTCGAGGACGGCCGAGCAGACCTTCTCGGTCGTCCCCTCGCGGCTGTAGAGGACGGGGCTTAGCTGGACCGCTGCGACTTTGACTTTGCGGCTGGGCTCGAGCACGTGGCCGTTACATCGTCCAGGTGTTGATGATGAAGGCGTTGTCGCGCCGGTGCAGCAGGATCAGATCGAGCACGTCCAGCGGGTTGATGGGGACAATGCCCTCGATGAGCGAGGCCTCGCCGTGGCCGTACAGCGCCTGCAGGGCGAACCGGCAAGCGTAGGCCTTGCCGCCCTCTTTCATGAACTTCGCGATCTGGCCATTCATGGCCATGTGGCCCGGAAAAGCCTCGTCCCCGAGCTTGGGAAAGCCGCGTTGCACTCCGAGCGTGACGCCGGGGCCGTACAAGAGCACCGAGGTCTCGAAGCCTTTGCGGAGCAAGCGGGTGGCTTGCAAGAGGTTCACCAGGCCGATCGAGCCCTCGAAGGCGACCGTGTGAAAGGTGACCAGGGCCTTCTCCCCCGGCTTGGCTTTGACGTCTTCGAATACCTTCTCCTCATAGTCGACGAGGATGTCTCCGGCTTTGTGGTGGGGCGTGGTCACGGCGGGCATGTGTTTACTCCTCCGAGCTCGGGCAGCCACGACGGGGGTGTCGGAGCGCTTGGCTCTAGTCTTGCCGCCTACCATTGCGAGCTTCATGCCAGCTCGTCACGCGAGCTCTGCGCATGCACAAAACCGCGGCTTCGTCGAGTCGTGTCACCGCCGCGAAACACGCAACAATTGGCGACTCTCGAGTTACTGCGTCCACGCTCTCGAGAGTTTGTGTTGCTAGGGCCCGTTGCGGCTTCGCCGAGCCGCTACTCCGGGCGTTCGATGCCCAACTGTTTCAGGCGATAGCTGAGCGTGCTCGGGTTGATCCCGAGCAGCCGCGCCGCCCGGCCGCCGCCGCACCTGCCCGGTGCGCGCCGTTCGCGATTGGCTCGACTTTTCCTTCCTCAACGAGGGACCGCTGTTCCGCCCCGTCAATCGCTCGACGCAAACGAGCGACGACATGTCTGACGACGAGCGAACAGCGCGGATCAAGGCCGAGCGAGCCGGGGCCATCATCTTGCTGCGCGCTGCGGGTTACACGGTGCTGCCACCGCCAGGGACGCGCAATCTCCGGCGCGAATCGCCCGGGCCGACGCGCTACGCGCCGCCAACCGGGCCACACGCGGGCGGACGCCGAACATTCGTTAGGGTGGTGGCGTTCGAGTCGCGCGCTGAGACGTCTTTCGGCCCTCGCCCTGTTCACGCGGGCAGCTCATTGCCATCGCACTCGACCTCTAGCGCCACACGGAGTGCTCGCCCGAGTCGCTCGATCGCCTCCGGCCCAAGCTCGCCCACGAATGCAGTCAAAGCACTTTTTGCAACGCTGGTGATGAGGTCGCATCGCACCGACGAGTCATGTTTCAAACCTTCATCCACCCCTACGCTGACGGTGCTGCCCATGCCCAGCCGCTCGGTGTAGATTGGCGCGCACATGACGGTCGTCAACGCGCTATCGATTGCTCCTTGCCGGCTGACCACTACCACGACCCGCGAACGTTTCACGCCTCCCGTAGGGTGCCGCAGTCGATATAGCTCACCCCGCTTCACGATTCGCCGTTCACGGCCGCCACGAGCTCGAGCCATTCCTCGGCGTCCCGGTTGAGCGATTCGGCATTCCGATCGATAATTGCCCGGTCGTGCTCATCACGCACCGTGCGACGGCGCCTCTCCAGATACTCCACCACCGCACGCTCGACGAGCGCCGACCGTTGCCCTTTATCCGGCGCCGCTGCGTCAAGAGCCTCAACCACCGTTCGCGATAGCGAAACCGAAGTTTTGACCTTCATGACACTCATGCCACGATCTTACCACTCGGCCTCGCGTGTTTGCAAAGCACCCCAAAATCGGCGCCAGCCATCGAGATCTCGAGGAGCGACGACGCTCAGTGTATCACCCTGCAACGTGCCAGTTGTGAGCGCGCGGTGCCAGCGTCCGCCGCGTCGTCCGGGTGTCTGCGTCGCGATGAGCTGCGCAAGGCTGTAAGAATTTCGGGCTGGATGACAGGGAGCGGTCGCGCGCGGCGCTGGCCGATTCCTTGCTCGAGGTGCACGGTGTTCAGTCGGTGCCGCCGGCGTCCATCTTTGGCGACGCGGGTACCCAGCGCAGCACTCCTGAGCGTGGAGACGTGGCGCTGGGCGGTATCTGGTCGAGGCGCTGGCGCCGCCCCGTTGGGCTGGCCGTGCTGCGTTCTCGAGCGCCATCTCCGCCGCCGGTCCGCGGCTCTTTCGCGCTCCGCTGCTCACCGACTCGCCTGCTCCACCGCCCACCCCGCCGTTGACCCATCGGACAGGCCTGCTCTCAGCCCTGCGCTCCGGGTTCCGCTGACTCGCGCCAACGCACTTTCTCAGTTGATTTGGACTTGGCGCCAGGCACCGGCGGAGGCAACAGACACAGCGTCTGATCTGAGAAGCCTTCTTCCGTGGCGCCGAAGGCATGGTTGAAGCGCGCTCGATAATTCTCCCAGGCGATCGCGGCGGTGAGCTCCACGAGCGCCGGCACTCCCAACTCGGAGCGCAGCGCCTCGAACAACGGCCGCGGCACGAGCATGGGGGTCTCGGTCATGGCCACCGTGTAATCGAGCACGCGCTTCTCGAGCGGCGTGAAGTGTGGGCTCGTCTCGTAGACGGGCAGATCTGTGAGCGCCTCCACGCTCACGCCGTGCCCCCGCGCGAGCGACGCGCCGATGTCGATGCAGAAGCGGCAACCGACGAGGGTCGCCGCCTTGACGCTGGCGAGCTCTTTGAGCCCCGCGCCGAGCGATGTGGCGCGTTCGAGCCCGAGCTCGAAGCCGGCGGTGGCGGCCAGGATGGCGCGGTTGTACGCCATGATGCCCAGGGGCTTGGGGACCCGACCGAAGCGCCTGCGTACCGCCCAGTAGACGAGTCTCACAAACAGGCCTGCCCCATGGGCCGGGCGTGGTTCGATGTATGCCATGCAGAACCGACGAGCCAGCGCTGACCCCTGTGACAGCGGTCGCAAATAAACGTAGACCTTTGGGGCCCGGATGGCGCCAGTCCTAGGCTAGTAGGAGAAACCCGCAGACCGCGCCGGGTTTCTGCTGGGGACGCTAAACCCGGCAGGGACATGAAGGTACTAGGGACTAGGAGCCGAGCATGAGCGACGACGCGGAAGGTACGTTCGAGGCATGCCGCGGGCATCTGCGTGCCGTGGCATATCGCATGTTGGGCTCCGTCAGCGATGCCGAGGACGTGGTTCAAGAAGCGTTTCTGCGCTGGCGTGCCGTGGACGTCGGCGGGGTGAACGAGCCGCGGGCGTTTCTCACCCGCATCACCACGCGCCTGTGTCTCGATCAACTCAAGTCCGCGCGCGTGCAGCGCGAGACCTACGTGGGCACGTGGTTGCCGGAACCGCTGGTCACGCCGGAGCCTACGGAGCTCTCCGACGATCTGTCGATCGCGCTCTTGATGGCGCTCGAACGCCTGTCCCCGCTGGAGCGAGCGGCCTTCTTGCTTCACGACGTGTTCGACGTGGACTATCCGGCGATCGCCGAGACCCTCGAGCGCAGCGAGGTGGCCTGCCGACAGTTGGCGGCCCGTGCTCGCGAACACGTGCGCAATGACCAGCCGCGCTTCGCGACCTCGCCCGACGCGAGCGAGCGCGTGATGGCGGCTTTCCTCTCCGCGATGGTCAGCGGGGATATCGGCGCCCTGGCAGAGCTCCTGGCGGAGGACGCCATCTTCTACACCGATGGCGGCGGCAAGCGCCGGGCGGCGCTCCATCCCATCGAGGGACGCCCCAAGATCCTGCGCTTTGTCCAGGGCATCGCCCGAAAGTACGGTCTGCCGCCCCCCGAGGGGGCCGAGCGGGCCTGGCTGAACGGGCTCCCCGGTCTATTGCTGTATGGCGCGGACGGTGTCGAGACCATCGCGCTCGGGGTCCATCAGGGCCGCATCGCCGCCCTGTATGGGTGCCGCAACCCCGACAAGCTGCGCCACCTGCCCCAGCGCGCCTGAGACGAGGGGCCGCGTCGGCCACGACAGGAGAAAGCCGAACGCGAGGCAAGAGTGCCCTCGCGGGGATAAAAGTGGCCGACCCCGAAGCGCCCGCGTTGCTCGACGACGAGGCCTGACCCGTGTTCCCGAAGCGTCTCTCGAGCTGTCTCGAGGATGATGATCGTCAAACATAACGTTCGACAGTCATCAAGTTCGAAGCTGGGCTTCCATCGCTGTGAGACTCACATTCGTCAACCGGAACCTGAGGCTGAACGCATAAGCTATGTGGCGGACTCATCCGACGCGACCCGAAAAAGCTGGGACTGAAGGACCCTCTTCGGGTCCCAACGCTCCTTCGCCGTTTGCCAGGTCTGAAACCCCTCCCCATAGTGCTGCCGCCAAAAAGCCAAGTCCGGCCTTCCAAGCCAGCCAGACAGGTAACGCTTCGCTCCACGTTGTGACAGGTGGTCATCTAGCGCACGCGCAGCTTCCATCGCTGCTGGCAGGTTCTCCTTGGCTACTCCGGTGGGAAGCACGGCAAGCCCGACGAAGCTCTGCCCATCGGGAACCGCAAAGAAACCCGGGTATTCTTTGCCTCCCGGCAGATGAAAGAGCCGATGCCCTTCTCCATAAGCCGGAGGAAGCCGCTCGAGCACAAAAGTCGCCAACTCCAATGCTTGCTGACGCGGCAGCAGCCACTCTAGCCATGGATGTGCCTGCCCCCAGGCACCACTCGCCCGCATGAATTGAAATCTCGAATCGTACCTAGCCGCGTAGGAAGCTTGGTCACCACTCTCCTCCAGCAGCACCTCCTTGGCGCGCAGCGCCTTCCCAATCTGGAGCGCACTGACCTGGTTCTCGCACTCGTACGACAGCTGGAGGGTGAAGGCCCAACGACGCCGGGGGACGTATGTGCTCCCAACGCGACGCATACCTAAAAATGAACTGCTCGAAAATGCCTCCATGTGTTCGGGTACCTCGTGCTCGCTCAGCCAGCTCATGTCGTGCAGAAGGTCGCCCAGCTCGTCGTAACGAAAACTGATTGTCTGCACACGGTCCCCACACGGCCGGAGGCGCAGGCCAACTCGGGTCGCGACAGCGCATCGCCCCTGATTCGCGAGCACGGCATTAAACAAATCCGGATCATTCTCTCGAGTGCCCGCGACGCGTTCGCCAGCCCCGGTGACCGCACGCAACTCGGCTACGTGGTGAGCCGCCGTGCAGTATTTGTGACTGCTCGACCCGAGTCCGCCAGCGCTCAACGTGCCGCCGATGGTTAGATCCAAATTGAGCGGCTGTACGTAGGGCAACAGGTTTTGCTCTAGCGAGATCTTCGTGAGGTCGCGCCAGGTCGCGCCAGGTTCACAGAATGCCATCCTTGCGCCAGCATCGACACTGACCTGCTTCATCGGAGCAACATGTAAGACCAGGCCCGCGCTTGGTATTGATTGCCCAGCCTGGCTATTACCTCCCCCTCGGACGGTGATTTCGACGCCCGAGGCGTTCGCCAGCTCGAGCGCGTGCACCACTTGACTTTCCGAGCGGGCGTCAACGACGGCGGTCACAGCGGCTCGCGCGATACCCCCGAAATCGGATGCAAATGACTCGACCAGAGCACCTGTGCGGAGCTCGAGCCCGCCGGCGCCGGCAAGCCTCACATATCGAGCCACTCGGCTTTCGGGCTGTGAGCCAAGCTTATCGCAAATCCGCTTCTCCAAGAAGCTTCCCAGGCCCTCGAAAGCGGTGAATACGCGACGCACGACCGCGTTAGCCTCTTTGGTTTGCTCAGCGGACAGCGTGACCTGGCTGAGAAGCTCATGCGTCTTGCTTTCGAATACCTCGTGGTCGCGTTCGACCTCACGATGCGTCTGCGCAAAGTACTTGAGCTGATCCCCCCAATTGCAGCGCTCGAAGTAGTTGACGACGCGGGGGAAGAACACTTCGCCCGTTGCTTCGAGCGCAAGAATCAGCGTAACCCTGGTCTCGTCGTGCTCGGCGCGAAACACCTCCGAAGCGAGCTCTAGGCTCAACTCGCGCACGCGCGCGGATTCCTTGCCGAAGTACCATTCGGGTGACTGCAAGACCGACAGCGCCTTCGCGTCGTGCCAGAACCATTTTTCATGCCCTGCGTCCTCTTGCAGGTGTTGTTCGGCAATTTCTCTCAACGCTGGACGCTGTACGCGCTCACGGTTGAGTCGCAATATGTCCTGAAACGTCATGACCCAGAAGGTCATGTCGGCAGCGAATTGCTGACCAATCTCGATACTCGCTACACCACTCTCCAGGCGGCGGAGGAAGTCGTTTTGCGACAGCCTGAGCTGGTGTTCCTTGATGCTTCCTTGAACAGACAGCATGGTGGCTTCCCTTGGCGCGATGGCGCAACAGTGAGAGCAATCTGATTTGCTCTCACTGTGTACTCACTTTCGCCAACCAGGGCCAGTCATCTTGCCTACGTAATGTGCACCGCTCCACGCGTGGGCCCGCCCCTCGCTTTCGACACCAGACCACCGTCTCTTCTGGCTGTCCGACAAAAGGTCGACCCACTCGGTCTCCTCAACCCCCGAGCCATCAATTCGGGCTGAACCTGTTGCCGGCGATCGGCGCCCCCAACGGGTCAACTCGCGAACGCTCGATCTACCCGAGAGGATGGCGTCCAACTAAAGAACCTGGCGGGCGCCTCGGCTTCGCGCACCTGCCCTGACGTATACAGCTGAGGCGCCAGATACATCGTGACTGCCTCCCGCCCGGGCGATGCTCGCAGCGACGCGTAGGTCTGTAGACCCGAACCACTCTCGAGCGGGCGCTCCGCGAGCTGCGTTAGAGCGCGCATGTAGTTCACGCGCTGAGGGAACCGTAACAATGTGCATACCCGACGTGCGATGTCGAAGTCGTCCTGCGCGTAGCAGCGCACCGGCAGATGCAGCGTCGTCGTATGCAGATCGAGCGTGCCGCGACTCAGGGCAAAGCAGGTGATCGGGGGCCGATCGTAAAATGGGCCACGGCTGCCAAGCAGGTGCTGGCACCAGCGACCGACGTCTTCTGCTTCGAACCCGGGGCACTGCTCCAAGGCGCGCGCGACATCCGCCGCCGATGCTTGCTTGTGAGCCACGTAGATTTTGGCGCGCGCATCCGAAGCGTCCGCCAAGTCCAGGGAGAAGTAGATGACCTGGTCGAGGCCGGCCCGCTGCATGGCGTTCCGGGCAACGGCCTGCCAAGGGCTGCCCAGGCCGAGCCGACCGAGCGCCTCCGCGACGATGCGCTCCGCGTCTTGGGCGCCATGGATGGCAGGGTTCAGATAGATCTTGAACTCCGTCCCCCGAGGCTTCCCGATGACCGCCGAGTGCCACACGCTGAAAACGCCCTCGTCGGTCGCGCGCGGCTCGAACAGATCCGCCACCCGCTCGTAGCCGGCAAAACCCGCGCCCCAGTAGCGCGCCAGCTCCTCATGCACATCCGACGCTGCTTGCCAGCTCGCGCGCAAGGAGGGCCGTTGCACGTCCTGGGGCTCCGTCAGGATCCGCAGCACCTCCGAGCTACCGTCGAGGGAAAGCGAGAATTCGAATGGGCTCTGGTCGTCGGTGATATCGGACCGCCACCTGGGGCCGCCCGACACGAGCTCGTCCCGCCAACCGCGAGTGAGCGCCTTGACCATGCGCAGCGACCTTTCGACGTGCTCACCCTGGCCCAGTGCGCGCAATAGCCGAGCCAACCGGGAGTCGAGCTGGTAACCGAGGGTACCGGCATTCGGCCAACCCTGAACCGGTGCATCCGTGGTCGCGTCTAGTTCTAGCATCATGGCCTCCGAGGCATAAAGGCTGGGGCAGTACCGCACCCACCCACTGCTTCGCGTCAATTTAGGGCCTCCGCTACTCGGAGCGGTGCTCCCTTCGGATCGTGCTACGCATATTCGGATCACGCATGGGACGCTGATCCGCTGGCACAGGGCAGCTAGCGCCACCCGCTCTCAGGCGACTCGGAGTGCGCGCACTGCCACAAAGGTCAGGACTCGAACTCCAGGCTCCATGTGACGTCGGACTCTGACGAGCCTCGACAATAAATATGCATCGATCATAGCAACTCGATCTGGAGCGCGCAACGGCGTTGTCTCACTCGGCGCGCGCTCAGCCCACCGAGGACTGCAACTCGAGGCAACTCTCCCGCGCCTTCGCCGCCGAACCTGAGAGTGGGGGCGATGCAACGCGACCGATCAGCTGACGACACGCGGAGCTCAGAGCAGCCAACTTTGAGCCAAAAACACGGGTCCGTAATGGATCGCGAAGCCGCGTAGCGTGTCGCATCGCGCGTGCGGTGGAATACGGGGATGGCCCTTCGCATAGGCCCACGTTGCGCATCTGGATGCTCGCTCACCCGTGGGGGTGAGCGATTACTCGAGCCCCGGAGCGGGCCTCGCCACGATGAGGTGCCGCACGCTCGCGACACACGAAACGTGGGCTGTCTGCTGGTGCAACACGCTGGCCGCAGTCTGATGAAGGGTAGGCGACGAACAGAGGGCGCTCGCATCATTCAGGTGGCGGGCTGCTCGGTCTCACCCAAAGGGGTGATGAGATGCGCGTTCTCGCGAAACGCCTGCCCATGAGCTTGGGGCCTGCCAGCCCGGCGGGTCCGCGAGACAGGTTTCAGGGTGCCATCGACTGGCGCCACAGGCTCACCGCCGGGACTCTGGAAGGTTCGACCTCGAGGAGCATTGGCAGCTGTAGGTCAGCCGTGTTGGGCGCGAGCGTCCGCCTCGGTGAGCCAGACCAGCATTCGGACCTGGCTCGGACCGGCATTGCGTTTGCCGAGGGAACACCTGCAAGCATTGCAGAACTGCTCGGTCACCAGCTCGACCGCCCGTGGATCAAGTCGCGCATCGTGCGGCTCGCGAAAGAGTCTGCTGGGCTCTCGATCGACTATGCGGGGATGCGCGTGTCGGTGTTTGACGGCGTGCGAGCGAAGTCGCTGCGCATTTTCACGCCGGAGTTGCTGGCTGCCGGAGCCGAAACTCTCCTGAACGTCGAAGACGCGCGAGCTGTCTCTGAAACGGCTCGAGTTTGGGACGATCCCGACAGCCCCGTCTACGCCTTCGTTCGCGCCTATCGCCGACGTCAAAAGCCGATGATGCAACGGGCGTAAGCTTGGCCCTCCGGGACGCAGAGGTCGTCATCGGGAATCGTATCGTCACCCACGCACTGGAAATCACTATCGGACAGGGACTCGCCACACTCGAGCAAGGCTTCGGACTGGTCTGGGCAGAGCTCGGCGTTGTCTTCGCATACGCTGAGGCATTCTGCGCGGGTACCGCCTGGGCAAACGAGCGGACGTGCACACAACCCCTCGCAACCTGTGACGGAGCTTACCCCGCTGCCACCGGCACCCGCACCACCGCCGCTGCCACCACTACCGCTACCACCACCACTGCCTGCCGAGCCCGCCGCGCCACTGCTGCCACCGGTCCCACTCCCCGCTGCACCGGCTGCACCGCTACTGCCTGCTGCACCACCAGCGCCTGCACCACCGCCCGCCCCGCCACCGGCATTGCTGCCACCAGTACCTGCTGCGTTGCCGTCATCGCCCTCATCGTCGGAACAGGCAGGCGCCAAGCCAATGAGGAGCACGGCAACGAGCAAAGCGGTTCGCATCCAACGAGCGTAGACTGGCCCCGTGCGCGGCCGCAATCGCGAACTCGGTAACGACGGTCCGTCGTCGTGCGCAAGTCATTTTCGAGCAGTTCATCGAGGCTGTCCGGCACGCTTGGCTAGTAAACTCGGCGCCTAGAGCTCGCCTAGAGCTCCGCGCTGGCACTGCGCCGAACACGCGGCCGCATTTCTCGCTCCGCTAACGCCGTCACGATCTCTTCCACATCGAGTCGTCTCGGAGCTCGGTGCCTCGCCGTCTGGACGCGCTCGCTGCCGGCGTCGGGCACGAACAGCGCATCGGGCACGATGACGTGCCAGTGAATGTTCAAATTGAGGCCCGTTGCGGCTTCGCCGAGCGGCTACTTCGGGCGTTCGATGCCCAACTGTTTCAGGCGATAGCTGAGCGTGCTCGGGTTGATCCAGAGCAGCCGCGCCGCGCCGCCCGGTCCGGCGATCTGAAAGCTCGAGAGCTCGAGCGCCTTGACTAAGTTCTGATGTTCGAGCGCGCGCAGCTCCGCGAAGGTGAGCACGGCGGGCTCGCCGCTAGCGGCGGGCAGGTCCGTTGCAATCGAAGGCGCGGCCGACCCCATCGAGGGCCCGGCGCTCGCGTGGCCGTTAGTCCGTTGCTTGACGGCGGGCTCGGTGTAGACGAGGTCGGGCTCTTGCGACCCCTCTCGACGCAGCACCAGCGCCCGTTCGATGATGTTCTGCAACTCTCGCACGTTGCCGGGGAAGTCGTAGGCGAGGAGCGCGCTCTCGTAGCTCGGCGAGAGCGGCAGGATGGGCAAGTTGAGCCGCTGCGCCGTCGCCTCGAGGAAGCGGCGCGCCATCGGCAGAATATCATCGCGCCGTTGCCTGAGCGGCGGCACGAAAATGGGCAGCACGCTCAGGCGATAATACAGGTCTCGACGAAAGGCGCCGCTGTCCACGTCGGCCTCGAGCGGGCGATTGGTGGCCGCGATGACGCGCACGTCCACCTGACGGGTGCGGTCGTCACCGACGGCCTCGAACGTGCCCTCCTGCAGCACGCGCAGCAGCTTGCCCTGGAGCGGCAGCGGGATCTCGCCCACCTCGTCCAGGAACAACGTGCCGCCATCCGCTAGAGCGAAGCGCCCCTGACGATCGCGAGCCGCGCCGCTGAAGGCTCCGCGCACGTGCCCGAAAAACTCGCTCTCGAACAGCTCGCGCGGCACGCTGGCGCAGTTGACCTTGACGAGCGGCCCGTCACGCCGCGGGCTCATGTCGTGCACGGCGGCGGCGATCAACTCTTTGCCCACCCCGCTCTCGCCGAGGATCAACACCGCGGAGCTCGATTGCGCCACGGCGCGCGCCTGCGAGAGCACTTCGCGCATGGGCGCGCTCTCGGCGACGATTTCACCGTGTTGCAGCGCCGTGCGAACGGCCGCGCGCAGGTAGTCCCGCTCACGCTCGGCGCTCTCCTTCAGCCGCTCGATCTGCTCGTAGGCGCGCGTATTGGCCACCGCCACCGCCGCGTGGTCGGCGAACACTCTGAGCCATTTGAGGTCGTGCTTCTCGAGCCGCTTGCGGCTGAAGAAGGCGACGACTCCGAGCACCTCACCCCGAAAGCTCAGCGGTTGCCCGGCGAAGCTCTGGATGCCCTCGGCTTCCGCCCACTCGGGGTGCATCAGCCAATCGCGCGCGCCGCGTTGCAGCAGCAAGGGTTCGTTCCTGTTCGCGATCTGGCCCACCTTACCGTAGGAGAGTGGGATCTTCTGGTGCGCCCCATCCGTGCGGTTCCAGCGCACGTCCGGAGACACGCTCGAGGCTCCGATGCTCGCCCTGAGCTCCAGAAACGGCGGCTCCTGCGCCTCTCGCCGCAGCAGCCAGACGCGCGCCAGGGCCACGCCTTCGGTCATCCCCAGGCCCTGCACCACCTGCTTTAACACCTCGTCCGGTGACCGCGCGGCGGCCACCGACAGCGCCAGGGACTGAAGCGCTTCGAGCTGCATGGGATCCCATCTTGCCGGAGGCTCCCTGCCCGACGTGTTTCGGGGCCATGTCAGGGAGGCGGCTTCGGCGCCGTGCTCGCGCTCAGCCAGGTGCCCGCTTCGTCAGCGCTCGAATTTGTCACCGGTCGGATTGAATGTCGTGAAGGTTCCGCCCCCACCCGACTCTAGATCAGGCGGAGGAAGGTTATGACGATTCGAGTCGGGCGGCATATTTTCGGACTAATCATGTTGGTGTCATGGGTCGGTTGCGCCGGGGCCGACGAGGTGGAAGCGGACTCCGGTACCTTAGACCAGCCCGCGCAGGCCCACACGCTCGGCGAGACGAGCGCGGCCCTCGCGGGCGGTGGCAGCGGCGCGAGCACTGCCTGCGGCTCGGTGACATGCTCCGCAGGCGAATTTTGCTGCAACGTGAGCTGTAGCATCTGCGCGCCTGTCGGAGGCGGGTGCACGGACAAATTCTGCGAGTGAACACGGCGAGCCGAGCCCTACGGCCTTCGCTCGCTTGCAGCAAAGAAAAGGAAAACACGCAAATGGACGAGCTAAAAGATGGTCTATGGAACGTGCTCGCGCAACACGGCGCGCGAGCAATCACTTCGAGCCTGACGCCAAGCGCAGTTGCGAGGCCGTCCGGCGTAAAACGCGCAGCAGAGATAAGCTCGATCATCTGTTGCGACCTGACGCTCAATGAAGACACCCTGATGCGAGTGGCCGGCAGTAGCCATCGCGACGTGGCCGCCGAGTAGCCTGGCGCGCGCAAGCACAGTCAGTCTCGACGTGACGCGCGCGCTGGTTAAGCGCCGGCGCGCGCGTCATCCCCAACGGAGGCGTTTGGTCAATGAGTTCTCGTCATCGCCCGTCAACTTTAGGATGTCATCCGCGCGCTAGCTCGACGCAGCCCGCCAGAGCGGTCGTGGTGGCCCAGTGAGTGGCGCGGAGAGCATCACTCTCGTGTGCATGCCCTGGGCATCCACGGTGCGCCCCAGTCTTGCCATTGGGACGCTGCTCGCGCTGGGTCGCGGGCAGGGGTTCGAGTGTGCTGCGTTGGATCCACACCTGATGCTCTCGAGCATGGTCGGCGTGGACGTCTATGAGAGCTTTGCCGAGACACGCGCCTTGTTTGGGCTCGCCGAGCACCTCTTCGCGGTGGACGTCTTTGGGCGTGAAGCGCTCGGCTCCGATGTGTATCTGGAGCAGATGCTCGGGTGCGCGCCGTCGGGCTCCCAGGAGAGCGGCCGAGACGCGCTGCTGCGCTTGCGCGACCAGGTCGTGCCGGAATTTCTCGAGCGCTGCGTCGCCGCGATTGCGCGACTCGGCGCCGGGGTCGTCGGCTTCACGTGCACCTTCAATCAGGTGCTGGCGAGCATTGCGGCAGCCCGGCGCTTGAAGCGCGAGCGGCCGGAGTTGCGCATCTTGCTGGGCGGTGCCTGCGTCCACGGCAGTATGGGCGAGGCCTACGCCAGGGCCTTTCCGTTCATCGACCACGTCTTCACGGGTGAAGCGGACGACGCGTTTCCCGAGCTGCTCTGCGTTCTGCGGGATGGGGGCGAGGTGAGCGCGATCCCCGGAGTGACGCATCGGGGTGCGCTGGCCGTGCCCTCGGTGCTGACGCACGACATGGATCGACTGCCGATCCCCGACTACTCGAGCTACTTTGACAATCGAACGGAGCACGCCCGCGCCGGGTACGCTCTGGCGCCGCTCGAGAATTTGCCGTTCGAGTCCTCGCGCGGCTGCTGGTGGGGGCAGAAGAACCACTGCACGTTCTGCGGGCTGAACAACCAGGGGATGGCCTTTCGCGCCATATCACCCGCCCGCGTCATTGCAGAGTTGACCGGGCTGGCGCAGAAGCATGGCTGCCTGCGTTTCACGGCAGCTGATAACATCCTGGACTACCGGGGGTACGACCAGCTGCTGCCTGAGCTCGCTGACCTCGGCCTGGATTTTCAGTTGTTCTACGAGATCAAGGCCAACATGACGCGGGACGACGTCGGCAAGCTGGCGCGCGCCGGCGTGCGCTGGGTGCAGCCCGGCATCGAGAGCTTCTCCGACGATGTGTTACGCCTGATGCGCAAGGGCACCACGGGGCTACAGAACATCGCGCTCATCAAGTGGTTATCCGAACATGGCATCGCGCCGCTGTACAACATACTCGTGGGTTTCCCGGGTGAAACAGACGCTCACTACGCAGAGCAGTTGCGCCTGATCCGGAGCCTCTACCACCTGCCGCCTCCCTCGGGCGATGCGAACGCAGTTCAGGTGCATCGCTTTTCACCCTTCTTTGATACGCCCGAGGCCCTGGGCATTCGAGGGCTCCGCCCGGCCGCTTTCTACGCACACTTGATCCCGCGGGCGGTGCTCGACGCGAACGAGTACGCCTACTTCTTCGAGCACGAGCTGCCAGAAGAGGCGCCGCTGCAGCGGCACCTCGGCACCCTCAACAGCGCCCTGAAGGGCTGGCGCGAGGGGGCGGCGAGTCGCACGTTGCAGCTCGGCCCGGGGTATCTCCAGGTACAGACCGGGGGCGGCCCGGGGGAAGTGCTCGGAGTGGCGGATTCGGCAGTGATGGTCGCGGCAGATCGGCAGATTGGCATCCAATCGCTGCAGCGCAGGCTCGACGGCGCCGTGTCAGCGCGCGAGGTGGACCGCGCCATTAGTCGACTGCAGAGCTCCGGGCATTTGATCGAGCAGGGTGGGCGTGTGCTCGGCGTCGTGCCATTCAGCGCCCCTCGACGGGAGGCGGACCTCCAGCACTGGCTCGAGCGGTGGCTGGGCGTGGCCCAGGTCCGAGTCACGCGCGAGGCGGGACCTCGGGCATTGCCGCTCCTCGACGGCGGCGCTTGAATGGTCAGCTGCTCCGCGAGGCGGAGGGCGCTGCATGTTACGGGCGGTTCGGCAATTGCGGAACGGGCCAGGTTGATGCCCAAATCGGCCAGGCTGCGCGGCTCTGGAGGCCGAGCCAGCCCCCAATTTGAACGAAACGCTGCACGCTGACGGAGAATTCCGCCGAGCATGTCGTGACGGCGAGAATGGGTGACCTCGGAGAGGGGCTCCGCTACGCTCTGTCGCGTGAATCATCTTTGTCTCACGCGCTTCGCCCTCCCGTTCTGCCTCGTTGCAGCGGGCTGTTCAGACTCGGGCTCGGATGAGCCCGGCGTCCCCCCCTTCAGTGGCTTTGCGGCGCCGGGCACGCCGAGCGGTGCAATGACGCCACCGGCGACCGCGCCGAGCGCTGCACCGCCGGCGCCTGCAGCGCCCTCCGCGACACCGCCGCCAGCGGCTGGTGCCGCAGGCAACGAGCAGCCCGCGGCGGCGGGCCTCGACACGAACGGAGCGGCAGCGTCGGGTATGGTGGGAGGCATGCCGGCCGCGCCAACTCCAGCGACGCCCCCTGCGGACCCCGTCACCGAGGCGCCCGGAGCCTCCGCGAGCGCGGGCTGCGGTCGCGGTCAGGGCCGACCCGCGGACGCCGGCATCCCGAACGCGTTGGTCACCTTCCCGCTCGCGTACGACGGCAGCACGCCGATGCCGCTGGTGTTCGCCTTCCACGGCGCTAACCGCACCAACATCGATCAGCGGACCGTGGACTCGCAAACGGTCGATAGCGACCTGGAGAGAAGCTACGTGGTGGCCTACGTGAAGAGCGCGGGCGGAGGCTGGGATCTGGGCACCGACTATCCGCGCTTCCAGGCCGTGCGCGAGCGAATGCTCTCGGAGCTATGCATCCACACCGGGCAGGTGTTCGCCTTCGGTCACAGCTCGGGCGCGCAGTTCATCGTGCAGATGCTGGGTGACAACCGCGCTCGCGAGACGGGCTTTACCGCCATTGCCCCGGTCTCGTCGTCAAATTATGGCAATCCGGCCTGGTCCCCCGTGCCAACCTTACTGATCCACGGTGTCAACGACCAGTCGCGCCCCGGCGACAACAACGGCGCGATGGACATCGCGCAGTACGCCGCGAGCAATCAGTGCTCGGGTGGCGTGGAGCAGAAGCCCGTCCCCGCCTGCAACTCGATCGCGAACAACGCCGTGGTCGACGCCGGCTGCGTGACGTACAATGGCTGCGCTGCGCCGACGCTGTTCTGCAACCACAACGATCCGAACTACATCCAGAACGGCAACCCGACGAACCACGGCTGGCCGTGCTTCGCCAACAGCCAGATTTTCCAGTTCTTCGAGTCGCAGCGCTGAAGCCGCGTCCGAGGGGGTGCCACTGCCGGAGGGCGCCTATTCTTCTCCGTAGGCGTACTCCAGGCCGAACGTCACGCGCGTCGCTGCAATTGGGCTGAGCTCCGCCTCGGGGTTCTCTGGAGTCGCCACCAACACCTCACCGATGGCATACGGGCCGCGGTTGCCAAAGACGTGGTCGGCGCTCAGACGATACGAGAGCCCTTTCACGTTCGGCACGGCCCCCGTGGCGGTCAGGCGCAGGTCTACTTGTGTCGGGGCGGTAGGCGTCGGCGTAAACCCGCCGCCCAGGCCCCGGTCCACCAAACGTGGTGCGAGTACGTAACCCACTAGTGCCGCCCGGCAGAAGTTGCACTGGATTTAGCTTTAGCCCACGACTTGGGGCGGTACGACCACTTGAACGGGCGATCGTTCTGAAGGTACCA
>JAYTOL010000006.1:0-38538 GCA_043747815.1 Deltaproteobacteria bacterium
CCGGATATATACAGGTTTGATGGGGCGTTTGAAAGGCACTGTCAGAATCTCACGCACTTGCGGGTGGCTGACCTTATAATGCGACGAACCCGAGCGCGGCGGCTGACAGGCGATTCCGAATTCCCCGCATAGGGCTTCGACATCGGTGATCGTCCAGTCAGCGCGAGGGTTTCGCCGCATCGCTTCAAGCCGTTTACTCATGCCTCGGACCTAGCCACTCTCGGAAGAATTTCACTGCCTTCCAGCCGGTTTGTCAATGCGCTTACTGCAGTTACATCCATCAAAAATACCCCGGCGTTTCCGCCGGGGTTCTGCATTTCAGCCTGTGCTGAGCTTCGGACTTAGAAATCCATGCCGCCCATGCCGCCGCCGCCGGGCATGCCCATCGGGGCCTTGTCCTTGGGCTTCTCGGCGATCATTGCTTCGGTGGTGATGAGAAGGGAGGCCACCGCGGCCGCGTCCTGCAGCGCCACGCGCACCACCTTGGTCGGGTCGATGATGCCGGCGTCCACCATGTCGCAATATTCTTCGGTCTGGGCGTTGAAGCCGTAGATGCCGCTCTTGGTCTCAATTGATGGCGTCAATTCCAATGACTGAGAAAAGCGTCGCGATTGGACGGCTTTTCAGGCTGGTAGACTTCCGGTCGGCACTGTAGTAACATATCTGTAGTTACGGAAAGGCTGCGGCTTGAACTGGATTTGGGATCGGGACAAGGACCGTTCGAACAAACGGAAACATGGGCTGAGCTTTGCCATGGCTCAATTGGCGTTTGTCGACCCACTGGCCCTGAGCCGTCCCGATCCGGGTGAAGATGAGGAGCGCTGGCAAACGGTTGGACGGGTTGGCTCAGTTGTTGTCTTCGTTGTTCACACCTGGCCGGAGCAAACCGATGGCGAAGAAACCGGACGCATTGTCAGCGCGCGCAAGGCGACAGCGCACGAGAGGAGGAGTTATGAAGAAGGCGAGTTCTAAGACATTGACGCTCGCGCAAAGGCGCGAACTCCAGATGCTGGAAGCAATGCCTGACACGGCGATCGACATTGGAGACATTCCGGAAGCGCGCGATTGGACGGGTGCGCGTCGTGGTGTCTTCTACAAGCCGGTCAAGCAACAACTCACTTTGCGCCTTGATGCCGACCTCATCGATTGGTTCAAAAGAAATGGGACCGGATATCAGACGCGCATTAACTCGGCTCTTCGGGACTATGTGCGCAAGCATGGCCGGAAGGCGGCCTCTTGAAATACAAAAACCCCGGCGTTTCCGCCGGGGTTCTGTGTTTTAAGGCTGGTGGCCGGACCTAGAAGTCCATGCCGCCCATGCCGCCGCCCATGCCGCCGCCGCCGGGTATGGCCGGGGCCCTGTCCTTGGGCTTCTCGGCGATCATCGCTTCGGTGGTGATGAGGAGGGACGCAACCGACGCCGCGTCCTGGAGTGCCACGCGCACGACCTTGGTCGGGTCGATGATGCCGGCGTCCACCATGTCGCAATATTCTTCGGTCTGGGCGTTGAAGCCGTAGTTGCCGCTCTTCTCCAGGAGTTTGCCGACAACGATCGAGCCTTCGACACCGGCGTTCTCGACGATCTGGCGGATCGGCGCTTCCAATGCCTTCGACACGATGTTGATGCCGGCCTGCACGTCGGGACTGTCCGACTTGAGAGCCGCAACCGCCGTCTTGGCGCGCAGCAGGGCAACGCCGCCACCGGCCACCACACCTTCTTCAACCGCCGCCCGCGTGGCGTTCAGCGCGTCGTCGACACGGTCCTTGCGCTCCTTCACCTCGATTTCCGTCGAGCCGCCGACCTTGATGACGGCAACGCCGCCTGCAAGTTTGGCGAGACGCTCCTGGAGCTTCTCCTTGTCGTAGTCGGACGTGGTTTCCTCGATCTGCGCCTTGATCTTGGCGCAACGGCCCTGGATGTCGGCCTTCTTGCCGGACCCGTCGACGATCGTGGTGTTTTCCTTCTCGATGCGGACCCGCTTGGCGCGGCCCAGCATGTCGATGGTCACGTTCTCAAGCTTGATGCCGAGATCTTCCGAGATCACCTGGCCGCCCGACAGCGTCGCGATATCCTCCAGCATGGCCTTCCTGCGGTCGCCGAAGCCCGGCGCCTTGACGGCGGCGACCTTGAGGCCGCCACGCAGCTTGTTGACCACGAGAGTGGCCAGCGCCTCGCCTTCGATGTCCTCGGCGACGATCATGAGCGGCTTGCCGCTCTGCACCACCGCTTCCAGCACCGGCAGCATTGCCTGCAGGCTGGCGAGCTTCTTTTCGTGCAGGAGGATGTAGACGTCCTCGAGCTCGGCCACCATCTTCTCGGCATTGGTGACGAAATACGGCGAGAGGTAGCCGCGGTCGAACTGCATGCCCTCGACGACCTCCAGGGTGGTGTCCATCGACTTGGCTTCTTCGATGGTGATGACGCCCTCTTTGCCCACCTTCTCTACGGCCTCGGCGAGCAGGTTGCCGATGGTCACGTCCCCGTTGGCGCTGATCGTGCCGACCTGAGCAATTTCTTGCTGCCCCTGGGTGGGCTTGGATTGGCGCTTCAGCTCCGCGACGACGGTCTCGACTGCGGTGTCGATGCCGCGCTTGATTTCCATCGGGTTGGCGCCGGCGCTGACGAGCTTGGCCCCCTCGGAGAAGATGGCCTGCGCGAGCACGGTCGCGGTGGTCGTCCCATCGCCGGCGATGTCGGAGGTCTTGGAGGCGACCTCCTTGACCATCTGCGCGCCCATGTTGGCGAAGTGGTTCTCGAGCTCGATCTCCTTGGCGACGCTCACGCCGTCCTTGGTGATCGTCGGGGAGCCATACGACTTCTCGATCAGCACGTTGCGGCCGCGAGGACCGAGGGTCACCTTCACCGCGTTGGCGAGCACATTGAGCCCCAACGCCATCTGGTTACGGGCGTTGTTGTTGTAGAGGATTTCCTTGGCTGCCATTTGCTTACGCTTCCTGTCTGTCGAGAATTGCGAGGATGTCGTCCTCGCGCAAAATGATGTGGTCCTCGCCCTCGAGCTTCACTTCTGAGCCCGAGTACTTGCCGATGAGCACCTTGTCGCCGGCTTTCACGGTCATGGGCTGCGTCTGGCCATTTTCCTGGACCTTGCCGCTACCCACGGAGATGATCACCGCTTGCAGCGGCTTCTCTTTGGCGGTGTCGGGAATGAACAGGCCCCCCGCCGTCTTGCCTTCCTCGGCGACTCGTTTGGCCAAAACACGATCATGGAGCGGACGAATCTTCATGAAGGGCGCCGTAAGCAAGTTCCACGCCAGCGGTGCCGATCTGAGTTAATTCATACACTTCCGCTATCGCCCGCGTATCGTGGCTCGCGCATCCAATCAAAATGAAGTACCAGCTCTTTCAATTCGAATGAGCGAGGCAGCCGATGCGAGCCAGTGACCTGGACCACAAGGAGCTCTTGGAGCTGGACCCCGAGGGAGGGGTGATCCGCTTTGCTGGGCAGCGGGCGCTTCTGCTCGACGCGGTCGCCATGGGCCTGCTCAGAAAATATCTGGTCGAGAACTTCGGCCAGACTGCCGCGCGCACCGTGCTCACGCAGTTCGGCTTCGCTCACGGTTACCGCATGGCCGAGGCCATGCAAGCCGAGTTCAAATGGGATAGCGACGAGGATTGGCGCGGCGCGAGCACGCGCATTCACGCGCTCGAGGGCCTGTTTCGGGTCGAGCCCGGCAGCAAGGGGCCGCTCTCGAAGGAGGGCGTGATGGTCGTCGCCTCCTACGAGGCCGAGCAACACCTCTTGCACTTTGGTCGCTCCGACGTGCCCGTCTGCTGGACCATCTGCGGGCTCACCAGCGGTTACATGAGCCGCAGCCACGGCAAGGAGATCTACGTGCTCGAGGATCGCTGCATGGCCAAGGGTGACGCCGCGTGCCACCTGCTCGGGCGTACCCGGGAGGAGTGGGGCGACGAGCACGCCGAGGAGCTGCGATTTTTCGAGGCGAATCGGTTGGATGAGTGCCTCGAAGTCTCACTCCAGCGCGTCACCGAGACCTTGAAGGCGGCCGAGCGCAAGCTGCGCGACCACCGCCGCGCCCTGGTGCGCGTGGCGCGAGACGTGGAAGAGCCGCTCGGAATGGTGGCCAAGAGTCCCCGGATGCGCCAGCTCCTGGACCTGACACGGCGCGTGGCCAAGGTCGACTCCACGGTGCTCATCACCGGCGAGAGCGGATCGGGCAAGGAGCGGATCGCGCGCTTCGTGCACGAGGAGTCCACGCGCGCGGCCGCCCCGTTCATCGCGGTCAACTGCGGTGCCATCACGGAGACGCTGCTGGAGAGCGAGCTGTTTGGACATGCGCGCGGCGCGTTCACCGGCGCGACCCAAGATCGGCCGGGCTTGTTCGAGGCCGCCAACGGCGGCACGCTGCTGCTCGATGAGGTCGGCGAGGTCTCGCCCGGCATGCAGGTCAAGCTGCTGCGGGCGCTCCAGGAGCGCGAAATCCGGCGCGTCGGCGAGAACAAGAACCGGCGTGTCGACGTGCGCATCGTGGCCGCCACCAACCGCGATCTCGCGCAAGGCGTGTTGGGCGGCGCGTTTCGACAGGATCTGTACTACCGGCTCAAGGTCGTTGAGCTGCACGTGCCTCCGCTGCGCGAGCGCAGAGACGACGTGTTGCCCCTGGCTCGAGTGCTGCTCGCGGACGCCGCGCTGCGCATGAAGCGCAAGATCACGGCGCTCGCCCCCGGCGCGGCCGATCAGCTGCTGCGCTACCAGTGGCCGGGCAACGTGCGCGAGCTCGAGAACACCATGGAACGAGCCGTGGCGCTGGCGCGCGGCAGCCGGGTCGAGCTCGAAGACTTGCCCGAGGAGATCCGCCAGGCCTTTCCGAGCCCCGCGGCGACGCTGGGCACGGTGCGGCCGCTCGAGGTGGTCGAGAAGGAGTACATCCTGGCGGCGCTGGAGCTGAACGGTGGCAACCAGACCCACACGGCCGAGCAGCTGCAGATCGGCTCGGCGACGTTATACCGCAAGCTCAAGAGCTACGGCTTGATCGCCGGCAAACGGGCGGCGCGAAGCGGTACGGTCTGAGGGCGAAGGACCGCTCATGCTGAGAGAACGTTCTCGGGATGCCGCGGGCTCGCCTCTGTTCGCACTGCGCTCGGTCAAGCTGCTGCGAGGAGAGGCAGTGATCCTCTCTGACCTGTCCCTCGAGCTGCCGCGCACGCCCATCACCGCCATCGTCGGGCCTTCGGGCGCGGGCAAGACGTCGCTCATCCGTTTGCTCAACCGCCTCGACGATCCCCAGGCGGGGGAGATCCATTTCTCGAGCCAACCGCTCACGAGCTTTGCCGTGCGAGCGCTGCGTCGGCGCGTGGCGTTTGTCTTTCAATCGCCGGCCATGTTCCCGGGCACGGTCGCTGACAACCTGCGCGCCGCGCTCGAGCTCGGCGGCCCCGAGGCTCTCCCAGGCGCTCCGGACTTCGGCGCGGCGCTCGGCGCGGTGGGCCTCGGTCCGGAGTATGCCTCGCGCGAGGCCCGCACTTTGTCGGGCGGCGAGCAGCAGCGAGTGAGCATCGCTCGCGCTCTCATGACGCGCCCGGAGGTCTTGTTGCTCGATGAGCCGACGTCAGCGCTCGATCCGGAGACCGCCGTGCGCCTCTTGGCCACCGTCGTCAAGCTCTCGGAGGAACACGGGCTCAACGTGATCATGGTCACCCATCGCCTGCCCGAGGTGCAAAAGGTCGCGGCCTTCACCGTGATGCTCGAGGGGGGCCGAGTCGTGGAGGCCGGCGCCACCAAGGAGCTGTTTTGCGCCGCGAAGACCGAGCGCGCGCGCGCCTATTTCTCGAGCGGCAACTGACCTCCGGTTTCCTGATGGCCTCTCCAGCAAACACCATCGATGTCACCTGGCTCGACCTCGCGTTGGTCGTGATGCTCGTGCTCGTGGCTGCCGGCATCTCGCGTTGGCAGCGGCTCGGGCTCGAGCGCGGGTATGTCGTCGGCGCGGCCCGCGCCTTGCTGCAGCTGTTTGGGGTCGGCTACGTGCTGGTCTACCTGTTTGAAGCCGAAAAATGGTGGCTGGTGCTCCTGGCGCTGGCTGTCATGCTCGTCGCCGCAACGGCAGCGGCGACGCGTGGCCGCGCGCTGGCGGCCGGTCGCCAGCGGCTCTGGGCGATCAGCGGGACCGGCATGCTGATAAGCTCCGGCCTCACCCTCGCGTACGTGACGCAGGTCGTGCTGCGCGTGCAGCCCTGGTATGAGCCCCGCTACCTGGTCCCGCTCTTCGGGATGATCGTGGGTAATGCGATGAACGGCGCCGCGCTCGCCACCGAGCGCCTGGCGAGCGAGATGGACGCGCAGCGCAACATCCTGGAGGCGTACCTCGCGCTCGGTGCCACGCCGGCGCGTGCAGCGGCCGATCCGGTCAGGCGTGCGCTCACCGCTGCGTTGATCCCGTCCATCAACGGCTTGATGGTGGTCGGCTTGGTCCAACTGCCCGGGATGATGACCGGGCAAATCCTCGCGGGCGAGTCCCCGATGCTCGCGGTCCGTTACCAGGTGGTGGTGGCGTTCATGCTCACGTTTGCCACCGCGCTGACGTCGGTGATCGTCGTGCTCTGGTACCGCCGAACGTTCTTCACTGCCGCCTGCCAGCTCCGGCGCGGCAGCTGAGAGCCCTCACCGGGGGGAGCTCTTGTGCTCACCTTGGAGCGCTACTGCGCGGGCGACTTGCAGGCGCACCCGCCTGAACCGGCCTGCGCAGCTTCACCGCACGGCGCGTCGAGAAGAGCAAGAGCTTCTCGACTGAGCCTCGACGGCGAAAGCCACACAGGTGCATCACGTCCGCGACATGGGCAAACGCCACCGTGGGATCCACCAGCAGGTACCCGAGCCGCGCCGGGTCGCGGCGTACGCCAGGCAGATGCGGCAACAAGCGGGGTAGACCGGCGGTGCGCAGCCATTTCGAGACCTTCAGCCACACGGGCCGCACCTCTCGCACGATGAGATAGCCGTCATCGCCCTGGCTGTCATAGCGCGGCACGAGGATCAACCCGGCCTCGGGTGCTTCTATCTGGCCGCGAGCGTCTCGAGCCAGGACCTGGCCGCGGCGCACGGGCATGAAGCTTTCAAACCCGGGAGCCATCTCGAAGCCGTCCCCCGTCGAGATCCCGTGACGGTGGCGCACCTCGACCACCGTGGGCAAGCCGACGCTCGCGCTTGCCAAGCTCTTCGCGTGCTGCGCGAGCTCGGGCACATCGCTCGCCCGAACGCAGCCGGCGGCCACCAGCAGCAGCCAGATCGCTGCAATGTGGCGCTCCACGGAGAGCGCGGACGAGTGCTGCCCTGCCTCCAGCGAGAGCGAGACGTGCCCGCGATCCGTCCAGTAGCTTGCCAGTGCGCCGTCCACCACCTCCTCGAGACCCAGAATGGCCGTAATGGGCAGCGAGAGCGCCAGGCGCCGATTCAGCAGCGTGTCACCGAAGCTGATGAAGGGCGCGCTCTCCGCAGACGTGGTGTGCAGGTCGATCACGATGAGCCGGCCGCGCCGCTCGCGCTCGATCGCATACAGGCACTCCGACAGGTCGCGCTGCTCCTGGTCCTCGTCACCGAGCGCGTGCTCCGGCAACGCTCGCACCCGCGAGAGCTGGGGCTCGGTCCAGCCTCGGTTCAGATCGCGCCGCACGAACCGCAGCCCTGATGCCAGCGCCTGCACGTTGCCGGCGAGGAACACCACGCGGCCGCGCAACGGCGTGCCGCGCTCGCGCAGCGTAGTAGCCACCTGCTCGGCGGCGCGCGCGCCCGCAGGCTCGTTGCCGTACAGGCCCGCGATGAACACCACGCTGGGCCCCGGCGCCGTACCCGGAAGGTCGCCGAGGACGCGGTCAAAGCGGCGCCGGGTGCCGAGGCTGTTTGGACGATCGCTCAGCATGTAGGTCCGGACAGCATACCGGCTCCAGGGAACACGGCACGTCCTCTCGTGAGCGGGAACGTTTCCCAATCCAGCCGTCGTGCACCCCGCGAGTAATGTTACGCAGTCAGAGCAATCGCCGTCCCGCTGCAGAGCAACGGTGCACTACTCGAGGCCATGGCGCGCCATGAGCGCCGACGGCTTTCCGCTCGGTCTACCAGGGCTCGCTGCAGACCGGGCCGAGCCAGCGGCAAGCTCAGAGCGAAAACTGAATGCCCTGGGGCGCCGGAACCACGTCCCCATGATCAAAGAGCGCCGACAACAGCGCACACCGAGCTGGCTCTGCCGCTTTATCGCAGCTCGCGTTCTCGCCGCGCACCGACTCCACGTCGACTTCGTAAACTTCGAACGGGGCATAGGTGTCGGACTCGAAGACGTTGGCCTGGATCTCGTCGTTAAATAGCTCTGATTCACTCGTGTGGCAGGCGCTGCAACGCGTGACCCGGCCGTTCATCACCTCGTCGAACATGTTGGCGACGGTGACGTCCGAGCGCAGCGGGAACACGAGCTCCGTCTTGATCGAGCGCGCCTCTGCCGTCCGATAGCCGAGCTCGAGCGTGACTTGAGCATCGCCCTCGAACACGATCGACATGACCAGAGGCTCATTGACGATGAAGGTCCGCGGGCTGCGCGCCCCTGGCGAGGGTTGCAGGCTCTGGTCGCTCCTCGTCATGTAGACCTGCAAGGGCCGCTCGAGGGCTTGGAGGAAACACGGCAGCGTGGTGGGGCGCGGCAGCGAGTTGATCAGGCTGATCGCCTGCGAGAGGTTCCGCGGACGCCCGGACACACCGCTCGGGGGTTGGCAGATGCTCGGATCGACCGCAGGTGGGACCGGCCCCATCGGTTCTACTTCGGCAGGCGGTTCCGGCGGCGGCTCCAGCAGCGGCGGCACCTCGGGGATGGCCGCTACCTCTCCCTGCATCTCGCTCGCGCTGTCGGCGGGGACCGGTTCGGGTGCAGGCACCGCCGGTTGAGGTTCCGAGACGGACAGCACTTCCGCCTCTACGGGAGAAGACTCAGCCCCGCCCCCACACGCCGATGCCAGGAGGAGACCGACAACGAACCCACCGCCTCGCCGGATCAGATATGCCATGCGGCAATCTTTACCAGCATCTGCGACGGAACGCTGCTTTATGAGCCCACTTGACTCGACAATGGTTCGTTTCCGAACGATCGCGCAGATCACGGGAACCCTCACCGAAATGCCGCTCGCGGCCTCGAGGTGCTGTCTGGCCGACAGGTAGACACGCGCAGATCGCACTTACGCTTCCTGAAAGACAGGAGCTACGCGCCAGTGTTGCACGCGAGCGGCAAATGGCCGTCACGCTCGTACGCGCGGTCCGCGCCAGCGCCGGGCCCAGCCCAGGCCCAATACGGCGAGCGCGGAGCAGAGCGCGACGCCCGAGCCCGAGCGGCGCCCGGTGCCGAGCCGGCAGGCAGCCATCCCTTCATCGTCCCAACCGTCACCCCCCACAGCCCCCTGTGCCAACCAAGGGTTAGCCACACACTCGTCGACCTGCGCGTCGTCGGACACCACGTCATGGACATCGTCATCGGAGACATCCACGCTCGCGACGATCGTGGGCTCGTCGGGGTTCGAGATGTCGAGCGCTGCGACCTCGCTCGCACCGAGCGCATACAACCCATCGCCGATCGGGACCGTGCGCAGCACGCGGCCTCGATGTGAGCTCGACTCCCCGCGAAGCGTGAGGCGGTCCGCGCCGAGCTCCACCAACTGGACATGGTGCTCGGGGACGCAGCCCGCCGAGTTCCAGCCGTTGTCTGTATAAGGCACGACGACCCAGCCCTCGGACTGCGCCATGTCGATCAGGCTGGCCGCGCGAAAGTCCGAATTGGCTTCGGAGCTGGCATCCGCGGCGCCAAATGAGACGCGCGAGAGCTCGGCAGGCGCCTCCGGATGCGACACGTCGAACAGCGCCACGGCGACCTGCCCGCCCTGGTCACCGCGGCCCACCGCGACGAGTTGCTCCCCTCGCGGGAAGACATAGTCGCTCCAGCCGGGGATCTCGAGATGCCCTAGCACCTGGGGTTGGCTCGGGTCGGTGAGCGAGATGACCCAGAGCGGATCCGTCCGCAAGACCACCGGCTCGTACGTCACCACGTAGGCTCGATCGCCGTCGAAACGGGTCGCGTGCAGGTCCTCCGAGGGTGCGATGCCTGTGAGCGAGCCGAGGACCCGCGGTCGATCGGCGTCAGCGAAGTCGATGACATGCAGGTTCGCGCCCTGCCAGAACTGCCCTCGCGTGACGATGCGGAAGACGGCCCCCTGGGCGTCCATGTGAAAACGCCCGGCGGGCTGCCCGCTCACTCTCGCGGAGCCGCGCTCCTGCAGCTCCCCGTCGGTGGAATCGAGCGCCACGTAGCGCACCCGCGTCGTCGGCGAGGACGTGTCGAGCTCGATCTGCGCCACGTAGATGGCGTCGTCGGTGACATGAACCTCGCTGCTGCTGCCCGCCATCACCACGCTACCCTGCAGCGCGAGCGCGCTCGGCGTGCTGACATCGATGGAGAAGGCCCAGGTCAGGTTCAAGACCTCGTAGGTCGTGACGACGTACACGAAATTGCCAATCTTGCGGCTGGCGGATGATCGTCCCTGGGACGCACCGCGGGGCGCTGATCTCTGGGGTGGTGGTCGCTCGCTCCACGGCGACGAGCTGGCTGGTGGTGGCGATCAGCCCAGTGCCGAACTCCTTACCGAGCCGGCAAGGTGGTGACGCCTCTTCGAGCAGCACGAAGGCAGTTGCGTCCTCTACATACAGCTCACCCGCGCGACCGCTGATGGGCAGCTGATGCAACTGACGCGGCTGGCGGGGGCGCGAGACGTCGATGACGTTCAACCCGCTCTTGTCGCTTTGCACGTAGAGCCAATTGCCGTCCAGCCGATACAGGTTCGATTCCTCGATGGGCGGCGGCGCCGGCCCCTCGAGTAGAGGGCCGCCGTACGCGACGTCGCTCGCGCCATTTGAAGCCGATCCTTCGCACGCAGCGCCAAGACCCAGTAAGCAGCAGCCCAATAACGATACGCGGCACCGGCCACTCGACTGTAGCATCGACCTATCCTCCTCTGGATCACGCGAGGCGTGACCGCTGATGAAAGTGAAGTGACCTGGAGTATGGACAGCCGCCGATGCGCGTCCAGGTCAGCTCCGTACATTGCGTGGCCCAGAAACGGTCGCCAACGTACGAAGCTGCTAGAGTTGAGCCGCGATCGTCGAGGAATTGCGCCTAACGCGCCTAACGCGCCTCAGCGCCTCAACGCTGCGCGGCTTAGCGGAGGGCGTTGCCGAGCAGGCGCCGGTAATTGGGGTCCGCATACGCCGAAGGACCGTGGCCCAGCTGCAGGTACACGACCCTCGACTTGCCCTCGGCGCGGGCCCACCCGATGGGGTTCGAGCTCTTGGGATGGCTCGTGGTGAGGAGCGCCGTGACGTCCGCGCTGACACGAGTAGCGCCCACCGATGACGCGCTCGTACTCGGGCCAACGCTGGAACGAAACCAGCGCGTGGTGGGTCACGACCAGGCCAACGCCGCGTGTGAAGAGCGACAGGAAGCGAGCCTGCTGAGACTCTCCTCGGGCCGCGCACTCGGGATCATTGAACTAGCGTCATCCCGATGTAACGCACGAGCACGTTGGTATCCAGGCCGGTCATCGCGCCGCCGCGCCACGTGCGGCGATCGCCGCGTTCATCTCTTCGATGCTGACTCGCTTTCGCGACTTGCCGAACATACCCTTCAGGTCGGTTACCGGGTGCGTCGCCGCGATGAACTCATACCGCCCCGGCTCAATCTCGACGAACTGAACTCGATCGCCAGGAGTAACGCCCAGCGCTTCACGCACGGCGACCGGGATGGTGATTTGGCCTTTTGTCGTGACAGTGGCGGTAACCATGCTCCTTACTTTAGCGTGAGGCGCTGCCATCGGCAAGCCGGGCGGGGGAGGGCCTTTACTTCGGAGCCGCTTCCAGAGCTCGCAAAAGCACGGCTCGATCCGCCTTGTCCTTGTCTCGCATCCCTTCCTTGGTCAGTAACAGCCCTTGCAAGGACAGCACCGGCAGGGTCACGCCGTCGATCTCGATTTCGACGATATGCGGAGAGAGCTCCAGCCAGCCGTGGCCACACGCGGCGGGCATGACGTCGACGGTGAACTCGTCATTGATGCGGATGGCGTAGTGGCCCTCGCGCTCGAAGATCTGCTCATCCCCGGCGAGCTCGGCGGCCGCCCCGTCCGGCAGCTTGGATAGGGCGCGAACCCAACGCCCCGTATTTTGAGGGCTCGGATCGACCAGCAGGTCCACGTCCTCGGAGAAACGATTGTAGCCGTGGGCAGCGATGGCATACCCGCCGATCAGGGCGTAGCGAGCTCCTTCTGCGTTCAGATACAGAGCCAGCTGGAGCAAGTCGGCCCACGTCGCCGGGCGAGTCGAGTCAGGCATGCGGTTTGGCGCGAGTGTTCGCCAGCATGCCGTCGATGCGCCAACGCTCCCAGTCGCGATTCGCCGCCTCGTGGCTGGCGTAAATGAACACGCCCTTCGGCGCGCGCGTGCGATATTGCGCCATCTCGGTCATCGCCGCTCGCGCCTCGTGGCCTGGAGGTGAGCCGGGAGGGGCGGGGCGGCGTTTGCCCACCGTGCGCAGGAATGCTTCGCCGGCCCGCTTATCTTCCGCCATCCGGCGAGGTTACCACACCTGGGGCGTGTATCGGCGCAGTCGATGCTATGGGTTGACCATATCTATTGGTATGGCTAATATGGGTATGGTGAAAACCACGCTCGAAATTCAGGATACGCTGATGCTGCGGGCAAAACGCTTGGCCAAGCAAACCGGGCGTCCTTTGCGCGCTCTCGTCGAGGAGGGGTTGCGCCTCGTGCTGGCTGGCAGCGAACGACGTGGCTCCTATCAGCTGCCGGATCTCAGCGTTGGCAATGCGGGCGGCCCCAACCCGCTCGAGGGCTTCTCGTGGCAAGCCCTGCGCGACGAGATATATTCGACCCCGACGAGCCGCGGCGCGGGGCAAGGTTGAGCGGTGCTCGCCGTGGATACCAACGTGCTCGTGTATGCGCATCGCCGTGAAGCTGCGGAGCATGCGCTGGCGTCAGACCTGCTGCGCGAGCTGGCCCAGGGGGACGGGCGGTGGGCGATCCCTTGGCCCTGCATCTACGAGTTCTTCGGCGTCGTTACCAACACGCGCATCTGGAAGGAGGCGGCCACCGCACCGAAGCAAGCATGGCAGCAGATCGAGGCCTGGTGCGGCTCCCCGTCGCTGACGTTGCTGGCCGAGACGCCGGATTTTCGCGCCGTGCTCGAGCCGTTGCTCGCGCGGCCGCGGGTGCGAGGGCCAGTGGTTCACGACGCGCGGATTGCCGCGCTGTGTTTGGCGCACGGGGTGGACGCACTATTGAGTCGCGATCGCGACTTTGGCCTTTTCCCTGAGCTGGTGCTCAAAAATCCATTCGCCTAGCCGCGAGCGGTCGAGGTTTCTGGCTACCTCGCAGCACGGCTTCACTCCAAGCGCAGCACAGCCTGCTCTGCGTAGCGGCTCATGTCGGACACGATGACCTCGTCGCCCGCGCGCAGGCCCGAGAGCACTTCGATGCTATCGACCGAGATGCGTCCGGTGCGCACTCTGACGCGGGTCGCGAGCTGGGTTTTCTCCTCGATGCGAAACAGGCTGAAGCTGTCGCCGATGGGTAAGCCCACCGGGCGCGCGACGTACAGGGTGCGAGCGGAGCGCTCCGTCTCGATGACGCCGTCGATGTTCTGATCGGGGCGAACGCTGTCGGGCAGATCGCCGTCGAGCGCGACCTCGACGTCCACCGTGCCCTCGCTCGCCGCCGGTGCGATGCGGCGCACCTGGCCAGTGAGGGTCGATTCGCTCGCGTCGCCGAAGCCGGTGCGGATCTGGGCCGCCTGCCCCAGGCTGATGTGGCCCGCTTGTTCGGCCGGGATGCGCAGCTCAGCCTGCAGCTTTCGGCTGACGATGACCTTGGCGACCTGCGCTCCGGGCACTACCCACTGCCCGAGCTCGACGAGCACGTCCTGCAGGATGCCGTACGCTGCCGCGCGCACGACCAGGTGCTCGACGAGCTGCTCTCGTACTTCGCGGATGCGGCCGAGCTCGCGCACTTGCTCTTTTAGAGACGAGAGCTCGCGCGGTGCCATGTCGAGGAGCAAGCCGAGCCGTTTTTGCGCCAGCGACTCGCGCTGCTCGAGCTCGAGCACGCGCTCGGTGATCGCCTGGCCGTCGAGGCGCGAGACGATGCTGCCCTCCATCTCCGCGTAGGCCTCCGCGCGGCGGCGAGCCTCTCTGTGGCTCGCGCGTAGACCGACGAGCTCGGCGGCGAGCTCGAGCTCGGCCTGTTTACTCTGACGTTGCTGGGCGAGCACGAGCGCTTCGGCGGCCTGCGCCTCGCGCTCCGATTGAACGGCGAGCAGGCGCAGATCGAGGTTCTCGAGCCGCAGCACCGGCGTCGTCGGCGAGACGGACGCGCCCGCCTTCACCAGGACCTCCTCGACGCGCCCCGCCGACTCTGCGGTAAGCCAGCGGATCGACTCTGGACGCAGCGTGCCTGCGCCCCGCACCCGCACGACGAATGGGCCTTGCTCGACCCGGGCAGAGAGCACGCTCGAGCGCTCGATGCCGGGCGCGCGTGGCTGGAGGCCGCCAACCGAAAATAGGACTGCCGCGAGCGTTGCGCCCGCAAGCATCACCCATAGCGTTCGCTGCAACTTCTTCGATCGTCGAGGACGCTGGACGTCCACGCGGCGCCTTTAGCCGAGCTCTTCCACGATGCGTCCGTCTGAGAGCCGCAGCGTGCGGCGCGCGCGCCGCGCAAACTCGAGGTTGTGCGTCACCATGCAGATGGTCGAGCCCGTGGCGTGCAGCTCGTCGATCAAGTCCATGATGCCCTCGCCGTTGACCGAATCCAGGTTTCCGGTGGGTTCGTCGGCGAGCAAGATGCTCGGCTCGCCCACCAGCGCCCGCGCGACGGCGATGCGCTGTTGTTGGCCTCCGGAGAGCTGCCCCGGCCGGTGCCGAGCGCGGTGGCTCATGCCGACGCGCTCGAGCGCCTCTGCCACCCGGGCTCGACGCTGCTTCTGGCCGAGCCGGCGGTAGATCAACGGCAGCTCCACGTTCTGCTCGACGCTCAGATCGCCGATCAGGTTGAATGTCTGGAAGATGAAACCCACCTGTTCGTTACGCAGCCGCGACAGCTCAGCGTCCGCGAGCTCACCGACGGCGTCGCCGCGCCACAGGAACTTGCCGCTGGTAGGTCGATCCATCAGCCCCAGGATGGCGAGCAGCGTGGTCTTGCCCGAGCCGGAGGGGCCGATGATGGCGAGGAAGTCACCGCGCTCGACCACCAGATTGATGCCGGAGAGGGCGTGCGTCTCGATGTCTTCGGTTTGAAAGACCTTGGTCAGATCGGCGATCTGAATCACTGATGCTTCGGCCATGTCGGCGACCCGAGCACGCGCCGTGCCAAACGGCCCGTGCCGCAGCCGAACCACGGCTCGCGGGCGCTGCCGCCTGTCCTTAGGCGGTGCCCCGCGTCGTCCACCGGCTCGGTCCCGAAAATGGGACGGCGGGCTCGTCCCAGCCGCGGGATTGGCGTCGAGCGTTCGCTCAGGGATCGCGATGCTCGGCGTTCCATGGCATCTTAGCCCGGATGCGAGTGCTGCTGGCGGACGACGACGAAGGCGTCTTGATGGCGCTCGAGCTGCTGTTGCGACGCGCCGAGATCAGCACGGCCCGCGCGCGCTCTCCGGTTCAGGTGCTGGAGCAGCTCGCTAGCGCCGCTTTCGACGCATTGTTGCTCGACCTGAACTACGAGCGAGACACCACGTCCGGTCAAGAGGGCTTCACGCTGCTCGAGCGTTTGCGGCGGCAATACCCGGCGCTCCAGGTCGTGGTGATGACGGGCTGGGCGAGCATCGAAGGCGCTGTCGAAGCGATGCGGCGGGGCGCCGTGGATTATGTGCCGAAGCCCTGGGAAAACGCCCGGCTGCTCTCGCTCTTGCGCAGCCTAGAACCCGACGGCGCGTCCAAGCCAGGGCAGAGCGTGGACCACGCGCACGCGTCCGCGGCCATGCAACGGCTGCATGCCACGGTCGATCAGGTGGCGTTCTCGGAGGTGCCCGTGTTGATCACGGGCGAGCACGGCACCGGCAAGGAGCTCGTGGCGCGATCGATTCACCAGAAGAGCGGGCGCCGCGGCCAGTTCGTGGCGCTCAACGCCGGAGCGCTCGCGGACGGAACCTTCGAAAGCGAGCTCTTTGGTCACGTGCGCGGCGCCTTCACGGACGCCAAGGCGACGCGGCGCGGGGCGTTTGCGCGCGCGGAGGGCGGGACGTTGTTCCTGGACGAGATCGCCAACATGCCGCTGCCGCAGCAAGCCAAGCTGCTGCGGGTCTTGCAAGAGCAGGTGTATCAACCGCTCGGCGCTTCAACGCTCGAGCGCTCGACGGCACGCATCGTTTCGGCGACCAACGTGGAGGTCCAGGCGCTGTCCCTGGACGGGAGATTTCGCGCCGACCTTCTGTATCGGCTCAACACCATTCACCTGCACGTGCCGCCGCTGCGCGAGCGATTGGACGAGCTGCCGGGGCTGGTCCAGGCGTTCATCGAGCGCGAGGTCGCGCGCTACGGCTTACCGGCGATAGACCTGGACTCGGGCGTGCTCGAGCTGCTGCGGGCGCACCTCTGGCCAGGTAACGTGCGGGAGCTCGAGCATGTGGTGCAACGCGCGGTGCTGCTCTCGGCTCGCCAGGGCAAGCTCACGGCCGCGCATCTCGATCTGCGCCCCAGCGCGGGCCCGAGCGCTTCGGCGCCGCCGCTCACGGCCATGCCGCAGACGGTGCGTGACGCGGAGAGGACCGCGATCGCGCAGGCCCTCTCGCGCTTTCCCAACGACCGGCGAGCTGCGGCCGAGAGCCTGGGGCTCAGCCGCAGCGCCTTCTATCGCCGGCTGTCTCAGTACGGAATTCGACCGCAGAAGTGATTTGCTCGATCGAGCCCCGGCAAGCGATGAAGGACGACCCGCGAGGCGGCTATGGCTTGCCGCTGTGGATCGGCGGCGTGAGCGCGCTCGGGTTTGCTCTGGGCGCGGTGGCCGCAGGGCGCGGGGCGGTCGCCGGGGCAGCTGGCCTCGCGCTCGCGCTCGGCGCGGCGCTGCTCGTGGCGCGGCGCATTCACCGCCAGGCCTCGCACCCGCTGCGAACGGCCGCCAACGTGCTGGATGCCATGCGCCACGGCGACTACACGCACCGCGCGCGCACCGACGTCGTGCGCGGGCCACTGTCGGACCTGCTCGTGGAGATCAACCAGCTCGCCTGGCACCTGCAGGCAGAGCGCACGCGCACCGAGGAGACGTCGGCGCTGCTCTCGGCGCTGATCGAGCGAGTGGACGTGGCGCTCCTCGCTTTTGACGATCAATCGCTCCTATGCTGGTGGAACCCCGCGGCCCAGCGCCTGTTCAACGCCAGGCTGCGCGTCGGCATCCGGGCCAGCGAGCTCGGCGCCGAGGCATTCTTGACGGGCGAGACGGAGCGCAGCGTCACGTTGCCGGGCAACGCTGCGCCGTCCGCGTGGGAGCTGCGGCGTGGCGTGTTTCATCGCGGCGGCCAGCGCTATCAGTTCGTGCTGCTCTCCTCCGCGCAGCGCGTGCGCCGAGAGGAAGAGCGCGCCGCCTGGCAGCGCCTGGTGCGGGTGCTGGGGCACGAGGTGAACAATACCCTGGCCCCCATCCAATCGCTGGCGGCCACCTGTCGGGACATGCTGGAGGAGGAGCGCGACGTGCCTGCCGTGCTCTCGGCGCTCGAGCTGATCGAGCATCGGTCGGCGTCGCTCGCTCGCTTCATCTCCGAGTTCGCTCGCCTGGCGCGCCTGCCCGAGCCTCGGCTGGAGCGGCTCGAGCTCGGAGCCCACGTGCGGCGTGTCGTCTCCCTCGACGCCCGGTGCCCGGTGCACGTCACCGGCAAACACGGCGTGGAGATCCTGGCCGATGGCGCGCTTCTAGAGCAAGCGCTGCTCAATCTGATACGCAACGCCGTCGACGCTTCGCTGGCGCGGCAGGGTGAGGTGAGCGTCGACTGGCAGGTGGATGAGCAGAGCGCCATCCTCTCCATCATCGATGAGGGCGAGGGCATCGCCAACCTGGATAACCTATTCGTGCCGCTGTTCTCGACCAAACCGGGCGGCAGCGGCATCGGCCTGGTGCTGGCGCGTAACATCATCGAGGCGCACGGCGGGCAGCTCCGGCTCGACAATCGCGTCCGCGCGTCGGGCGCCGTCGCGCGCGTCACGCTGCCGAGAGCTCTGCGCGCCGAGCGCGAAGGGGCGCTTGACGCTGGGGCTAGCGACCCGCGAGCGCGCGGGACGGGCTGATGCCGGCGGCCGTGCGCGCGGGAAGCCAAGCGGCCAGCGCGGCCATCAGCAGCATGCCGAGGCAAGCGCCGGCGTACGTCGCCGCGTCCGTCGCCGAGATGCCGAAGAGGAACGCTTCGAGCGAGCTCTGCGCGAGCCACGAGAGCACCCCTCCGAGCGCGAGCCCGAGCAGGACGACGCCGCCCGTTTCCCAGAGGATCATGCGCAAGATTTGCCCTCGGCTCGCGCCCAACGCACGCCGGATGCCGATCTCGGCGCTGCGCTCGGCGACGGTGTAGCCGGTGACGCCGAACAGGCCGATGGCGGCGAGCAGGATGGAGGAAATTCCGAACGCGGACAAGACGTGCTCGAGCATCGTGCGCTCCCGAAACGTGTGCGCGACGTACTTGCGCAGCGGATCCACGTCGGAGACGGGAGCGTTGGGCGCGACCTCGGCGATGACTCTGGGCAGGACAGGTACCAGCGCCGCTGGGTCGCCGCTGGTCTTGACCGCCACGGCGAACTTCACGCTGGAGTCCGTGGAGTGGCCCAGCGGATTCATCAGAAATGAGACGTAGACGGCGGGTTCAAACGCCTGGGTGAGGTCCATTTCCAGGGTGTCCTCGCTCATGCCAATGATGTCGATCCAGGGTAGGGAGATTTGCCCGCGCACGTCGGGCGGCAGAACGACCCGGAACTGATGACCGACGGCGTCTTCCACGCCCAGAAGCTGTCGCGCAAACGCTCGATTCACGATGGCGACCGCCCGCTCTGCGGTGTCCCCGAGGTTGAAGTCGCGCCCGGAGAGCAGCTGAATGCCGAAGGTCTCCAGGCAGCCGGGGCTGATCGAGTGCGGATGCACGAGCAGGGGAGGGCGCCCTGCGGCGACCTCCGGTTCCATCATCTGCACGCTGTCCAAAAAGTCGAAGGGCACCTCGGCGGCGACGCAGGCGTGGCTCACGCCCGGGAGCTCACGCAGGCGATTCAAGACGCGCTCGGCGGTGCGTGCGGCGTCGGCGCGCTGCACGCCGTAGCCTTCTGCCCCCGGCCCGCGCTTGATGGTGGGCGACAGCACGCTACCGATCACCACGCCGTCGATGTCGACGCCGGTATCCACCGCGAGTAGCGCCCGCACCGACCGCACCAGGAGGGCGGCATTGACCAGCAGCGCCAGCGTGGCCGCGACTTGCAACATCACGAGCAGCTCGCGCAAACGCCGGGCGCGGCGGTTCTGGGAGCTCCGCCCCTCTCCGCGCAGCGCGTCCATTGGCTGCGCCCGCCGGGTGTGCCACACCGGCGCCAGCGTGGCGGCGGCAGTGGCGAGCAAGACCAGCCCAGCGAACGCGCACAGCACGCGGGCGTCCAGCCGCGCGGGGGTATTCCCCATCACGTCACTATACTCGTACTGATTGGCCACCGCCATGCACGCGCTGGCGAGACCCAGGCCGAGTGCTCCACCGAGCACAGCCAAAATCAAGCCTTCGAGCGCGCTCTGCCGGGCGAGCGTCCAGCGGCTCGCGCCGAGCGCCGTCCGGATCGCGTACTCGCGCTGGCGCACGCTGGCACGGGTGCCGAGCAGCGCCGTGACGTTGGCGCAAGCGAGCAGGAGGAAAGCCAACACAGCCGTCAACATCAGGGTCAGCGAGCCGCGCTGTGCACCGACGATGACATCGCGCAGGGACGTCAACGTGCCCGTGACGACCGCCCCATCGCCGTTCTGGATCTGCTGCGCCGCCGACAGCTCGTGGAGCCGCTCTCGCGCCAGCTCCAGAGAGACGCCCTTTGCCAGGCGTCCCACGCCAGTGAACCACAGACCGAAGCGAATACGGGGCGGATCCTCGTCCGGCATCCACATCGAGGCCCAGCTCGGCCGTGCCTGGTCGTCGGAGATGATCCCGAGCACTGTCTTGGGCACGTCATCGACGAGCACCGTCTTGCCCACCACTGGCGCGCCGCCGAAGGCGTCGAGCCAGAACCCATGGCGCAAGACGACGCCCCCCGACCCGTCCGGCAAAGGCCCACGCGCGCTATAGGTGCGCCCTAGCTTGGCCTCCGCTCCGAGCGTATCGAAGAAGTCGAGGGACGTCAGCTGCAGTGGGATCTGTTTCGCATCACCGGTCCCCGTCAAGCGCGCCCCACCGCTGCGCTGCACGGCGAGCGACTCGAAGACGGAGTGGAGCTCGCGATACTCGTCGGCAAACGGCACGGACAGCGTCTTGCTGCGGCCATCGGCGGCGCTGACGCCTGCCAAGCCAACTTCCACGAGCTCCTCTTCGCGCGGGAACGGCAGCGGCCGCAGCAGCTGCGCGCTGAAGACCGAGAAGACGCCGGTGGCGGCGCCGATGCTCAAACCCAGCGACAAGAGCGCGGGCACAGAATAGCGCGGCGACCTGCACAGGCCGAGGAGCGCGGTGCGGAGCTCGTGCCACCACAGCCAGACCACGCTCTCTTTCGGGGCGTCGGAGATCTTGCTGGGCGGGGCAGGCTGAGGCTTGGCGTGGGGCAGCACGCGCTGCCTGGTGCAATCGGCGTGCCCCTGGCCGCGTCGATAGACGGCGGGGTTTCAGAGCCTGCAGCAGCGAGGGCGTCCCCGCGTGTCCCAGGATCGGGACGGGAGCGCGTTTCGGGCGTGGGATGCTCCGGGCCGGCCGCGTCGGGGCCGCGCGCTTGCGGCACTGCCCGCAGCGAGCTACGGCTGATTGTAGATGTCCGGCACCCCTACCTCGTCACCTCGCCGCTCGTCGTCGGCTCGCCCCACGTCGTCGGCGCGCGGCGTGCACGCTTCAGAGGTCCTGGCGCTACCGGAGGACGGCGACTTCACCGTCGTCGTGGTCGCCGATACACACAGCCAGCCGCACCCCAAGGCGCGGGCGCTCATCGGGCGGCTCGAGCCGGATTTGATTTTGCACGCCGGGGACATCGGCGACCTGTCGGTGCTGGACGGGCTGCGGGAGCTCGGGCCGTTGCTGGCGGTGCGGGGCAACATCGATGAGCGCGCGCCCCAGCTCGCCGACTCGATGGATATCGAGGTCCGGGCGGGCGAGCGCAGCGTGCTCAAGCTCTTGCTGGTTCACATCGCCGTCTACGGGCCCAAGCTGCGCGCGGACGTCGCGCGCCTGGCGAGCGCTCACGCGGCTCGGGTCGTCGTGTGCGGGCACTCTCACGTGCCGTTCATGGGCCGCGACAAGGGCCTGGTGCTCTTCAACCCCGGCTCGATCGGGCCGAGGCGCTTCTCGCTGCCGATCACGCTGGGGGTGCTGCAGATCAGCCCCCAGGGCATCTCGCTCCGCCACGTCAGTGTTGAGACGGGCGAGACCTGGTTGCCCTGAGAGGCGCGGGTCGCGAGCGGCTCGCCTGCCCCTTACGCTGCCCCTTACAAGTCGAGCAAGCAGTCGCGGCGGAAGGTAGGGTTCTCTTTCCCACCGCTGTACCCAAACGGGTTACACACGATGCGTGTGCGGCCGATGCAATAGTCGGAGGACGTGTGGGCATGCCCGTGCA
The DNA here is from genome assembly GCA_043747815.1 of Deltaproteobacteria bacterium. Taxonomy (GTDB): domain Bacteria; phylum Myxococcota_A; class Polyangia; order Polyangiales; family Polyangiaceae; genus SZUA-265. The sequence continues at coordinate 21,818 of JAYTOL010000006.1, forward strand.
CCCAGAGCGCCGGCTGCCGCTCGCCGATGAGCGCTGCCATGTCGCTGAGCACGAAGCGATTGAGGGGCGAGTGCGCGAGCAGCGGCGGGAGCGAGCGCCGGTGGGGCAGGTGATGCGTCACCACGATGGTATCTCGCGTCACCGTCGACTCGAGGTAGCCGACCGCTTGCCGGTGCTCGTCATAGATCCCCGGCACGGCGTCCGAAATCAAACGGAAGTCGCTGGCCAGCGGCTGCAGGAGCTCGATGCCAAACTTCCGAGGGAACCATAGCGTGGCGCCGATAAAACGCCGCCCCTCGATCGTACACTCCGATTGATCGAGGTAGTGAAAGCCCTCGATGCTCTCTTCCAGCCGCCGCAGGGCGCGGCGCACCGCGACCAGGCTCGAGCGATAAAATTCGTGGTTTCCCGCCACGAACACCACATGCGCGTAGCGCTCCAGGAGCATGGCGAGCCCGTCACCCAGCAATGGCGCCACGGTCAGGTCACCCGGGCAGAGCAACACATCGGCCTGAGGCAGCGAATCGAGGAGCGCAACGCCCCCATCCCGATGAAACTCGAAATGCAAATCGCTGGCGATGAGGACGCGCATGGCCCACCGGCATAGCACGCACGGCGAGCGCGCGACCCAGGTAGGGATCGCGCTCGGGCCAGGCGCGGCATGAAAATGCGCAACCCGGGTCAAGCCGCAACCCGTGGAGCCCTGTATGTTTCTCGGGTGAAGTCAGAAACCCGATCGTTTTACGAGCTGGCGGTTCAAGGGGCGATCTGTCGGATCAGCGCACACCTCGACGAGGCGCTGGACCTCGCCGCCCTAGCGCGGGCCGCTGGGCTGTCTCCATTTCATTTCCACCGCATCTTCCGCGGCATGGTGGGCGAAACGCCGCTCGAGCTGCAGCGGCGGCTGCGCATGGAGCGAGCCGCGTGGCGCGTGCTGCGCGGCGACCTCAGCATCACCAGCGTCGCGTTCGATGCGGGCTATGAGACCCACGAGTCGTTCACGCGTGCCTTTCGCAATTTCTACGGGGTCCCGCCGTCCGGATTCAGACCGAGCGCCCCGGCCGCCGCAGGGGATTGTTCGCGCCCGCCTCAGGTGGAGCTCGCCGCGGCCTCGGGCATCCACTTCTCCACCCCAGCTGCTGAAAACCAATTCATTCCATTTTCACGAGGAGCTGCCATGAACGTCACCATCAAAGAGATGCCCGAGCTCCGCCTCGGGACGGTTCGCCACATCGGCCCGTATCAGCATATTTCGGAGGCCTTTCAACGGTTGGGTGCCATCGCTGGCCCGGCCGGGCTCATCAGCGGGCCCGCTGCCGCCATGATCGGCGTCTACCACGACGACCCGGAGACCACACCGCCCGAGGAGCTGCGTTCGGATGCGGCCCTGGCCGTTTCCCCCGAAGCTCAGCTGCCGGAGGGTCTGGTCGAGCTACGCCTGCCCGCGGGTCGTTATGCGAGCATGACGCACGTCGGCCCGTACACCCAGCTGGGAGACGCCTGGGCGCGCTTCATGGGAGAGTGGCTCCCCAACAGTGGTCACCGAGTGGGCGTGGGCATGAGCTACGAGATTTATCGCAACACTCCTCTGGAGGTCCCGCCTGCCGAGTTGCGCACCGAAATCTACCTCCCGCTCGCGTAGCGGGCGCTCGCCCTCTTAACCCGATGCCGCCGAGCTGCCGGTACGCTCGGCTGAGGGAAGGATGAAGAGAATTGGCCTACTCGTCGACGCCCTGTCCCACCCCTATCAAAATGAGATTCTGCTCGCCGCCCACGAGGAGAGCGTCCGCGCGGACGTCTCGCTGTACTGCCTCGCCGGTGGAGAGATCGACATCCATCACGCGCGCAACTCGATCTATGACCTGGTGGGCGAGGGCGATTTCTCGGGCATCATCGTGTGCTCTGGGACGATGGCCCGCGCTCAGACGACGGCCCAGCTCGCGAGCTTCGTTCGCCGCTTCGCGCCCCTCCCGCTGACCAGCATCAGCATCGAGCTCGATGCCTTCCCATCGGTCGTCATCGACAACGTCAGCGGCATTCGGGAGCTGACGCGGCACCTGATCGAGGTGCATGGGCGCCGGCGCATCGCCTTTGTTCAGGTCAGAACCCCTGAAGGCGAGCTGCGCTTCGCGGGCTATCGGTCCGCTCTCAGCGACTGCGGTCTGCCCCTCGACCCCGATTTGCTGGTGCCCGGCGAGTTCACCTGGGAAGCGGGGGTGAATGCCGTCGACGTGCTGTTTGATCAGCGGAAGACGCCGTGCGATGCGATCGTCGGAGCCAACGATTGGATCGCAATCGGCGCGCTGGACGCGCTGCGCCGGCGCGGCATCCGTGTTCCGGAGCAGGTGGCGCTCACCGGCTTCGACGACGTGGACGAGGCCCGCTTCTCGCACCCCGCCATAACGACCGTGTACCAGCCCGTTCGCGAGCTCGGGATAGAGGCCTTCCGCCTGACGCTCCGTCAAATCGAGCGCCAGGACGTGCCGCTCATCACCCGGGTGGCGACGCGGACGGAGTATCGAGAGTCCTGTGGCTGCGTGTTGTCGGAGAGGCTCGACGCGGCTGTCGGCCCCCCCTCCTCTCGCGCGCAGCGGAGCGACCTTTCGCATGAGCGCGAGCGCGTGAGCCGTGCGCTGGTCGACGTCGCCCCGAGCTCAAAAAGAATGCTCCAAAACGCCTGGGCGCCCGGGCTATTCGACGCTCTGGTCGCGGACCTTTTGCAACAGACGTCGGACGCCTTTCTCTCCGCTCTGCGTGCGCTGCTCACTCACGTGCAACACGACAAGCGGCTGGGCAGTTGGCAGCGCGTCATCCTCGTGCTTCGAGCGCGCATGCTCCCCCTGCTCACGGCCGAGCCGCGCGCGTCGGCACACGCCGAGTCACTCTTCGAGCAAGCGCACATGCTCATCGCCGCGCAAGCGGAGCGGGCTCAGGGTAGGATCCGCTGGGAGCGCGAGCACCTGATGAACGTGCTCAACGCGATGAGCGCCGAGCTCCGCCGCGCATTTGACCACGACGCCGCCATCAAGGTGTTGGTCAAGCACCTGGGCAAGCTCGATGTGCCGAGTTGTTTCGTCGCGCTGCAGCCCGAGCGGCCGTCCCCCGGCGCCGAGTCGCGGTTGATCATGGCGTATGACGATCGACTCGGGACGGAGGTCGAGCTCTGTGAGCGGGCGTTCCGCTCGGGCGATTTGATACCGGTAGACGTGCGGCCCGCTCGGCGGCACACGATGGTCATGGAACCCTTGTGGTTCGGCGACGACGCCCGCGGCTTCTGCGCGCTGGAGATGGGCTCACCTCTCGGCATCGTGTACGAGACCATCCGTGAGCAGCTGAGCTCCGCGTTTTACGCAGCCAGGCTGCTTCGGGCCATGGTGGACGAGACGACGAGGCGTGAGCAGGCCGAACGGGCCCGGCTCGAAGGTGAGATGCGGCTCGCAGAGCGCATCCAGACGGGAATACTGCCGAGGGACTGCCAGGTGAAGGGGTTTCAGATCGCGACGGACATGCAGCCGGCGGCGGAGGTGGGAGGTGACTATTTCGACATCCTCCCGTTCGAAGGCGGATGCTGGCTCGGTATTGGCGACGTCGCGGGCCACGGTCTGGACACGGGCCTCATCATGCTGATGATCCAGGGCATCGTCGCAGGCGCGGTCTGCCAACGTCCGGAGGCTTCGCCGCGCTGGGTCTGGCGCAGCGTGAACTCGGTCGTGTACGAGAACGTGCGCCGCCGCTTGGATCGCGATGAGCACGCCACGTTGATGCTGCTCCGCTGCTCTGGCGGCGGCCGCGTCACGTACGCGGGCGCGCACGAAGACCTGCTCATTTTTAGGCGCGGCACCGGGACGGTCGAGGTGGCCCCGAGCTCCGGCATCTGGGTCGGCATCCTGCCGGAGGTCGAGGAGGAGCAGATCGACGAACGCGAGGTCGCGCTCATGCCGGGTGACGTGTTGTTGCTCTACACGGACGGGCTAACCGAGGCGCTCCATCCCGAGCGGGGCATGTTCGGGGTGGAACGCTTGATGGCAGAGCTCAGGAGCGTAGGTCTGGGCTCCGTCGAGGCGATTCGAGATCACGTCCTCCGAGCGACTCGCCGCTGGGCGCCCGAGCTGACGGATGATCGCACCCTCGTCGTGCTGCGGTATCTCGGCGCGCCAGCCTGAAGCGGCGCGCCGGGGCGCGCCCTCGAGCCGTTCATTCGCCTGAATCTGTGGCGCTTCGCCGCGCTCCAACGCTTGGCCAGGCGCGCGAGGTAAAGAGGAGGTGCATTCTCGCTCTAGCGGTGCGATTTACCCCGTCCATGACGCCACGTTTGTGTTTCTCGATTGAAACGCCGGCAGCTTGCCAGCGTTATCGTTAGCGCATTACCCGTCGCGGCTCCGAATTGGCTGATACGCTTGGCGCATGGGAGAACCCCCCGCGACGCCTTTGCCTGGCGGGCGCTCCAATATCTTCGACTTCCTGCGCTGCGCGCTGGCGGTGCTGGTGATCTACTCGCATTCCCACGCGCTCTTGGCGGGTAACGACGCGAGCGAGCCCCTGTATCGGTGGACTAAAGGTCAGCTCACCGGGGGCGGCCTGGCGGTTGACTCATTTTTCCTGATCAGTGGGTACTTGATCACCCAGAGCTGGATGCGTGGCCGTGGCCTGCGCGATTTCCTCCTCAATCGCGTTCTCCGCATCTATCCGGCGTTCACGGTCGTGGTGGCGCTCGGGGTGCTGGTGGCGGCGCCGCTGTCGAGCCAGCGGGCGCTGAATATCGACGTCTGGAGCTGGCTGCTCGGTACGCTGAATTTACACGGCTACGCCCCGCCCGGGACGTTTCCCGACAATCCGCTGCCCCACGTCCTCAACGGCTCGCTCTGGTCGGTCTCCTATGAGTGCTGGTGTTACCTGGGTGTTGCGGCGCTGGGGATGTGCGCGTTGCTTCGGCGCCGGACGTTGATCTTGGGCATCTTTGTGGCGGCGGTCGCGACCTCGGTGGCCTTCGCCGCCCTCGAGCTCCAACCGGGCGGTAAGTTCCTGGGTGTGATTTTCGGCCAACCCCAGGACTGGGCGCGGCTCCTACCCTATTACCTTGCTGGCACGACCTTCTACCTCTGGCGCGATCGCATCCCGATGTCGTGGCGGCTCGCCGGGATCTGTGTGGTGCTGCTCATCGCCGGCGCCGTTGTCGCTCCGTGGGGTGTCGCCCTGATCTCTCCGTTGGCGCTGACCTATCTGCTGTTGTTCCTCGCTTTACGACCCGTCCCCGGCCTGGTTCGCTGGGCAAGGTACGGCGACTTTTCCTACGGTCTCTACCTCTACGCATTCCCGGTGCAACAGCTGCTGGTGATGTGGCTACGGCCCGCGCGGCCGCTCGCGCTGTTTGCCCTGGCGGCGCCGCTGATCTTGGTCTGCGCCATCGCCAGCTGGCATCTGATCGAGAAGCCGTTTCTCTCACTCAAGCCCAACCAGCGGCTCAAACGATCGGAGCCTGCGCCCTTCGACTTCGGCCTGAGCACGCCGTGCCAGCTGCGAGGAGATGATCTGAATCCCTTGCGCGCGCCTTGCACGCCTTCGCCCTCCGCCGCGACCGTGACGGTGATGGACGAGGCCGAGGCCGAGGGGCCTGCGCAGCGTCGTGGTCGCTGATCTGAACGGAGCCGGTCACGGGCACCGGCCGACCGCTCGAACTTTTGGGTGCACGGACGAACGGCTCTGCGAGGCGGTATGTCCGAATGACGACGGGCACTTGCGAGGTACCGCAGAGTAACGGAAAAAATACCCACTCGCTCTGTCGATCCGGCGGCGCCCCGTTCGTCGCTCGGTTAGACGGCAGAAACAGACGCCGTCAGAACCAGGAGAAACCCATGCGAGTGATGGTAATCGTCAAGGCGACCAAACAGTCCGAGACCGGCAATTTTGCAGAGACCAGTGCGCAGCTGCTCGCAGACATGACCAAGTACAACGAAGAGCTGGTCAAGGCCGGTGTGCTGCTCGCCGGCGAGGGCCTCCACCCGAGCTCGAAGGGCAAGCGCGTTCAGTTTAGCGGCTCCAAGCGCACTGTCGTCGACGGGCCCTTCAGTGAAACCAAGGAGCTCGTTGCGGGCTTCTGGCTCTGGCAGGTGAAATCGATCGAAGAGGCCGTCGAGTGGGTGCGCCGCTGCCCCGATCCGATGCCGGGTGAAAACGCCGAGATCGAGATCCGACCCGTGCACGAGGCCGCGGACTTCGCAGAGATCGACCCGACGGGCGAGATCCGAGAAAAAGAGCAAGAGCTGCGAAACAGTGTCGAGGCCCGCCGCAAATAGCGATTGTGGTCGCTCGGCGAGCGGGATCGTGTCGAGACCCGTCGCCGGGCGACGCCGAGCTTCCATCCTGGAGGGAGTAACGCTTGATCCCGGCCGGCTTTGGCGCGCTTGGCGTCACCTCTGATCGGAGCTATAGACCTAGATCGCTAGCGCATTGGGCGCAAAAGTGCTCCGATCGACCTACCTAGAATGCGCCCGCGTCAGCCTGATGCTCTCCTAGCTCTCGGAGTGGCGCCGGTCAATTCTGACGACTACCGCTCCCTCGTCGACAGCGTGACGGACTACGCCATCTTCCTGCTCGATGTCGAAGGCCGCGTGCTGAGCTGGAACTCGGGCGCGGAGCGGATCGAGGGGTATGCGGCCCGAGAGGTCTTGGGCCAACACCTCTCCAAGTTTTACACTCCAGAGGACGTCGCGTGTGGGAAGCCTGCGCAGCTGCTGGCGCTGGCGAGCGCGGACGGTCGCGTCGAGGATGTGGGCCTCAGCGTCCGCAAAGGCGGCCAACAGTTCTGGGCCAGCTCGGTCATTACTGCGCTGCGCGGTGCGAGCGGCCAGCTACGGGGGTTCGGCAACGTCGTCCGGGATTTGACCGAGCTCCGGTCCTCAGAGGAGGACCTGCTGCGCGCCGAGCAGCGCTTTCATCAGCTCGTCGACGCGGTGACGGACTACTCGATCTTCATGCTGGACTCGACGGGCCACGTGGCGACGTGGAACGCCGGAGCACGTACGACCAAAGGCTACGCGGCCGCCGAGATCATTGGCCAGCATTTCTCCGTCTTTTACACAGCGGCGGACCGCGCGGCGGGCAGGCCAGAGCAGATCCTGAATGTGGTTCGTAGCAAAGGTCGTTTCGCCGAAGAAGGTTGGCGCGTGCGTAAGGACGGCACGCACTTCTGGGCGAGCGTCGTCCTCACGACGTTACGCAACGAACGAGGGGAGGCGGTGGGCTTCGCAAAAATCACCCGCGATTTGACGGAGCGGCGAGCGGCAGAGCGAGAGCTGCGTGACTCCGAGGAGCGCTTCAGGCTGCTGGTCGAAGCCGTCGCAGACTACGCGATCTACATGATATCTCCCGAGGGCGAGGTGCGGACCTGGAACCTCGGAGCCGAACGCATGAAGGGTTACACGGCGAGCGAGATCATCGGGCAAAACTTCCAGCTCTTCTTCCCTGAAGAGGACGTGAGGAGAGGCAAGCCGGCGCGGGAGCTCGCCGTCGCCGCTCGGGAGGGTCGCTTGGAGGATGAAGGTTGGCGCGTCCGAAAGGACGGCAGCTCGTTCTGGGCGAACGTGGTCTTGACCGCCATCCGCGCCGACCGGGGCCAGCTCCTCGGCTTCGCCAAGGTCACGCGCGATTTGAGCGCTCGGCGCCAAGCGGAAGAGACGGAGCGCGAGCTCATGCGTGAGCAGTCGGCGCGGGCTATCGCGGAGGCGTTGGCGCTCGAGGCCGAGGAGGCGAACCGCATCAAGGACGAGTTCTTGGCCACCGTATCACACGAGCTCCGGACGCCGCTAAACGCGATCGTGGGCTGGTCCGCCGTCTTGCGGCAGCGAGAGCTGGAACCCAGCGTGAAGCGAGGCATCGAAGTCATCGAGCGCAACGCCCACGCGCAGGTGAAGATCATCGAGGACATCCTGGACGTCTCTCGCATCATCACCGGTAAGCTGCGGGTCGACCCGAAGCCCATGGATCTCGTCAGCGTCATCCAGCAGGCGATCGAGGTCGTTCGGCACTCGGCCTCCGCCAAGCAAATCGGCATCGAGCTCGAGCCGACGCCGGCGTGCCCCCTGGTTGGAGATGCGGAGCGCATCCAGCAGGTCGTCTGGAACTTGCTCTCGAATGCCATCAAGTTCACGTCCGCTGGCGGTCGGGTCACCATCAGTGTCCAAAAGCAGGATGACGCTCTCATCTTGAGCGTAGCGGATACGGGTATGGGCATGGCTGACGATTTTTTGCCGTTCGCGTTCGAGCGATTCAGGCAGGGGGACTCCTCGACCACCCGGCGCTTCGGCGGCCTCGGGCTCGGGCTCGCGCTCGTGAGGCATATCAGCGAGCTCCACGGCGGCTCCGTTTCGGCCACGAGCGCCGGCCTGGGCAAGGGCTCCACCTTTCGGGTGACGTTTCCGCTGCACGCCGTAGCTCCCTCGAGCGCTGATTGCGCGCAGGGTGGGCCGCGAGAGGCAGCAGCGCCGCGCCAACGCCTGGGCCTCCTCAGCGGGCTGCGCCTGCTCTTGGTCGAGGACGACGCAGACGCTCGCGAGCTCATGCGTGCGATCCTCCTGGACGCAGGTGCCGACGTGGAGTGCGTGTCCTCCTCCTCCGCCGCCTTGATCGCGTTGCGTTCGTTCCGTCCCCAGCTGCTGCTCAGCGATATCGCCATGCCGGGAGAGGACGGCTATTCCCTGATCCGCCGCATCCGCGCGCTCGACGCTGCCGAAGGAGGCGGGATCCCGTCGATCGCGTTGACGGCGTACACTCGCGAAGAAGATCGACTGAAAGCGCTGCAGGCGGGTTTCACCAGCCACGTAGGCAAGCCGGTCAACCCCACCGAGCTCATCGCCGCCGTGGCGAGCCTGGCTACGCCCTCGCGCTGAGGCCTCGAGCGTGGATGGCGCTCGCGTCCGCTGTAGGTAGCCGTGTTCGACCGTGTTCGACCGTGTCGACCGTGATGTTATAGATCGCATGTGATGAGCTGAACGATTCGGTACGTGTCGATATGGCCCGACGAGCGCCGCAATGGGACAGCCCGGCCTCAAATACCCATCGCAACGACGCGGTGCGCGACGTGTCGCCGTTCATCGTGATCTTTTGGCGCCTCCGGTGCATCTAGCGACGCTCGTGCACGTTCGTGCTCGCACACACAGATTCGAATCCATGACCACCGCATCACGCTCTTCAAATATCCAGGCTGGCCGGCATCGCGGTGGTGAGCCATTCCGAATCGGGGGCTTGCGGCGCCTCGGCGCGCTCTCGACATACTCCTGCCTGATCGCGCTCGGCGCTGCCTGCGGCGATGGCGAGCTCAATGAGCCGTCCCAGCGCTTAGGGGATCCGATGGCGCTGGGCAACGCCGGCAGCAGTGCGGGCAACGGCGGCAGCAGCGGCGTGGCTGCGGGTGTTACACCGCGCAACGGCAGCGACGGTGTGACCCCGATCGACCCTCAGCTCGGCGGCGTGGGTAACCCATCCGCTGGGGCGGGCGGGGCGAGCAGCTCCGGAGCTGGCGGCTCCGGCAACGCCCCGCCGTCCGGGGGCAGCGCAGGCAGCGGCGCTCCGCTCGACTGCGACGTGGTGCCGGCGCCGAGCACGCTCGAAGGCTGGGCAGCGGTCGCGGGCTCAGGCGTGCCGACCACTACCGGCGGCGGTAACGCCACCCCCGTCGTCGTGACGACGCTCGCGCAGCTGAGCGACGCGGTAGAGGGCAGCGCCCCGGCAGTGATCCACGTGCGCGGTAAGCTCGCTCCCGGCGACATCGCGGTCGGTTCCAACAAGACAATTATCGGCCTCTGCGGCGCTGAGATTCACGGCCACCTCGAGCTCAGGGAGTCGGTCAACGTCATCATCCGAAACCTCACGCTGGTGGGCTACGGCGAGGGCAACTGCACCCTCGATCCCGACTTCGATGCCGCGGTGGGCTGCTCATCGGGTGCGGACGGCGTGACCATCCAGCGGAACTCGCACCACGTCTGGGTCGACCACTGCTCGGTGCGAGACGGCACGGACGGCAACCTGGACATCACGAACGGCGCAAACTTCGTCACCGTATCCTATACCAAGTTTTCGTACACGCCGCGGACAGACAACGTCGGCAACGACTCCACCGGCGCCTCGGGCCACCGCTACAGTAACCTGGTGGGTGGCAGCGACAGCCCTGACGACTTTGACGACGCCAACGCCTTGAACGTCACCTGGCACCATAACTGGTGGGCAGACAACGTCGTCGAGCGCCAACCGCGCATTCGCTTCGGCCAGAACCACCTGTACAACAATTACTATAGCTCCGACTCGAGCAACTATTGTATCCGCGCCGGTATTCAAGCCTCGGTATTGGTCGAGGGTAACGTCTTCGACGGCGTCGACGACGCGCACGAATTCAACAGCCCGGAAGACGAAGCGACCGCGAACATCGCGCTCGGCTCGACCAATATCTACTCCAACACGACGAGCGACAAAGCCACCGGCGGAGGCGGCCCGGCTTTCACCGATCCGCCTTACGACTACTCCCTCGACCCCGCGAGCGCGGTGGCGGCAGCAGTAGCAAGTGCCGCCGGGCCGCACTAAGTGACCGCGCACCACAATGTCCGTGCCGGGTGTAGCTCGGGCGCGGGCGCCTGAAACTCGCCCATGGCCGGTTGGGCCTCGGCGCTCCCGCGAGCGCAACGCACGGGTGAATCCGTTGTTTGGGGTGCAAACAACTCCCTGGCGCGCGGCACCCCTCACGCAGAGTGAATCCGTCGTTTGGGGTGCAAACAACTCCCTGGCGCGCTGCACCCCTCACGGTGACGCCCGCCCGCAGCTGCCCCGCACCCCTGGGCGACGCGGTATCTGGCACTCGAGGTTTTCGGGGGCCGTGTGGTGGGTTATTTCGTGGACGGCTCTCAACTGAGGGGCTGCCGGCGGAGTCCATATGAATAGGACGGAAATTGATGGCTCGAGGTCTTGCTGTCTCGATATATTGATCCGTAGTGCTCGCGTCAGAGCCTGGCTCGAAGACGGAGCGGGCGCACAGGAGGCAGTGAGATGCCACGGGCAAACGGGGAGGCAATAGTGACGAAATATCGTTTGAGTCATGTCACGGCGTTAACGCTGGTGTGGGCACTCGGCGGATGCGCGGATATGCAGGGCGCGCTCATGGATCTGGGGGAGGCCGGGCAGGGCGCGGCGGGCTCTGTCACGAATGCCGGAGGCGAGCCGGTAGCGGTAGAAACGGCTCCCGGGGCCAGCGGCTCAGGCATGGGCGGTGCTGCAGCGTTGCCACCGGGTGCTCCCGAGGCGCCGACCGGAGAGGCCACGGCGGTGCCTCTCCAGCCCGGAGCGGGCGCGGACGCAGGCACGAGCAGCGAGGAGCCGGATTTCAACGATCCAGCCACCGCGGCCCCAGCTGACGCGGGCAGCGAGGCGGTGGCGGAGCCGCCAGAGCCCGATCCCGTGGAGCCGCCGGTGGTGGCGGAGCCGGATCCCGAGGAGCCGCCCGTGGTGCCGCCGAGCTTCCAGGCCGATGTCTGGCCTATCTTCATCGCGAACTGCAGCACGTGCCACACCACGCTGCGTCGCGGCGGCCATTCCGTCGGCAGCCCCGTGCTGGCGACCGCGGATGCTGACGCGCGGCGCCTCGGTGTCACGTTGATCGAACGCCTCGATGGGGGCGGCATGCCGCCCCGATGTAGCGGAAGCCCGGGTGACGTAGGCTGCATCGCTGTCGCTGATCTGGCGATGATTCAACTCTGGATCGACACTGGGATGGCACCTTAGAGCGGTTGTTGGGGGGACTCAAAACCAATCAGAAGGAGAATCCGATGACAGGACGAAGGAACCCACTCCGTGCGACCGCGGTGCTGACGTCAGCCCTGCTCGTGGCGTGTTCACAGCCAGACGTGACGGAGGTCTCGGACGCACAGCTCGGGACGGCGAGCCTGGCCATTCTCGACGGCGAGCCCGCCAGCTCGGCAAAATACGCTGCGGTCGGCGCGCTCGTTTTCGTCATTCCCGAGGTGGGTGTCGTGGATGTCTTCTGTAGCGGCACTTTGGTCGGGAAAAAAGCCCTCGTCACCGCTCGGCATTGCACCCCCAGCATCGACTTTGCTCTCGCGAACGGCCTCAACCCCTCGTTTGCCCTCGGCCCTGACGCGTTCAATCCGGCACAGCTCATCCCCATCACCAGCTACGTCGCGGCTCCGCCTGCGCCCGGCAAGGAGAAGGGCCTGCTGCTCGATGGCGGGCGGGACGTCGCCGTCGCCTACCTCGCCAGCGCGCCCACGGGCATCAAACCAGTGAAGCTTGGGCAATTCGATCACGACATGCTCGGCACCCAGTTCAAAATCGCCGGCTTCGGCATCTTTGAATTCGCGGGCACCTACGGCCAGAGGTTTGCCGGGCGTGCAACCGCGCGCGCCCTCAGGGGCCGTTGGTACGAGCTCCTCTTCGGCGGCGACTACGACGCCTACCTCGAGTGGTACTTCACCGACTCCGCCGCCGCGCTCCCCAGCGACGAAGAAGCAAAGGAGTGGTGGAAGATCTACAGGCTAGAGAACAAATACGAGCTCCTCGCCGGTGGCTTGCCTGGCGAAGCCGTCGGTTGCAACGGAGACTCGGGCGGCCCCCTGCTCCGGGGGACGAGCGCGTCCAACATGACCATCTACGGTGTCAGCTTCGCCGTCGAAGCCACCTTCTCCACGGTCTGTGGCCTCGGTGGTGGCTACCTCGTCTTCAACCGCAAGATGCTCGACTTCGTCAAAGACGCTCTCTAGCACCGCAGCCTAAAGACTTGGCGGTGATGGGGTAGGAGTGAGGCGCGAGACGCTCGGGTTCACTCCTGCTACGCTGGTGGGATGAGGCCCGACCTAGAGGACGCCTTCCGACAGCAGGCCACAGAATGTCGGCGCTTGGGGTCGCCTTTCAATGGCCTGCTGTGCGAGCTGCTCGCGCAACGTCTCGACGACTCGAAGCGGTTCGGTAGGACGCTGGGCTCATGGGCGGGTCCACCTGTGAGCGACGCCTTAGCGCTACGTGCCGCCGGTGCGCTGCACGGTTTGGCTCGCTCGGGTCGAGCGCCGCGTCTCACGGCGCAATATCCGCCAAGAGCAGGCGAGCCTGAATCGCTGTGGGAGGCGATCGAAGAAGCACTGGCCCCGCACGAGGCCTTCTTGTGCGAGTACCTCGAGCGACCGCCCCAGACGAATGAGGTCGCGCGTTCCAGCGCGCTGCTCGGCGGGGCGTTGCTCATCGCGGAGCGCACCGGGTTGCCCATGAGCTGGCATGAGATTGGCGCCAGCGCCGGGCTGAACCTCGCGTTTGACCGGTATCGCTATCAACTCGGGCCCGCTCACTACGGCCATCCCGGCGCGCCCGTGCGGATCTCTTCGCTCTGGGAGGGAGCGTTGCCGCCGCTCGGAGCGCCCCTGCAGGTCGCCGAGCGTGCCGGCGCGGACCTGAGCCCGTTGCCTGCGAGCTCGATCGCTTCGCGCGAGCGACTCATGTCCTATATCTGGCCCGATCAACCCGAGCGCATGGAGCGGACTCAGGCTGCGCTCGACGTGGCCGCCGTTGCGCCATGGCGTGTGGAGCAAGCGGCAGCAGGGGACTGGGTGGCGGCGCGCTTCGCGTGCGCGCCGACGCAGGATCGCGTGCGCGTGCTCGCTCACACGCTGGTCTGGCAGTATCTTTCCGAGACTGAACGGGACGCCATCACGGCGGTCATGAATGAAGCAGGCAGGCGGGCCACGCCCCGCGCCCAGCTAGCGTGGTTCGGCATGGAAGCGGACGGCGTGCGTGACGGCGCGGCTCTTCACCTCACTCTGTGGCCTGGTGGCGAACGCGCCCTCGTGGGGCGTGCCGACTTTCACGGCCGCTGGGTCCGCTGGCTGTAAGGCGAGCGAACGCGAGCTCGCGTGAGGCCGCATATTGTCTGGAGGTCATGCGAGCTGTTTGAGCTTGACGTAAGCGTCATGTCGCGTCACGGCGATGACTGAAGGGAGCTCGAATCAGGATGCAGGGAGAGCTGGTGCTGCGGTTGCCGAGAGCAGATGAGGAGCCCGAGTTTCTGCGCGCGCATCGGGCCACATCACCCGAGGCGCCGAGCTTTCTTCACTACTACGAGGAGGGCATGCCGCTCCGTCGCTATCTCGAAGTGCTCGCCGAGCAGGAGCGCGGCGTCAACCTGCCGCCGAAACATGTGCGCTCGACTTTTCTCTTCGCGTTCGTGGAGACCAAGATCGTGGGTCGGGTTTCGATTCGGCACTCGCTCACCGCGGAGCTCGAACGCGTGGCTGGACATATTGGATACGTCGTCGTTCCGGAATTTCGGCGGCGCGGCCACGCCACGGCAATCCTCGGGCACGCACTCCGGATCGCGCGCGAAAAGCTCGGTGTCCGCCGCGTCCTTTTGACCTGCGACGACGACAACATCGGCTCTATCAGAACGATAGAGAAAAACGGCGGCATCCTCGCAGAGGTCATCACCGGGCCCGGTCTCGACAAGCCGAAGCGGCGCTATTGGATGGGCTGAGAGCAGGCTGTGGGGCGGTTCGAGGGGTGGGGGGCGTCGCGTCAGCCTCGCGTCTGCGTCGCGGGCGAGGACCAGGGGCATGCTCGATGGAACCCATGGGATAGCACGACGGGGTGTGGACCAAACGAGGCCCCGACCCGTCTCGGCGTCGAAGGCTGCGAACAGATTGGTTTGCGTCGGAGCGCCTGGATATCTGGTTTTGCGTCGAGGCTGAGCACCGTGGTGTGTGGCAAGGGGAGGGACGTATGTTCGCAGATTTGGGCCGCATTCCTGTCCAAACCGTGTCCTCGGGGTTGAGGCAGTAGCGGACTCGTGCGTTCCCGTGCCATGGAACGCGAGAACCGGCTAAGCGACGGGGGGCCACTTTGAGACACGGGTCGAGTCACCGGTGGCTCACGGCGCCTTGCCGTTCCGCGCCGGCGCGGCGCCAGTCACCGGTGGCTCACCGCGCTTTCTTCGTTGCATGAAGAGTCGACCGAAGTCGTGCTCCGCGGCCAGGTCATTGTGCGCCCGGCAACGCAGCATGATGTTTGCAACGGAGGTCGCGCCGCCGCGAGCGTGGGCGTGCTCGTGATGGAACTCGAGCCGCGCCGTCTCCCTGCAGCGCCCCCCCCGCGAATCGACGTAGGTGCAGCGGCCGCCGTCGCGCTCCGCTACGGAGCGCCGAAGGGCAGTAGGCAGATGACGGCCCGACGAGCTCGGCGAATTGACGGAGGGCGTCACTTCGGAAGGCGTCACTTCGGAAGGCGTCCGTGCTTTCGTCGATTCCGCGCGTGCGTTCTCCGAGAGCCTGGAGCCTCGGCGCGCCCCAGCATCTATTCCGCCGTACTTGCGATGCATTAGCGCTTCCACGAGGGCCTCGATGGCAAATCGCTGGACGGCCGCGAGATCTCGATCGGGGATTTGGTGCTCGAGGAGGTCACGGGCTTGCTCGAGCAGATCCACATAGCTTTGGTCCGCCGTGAACTGCACACGATAACGCATCAAAGCGAGCTGCGCCGCCGGGGGGGCCTCGTCGGGATTGGGCGCGATCAGTTGCGCGGTCGCGGCGCTGACGTCTGGATCAGGCAGCGCTGGCGCGGAGGCAGCTTCAACGCTTCGGGTCTCGGCGCCTTCTCCCGCGGCCGAGGCCTCCAGCCAGCGGGGCGGAGCGCTTGGTGCTTCGGTTGGTTCATTGCCGGGTGTGAGGTGCCTCACGTAGCCTGCAACGCCATACACCATCGAGCCATATGTGCTTGGCGCCGGACGCCGGAATCCATCGTCTGCGGGCCCGAGCGGTTCGATGACGCTTGGCACGTCCGAGCGCGGAGCGATCTGGGCCACCAGCTTCTCGAGCTCGCGCTTGGTTCGATAGCGCGCTCGCGCTAGGAGCTCCGCGTGGTTGTCCTGCGTCAAATGTGGCGCCAGCAGCACGATGCCCGTGAGGTGAATGGACGCTTCGGCCAGCATCTCAAACAAAATCGGGAACTGGCGCGCAACCCGCGCGGCCCGGCAGCGCCGCTGAGCCTCATCCTCCGAGAGCCTGAGCTCGTACACGCAATAGCTTACGAGGGTGGCGCAGGCCCATTGGCGATACGCGCCTCGCGCGTCGATCTCTGCCAGGTGGGCCAGAACGAGAGCCGTGATTTCGTTCTCGCTGCCGACGCAGCGCTTGAGATTGACCAGCAAGGCTTCGTCGCTGAGCCCGCCGAGTCGATACTTTGATTCCATGATCGCAGCATACACCCGGGCTTTTACGGTCCCTGAGGGACGCCGAGCGCTCTGGGCGACATCAAGTTCACTTCAACGCCGTTTAAGACCTTGAACCGCTAGGCAGCGGACACCAGACGCGAACGCCAGCGCTTTTTTCGCCGAGTATAGGCTTCGTTGCGTGCTGCTAGGAAACCGGCGTCAAGCACCAAGCAATGGTGCTCGCGTTTTTTTTGGCTGCTTCGCTGCTTCGCTGAGTCATCGGGAGCGTCGCGGTGATTTTCGCTGCAGGCTCTACGTCTCGCCTCCTGACAATACCAGTGTGCGCTGCCCCGACGAAAGGCCTGGCATGCAGGCACTCACCGCCTTCACCTTAAACAGCCAGGGGAATACGGCTTCAACGTGCTCAGAAGCGACGCCACTAGTGCCGCCCGGCAGAAGTTGCACTGGATTTAGCTTTAGCCCACGACTTGGGGCGGTACGACCACTTGAACGGGCGATCGTTCTGAAGGTACCA
>JAYTOL010000007.1:0-72431 GCA_043747815.1 Deltaproteobacteria bacterium
CTGGTACCTTCAGAACGATCGCCCGTTCAAGTGGTCGTACCGCCCCAAGTCGTGGGCTAAAGCTAAATCCAGTGCAACTTCTGCCGGGCGGCACTAGTGCCTCGCACCCCAAATTCGTGCCGGGTTTCGCCCGGGCCCACAGCAAGTGAGGGCCCCGAGCGAACCCTTGAATGGCTCATTCCGTGCTCGTTACTGCCTCTACATTGGGAGAAACCCGGCGCGGACTTCGGGTTCCTCCTACTAGCTCAGGGCTGCTGCTTCTTCTTCGCCTTCAGCAATTCCAGCTGCTGGTTGATGCTCCGCTCGAGAGCTTCGGCCGATGGCCGCTGCTCGAACCGCTCCCCATTGATGATCAGGGTGGGAATTCCGACGACGCCGTTCCGCAACGCGCGGATGGAGAGCTCTTTGACCCGCGGCGCGTGCACGTGCTCGTCGAGCTCCCGCGAGAAGCGCTGCACGTCGAGGCCGATGCGCTGGGCGTGGCCGAGCAGCTCCGAGCGATGGTGCTGGTCGGGGTGTTCGTAGAGCTCCCGGTACATCTCCCAGAACTTACCCTGGGCGGCAGCCGCTTCCGAGGCTTCGGCGGCTTGCTTGGTGAAGCCATCCGCGGCGCTGCGCGGAACGTGACGATACACGTAGCGCAAACCACCGCGAAACTTGGCCCGGGCCTTCTCGATTTCTGGATACGCCAGCACGCACACCGGGCACTCGAAATCGGCGTACTCGAGCAGGGTGACCGGCGCATCGCTCGGCCCGTCAACGTGATCGTGGCTGTCGATTTCTGGAATTGCCAACATTGAGTGCTCCTTGCTCGTAAAGTTCCGCGAGGGTGTGAATGCCTCGCTGTCTATCACGGCGCATACCCCGCACTCGCATGAAACTTACCCGCCCGCGGATTCGGCTCGCGTCGACGCCTCATTCGACCGCGGTGGGATCGCCCGAGCTCACTCGGCGGCTTGGCTATCGTGCTCGCGCTGGATGGACTCGAACCAGGCGATGCGGTCCTTGAGCTGCAGCTTCCGCTTCTTCAGGTCGCGCATCTCGGTCAGCTCCGCGGCGCTCGGGAAGTTACGTCCTCGGAGCAGGATGAGCTGGAGCTCAGCGCCCTGGTGGAGACGCCTCAGACGTTGAATCTCGTTTTGAGCTGCTAGTGCCATGGGGCCTCTGGATGTTGAGGGTGGAAAAGCAAGTGAGAGCGCTCCCTCGGGGACCTATGCCGTTGAATGAGGAGGAGAGACGGCATCGACCCCGAGGGAGCGGCGTGGGCCTTCAGAGGCCGAAGTTATAGTGACCCACGAGACGCATCACTCGCAGCGTCGTCATTGCCATGAGGCGGGCACGTTGGGGTAGTGCGGGGACGTCAGCGGGGGTCACCAGTGGATTATACTGTGCTCGTGTGCGGAGAGTCTGTCTCGCGCGTGCGGAACTGTGCGCGAGTGGCGTCCGAACTCGCGTCGCCGATGAGCGCGGGCAATCGCACATACACCTGTGTACCGCTGCCCACCTGGCTGGTCACTTCGACGCTACCGCCGTGCGCGGTTACGATGCGCCGCACCAGCGTGAGCCCCAGCCCGACGCCGCCGGTCTTGCGGGTGCGGCTGCGATCCGCGCGAAAGAACGGGGTGAAGATGTGCGGCAGGTCGGCGGCGTCGATGCCCATGCCGCGATCGATCACGACCATCAAGATGCCCGCGCCGTCGCGGCGCACGCGCAAAGTGACCGGGTGATTGGGCTCGGAGTACTTACGAGCGTTGTCGACCAGGTTATCGACGACGCGGCGGAGCAGCGCCACGTCACCCTCAATCGAGGGCAGCTCACCCGCGAGGTCGAGCTCCAGCCGTTCGCTCGGATACACCACCTGAGAGCGCGCCAGTGCATACTCGGCTAGCTCCACCACGCTCACCTGATCTCGCCGCAGCGGGAAGCCGCCCGGTTCGGAGGAGCCGAGGTCGAGCCGGGCAGCGGCGAGCACGTCTTCGACCAGGCGCTCCAGGTCGCCCCAATCGGTGCTGATGTTGGCGAGCGCGTCCTTGGCCGCCTCGGCGTCGCCGTCGGCGGCGAGATCGAGCGCGACGCGGATGCGCGAGAGCGGCGTTCGGAGCTCGTGCGAGACGTTGGCCAGGAGCTCACGTTGGCTGTGCAAGAGAGCGGTGATGCGCTCGGCCATGTCGTCAAACGCATTCGCTACCGCTCCGAGCTCGTCGCGACGGTTGAGCCGGGCCCGCGCGCTGAGCTGGCCGTTGCCAAATGCGCGCGCCACCTGAGCCAGGCGCCGGAGCGGCACCGCCAACGAGCGCGCGAACAAGAGCGAGCCCAGGAGCACCACAGACAGCACCACCGCCGCCAGGATCACCTGACGCGACAGCGGCCGCCGAAACTGGAAGCGATCGGTGATCACATACGCCACGAGCTCACCCGACTCGTGAATCCCGACGGCGAACGTGTCCGGCGTCGGGCCGGGCAGGAAGCCGCGCACGGGCAGCGCCTGGGCCCTCGCTGCCGCCAGCGGCGCCGGCAACTCTGGATGGTTGCTGGCGAGGACCTTGCCGTCAGGGCTGAACAAGGTCACCGAGATGCCCAGCTCGACGCGCAGCCATTCCATGGTCTCGCGTAGCGCCGCGGGGCTCTTTCGATCGAAGGCGACGTGTTGCGCCGCGAACACCTCCCAGCCGCCGACCCCGAGCCTGCCCGGGGGCTCGATCAAGTAGTCCCGCGAGACGGAGAAGCCGAGCCAGGCCGTCAGCAGTTGCACCAAAGCAACCAGGTAGATGCTGACGACGAGGCGTGTCGGCTTCATCCGTCGCTGCCGGTCGCCAGCATGTAGCCCGCGCCACGGATGGTCTTGAGCACGGTCGGCCGCCGCGGGTCATCCCCCAGCTTCTGACGCAAGCGCGAGATGTGCCCATCGATGGAACGATCGAAGACGGCGTCCGCTTCGCGATTGGCCATCGCGAGCAGCTGGTCGCGCGTGAGCACCCGCCCCGCGCGCTCCACGAGCGCCCGGAGCAGCGTGAACTCGTAGCCGGTGAGCTGCAGCGGCTTGCCGTCGATGCTGGCGCGAAGCCCGCCGGGATCGACCTCGATGCGGCCGGCGCGCAACGGCTGGGCTCGCGGCCCTGCCCGCCCCCGCGCACGCCGCACCTGGGCACGCACCCGCGCCAGGAGCTCGCGCGAGGAGAAGGGCTTGGAGACGTAGTCGTCGGCGCCGATCTCCAGCCCGAGCACGCGATCTGCCTCGTCGGCGCGCGCCGTCACGATGATGATGGGCACGTCCACCTTCGAACGCAGCGTGCGACACACCTCGATGCCGTCGCAGCCCGGCAGCATCAAATCCAGGAGCACCAGATCAAAGGACCCCTGCGTGGCGACGCGAATCGCCTCCCTGCCATCGGTCACACGCGTCACGATCACCCCGAACTGCTCGAGATACCTGGCGGTGAGCTGCGCGAGCCGCTCGTCGTCCTCCACCAGGAGCAGGCGCGTCAGGGGCTCGTCGTCGCTGGGCGTGTCATGCATAACTCTGGGGGCGTCCTGCTGGTTCGGGGGGCGCAGGCAGGCCGCGCGCGCTTTCGGACAGGGCGAATCATTGACTTAGTTCCCGACCTGGCCTCGAACCAGGCGCCGGCGACACTTTTTGTGACCGTCGCCTCTGCTCAGCCAGTTGCGGTGGAAGTTTCGCATAAAGCAACAGGCGGGCTTACAGCGGACCCAGGCGGGGTGCACGGCTTCGCCACACTTCCTCACACCGCTCTTCGAGCGGACGGTGACGAGGGCTCCATGCCGTCCCTCACGACGTCATCCCCGTGCTGCCCAGAACGGTAGCCCGCGGGCGCTAACGCGAAGCTCGACGTGCCACGCCTTGCGTAGATCCTGCCGGGCGCGAGCTCGGACATCTACTGGCGTGCGGCGCGGACTCGAAGCGCCTTGCCGCTCTCGACGTCGTCGATGAGCTCGCAAAATTGCTCGGCGAACGCGCCTATGTTACGGCCGAGCATGCTAGCTGGCCCTACGTCGACGTTCGCCCTCACCTTGACGGGGGGCGGGGCGCGCGGCGCTTATCAGGCCGGGGTGTTAGAACGGCTGGGGGAGGCGATCCAGGATCTCGAGGTGGGCATCCTGACGGGGGTCTCCGCAGGGGCGATCAACGCCGCGTTTATCGCCAATCACGCGGCGGGCTTCGGCGGGGCTGCGCGCGAGCTCGCGGGCTTCTGGGGGCGGCTCAGCACAGATGACGTGCTCCGGGGCGCGCCGGTAGAGATGGCGAGAAACGTGACCCGCTGGGGGGTGCAGCTGTTGTCAGGCGGGCTCCGGACCCTGCCGCGCGTGCGGGGCCTGCTCGACACGGAGCCTCTGCGCGGGCTGCTCACCCGGGTGCTCACTGATGAGGAGGGTGAGCTGTCGGGAGTGCGGCGCAACCTCGAGGCGGGGCGCTTGGGTGCGTTCGCGGTCACCACCACGAGCTATGCAACGGGTCAGGCCATCACCTTTGCTCAGCACGCGTCGAACCGGCCTGCCATTGCCTGGGAGCGGCCGTACCGCGTGGGGTGCGGCGCCGTGATCCGGGTCGACCACGTGATGGCGTCAGCGGCGATCCCGCTGCTCTTTCCAGCCGTCGAGATCGACGGCACGTGGCATGGCGATGGCAGCGTGCGCCAGGCCGCGCCCCTCTCGCCTGCCTTGCGGCTGGGCGCCGATCGCGTGCTCGTGATTTCGACGGTGAAGGCTCCGAGCCCAGAGCTCTCGCCCAGAGTCGCGCAGGACGCCTATCCCTCGCTGGCGCGTATCATGGGTGTCACGCTCAACTCTTTGCTCTACGGTCACACCGAAAATGACGTCGCTCAGCTGCAGCGCATCACCGACCTCATCCGTGCGTGCCCGACCGCCGAGCGAGGAGGTCTGCGCCCGGTCGACTTGTTTTTAGTCCGACCTTCGGAAGATCTAGGCGCGATCGCCGCCGAGTACGAGGCCCAGCTGCCGCGCGCGCTGCGCTACTTGACGCGGGGCCTCGGTACGCGTGACAAGAACTCGACCGATCTGCTCTCGACGTTGCTGTTCGACGCCGCTTACACTCGGCGCTTGATCGAATGCGGCCGTCGTGATGCGGACCGGCAGATCGAGGCGCTGGTCGCGTTCGTCCAAGGCACCGCCTGACGGGTTAGCTCGCCGCTAGCGCCGTGGCCGAGGGCGGGGCCGCGTGCTCGAACAAGAACTCCACCTGGCTCTGCATGAGCTGGACTTCACGCCCGATGCGGGCGGGCAAGCGCCTGGGGTCGCAGAGCTCCAGCACCTCCGCGGCCAGCGCCGCGGGCAGCGCCTCCCAAGCTCGAGGCGGCGCCGCCAGGCACCAGAGCACCACCGGCGTCGCGTCCTCTGGACCGAGCTGATGCGCTGCCCGGCGATACAGCGGCAGCGCCGCAAACAGCGCGTGGAGCTCGTCTAAGACCCGGCGTTGGTCGACGGTTTGTGGGGCTCGGAACCGGACGCGCTCTAGAATGCCACTCGCTCGGAGCGCGTCCGCGGATGCGCTGAGCAGCGCCTCGAGGCTGGCCGGCGCTCGCTCCCTCACGTAGCTCTGCGAGAGCGCGAGCGTGCGCTCGAGCACGTCTTTGGTGGCGAGCCCGTCGGCGCAAATCAAAAAGTGTGCGATCGCGCTCGGCAGCTCGCGCTTGACGAGCGTGAGCCAACCACGCGGGCGCGTCGTGACCGGATCGGTGTCTTGCATCGCTGCGAACAGCGCAGCGAGCGGGACCCAATGCGGTGGATACTTGAAGCGGGCCACATCCAACAAGAGCGCTAAATCTCTACCCGGGTGATAGCCGCCGATGGGCGAAAAATGCCCGGCACCCGTCTGGCCGAGAGCGCTGCGCGAGTAGCTGGCGATCAGCACCCTGTCGGTCGAGCGCGTCACCCCGACCGCCGCCGCGCGTAACCCCTCCAGGCTCTGCGCTCCGGGGCGTGCGATCTCCACGTCGGCGCCGTTGCAGCGTGCCAGGCAGGCCACCTCCTCCATCGAGACTCCGGTCGCCTGCACGCGCGAGAGGGGCGTGCAGCAGTCGAGCAGCTCCTCGCTAAACCAGCGCCACGACCCACGCCAGACCCGACCGGGGTCTACTCCGAGGGCGTTGAGCGACATCACGAGGGAAGCGAGCCCGCAAAACGCTGGATCGGATTGCGTGTGGAACTGCTCGATCAACGGAAAAAACGTCTCGAGATGGCCTGCCTCGAGCGCCTCGCGGAAGAGCGCCCGACCCGTGTCGGACGAAAACGGAATCAGCAGCTCCGGAAGCGGGCGGCGATACCAGGTCGGACCAATCTCCACGCAGCGAGCTTACCACAGGTTCATGGCCGGACGGAGACGTCTCGGGCACGCCGCCCGCAGCCGCGCCTCAGCCCCGCCGCTGCGCCGCCCGGGCGAGCGTTTCCAACACCGGCAGCGTGTCCTCCCACGCGAGACATGCGTCGGTGATGCTCTGACCGTGGGTGAGCGGGGCGGGGGGGCGCAGGCTCTGGTTGCCTCCGACCAGAAAGCTCTCGAGCATGATGCCGATGATGGCGCGGTTGCCGCCCTCGATCTGGCGTGCCAGATCGGCAGCGACGAGCGGCTGATTTTTCGGGTCCTTGTTACTATTGGCGTGGCTGCAGTCCACCATCAGGCCATCGCTCACCCCCGCCTCCCGCAGCGCCGCGACGGCCTCTCCGATGCTCGCGGCGTCGTAGTTGGGTTTGCCGTTGCCGCCGCGCAAGATGAGGTGCGTGTGCTCGTTGCCGCGCGTCTCGACGATGGCCGCTAGCCCTTGCTTGGTCACGCTGAGGAACTGGTGCGGGTAGCGGCTGGCGCGTATCGCGTCGACGGCGATGCCGATCGAACCGCCCGTGCCGTTCTTGAAGCCCACCGGCATCGACAGGCCACTCGCTAGCTCGCGGTGCACCTGGCTCTCGCTGGTGCGGGCCCCGATCGCTCCCCAACACACCAGATCCGCGATAAATTGCGGTGAGATCGGGTCCAGGAACTCCGTGCCCGTAGCCACGCCCATGGAAAGCAGCTCCAGCAAGAAGGAGCGAGCGACGCGCAGCCCGCGATTGATGGCGAAGCTGCCGTCGAGGTTCGGATCGTTGATCAACCCCTTCCAGCCCACCGTGGTGCGCGGCTTTTCAAAATAGGTCCGCATCACGATCAGCAACTCGTTCACATAGTCCCTGGCTCGTGTCTCGAGCCGCGCGCCGTACTCGAGCGCGGCCTTGGGGTCATGGATCGAGCAGGGGCCGACAACGACGAGCAGCCGAGGATCTCGACCGGTAACGATCGCTCCGATGGCGCGGCGCTGCTCGGACACGAACGCGGCCTCAGTGCTGCCGAGCGGCAGCTCTTCCAGCAAGATTGCGGGTGGAAGCAAAGGCCGAAGCCCCTTGATACGAACGTCGTCGGTGGTGAAAGTCATGGGCGCATGTCCTTGTCCGTCGGGCCATCGGAGCTAACCCGCTGCCCGGTAGCCTATCACGCCGTGACGCAGGGCTGAATCGCACGGCACCGATTGACGCGGTCGCGGCTTCTGCCCTATGAATGCTGGCGCTTGGGGGCGGTCACAGCACCCAGAATGCAAGCGTCATAGCTAGAGCCCGCAGCAAAATTGCCTACCACGCGGAAGTCAGAGGCTGCGCGGAGCTCCGGAGCTCCCATCGCTACGGCCCTGCGCAGCGCGTTCGCCAGGGGTTACCACAAGAGCGATCTACGCGCCGATTTGTTCGCCGGCGTGGTCGTTGGGATCGTCGCTCTGCCACTTTCGATGGCCTTGGCCATCGCCGTCGGGGCGCCGCCGCAGCACGGGCTGTATACGGCGCTGGTGGCCGGGGCCGCCGTGCCTCTGCTCGGAGGTTGTCAGTTTCAGGTCACGGGGCCCACGGCGGCGTTCATCGTGATACTCGCGCCCGTGGTCAACCAGCATGGCCTGTCCGGCCTACTCACCGCGGGCCTCTTGGCGGGGCTCATGCTGGTGGCGCTCGGCGTCGCGCGGCTGGGCACTTTGATTCAATACATTCCGCACCCGGTAACGACGGGATTTACCACCGGCATCGCCATCGTGATCGCCACCCTCCAGATCAAGGACGCCTTGGGTCTGCAGCTGGGTGTGATGCCGGATCACTACGTCGACAAGCTCGCCGCTTTGTGGGGCGCGCGAGCCAGCGCGAATGGCTGGGAATTCCTCGTTACGGCGCTGACGCTCGGGCTGCTCTTGTCGATGCCGCGCTTGACGAAGAAGCTGCCTGCCCCGCTGCTGGCGATCTCGCTCGTCGCCGCCCTGGTCGCGCTCGTGCAGCACTTCGTGCCCGAGCTCAGCGTGGCCACCATCGGCAGTCGTTTTCACACCACCATCAACGGCGTGGACGTGCTTGGCATCCCCTCGTTGTTGCCGTCGCCGGCCTGGCCTTGGGCCGACGGGCTGTCATGGGCGTTGATTCGAGAATTGTTGCCCGCCGCCTTTGCCATCGCCCTGCTCGGCGCCATCGAGTCGCTGCTGTCCGCGGTCATCGCCGACGGCATGACGGGGACCAAACACGACCCGAACGCGGAGCTCGTGGGGCTCGGCATCGGCAACATCCTGGCCCCGCTGTTTGGCGGCATCGCGGCCACAGGCGCGCTGGCGCGCACGGCCACCAACATCAAGAGCGGCGCCCGCTCGCCCATTGCCGCGTTGATTCACTCGGGGGTGATCCTGCTCTCGATCTTGCTCCTCGGGCCGCTGATAGCGCACGTGCCGATGGCCGCGTTGGCGGCGCTCTTGTTGCTCGTGGCCTGGAACATGTCGGAGCTGCATGGGTTCTTCGGTGTGATCAAAGTGGCCCCCAAGAGCGACGTGCTCGTGCTCTTGACGTGTTTCGGCCTGACGGTTCTGTTCGACATGGTGATCGCGATCTCCGTCGGCTTCGTGCTCGCGGCCATCCTGTTCATGCGGCGTATGGCCGAGCTGACCGAGTCGGGGCTCGTGCTCGCGGACCCTACGGGAGCGGTTGACGTGCTCTTGCCAGATCGGGTGCAACTGTACGAGATTAATGGTCCCTTGTTTTTCGGCGCTGCGCAGAACGCGGTCGCGGCCCTGCACGCGGCGCGCACGGACGTGGCCGGCGGCGTGATGATCTTGCATCTGGGCAGGGTGTCCGTCATCGACAGCAGCGGCCTGGTCGCGTTGGAGAACGCGATCGCGGGGCTCATGCGGCACAACCAAGACGTCGTGCTCAGCGGCCCACTGCCGCGGCCGCGCAAGGTCTTCGACAAGGCGCGTTTACAAGACCGCTACCCGCGCTTGCGGCTCGCCAACACGCTCGAGGAAGGTATACGTATCGCGGGCGAGCTCGCCCAGCGGGCGGATGCGCCTGCAGCGTAGCTTGCCAAATTGGAGCGAAGGCTAGCGGAAGAGCGTTTTCTTGTAGTGAGAGAGCTCGGCGATCGAGTTCTGGACGTCGATCAACGCGTCGTGCTCGCCGTCCGTCGGCTTGGTGAACACGGCTGTCGGCCCAAACCAGGTCTTGGCCAGCACCTTGATGGTGCTGACGTCGAGCAAACGATACGTCAAATAGCCCGCGAGCCCGGGCATGTATCGGTCCACGAAGCGGCGATCTTGCCAGATGCTGTTGCCGCACAGCACGGCGCCGAACGGGCACCAGCCCGACACGATCTCCAAAATCTGCTGTTCAGCGCGCCGCAGGTCGGTCTTCGAGCTCCGCACCCGCTCGAGCAGGCCGGTCTTCTCGTGCATCTCGCGCACGAAGGGCGTCATCTTCGAGAGCTCCGCTTCGGGCTGCCAGACATCGCAAGCAAACTGTTCGAGCGGCGCGAGCTCCGCATCGGTGACGATGAGAGCGGCTTGCAAGATGACGTCGGTCTGGGCGTCGAGACCGGTCATTTCCAGGTCGAGCCAAACCAAATTCGTCGGGCTCTGCTTGCGGGGCGGTGGGGTGGCAGCGGCGGGGGGCATTTGCGGCGGCAGCCTAGTGCCTGGCGAGAACGCGAGCAAATTCGCGGTCCGCGCGGACGAAATGAAAGGCTCTGGCGCCGGCTGGCGCTGGGGAGCAGAGGTGCGGCGCTAGCTGCTGGCCATGAAAAGCGCCGTCGCCAACACCGCGATCGTGCCGCTCAGCGCGGCGAAGCCCACCCCGCGGCGAACCAGGCTTTGCCGGAGCTCCGCGTCGGGCACACCCTCCGAGCCGTGATCGGCGACGCGGCGACCCGCCATGCCGGTGTACAAACAGACGCCGAAGGTGCCGGCGAGAAGGCAGTAGGTGCCGATCGTGAGCGGTGCGATCAGCAAGATACCCAGGCTGGACGCCAGGCCCCACTCCACGAGACCAAACCCGAGCACGAGCGTGAGCCCGAGCCACACGACACCGACCCGGACGTGGTGCTGCCGGACCCGCGGACCCAGGTTGTGGCTCGTGCACATGCGGCGCATCCCGAAAGCCTAATGCCGCCGCAGCGGCGAGCAAGGGGTCGCGTTGGCTTGCTGAATTTGCGAGGGTAGCTGTTGCTTTGGCCAGGACCTCATTTCCGCCGTTGCTCGAAATCCGTTCCGGGGAGGGGCGGGTGTTTGCGCTCTCCTTCGCCTCCTTGGCTCTGGTGATCGGTGGCCATACGTTGGTCGAGACCGCGCGGGACACGCTGTTTTTGAGCCGGCTGCCGCCGGAGCGGCTGGCCTTCGTGTACGTGGCCGTCGCACTCGGGACGCTGATCGTGACCCCGCTCACGCGGCGGCTCGTCAAGCTGGTCGGGGCTCGTAACGCGCTGGTCCTGACGCTGCTCGGCAGCGCCTTCGGGATCGCCTGGTTCCGCCTGCGCCCCGCGAGCACCTCTGGCGTGTTCGCGCTGTACGTGTTCGGCGGGCTGTCCATTACGGTGCTCGTTGCACAGTTTTGGATCCTGGCATCCACGTCGTTCACAGCGGCGCAAGGTCGGCGCCTGTTCGGCCCGCTCGCGGCGGGCGGCGTGTTCGGCGCGGTCTTGGGCGCGCTGCTCTCCACACTCCTCTTGCTCCGGCATGGCGTCGACCAGCTGCTCGTGTTTGCCTCCCTGGCCTTCGTGATCGCGGCCTTCGTCGTGACCTTTTTCGAGGCGGAGGAGGAAGTGCCGGTTGACGCGACCCTGGCCCCGCCGCGCCTACCGGAGGTGATCGGGGCGGCTCGGCGCGAGCCTTTGGCCCGCAAGATTGCGCTGATCGTAGCGCTGTCCACGGCGCTCTCGGTGGTGGTCGATTACGTGTTCAAGGCGCGAGCCGTGAGCGCGGTGCCTCCGAGTGAGCTGGGGAGCTTCTTTGCGCGCTACCAGCTGCTCTTGAACCTCGCTTCACTCACCCTGCAAGTGTTCTTCACCGGGCCGCTGGTCGCGCGCCTGGGCGTGCTCGGGGTGTCGCTCTTCAGCCCGGCCCTGCTCGTGCTGGGCGCCGGCGTGGCGACGCTGAGCGGGGCGGCGCTGTCCGCGAGCGTGGCGCTGCGCGGGCTCGATGGGGTGTTGCGCAATTCCGTGCAGCGTGTCGGCCTGGAGCTGCTCTGGGCTCCGATCGAACGCCGTGAAAAGGCCGATGCGAAGGCGGTCGTGGACGGGATTGTGGCGCGCGGCGCGCAGGCCACGGCCGCGGTCGGGCTCGGTTTGCTCACGGCGAGCGGGCTCGCCACGCTGCCCAGGTTGAGCTTTATCGCGGCGCTGCTGGCGGTGCTCTGGCTGGGCGCCAGCATGCGCGTGCAAAAGCCTTACCTCGAGTTGTTTCGGAAGGCGCTCGGGCGCGGTGACCTGGAGCGTGACTTGGTGACCCGCGAGCTGGATTTGACCGCCGTCCAAGCGCTGCTCGAGGCTCTGGCGCGGCCCGACTCCGCCGATGTCATCGCGGCCATGAATCTGCTCGCCGAGCGGGGCCGCGATCGGCTGATCCCGGCATTGATCCTGTACCACGACGCCGAGGTGGTCCTGGAACGTGCGCTCGAGCTGTTCGCCGAGAGCGATCGGCGTGATTGGTTTGCGCTCGGCGAACGTCTGCTCGATCACCGCTCCCCAAACATCCGGCTGGCTGCGGTGCGGGCGCTCGCGCTCGCCAACGCGGAGTCGGCCCTGGAGAGAGCCGCGCAACACCCGGATCCGGAGGTGCAAGCACGCGCGGCGCTGCACCTGGTCCAGCTCAGAGGGCAAGCGCTGGGGAGCGACCCCACGGTGCAGCGCGCGCTCCGCGCAGAGGGCGTCCAGGGCGCCGCGCTCAGGCTCGCGTTGATCGAGGCCATGGGCGCTCATCCGAGCCCGGAAGCGTCCCAGATGTTGCTCGAGCTCGCGCGCGATCCAGCCCTCACGAGCGCCGTGACAGCCGCGCTCTCCATCGGCGGCGACACGCGGGCGATCGAGCTCCTGGTCGAACGGCTCGCGGTGCGTAGGGATCGCGTGCTCGCCCAGAAGGGGCTGGTTCGGCTGGGCGCGCCTGCGTACGCAGCGCTCGCGTCGCGGCTCGAAGACCCCAGAACGCCAGCGCGCGTCGTGCTCCACCTGCCGCTCACGCTCGCCAAATTCGAGAACCCCGCGTCGGCGGAGTTGTTGCTCGAAATCCTGCGTTCCTCCGATCGCTCAGGCTCCGTCCGCTACAAGGCACTCCGAGGCCTGCAGCAGCTGGCCCTGGTCACGGGCTTGCCGATCGACATCAAGCCCATCCTCGCCGAGATCGTGCGTAACGCTAGCGAGTACCTGCGCTTCCTCGCGCTCGCGTTGCCGCTCAGAAAAGAGCCTGCCACGCGCGAACCCACGAGCCTGTCGCTCGTGCTGGGCCTGGTCGAGGACAAGCTCGAACAGGCGCTCGATAGGCTGCAACGCCTGGTGCAGATCGCGCAGCGGACCGACGACGTGCCGGGCGTGTTCGCCGCGCTCCGTTCGCCCGATCGGCACGAGCGCGCTCGGGCCGCGGAGTACCTGGACGCGTTGGCGCGTGGCTGGGAGCGTCGGCGAGATGGTCGCACCGCGCAGCTGTTGGGCCTCGTCGTGGGGGAGTCTTCGGACGAGGAGAGAGTGCGCGCCGCGGAGCCGTGGGTCGGCCTCGCGGCAAGCACGACCGAGGCCGCGCTCGGGGGTCTGCTCGAGCTGGGCGATCCTTCATTGGACGCGCTGGCACTGCACGCGCGGGCTGAGCTGCCGCCGACAGAGCCGACCGCCCCGCTGCTCCGCCTGGCCCTGATCCCCAGCCCGAGCGGGTCATGAGCAAAAGCCAGGACGAGCTTCAGCTGGAGCGCGAGCTGTTCGTGCGCGCGATGTTGCCGACGATACGCGGTGAGGGCGCCGCGCGTCTGGCGGCCATGCTCGAGCCGCTCGAGGTGCCGGCGGGCACCTTCTTGTTCCACGCGGGCGAGCCTCCCGAGCAGTTCTTCTTCGTGGTGGAAGGGCAGGTGGCGATGGAGGCCGAAGGCCACCCCACCTGGACCTTTGGCCCCCGCTCGATGGTCGGCATGGTCGACATGAACGCCTGGCGGCCGCACCGCCGCGCTTGTCGCACCCTGCAACCCACGCGGCTCCTCGCGGGGCGTTCCAGGCAGTGGCTGGAGCTGCTCGACGACGACCCTATCATGGGGGATAGCGCGATCCAGGGTTTCGCGTCGGTGCTGCACTCTCAGCTCGGGCTCCACGGCCACCTGCTCGCTCCCCCACCCATCATCGCCTCCGAGCTCTTGGTGCCGCCGCTGCCCCTGTACCAAAAGGCGCTGGTGCTGCGGGACACCGCCCTCCTCCGGCGCGCTAGCACCCAAGCGATCGTGAGCTTGGCACAGGTCGCCGAGGAGCTGGTCTTCGACGCGGGCGAGGCTGTGTTCGCGCTCGGGCGCGCCGAGCGGGCGCTGTATGTCGTCGCGAGCGGTGTGGTGGCGCTCGGCATGCTCGGCTCCGATCGACGGGTGTCGATCGGGCCGCGCTCCGTGCTGGGCGCTGCGGCGGCGCTGTCCGGCAACCTCGGGGGGTTTTCGGCGCTCGCCGAGACCAGCGCGCTCGTTTTGCGCATCCGGGAAGAGGACTACTACGATCAATCCGACGAGCACCCCGAGCTCATGCGCGCGGCCATGGCTTACATGGCCATCGAGCTCGAGCGCTTGATGGACCTGGTCCCCCCCACCACTTGAAGGGCCGCCCGCAGGACAGCCTCGCTGCCTGGTCAGCCGCGGCGGCGACGCGAACCGATCAGCCCCAGCGCGATCGAGACCGCGACGAAGCCCGCAAGAGGTCCCGGCTCATCCGCGGCGCCGGGCAGCGCTCCCAGATCGCAGGTCGCCGACGCGGTGCCTTCCGCGCTGCCCTCGCAGGCGTTGCCGGTGCAGCTCCCGCTGGACGTGGCGCTGGCATCGACGTCGATGTCCACGGCCGCGTTGATGGCAGCGACGCAGGCCTGGAGGTTCCCGCCATGATCCACGTATTGGCCGTCGCAGAACAGCGCGCCCTCGGGCTCGCGACACTTGACCTTGCAGCCGCCTTCGAGCCGAGCCTGGCATTGTAGATAGCCCTGGCTCTGGCAATCGACCTGGCAATCCAGATTGGCTTTCGCCGAACAGTCGGCGCTGCAGCTGGCCTCGCATTTGGCCTGGCAATTGGCGCTCCCCGGCGTCCGCTCGCAGCTCGCGTCACACTCGGCGGAGTAGGTCGCCTTGCAGGAGGCCGTACATTTCCGCTGGTCGGCGTTAGCGGCGCACTCGGCGCTGCACGTCGCGTCCGCTCGCGCGCTGCAGTCCGCGCTGCACTCGAAGCTCGGAGGATCGATCTCGCACTTGGCGACGCAGGTCCCGACGTTGCAGGTAGCGGTGCATTGCAGCTCGGCGTCGAGGTTACACTCGCCGCGACAGTCCACCTGGAGCTCGCCCGCGCAAGCGGCTTCGAAGCTCAACGGCGTACACTTCGCTTCGCAGCCCCCTTCGATCTCGACCTTGCACACCGCCTCCGCTTCGACGTTGATGTCGCCGCATTGTTCGATGCCGGCCCAGGCGGGCCGCAGCGGGAAAACCGCCGCGGACGCGAGCAATACGCCCAAAGACACGAGCTTTTTCATTTTAGAAGACCTCATAAGCAAGAGCGCGCCTCTCTGGACGGAGCGGGGCGGCCGAGGCGCGGGCCGCCCGCTCTCGAGCATACGTCATCGCCCCGCCACGTGCTCCCCCCGCAGCCCCGGGCGTGCGCCACGCCGCTCGGTGCGAGCCGCTGCTACATGGCGACGGCTCGGAGCCCCTTGTCGCGCTCTGCCCACTATTGACGGCACCCGAGCGCGGCGCGATAGCTCCGGGATGCCCGAGCTCGAGACGCGCTTGACCCGAGAATCGGCGGACATCGAGGCTCTGGCCGCGATCGTGGGTTGGGCATTTGGGAACGGCACCCACTCGGCGCACGAGTGGCTGGGTCGCGCCGAGCCCGGCTCCGTCCGTGTCGCTGGCCGGCGCGCGGAGATCGAGGGCGGGCTCGTCGAGATCGGCATGGCGCAGTGGTTCGGCGGGCGGCGCGTCCCGACGCTGGGCATCGCCGGCGTGGCGATCGCCGCGGAGGCTCGCGGCCAAGGCCTGGGGCTCGCGTTGATGCGCGCCACCTTGCGCTCCGCGCGCGAGCGCGGCTTCGCCCTGAGCACGCTCTATCCCTCGACCTATGGTCTCTACCGCAAAGCAGGCTACGAGCTCGCCGGCAGCCTGTGCCGATTCACGCTGCAACTCCGGCAGCTGCCGCGCTCACCTCGGCCCTTGGCCGTGCAGGTCCTGACGGACGCGCGCCAGCCTGCCGTCGACGCGCTGTACCGGCGAGTGGCGCAGCGGCGGCCAGGCTATCTGGATCGGGGCGTTTACGTCTGGAATCGCGTGCGCAATCCGGAGCGGGAACCGGCGCGCGGTTTCGGCGTCGAGGGGCCGGGCGGGCTCGTCGGGTACGTGTACGTGCGCGCCGCGCCGTCGCGCACCCCGCTCGAGCTGTTGCTCAGTGACTTCGTGGCGCTGAGCCCCGCCGCGCTACGGGCGGTGCTGGCGTTCCTCGCCGACCATTCGACGATCGCGGAGCGCGTGGGCTGGAACGGCGGCCCCGCTGACGCTCGTTTGCTCGGCTTGCCCGATCGCGTCTTCAAGGTGGGGATAGAGGAGTACTGGATGCTACGGCTCATCGACGTGCGCGCGGCGCTGCTCGGGCGCGGGTACCCCGAGGTCGACGTCGCCGTGGACCTCGAGCTCGATGACGAGGTGTTGCCGGAAAACGGCGGCATCTACCCGCTGCGGGTCACGCGCGGGGTCGCAACCTTGGTCGCCGACGGCGCTGCGCCCAAGGCTCGGCTCTCGGTCTCGGCGCTGGCGGCGCTCTACAGCGGGTTCATCAGCCCTTTCGAGCTCGAGCTCAGCGGGCAGCTCCAGGCAGACGAGCGCGCCACGGCGGCGCTGGCGGCGTTGTTCGGCGGCCCCGCTCCCGCGATGGTCGACTACTTCTGATGCTAGTTTCGGATACGGCGGGCTAAAACTTTCGATTGTGCCGCCCGACTGATACCGTGGCGGGAGGATGATCGTGATTGGTATCGACCCGGGCACGCTGCACCTGGGCTGGGGCGTGCTGCGCGGCGAGGGCAATCGCGTCACCCACCTCGGTCACGGAGTGATCGACGCCTCGGCGAGCGATACCCTGGCGCAGCGCCTCGTGCATCTGGATCGCAGCCTGGACACGGTCCTTTCGACGTACCGCCCCGACGTGGGTTCGGTCGAGTCGCTGTTTTTCGCCAAGAATGCCCAGTCCGCGGCGAAGCTCGGCCACGCCCGGGGTGTGGTGCTCTTGAACCTCGCCCGCGCGGGCATGGAGGTCGTCGAGTACCCTCCGGCGCGCGTAAAAAACACCGTGACCGGCCATGGGCGCGCGGAAAAAGGGCAAATCGTGCGGATGATGCGCACCCTGCTGACCCTGGACGTGGAACCTCGTGAAGACGCCGCGGACGCCCTGGCGCTCGCGTTCACCTACCTGCGCCGGGCTCCGCTCGAGCGAGCGCTGGCGGCCCGCACCCGGCGGCCCGTCTTGCGCGCCAAATAGGCCAATTGGCCGCTGTGTCGAAGGGATGGCTCCGGCTCCTCTCCGTCGACTGACGGGTGAGGCCCGACGGGAAGTGTACGGCCCCTCGAGGAGTAGGCTAGAGGAGGTGATCAAGATGACCAGCGTTTGGACCGGAGCTTTGGCGCTGTGCGCCGCCTTGAGTGTTTCCTCGGCGAATGTCCCGACGGCCTCTGCGCAGGAAGAGCCGGTGCTCGCCCCGAGCGGTGACGTCGCCGCCGACCTGCCCGATCTTTCGTCGGAGGCGATCGCCGAGCGCGTTCAATCCTTCTACGACGGTGCCAAGACCTTTCAGGCGCAGTTCAGCCAGCGCTACACGATTTTTGCGTACAACAAACGCAAAGAGAGCCAAGGGCGCGTCGCGTTCGTCAAGCCCGGCAAAATGAGCTGGCGCTACACCAATAACGGCAACCGCGTCGTGTCCGACGGGCGTTTGCTCAAGGTGTACGAGGCCGAGAACAAGCAACTGTACGAGCAGGAGGTGGGCAAGAGCGCCTATCCGGCGGCGCTCTCGTTCTTGCTCGGCGAGGGCAAGCTCACCGCGTCCTTTGCGCTGAAGAAGTTGAATGCGCAAACGCTGAAGTTCAAAGGCGGCTACGTGCTCCTGGCGATTCCGCGCGAGCCGACGCCAGCGTATCAGAAGATGCTGCTGTACGTGGACGGTAAGACCTTCCAGGTGCGTCGCGTGCTCTTGATCGATGCGCAAAAGAACAAGAACGTGTTCGACTTCTCGGAGCCGCTCGTGAACGTGCCGGTGCCGGCGAGCGAGTTCCAGTTCGCGGCGCCCCCGGGCACACAGGTCGTCAAGCCCTGACAGGCTAGCGCTCGCGCTACGGCGCCGCTCGTTTGAGCCCCAAACGAGGTGGCGCGCGAGCGTCGTTATTGTGACGTCCCGGCGGCGCTGTGCTACCCCTCCGACGTCATGCTGACGCCGAGCCTGCGCCGCCCCAGCATCGGGCGTGCTGGCGTGGCCAACGCACAGCCGACATGGCCTGTCCATGTCGCGCTAGGTTGGGCCCTCGCGGGCGCGCTCAACGTGCTGTTTTCGATCTGGTCGGCGCGGCAGCGCGGAGCCCAACGGGGCTTCGAATGGCTCTCTCACAGCGTCGACTTGGGCCGTCACGTGGGGCTCGGCCTGGCCTCGATGGCCGCCGTGTGGCTCCTCCGGCGCTACCTGCCGCAGCCGGCGTTCATCGGTTGGCTCGCGTTCTCACTCCTCTCTCTCGGCCTCGCTGGGATGGTATTGCCCGTAGATCTGGACGGCCTGGCGGAGCGCAGCGCCGAGAGCTTACAGCTGCCTTCGTGGCTCGCTCTGGTGGCTATCGTGGCCGTGATCGGCGGTTCGGTCCCCCTGCTCGCGTGGTTGACCCTGCACCGGAAGTTCGGCGACAGCCCGCTATGCCGCGCGCTCGGCGTGCTCCGCCCGCTCGTGTCCGCGCTCGCGGCGCTCGTGGCCTTCGGGCTCAACGTCTCCATCTCGCCGGGCAGCAACCCCAGCGCGCATTTGTATCTCTCCTGGCTTACGGCGCTGTGCATCGCCCACGCGCTGCCGCGCGTCGAGCTCTCCGGCGCGTGGCGCTCACGAGCGCTCGTCGCGGCCTTTGTGCTCTCGGGGTGGTCGCTCTGGGCGCTGTTCGGTCCGCATTCGAACTCGGTCATGATCCAGCTCGCGCGCCGCCCGAGCTCGCTGCATTTGCTGGCCGTGTTTCACACCGACGGCGGCCTCGACAACGTGCAAGCCGCGCTCGCGTCACGCGCGGGTCCGTTCTTCGCTCGGCGTGAGGGCCTGCCCGACATTTCCCCGAGCCGGGCTCGGCCGGTGATCGATCGCCCGATCGTGATCCTTTTTTCGATCGATTCACTGCGCGCCGACGTGCCTCAGCACGAGGAACACGGCAAGCTCATGCCGAACCTGGTCGAGCTGATGGCGGAAGGCGCGCAGTTTTCGAACGCGCGCTCACCAGGTTCGATGACCAAGTACACGCTCGCGGCTATCTCGAGCGGTAAGTATTTCTCGCAGCAATATTGGGCAGAGCGCGGCCAGAGCCGCTGGCCCAGCGAGGACGAGAGCGTCCACCTCGCGACGCTGCTGTCGCAGTCCGGCGTGTTCACGGCGGCGTTCCCGGTGACCAAGTGGCTGGAGAACGGCACGGGGGTGATCGAAGGTTTCGAACGCAACGCCTGGTCCGGTGACACGCTGCCTGGACGCCAGGCTCATTGGGTGGACGGAGCGTCCCTGACCGCCCAGTTGATCGCCACGTTGGAAGAAAAAGCGCGAGCCCCGAGTTTCCTCTGGGTGCACTACCTCGACAGCCACGACCCGTTTTACAAAGGGGGCCCCGGCGGGCCAAAGTTCAAACGTTACCTGCGCGCGCTCCGCGTGGTGGACGGCTACCTGGGCGAGGTTCGGAGCGCGATCGGCCGGCTCGGCCTGGCAGAGCGGACGCTGCTCGTCGTGATGAGTGACCACGGCGAAGCTTTTGGCGAGCACGACTCTTCATTTCACGGCGGCAGCTTATACGACGAGCTCGTGAGAGTACCTTTGGTGGTGGCCGGTGCCGGCATCCGACCCCGGCAAGTGGAGGCCAGCGTGTCCTTGATCGACCTCGGGCCGACCCTCCTCGACTGGTTTGGAATATCGACACCGGCGGCCTTCATGGGGGAAAGCTTGCTGCCGTTGCTCGTAGGGGAAGGCCGACGCTTCAGCCGACCCATCGTGGCCGAAACTCGCCTAAAACAAGCGATGCTCTTCGACGATGGCTTCAAGGTCGTCCGGGACCTGCGCCGTGAGACGTTGGAGCTGTACAATCTACAGACGGACCCCGGGGAGCTGGTCAATCTTTCCGACGACGTCGACCT
Organism: Deltaproteobacteria bacterium; assembly: GCA_043747815.1. Taxonomy (GTDB): domain Bacteria; phylum Myxococcota_A; class Polyangia; order Polyangiales; family Polyangiaceae; genus SZUA-265. The sequence goes on from JAYTOL010000007.1 coordinate 19,910, forward strand.
CGAGCAGGAAGAACACGTGCTCCTGATGCGGAGTTTCTTCCACGTGCACACTTACCGAGAGAACGGCTACCGCGTGCCTTACGTAAAATGAAGCGCTGGTTTGGAGCCGCCTGCCCGAGTGTCGGCAATTGACGCCGCCGCTCTCGCGTTCTAACGGGTGAGTCGCGGTAGGGAAGCAAGTGACGACGAGTTCTCCAGCCGCGCCAAAAGCAAGTCATCCCGCGTCGAGCGGGCCAGCCTCGAGTGGGCCAGCCTCGAGCTCGCGCGGTGCGGATTCGTCGAGTCGCTTGGTCCACAGCCAGGTGCCGTTGATTGACGCGCAAGGGCTGCGTCGGACCTACGGGCAGCTCGTCGCGGTGAGGGACGTTTCATTTTCGGTGGGTCGGGGTGAAGTGGTGGGGTTCCTCGGGCCCAATGGCGCGGGCAAATCGACCACGCTGCGCATGATCGTCGGCTACCTCGGGCCGAGCGCGGGCAGCGTGCGCGTCAATGGCTTCGACGTGATCGAGCAGCCCCTCTTGGCTCGGCAGGCCATGGGCTACATGCCGGAAACAGCGCCGCTCTACCCCGAGATGCGCGTGGATGAGTACCTCGCCTTCAGGGCTCGCCTCAAGCGCATCCAGAAGCCGGAGCTCGCGGCCCAGGTCGAGCAGGTCGTGCACAAGGCGGGCATCTCGGAGGTGGGTCGCTCGCTCATCGGCAGCTTGTCGCGCGGCTTTCGGCAACGCGTGAGCCTGGCGGACGCCTTGCTCGGTAACCCGCCGCTCTTGATCCTGGACGAGCCGACCGCGGGCCTCGACCCCAACCAAATCCACAGCGTGCGGCAGGTGATTCGAGAGCTCGGGGCGAGCCACACCGTGCTGCTCTCGACACATATCCTGAGCGAGGTGGAGTCTACCTGTACGCGCGCGCTGGTCATCGATCGCGGCGTGCTGGTCGCTCAGGGGCAGATCGCGGAGCTGCGCCGCCGTCGCGGCCAACAGCGCGCCATCGTCACCGTGCACGACCGTCACCAGCAGGCGCTGGGTCTCTTGGTCGCGTCCGAGCACGTGCTGGGCGTGACCCCGGTGTCTGCTACGCCGTCCCTCGTGCCGCCGGCGCCTTTCGCCTCGAGCTTCGAAGTCGACAACATCGGGTACGGGCAAGACGCCATCGTGTCGCTGCTCGTCACGTTCGAGCCCAGCGCCAACGTTCACGAGTGCCTGGAGGACGCGATCGCCCTGCTCGTGGGCTCCGGCATCCGGGTGCGCGAAGCAAAGCTACAACAGTCGAGCTTGGAGGACGTGTTCCGCCAGCTCACGGGCGCCGACGTGGAAGCGACATGAAGTGGGCGTGCACATGATCGGGTTCCTGGCGATCTACCGGCGCGAGATGTTGAGCCTGTGGGTGACACCCTTGGCCTGGCTGCTGCTCTTCGCGTTCTTACTTCTGCAAGGCGTGAGCTTCTACATCACGGTAGATCATTTCACCCACTTCTCGAGCCTCTCCGTCGAGGGGCCTGTGCAGAGCTACTTCAGCTCGCTCTTTATCCCCTTTTCGCTGCTCTTCGTTTGCCCGGCCTTGACCATGGGCCTGTTCGCCGAAGAGCGGAGGAGCGGCACCCTCGAGACCTTGCTCACGGCTCCCGTGAGCGCGGCGTCGGTCGTGCACGCCAAGTACTTGGCAGCGCTCTCCACCTTCACGCTGCTCTGGCTGCCCACCCTGCTCTACGTCGTCATCGTGCGCAACGTGGCGGAGATCGATTGGCCTGTGGTGGTCGCGAGTTACGGCGGCCTGTTTGCGATCGGCGCGGCCTATCTGTCCATTGGGCTCTTGATGAGCGCGCTGACCAAGAGCCAGCTCGCGGCGCTCATGCTCACCACCCTGGTGCTGTTCGGCCTGTTCATTCTCGGCGTGGGCGAGCGCGTGTTTGACCCCGGGCCGCTGCAGGCGGTGTGCGCGCACGTCTCGGTCCTGTCACAGCTAGAAGATTTTTCGCGCGGCGTGGTCGACTCGCGGCGGCTCGTTTTCGACTCCAGCGTCGCCTCGTTGAGCCTGTTTTTGACCCGCCGCGTGGTCGACTCCTGGCGGTGGGGATGACGTCCGGAGAGCGCTCCGCAGGGAAGGAAGAGCTGCCGGCGGTGCGCGCTCCCCGCGTGTGGTCGCGCCCTTTCGCCAGCTTGGCCCAGAAGCTCGGTGCCTGGAGCGCGCTCGGCGTCGTCGCGGCGACCATCATGACGTTGTGCACGAACGTGCTCGCGGTGCGCTTCTACCAGCGTTGGGACGTCACGAGCGGTGGGTTCTACACGCTGTCGGCGCCCAGCCTGGAGACGCTGCGCAGCCTGTCCGAGACGATCGACGTGCTGGTCTTTCTGAGTCAGTCCGATCCAGAGCTCGGGGGCGTGCAGCGCCTGATCGGGCAGTACCAGGCGGAGTCAAAGCTCATCAACGTCCGCTATGTCGATCCAGACCGTGACCCGGCCGAGTTCGTCGCGCTGAGGAATCGCTATCGGCTCAGCGAAGGCCGGGCCGAGCAAGGTCACCTGGTGAGCGACGCAGCGCTCGTGGTGGCGCGTGGGGACGCGCGCTGGGTGATCGGCCCCGAGGACATCGTGGCCTATGACGAAGAGCAGGGCACGGCCACGCCAGAGCTCGAACGAGCCCTGACGGAGGGGCTGCGGCAGGTGCAAAATCCCAAGCCGACCGAGGTCTGCTTCAGTCGCGGTCACGAGGAGCCGTCGCTCGATGACGGTGGCCCGACGGGGCTCGGCGCGCTGCAACACGTGTTGCAAAAAAACAACTACGGCACGCGCGAAGTCGATCTCGGCGCATCCGGCGGCGAGCTCGCCCTCGCCAGTTGTGATCTGGTGATCGTGGCGGCGCCGGCAGAACCCTTTGCCGGTCCGGCGGTGTCTCGCCTGGTGGGCGCGGTGCGCCGGGGTAAGTCGGTGCTGGTGAGCGTGGGGCCCAGCCTGGACGAAGACAACCGCACCACCCAGAGCGGGCTCGAGCCGCTGCTCCTCGTGTTTGGCGTGCGTCCAAAAGGTCAGCTCATCTTCGAGCGCGACCCCGACGCCGTGCTGCCCGTGGGTATCGGCGGCGAGGTGTTTTTGGCTGCGCCCAAGCCGCACGCCATCACCGAAGGGCTCGTTTTGGCGGGTGAGGCGCGCTACCGGGTGCTGCTACAACTTTCGCAGGCGCTCGAATCGGAGGGCAAGGTCGCGCCCCTCCTCGGCACGAGCGAACGCGCGTTTTCCGTGGCCAACGCCGCGCTGCTCGCCAACGCCGGGGTCGACATCGACGACATCCAGCACGACGGCGACGGCCCGTTTCTGGTGGCGATGGCCGCGGAGCTCGAGGCGCCGGCGAGCTCCGACAAACGTGGCGCGCGCCTGGTCGTCATCGGCAGCGCGAGCCCGCTGCTCGGCAACACCTGGCAGGATCCGACCCTGGCCGGCACCCGGCGCTTCGTCGAGAGCGCGCTCTCCTGGCTCGTCTCGCGGCCCAACCTGGTCAACGTTCCGGCCAAGCCAGGGCGCCAGGTCGAGCTGCGTTTCACGGAAGAATCCCTCTCCCAGGTCGTACGCTATGTCCTCTTGTACATGCCCGGCACGGCACTGGCCCTGGGTTTGCTGATCTTGTACCGCCGCCGCTTCGTGCGCGCGGCGCGCGGCGCTCCAGACGGCGGTGCCAAGTGAGGGTGCTCGCGCGGGCTCGCCTGCTCAATCTCGGGCTGCTGCTGCTGGCGCTGCTGTCGGTGGCGGGCGTCTTCTGGACCTCTCGGCTCCAGACGAGCGGCGAGCGGCAGGTGCGCCAGCGGCACGTGCTCAGCGTCTTCAGGCAGGACGAAGTGCAGAAGGTCGAGATCAGGCAAGGCCCGCGCCGCACCGTGCTGGTGCGCCGCGCACCGAAGCCCTCGGCCCTGGCGTTCTCACGCGATCCGTCGGCCGCCGACGGGGCAGAGGCTGCGGATCGGGATCCCTCGAATGCGGATCCGGGGGATGCGGAGTGGAGCCTAGCCGAGCCATTCGAGACTGACGCCGACTCGGCCCCTGTCGACAAGCTCCTCGGCAGCTTGCAGTACGCGACCTGGGAACGCGAGATCGAGGGCACGCCGGCGACCCCGGTCGAGCTCGATGCAGCCTCGGACATGCCCCTGTCGGAGCATGAGCTCAGGCTCGTCTCGGGCTCGCTGTCGTACGCTCTGCGTCTCGGGCGCGACGCCGTTTCACCGCCTGGAGCGCGCTACGTCGAGGTCCAGGCGGGCAGCGCTCCGGCGCGCGTCTTCGTAATCAAAAAGCGCCTGGTGGACGAGCTGTTCGTGGACGGGGACACGTTTCGAGGCCGGCAGATCGTCCCTTATCGCAAGAGCTCGGTCGATCGGATGGTGCTGTCGAGCGCGGCCGGCGTACGGCGGCTCAAGCGCGCGGGCACGAATTTCGTATTCGACGAGATGGAGGACGGCCAACGTGTCGAGCGCCACTCGCTCGACCGGATCTTCCTCGCGCTATCACGCGCGGTGGCAGAGCCCTTTGTCGACGTGGAGGTCGCCAAGGCAGCGCTCAGCACCGACGCCAGCATCCGTGTGGCTCTCGTCCCGGTGCAAGGCGACAAGCCGGAGGCGAGCCTCGAGTTCGGCGGCAGCTGCCCCAATGCACCCGACAAGACGCTGGCCTTGCGGCACCTGCCGGAGCCGCTCGCGGGGTGTGTGGATCGCAGCGTTTTGTACGCCTTGCGCGAGCCCGCCAGCGTCCTGATCGACAGCGGCCTGTTCAGCTTCGACGCCGACGAGGTCGACAGCATCCAGATCGTGGAAGGGGAGGCCGTCTTGGATTTCGCCCGCAGCGGCGATGGCTTCGTGCTTCGTCAGCCGAGGAGCTCGGAGCTCGACACCGAGGCCGCCGAGGATCGGCTGTCCTTGATCTTGGGCATGCGGGGCGACCTGCTCACGGGGCGCGCCAAGCCCAGCGCCGGCGCGGAGTACTCTGCAGCCACCGTCACGCTCGAGTCCTCGGCGCGCAGCGGGGAAGAGCGGGTGAAGGAGGCGGTGAGGGTCAGCGCGCCACTCGCGGATGGCAGCCGGCGAGTGCTGCGCGAGGTCGATGCTGCCGTGCTCGTGATCTCGCAAGAGAGCGCCCTCGGCTTACACGCCGACGCCACGCTGCTCAAGGACCATCAGGTCTTCGACTACGCGATCAAAGAGGTGCGCAAGATTGACATGGTCAGCGGCAGCGTCAAACAAACGGTGGAGCGCAGTCCGGAAGGAGCGCTCAGCTTGATCGCGCCCAAGGGTTACGAGGTCGATGGCGGCCTCGCCTCCGAGCTCTTCGATCAGCTCCGCACACTGCGCGCGCTGCGCTGGGTGAGCGATCGCGCGTCCACGGGCTTCGGCCTCGCCAAGCCGCGCGCCCAAGTAAAGCTCGTCGTGGAGGTCGAAGGACGCGAGGTGGAACGGACGCTCTCGATCGGCCAAAGCGCGCCGGGCGGCTTCTACGCCAGCGTGGACCGTGACCCCGGCGTGTTTGTCGCGCCGCGCGGCATCGAGCGAGTGCTCGGCACGTGGCTGCTGGACCGCGCCGTCTTCCGCGCTGATCGCGACTCCATCGTCGAGCTCAGCCTCAGCGCCGAAGGCCTTGGCAGCGTGCTGCTCCGGCGCGTGGCGGGCCAACTCACCCTCCAGAAGGGCTCTTCCGATTTCGACACGGCGCGCATCGACGAGCTCCTGCTCGCGATCGAATCGCTGCGCCCCGAGGCCGCCGTCCACCTCGGCCCCGCCCTCCCAGGTGAGGGCCTACGCCGCCCCATCCTGGTCGGCGTGGTCCGTTGCCAAGCGCCCGCCAACGTGGGCACGCCTCCGATTCGCTTTAGCATCGGCAGCCGCGACTCCCTCCGCGACGCGAGCATCTACTACGCACGTCACGGCTCGGTAAACGCCACCTACGCCCTGCCGCGCGCGCAGGTGCAGCGCTTGCTCGATCTATTCTGAGCGAGTGCCTGGGGGGACGCGCCGGGCCCAGGGCCGAGCCGCGCTCATCCCACCCTATCGCACCGCGTGGCGCTGCCAGGCGCCTGCGATTTACCCGGCCGGGTGCGTGCGCGTTGCGGAATATACCCCTGGGTCGTAGCCTGGGCTCAAATGTCACTCTCGGCGGCGGTTCGCCATCTGCGGGATTACGTGGCCATCCCCTCCATCAACCCGATGGGGCGCACCGACATTGACGCGGCTTGGGTCGGCGAGCAGCGCTACGCCGAGTTCGTCCACCAGCAGCTGCAAAAGCTCGAGATCGACAGCGTGCTCGTGGGCTCCGGCACGCGCCGCAGCGTCGTGGGTGAAGTGCGCGCGTCACGCTCCGCCGAGACCTTCCTGGTCGCCTCGCACCTCGACACCGTGCCCGTCGACAACATGTCGATCAACCCGTTCGACCCGGTCGTAAAAAACGGGCGGCTCCTCGGGCGAGGCAGCTGCGACACGAAGGCGGGCATGGCCGCGCTGATGGCGGCGCTCGAACGCGTGCTCGCTCGCGGGTCGCTCGCGCGCAACCTGGTCATCGTGGGTGAAGCGGATGAGGAGAGCAGCGGCAGCCTCGGCGTGAGCGACGTGCTCGCGCAACTCTCGGGCTCACGCATCGATTGGGCCATCGCCACCGAGCCGACGGAGCTCAAGCTGGTCAACGCGCACAAGGGCACGGCGATGGCGCGCGTCGAGGCGCACGGCAGGGCCTGCCACAGCTCGGACCCGAGCCGTGGCCAAAACGCCATCGTCCTTTTGGCTCGAGCCACGCTGGCGCTCGAGGAGCTCGGTGTAGAGCTCGGCAAGCACCCCTATGAGGGCCTCGGCCCAGCCACGCTGTCGATCGGGGTCATCGGCGGCGGTCATGCTCCCAACGTCGTGCCCGACCGCGCTTGGCTGCTCATGGATCGTCGAACCTTACCCGGCGATACGAGCGCCAGCTTGAGCCTGGAAATACAGCGAGTGCTGGGCAAGGTCAGCCTGGAGGACCTCGAGCTCTCGGATCTGCGCATGGGGAAGGACCCCTTGTACACGCCGCCGGGGCACGCCGCGGCTCAGGCCTGTCAACGCGCGCTCGTCCGCTGCGGGGAGCAGCCCGCTCCGTGCAGCGTGGCCTTTGCCACCGACGCGGGGCTCTTCGCGCGCGCGGGCATCCCCTCGGTGGTGCTTGGGCCTGGATCCATCCAGCAGGCTCACACCGACGCCGAGTACGTCGAGGTCGATCAGCTCGAGCGCATGGTCCTCGTGTTCGAACAAATTCTGGAGGGCGCTTAGTCGTTCATGCAGGGGCTGAGGCGTTACGCGTACGTGGCTCTCACGTGCGCCCTGGGTAGCCTGGGCATGGCGCGCAGCGCGCTCGCGTGGGCTCCGAGTGGCCACATGCAGATCGCGCTGCTCGCTTACGACGGCTTGCCAGGGGACGTGCGGGCGGCCCTGGTGTCGCTCCTCGGGGAGCACCCGCGCTTTAGACAGGACTTCTTGCCGGTGCTGCCGCCATCGCTCGCCACGCAGGCCGAGCGGGCTCGTTGGATCTTCGCCTACGCGTCGACCTGGCCCGATCTCGCGCGGAGTCAACCCGCGTTCGAGCACGGTACCTGGCACTACGTCAACCTGCCGCTGTATCTGCGCCAGGGTCGCCTCGGCAGCTGCGCCGAAGCGCGCGCCGCGTTTCCGGAGTCGGCGCGCCGCGTGCTCGAAATCGCGGCCGCGCGCCGCGCTCAGGGCAAGCCCGCGGCCCCAGCGGGGGACGCGATCACGCTGGCGCTGGAGAACGCGAGGCGCACCCTGGGCGACGTGGCGAAACCTCGGTCCGAGCGAGCCCTGGCGTTGTCCTGGGTGTTGCATCTGGTGGGAGACGCGCACCAACCATTGCACGGCGTAGCGCTCTTTACCGACTCTCGGTTCGTGGCTGGCGACCGCGGTGGTAACGACATCAGCATCTCGGGGCGTGGCTCGCTGCACCGAGTCTGGGACGGGCTCTTGGGTGATGAGCCGTCGCTCGTTTTCGCGACGCACGAGGTCGCTCTGTTGCGCGCCGACCCCGAGCTCGATCGCTTGGCGAGGTCGCAAGCGAAGAACCTCGACGTGAACACCTGGCTCGAGGAGAGCTGCGAGCTTGCGCGGAGCGCGGTCTACACTCCTCCGATCCTAGCGGCCGTCTCCAATTTCGAGCGCGGCGCTGCAGCAAATTCGAGCCCGGCTCCTGCCGAGAGCACCCGCGAGGCAAAGCCCGAGGTGTCGCTGTCCGACGCCGATCTGGCCGGCGCCAAAGTCATCGCGCGGCGCCGCGCTCGCGTCGCCGCAGCCCGGTTGGCGACGCTGCTCGAGCGCGTGCCCCTGCCGAGATCGCCGGAGTGAGCGCGCCTGCAGGGCCAGTCACTGCAAGGGTAGGGTGCCGCGGGGCAACGCCATCAGCTGCGCGATGGCCAGCACCAACTCCGGGTCGAGAGCCCCCGCGTCGACGGCAGCGCTGCCTGGCAGGTCACCGGGTGCATCCAGCTTGAACGCTCCCATCAATACGCCGTCCCGGTCCCGCACCACCGTGTAGCGCCCCGACGACAGATCATCCACGATGCGGTACGAGGCGCCGCCCGCTTCGACGTGCCCTGCCGCGTTCAGCTTCGGCTTGCCTTGGCTCATGCGGCGACCGTAGCGCGTTTCCGGGACGCGTCCACGCTCCCCAACGCGGTAATCGTCTCAGGAGTGCGCTGTCGCTCCACCCCACGCCACCCCGAAGGCGACGTCACGTCGGGGCGATTTGGCGCGCCGCGCTCAGTTGAGCAGCGAACCGGGCTTTTTGCTGCGTCCGTAGATCGCGTCCCAATTCTTTCGGTAGCTCTCGGTGGCGACTTGCGCAGGACCGGAGGTGAGCGCAGGGGCGCTCGGCGTGGGCGCTGGCACCTCGACGTCCACGTCACACAGCATCGGAAATTGTTCACGCGGACGCAGCCGCACGACTTCCCCGTGGATGGGCTTGCCTTGTTCGAGCCGCCGCACCGTCCCCGTTTCGATCCGTTCGCCGCGCTTGCGGATGATGTCTACGCCTTGCCCGTCCTCGCTGACGCCGCAGACCAGCGCGACGTCTCGCCCGACGCTGGCTGCCGACGAGCTGGCAGCCGACGAGTTGCCCGCCAACGACTTACCCGTCGACTCCGGCGTCTGCGATTTGTGGTCCGTGGACTTGGCTGACACGACGTTTTGCCTAGCGAGAGGCTTAGCACAGTCGCAAGCGTCCAGCCGGTTTCCTTACGGCACCCCGGCCCGCCGAGGAGGCGCGCACGCTACTGATTTTCTCGGCTGGGACGCCCCGCATCGGAATCGGCCAGTGGGGTGGGGCCGCTCCCCAGTGCCCAACGGAGGTCGCCGCCTGGCTTACATGCCGATCGCTTTTCGATGCACCCAGCCGATGCTGCCTCCACCGTGCTCGATTCGATACCACTCACCCACGCGGCCGGTGACGTTGACCCGAGTCCCATACAACAACTGACCGGCGACTTTCGCTTGACGCGATGGCGCCTCTCGAACCACCGCCGTCTTCCAACCGATGGTGCCTCGCCCGCTGGCGCTCACCACCTCTTCGACGGCCGGGATCGACGCGGGATCCACCGGCGTACCCGGGGGTAGAAAGCGCACCCGATAGTATAACCAATAGCGCCTGTGCTCGTGCTCCACGTCGTCGAGCGGTGTGCCCACGACCACGTCCTCCGCGCACGTGACCAGAGCCGTCGCCTTGTCTTTGGAGAGCGTCGTGCTCTCACCCGACTTGACGCGAGCCACGTGCCCTCTGGCGAAGTCCAGGTCCAGCCCCAATGACAGGATGCCCGAGGCGCCGTCCGCCGCGGCGCACAGCGCGAGCTTGGCGATCGGTTCCTCGATCACACCCTTTAAGCTCGGCTCGTCGCAGCTCGAGGCGGGCTCGTCCGCGTCGCCGTGACAGCTGACGACGACGCTGCCCTCGATGCGCACGGTCTCTTGGCCCGTCAACGCCGGCACGATGCGCGCCGCGGCCCGCGTCACGTCAGACTCGGCCGCAGGCAGGCCCGGGGGGCTCGGCAACGGCTCTGCCTCATTGCCGGGGCTCTCCAGCTCGTCGGGCTTGAGCGGCGTGCTGCCGGGCGGGCGTTGCACGAAGTTCATCCCTGCGAGCAAGGGCCACAGTAGCCCGAGCGCAAAGCACAGCACCACGACCAGACCCAGGCGCCCAAAGCGCGGCCGCTGCACCTCGGCAGCGGGGACGTTGCTCTTCACACCTGGGTGAGGCGCCATGAAGTCTCCCATGACTTAGACCCGGACGCGCCGCGAGTCAAAAACCTGAACGTCTTCGACGCGTTTTCCACGCTTCGCTCACTAACTTGCCGCCCTGCGAGCGCGCTGGGGCACGGACGGCTGAGCGGGGCGGCGGCGGGCAGAGGCCTGTAGAAGCTACTCATCGCTGCGATGGATTCGCGGCACTAGGTCTCAGAGACGTTGCTTGCGCGGCAGGCGACGGCGCGGCACCCTGCTCCGGAGCTTGGGGATGACGCGCGTGGGATTCTGGGTGAGCGTGGCGCTCTTGGCGTTGACGCTGCTGGGCGGCGCCGTTTGGGCGTCGAGCTCTAGCCTTGCCCCCGGTACCGCAGCGCCCGGCGTGACGGTCGCGGGCAGGCTCAGCGGCGCCGCGAACCCTCTCGAAAGCGTGGTGCAGGAGCTCGCCCGGCGCCTACAGGCGGAGCCCGTCAGCTTCGCTTTCAGCGCCGAGGCAGGCGCGACCGGCACGGCGCTCAGCACGACCTTCGGCGAGCTCGGCATCACGATCGACACCGGTGCCACGCTGCGCCGCGCGCTGTCGATCGGTCGCCGCGGCTCGCCGCTCTCGCGTTGGCGCGAGCTCGCGCAGGCTCGGCGGGTGGGCGTGGACGTGCCTCTGGCGCTCGAGCTCGACCGCGAGCTGCTCTTGGCGCGCTTGGGCCCGCTCAAGGCCGGCGGGGACCGAGCGCCCCGCTCCGCCCGCTACGACGCTGGCGCCGCGGCGCTCGTGTCGCACGCGTCCGGGCGTTATCTGGATTTGGAACGCGCTGCCGACGACGTGTGGTCGGCGGCGCTCGGCCGCGCCGCGCAGCTCGGGTCCGCTTCCGGCAGCGTGCCTTCTCCCCCGATCGAGCTCATTTTCGTCGCGATTGCTCCGCGCGTGAATACGGAGCGGCTCGGCGGCTTCAGCCCGCGTGAGGTGATCGCCGAATTTTCGACGCGCTTTCGCGCCAGCGGTAAATACGCCACGCGAGCCGCAAACATCGCAGTCGCCGCCGCCCGGGTGGACGGGGTGATACTGCTGCCCGGCGACCGCATCAGCTTCAATCGAGTGGTCGGCGAACGCTCGGAGGCCAACGGCTTTCAGGACAGCTGGCAAATCATGGACGGTGAATTCGTGCGCGGTGTGGGCGGGGGCACCTGCCAGGTCTCCAGCACCTTGCACGCAGCGGCCCTGGCCGCCGGTCTCGAGGTCATTCAGGCCTATCCGCACTCGCGCCCGCTCGCGTACATCGCAAAGGGCCTGGACGCGACCGTGGCCTGGCCGTTCGTCGACCTCGAGCTCGAAAACCCCTGGCCCATTCCGCTCGCCATCCAAGCTCTGGTCGAGAACGGTAAGCTCACGTTCCGCGTCCTCGGCGAGTCGAAGCTAGGGCGCGTGAGGCTTTCGAGCGAGGTGAAAGAGACGCTCCCGTTCCCGCGCCTCGTCGAGGTCAATTCCAGCGTGAAACGCGGCACCTACGAGCGCAAGCAAGACGGCATCCCAGGCTTTACCCTGCAGCGTACCCGGCACATCACGCCCCTCGGCGGAGCCTCGCGCCGGGACGTCCGCACCACGCGCTATCGACCGACTCCGGAGCTGTACTTGGTGGCTCCGGACTTCGACCTGACCGAGCTGCCGCCGTTGCCCGAGGGGGCGGAGGGCTACGTCGCCGAGCCGGGCGGGCACGACGCGGAAACGCCTGCAGGCCTCGGCGGCTTGGGCTAAAAAGGCGCACATGTCCCAGCTGATCAGCGGCGTCGCCCATATCGGCATCCGTGTCGCAGACCTCGAGCGCTCGCGCGCGTTCTACGCCGTGCTGGGCTTCGAGTTTGTGGGTGGCCCGTTTGGCACAGAGCCCGTTGTGATCTTGATGCATCCCTCCGGCGTGGAGATCAACTTGATCATCAACGCCAACCCGGGTCCCGATCACAACGTGCTCATGGATGACCCGGTCAAACGCGCCGGTTACACGCACGTCGCGCTCCGCTGCCCGGACCTGGTCGCGGCCCAGTCCCGCCTGGAGGCCGCGGGGATCGCGCTGAGCGGCGGCCCCGTGACATTCCCCACCGGCCATCGCGCCATCTTCGTTCGTGACCCGGATCGTAACGTGATCGAGCTCAATCAGCCCCTCGGGCCCGCCTGAGGCCCGGCGCCGCGTACCGCGTCGGCGCCTTGACAGCGATTGACATAGGCCTTACCCAACCCAGGTGCGAGGCAATTTCGCCCGCACTTCATGCCCCGCCGGGAGCGATAGCCCCGGCAGAAGGACGAAAATATGCATCCTGGTTTTTTGGGTTGGTTGCGCCGTCAGCACGCCGAATATCACGCGTCGAGCTTCGCTGGTGGGCACGGAGCCGCGGCGGAACACCTCTGGGGTAGGCACGGCGGGTGCCGGTCGGGCAGGGGTGGCGCGTGTCACAGCATGTCGCAGGGGGTGGACGAGATGGGGGGCGGCTTCGGAGTGCGCCGCCCGCTGCGCTTTCTCGCCCACAAGCTCGAGCTAAATGACCAGCAGGTGAGCCAGCTCGCGGCGATCTTGGACACGCTCAAGACAGAGCGCGCTCAGAGCGAAGTGGATTATCGGCGGCGAACGGCGTCGCTCGCCGAGGCCTTCGAGGGCGCTAGCTTCGACCATGCCAAGGTGGACGCGGCCAGCGTAGAGCAGGCGCGCAGCGCCGAGCGTCTGCGCGCCAGCGTCAAGGCTGCGCTGGAGCAGATGTACGCGCTCTTGGACGCAGAGCAGCGCAAGAAGTTTGCTTACTTGCTGCGGGCGGGCGTCCTCTCGATCTGAGCGGTGGATCAGCATCACGCATCGTGAGCGGGCGGCCCGAGCACGTCCTCGGGAAGTTGCCGTGGGATCGCCCGCTCCGATGCGTCGCTGCGCGACGCCCAAGTCGCTGGCGCTGACGCGGGCCTCGCGCGCGCGGGGCCTGGAACGCGCGCAAAGCCGCAGCGCACGTCGTGCGTAAGCGGGGGAATTTTTCGCGGCCACGGGCAGGTCGGGCCGCGAGAAAAGCACGCGTTCTGCGCCCCGTCGTCAACGTGCGCCAAAGTGGGACAGCAAAAAGACGCCGCGAGTGGCACGTCGGCCATTTATGCAACATACCGTCGTGCAATGACCGTGAGGTGTTTTTCGTGAGCGATGAGTGGCAGCCACCTGAGGACCACACGCTGTTGCACGGCACGCTGTTGCACGGCACGCCGTTGCACGGCACGCCGCCGCAGAGCGTCGCGGGCGATGGCTCCATCAGTGGAGAGCAGCCGCGCGTGCCCCCCGAGCAGCCCGCGAGCGGGAGCGCGCCAGTGCTCGAGGAGGGCTCGCGTTTCGGCACGTTCCTGATTGGCCCCTGTATCGGTCAGGGGGGCATGGCTCGAATCTACCAAGCCGAGCACGAAGGGCTGCAGCGGCAGGTCGCGCTCAAGGTGTTGCTCGAGGGAGTGGGCAAGCCGGGCGACGGGCATGAGCGCTTCTTGCGGGAGGCGCGCATCGCCGCCGCGATCAAGCATCCGAACGTCGTCAACATCTTTGACGTTGGAGTGCATCAGGGCACGCCTTACCTGGTCATGGAGCTCTTGGACGGCATCGATCTGGACGCGTTCGTCGAGCTCAAGGGGCGGCTCGATGAGGGCATCATCATGGACATCGTCGTGCCGATCGCGGGCGCGCTGGCGGCGGTGCATGCGTCGGGCGTCGTCCACCGCGACCTGAAGCCCGGCAATATCTTCTTGGCACGCGGGCGTAACGACGAGATCGAGCCGCGGCTCTTGGACTTTGGTATCTCCAAGTCAGCGGGTCCCGATCAGTTGAAGCTGACGTCCGCGGGACGCGGGCTGATCGGAACTCCGTTCTACATGTCGCCGGAGGCAGCGCGCGGCGCTGACATGACGCCCCTGTCGGACCAGTACGCGCTCGGTGTCGTCCTGTACGAGTGCTGCACGGGCGTAAATCCGTTTGCGTCTGCGTCGAGCTTTGCCGAGATCATCCACCGCATCACCAGTGGCGGTTTTGAGCCCGTAGCGGGGCAAAACCCCATGCTCTCGAGGCGCATGGTAGGTATCGTCGAGCGGGCCATGCAGCTGGACCCCGCTCGGCGGTTTCCAGACATGCGCGCCATGGGGCGCGAGCTCTTGACGCTCGCAGGGCAGCGCACGCGCATCACATGGGGGCTGAGCTTCGAGTCGATGGCGTCCTCCAGCGCACGAGCGATCGTGCCGGTGACGCAGGTCCAAGCTGCTCCGCCCGCCAAGTCCCGCCGGGCTCGTTACCTCATCCCCGCGGCGTTCGCGCTGGCGCTGGGGGGCGTCGCGTTGACGCTGACACCGCGGCAACACGTGGAGGTTGCCGCCAGAGCCAGCGCGGCCGCCGAGCGCCCTCGATCTCTCGACCCCGGCTCACCTCAGACCTTCGCCCTCAGGGCCGAGGCATCGAGCGCCGCTCCCGTTGGCACCCTGCCAGAGGCCGAATTGACGGCGTTGCCGCCGCCGCCGCCTCCGGCGGAAGCGGGTCTGGCGGTCGCGGTCACTGGGGCCTTGCGAGACGAACCGCCGCCGCGACGCCGTCGCGCGAGGTCGTCGCGCGCCGAAGGCAAGCCCCGCCCTGCGCCGGCCGAGGCGGACGCACCCGACTGGTCCGGAGGGCGCTCGCGACCGGTCGAAGCGGTTACGGGTTTACCTCGCGGCACGAATAACGCCCTCATCCTGGACTAAGTCATCCTGGAAGGAGGCGGGCACAGGCTCGAGCCAAGCAAAGACGAGCGCAACCTGCCCGCTGCGTCGCGAGTCTTCGGGCGTTGGCGCTGTCGCCGCTTCCCCTGGCGTCGGCTTCTTGGCGTAAGCTCCGAGGATGGGGTCAGGAACCGACTTATGCACGCCGGAAGGGGAGCTCGCGGCATTGATTCGGTCCAGAGAGTGGGCGAGGACGCTCTTCGCGTCGATGGACGAAGGGGTCTCTGTGCTCGAAGTGCTGTTCGACGAGAGCGGCGCCGGCGTCGATGCGCTCCACCTGGAGGCGAACCCCGCGTATGCGGCACTCACTGGGCTTACGGACGTCGTCGGCAAGAAGTGGAGCGAGCTCGTCACGAACTTCGCGCCTGACTGGCTAGAATACTACGTGCAGGTGCTCCAGACGGGCGAGCCTCTTCGTCTCGAGCGGCACGCGCCGGCGTTGAACCGCTGGTTCGACCTGCGCATCGTCAGCGTCGGGAGCGCCGGCCAGAACCAGATCGCGGTGTTGCTCAGAGACGTCACCGCGCGCCGCCTCGCGGACGGCGAGTTTCGCCGTGCCGCCGAGCGTGACGCGTTCCTGGTCACCTTGGCCGATGCGCTCGGCCCGCTCGCAGACCCGATGGCAATCCAGGAGGCCGCCACGCGGGCGCTGGGCGGGCACCTGGGGGCGAGCCGCGTGCACTACGCCGAGGTCACGGGGGACGAGGCGCTGGTCCGGCGCGACTATACGGCGGAGGGCATGCCGAGCATCGCGGGGGTACATCGCCTGTCAGAGTACGGTAGGTTTGCGTCTTCGGAGGTCAAGGCGGGTCGTACGTTCGTCTGCAATGACGTCAGCACGGACGAGCGGCTAGGTGCAGAAGAGCGCGCCCGCGTCAGCCAGCGCTTCGGCGCACTAGCGCGCGTGAGCGTGCCGCTGCTCAAGGGCGGCGTGCTGCGAGGGCTCTCCAGCGTCCAATTTGCCGCGCCCCACGCCTGGGCTCCTCAGGAGGTCGAGCTCATCCGTGAGACGGCCGAGCGCACCTGGGCTGCGCTCGAGCGCACGCGCGCCGAGGCCGCGCAGCGCGAGAGCGAGGAGCGTATCCGCGCGATCTTTCAGAACGTGCACGACTACGCCATCGTGCTCACCGACGCGCGGGGCATCATTACGGAGTGGCCGGAGGGCGCCGAGCGCTTGTTCGGTCATGCAGCAGAGGAAGCGCTCGGTCAGTCCATCTCGATCTACTACACGCCCGAGGATATCGCCGTCGGCGAACACGAGCGAGAGCTGGACGAGGCGGCCGTCGAAGGGCGCGCAGAACGGGACAGGTGGCGCGTACGCAAGGGGGGCGAGCGCATCTGGACGAACGAGATCGCCACGGCGGTGCGCGATCCGGCGGGCAATCTGCTCGGTTTTACGCGCATCGCGCGCGACCTCACGGAAAGGAAGCGCGCCGAAGAGAGGCGGCTCGCGGCGGCAGAAGCGGACGCGTTCCGCGTCCAGCTCACGGACGCTCTGCGTGCGGTGAGCGACCCGATCGAAGTGAGCGGAGTCGTGGCCAACGTGCTCGGCGAGCACCTCGGCGCCATGCGGGTCTTGTACACGGAGATCCACGGCGACAAGTCCGTCGTGCATCGCGACTACACCAACGGGGCGCCGAGCGCGGTGGGCACGCACCAGCTGGTGGTGTTTGAGCGTTTCCTCGGCCGCCGCTGCCGGCAGGGTCTCACCACCGTGATCCACGACGTCGAGCACGACGAGGGCATGCCTGCGAGAGAGCGCGGCGCGCTCAAAGGGTACGGCATCGGCGCCATCATGAGCGTGCCGCTCGTGAAGGCGGGCGAGCTCCGGGCGACCTTCGACGTGCACTACGCGGAACCTCACATTTGGACCACCGCCGAGGTCTTGCGTGTCGAGGAGACGGCCGAGCGCGGTTGGGGTGCGGTCGAACGCGCGCGCGCGGAGGAGGCGTTGGCGAAGGCGCACACCGAGCTCGAAGAGCGCGTGGCGCATCGCACCTCGGAGCTCGCGCAGATGAATCGGGCGCTCGCCGAGGAGGT
Source organism: Deltaproteobacteria bacterium (assembly GCA_043747815.1). Lineage (GTDB taxonomy): Bacteria > Myxococcota_A > Polyangia > Polyangiales > Polyangiaceae > SZUA-265. The sequence goes on from JAYTOL010000007.1 coordinate 36,934, forward strand.
GTCCCAACGCCGGCGCGCCGAGCAGATGCGGAGCGACCTCTTGCGCCGCCTCGACAGCGCGCAAGAAGACGAGCGGCGCCGCGTCGCCCGCGACCTCCACGATCAGGTGGGCCAGACCTTGACGGCGCTCACCCTGGCGGTGCGCGCCACGCGCGACGCCGGGGTGCTCCCGCCCGCCGTTTCCGCGCGGCTCGCGGAGGTGCAACGCGCTGCGGAGGAGCTCGGTCGGGAGGTGCACGGCCTGGCCGTTAGGCTACGCCCTACGGCGCTCGACGACCTCGGGCTCCACGCGGCGCTCGGGCAACTGCTCTCGGACTGGTCGACGCGCACGAGCATCGAGCTGGATTGCCAGCTCGCCGATCTCGAAGCGGTGCGTTTCCCTCCCGAGTTCGAGACGGTCCTGTATCGGGTGGTGCAAGAGGCGCTCACGAACGTCGCGCGTCACTCGCGCGCCGCGCGCGCCAGCGTCGTGGTCCAGCGCGTGAATGGCAGCGTGATTGCCGCGGTCGAGGACGACGGCGTGGGCTTCGAGATGAACGCGGTGAGCGCAGGTCGTATCGGGCTGCTCGGGCTCAGCGAGCGCGTGACGCTGGTCGGGGGGACGCTGGATATTGAGTCGGCGAAGGGGCACGGCACAACCGTCCTAGCTCGCATCCCCTGTTAAACGGACCCTTATTCCATATGCGGCGACCCCCGAAGATCTCGGCCATCTGCTATGTCGCTCTGCGCTTCCGGTCCTCACCGTAGCAACTACGGTTCCGGTCCGGTTCTCGAGCGACTACGCAGCTGGCTCGAGCTTTTCGGGTGTTTGGGGGGGACGATGGGGAGACGGGTGGCGCGTTGTCGCTGCAGTGAGCTTGGGCGGCGGCTCAGCTGGCTCGAGCTTTTCGGGTGTTTGGGGGGGACGACGGGGGGCGCTTTGTTGCGGCATTGAGCTTGGGCGACTCGGCGGCGGGCCCTTCGCTTTTGGGTTGTTTCGGGGGGGGGGACCGATGGGGGGGGTTTTGTTGCCACTGGGGTGAGTGTGCGGTTGGCTCGAGCTTTTAGGGTGTTCGGGCGGGGCTGACGGGGGTAGGTGCTCTGAGGCTTGTTGGCACGGCGCGTCAGCTCAGAACGTGTGCTGCGGTGCTGATGAGGTGACTGGGGTTTAGAACCCGACCTTGCGTTAGCCCGCTGCGTCGCAAAGAGGCTTGGCGTGCTGGCGGCTGCTCAGAGAGAACGAGGCGGCTTGCGTTTGCCCATGGCGTCAACGCCGAGCGCCGTCGCGTGCCGATGCTTTAGATGCGAAGGGCGGTGTCTTTGCGGGGCCCCTCGTCCGCTCCGTTTGATCGACTCGTTTTCGATGGGGCCCGGAAGCTCTAGCCCCACACTGCGTGTGGGTCGACGCATGGCGGCACGGGCGGCCTGAGTTGCGCGGCCTTGGGGACATGAGCTTTACGCCCGCGTTTTTCTCGAGATCATGCGCCTCCCTTTGCTGCGCCTCGCGCTCTACGAAAAAAATTCGCGTCCTGCCGCAGGACGAGGGCCTGGGCGCTCCCGTAGTAATCCTGCTTCGAGAGCACCTTCAACCGTTGCCGCGACGCGGCCAGGCCCCTCGCTGCACGCGGGGCTCAGCCGGCAATCGACCCGACGCGCGCTGCCCTCTCTCACCAAGTGCGTTGGCTTGACAGCTGCCATGATCTCCTCTTGGATGTGGGACAGCGCTGCGTTGGCAGATAGCGCTGCTCGGCACTCTCTCACGGACGCAACATCGCTCATGCGCACAGTTCAGAAGAACTTCATTCATCACGGGGAAGAGCAGTTTCACGAGCGTGCCATGCCGGACGCGTATCAGCTCGCGCTGGAGCTCATGTCGCAGTTCGAGCGCGGTCGTGTGCTGGACCTGGCCGCTGGCTCTGGGTACACATCCCGCCGGCTAAAGGAGCTCGATTTTGATGTCATCGCTTACGACATCTTCACCGAGCAGTTCGTGCCGCGTGATATCCCAATCAAGAAAGCCAACTTGAACGAGTGCCTGGGCGAACCCCACGGTTCTGCGGATGCGATTTTGGCGCTAGAGGTCATCGAGCATCTGGAGAACCCGCGGGCGTTCTTGCGGGAGGCGGCCCGGCTCCTCAAAGCCGGCGGCGGTTTGGTGCTGAGCACGCCGAACATCGTGACTCTGGGGTCGAAAATCCGCTTCGCCTTCCGAGAGGAGCTGGAGTTGTTCTTCAACGAAGAGAGTCGCACCCGTGACCCGTTTTGTGCCGAGGCCTCTGGCCACATCTCCCCCTTGCTCCCGTGGCTGCTGGAGATGTTCGTGAAGGACGCGGGCCTGCGAATCGTGAAGACCTCGTACACGAAGAAGTGGGGGCTGCGCTCCAGGCACCTCGGTCGCTCTGCCATCTTGCTCATTCAAAAGCCCGCCTGAGCCAGCGCCGTTCTCCGCTCAGCGCTGCAGCCCCGGGCAAGGCCTAGCCCGAAGCACCCAAGCGAATCCCCAGCGCCGGGGCGCGCGGCGTGCTCGATGGCAGCTCGCGAAACCCCAGCCGGTCGTAGAAGGCGCGAGCGTTCGTGTTGGCGGGGTCCATGGTGAGGTGCAGGCCAGGTACACCGAGCGCCTGAAGCGCGGCGCTGAGGGTCTGTATCAGAGCGCGGCCGTGCCCCTGGCGCTGGAACTCGGGGAGCACGTCGATGTGCAGGTGCGCCGGATATTGCCGAAGCTCGGGGAGCAACATGCGCTCGGGCGTGAAGCCCAGGTGCCGGATGAGCTCGTCCGCCGTGCGCGGCGGGCTCTGGTGTTCGTATTTTCTCGAGAACGAGGGCAGCCACTCCGAGCGGTAGCGGCGGACGAACCCGGCGGTGTCGCTGGCGCACAGGATGTACCCGCTCACCCGGTTCCCAGTGTCGAGCACGAAGGCATGCTGTGGCTCGAGCGCGACGTACGGGCGCGCGAAGATATCTGCCATCAGCTCATCGCTCGCGTAGACCCCTGTCGCATCCCCCCCCTTCTCGGCGGTGCGCAGGCAGACGTCGCTGACGTCGTCGAAGTCAGCCGGGCGGTAGCGTCGAATCACGGGCAGCGGCGACGCGCCTTTCATGTTTTTTTTCCCACCGCTTCTCGATTGCTCACGATGAGCTCTGCGACGCTGCCGCGCGCCGTGGCCTTGGAGTTGATGGGACGCGTCACCAGCACCCGCTCTACGTCAACGCCTAGGCTCTCGTAGAGCGCTTTCGTCTCCTTGCTGCCAGAGTTCGACAGCACCACGGCCACCTTGCGCCGGGTCAGCTCCTTGAAGGCGCCGGCCAGGCGCTGGTGCTCGAGCTGCCCGAAGCTCTCGCTGTGGTAGCCCGTGAAGCTCGCGGTCTTCGACAGCGGGACGTAGGGAGGATCGAAGTAAACGGCGTCGCCGGGCTCGGCCCCTCGAGTCAGCTTCTCAAAGTCGGCGACCTTGATGCTCACGCCGCGCCCGCGCAAGGCCTCGGCGGCGGCTCGCAGCCGAGGCTCGTTGCAGATGGTGGGGTTCTCGTAGCGCCCGAACGGCACGTTGAACTGGCCCGCGCGGTTGACGCGATACAGCCCGTTGTAGCCGGTCTTGTTCAGGTAAATGAGCCGTGCGGCGCGCTCGGGCAGCGTCAGGGTCGCGGGGTCGAGCTCGCGCGTCTGGTAGTAGGTGCGCTGGTCGTGCCGGCGCGTGTAATCCCGAAGTAAGACGATCACGGCCTCGACGTCCGCCTTGACGCCTTTATAGACGTCGATGAGGTCGCGATTTTTGTCGCCCAGCACGGCGCGTTTGAAGCGCTTTTCGCTGGCCAGGGCGAAGAACACCGCGGCGCCCCCCACGAAGGGCTCGTAGTAGGTGTCGATCTGCGCCGGCAAGCGGCTGACGATGCGGGCCACGAGCCGCGTCTTGCCGCCGGCCCACTTCAGGATGGGCCGGAAGCGTGGGGGCGGGACCGCGCTGCCGACAGCCATCTCGGTACTTTCGTTAGCTCTGGGGCCTGACAATGTGAAGGCGTTTCATCATTTTCTGTAGCCCAAAGCGCGAAAGGCCCAAGAGCTCCGCGGCGCGGGTCTGGTTGCCGTGGGTCTTGTCGAGGGCGGTCCGCACGAGCTCCGTCTCCAGTTGGTCGACGCGACCGCGCACGTTGAGGTCGTTGACCTGCGCTGGAGTTTGTGGCTTGCCCTGAACGCGCGGCGACAGGTGGTCGCTCGTGATGACGTCGGCCGCCATCACGAGCGTGCGGCGGGCTTCGTTCTCCAGCTCGCGCACGTTGCCGGGCCACGGGTAATTCTCGAGGCACGCCGCGGCCGCCTCGGAGATGCTGGGCAGCTTGCCGGTGGCGTGTTTGCTGAGAAAGTGCTGCATGAGCAGCAGGATGTCCGCGCGCCGCTCGCGCAAGGGCGGCACCTTGATGCTGACCACGTTCAAGCGGTAGAACAGGTCTTCGCGGAACGTGCCCTCGGCGACCATGGCCTCCAAGTTGCGCTGTGTCGCGCCCACGATGCGGACGTCCACATACTGGCTCTTTTCGGACCCGAGCGGCCGCACTTCGCCGGTCTCGAGCACGCGCAAGAGCTTGGCCTGCATCCCGAGGCTCATCTCGCCGATCTCGTCGAGGAACAACGTGCCCTGGTGCGCCACGCTAAACAACCCAGCGTGCCCGCGCGCCGCCCCGGTGAAGGCGCCGCGCACATGGCCGAAGAGCGTGGACTCGAGCAGCGTCTCCGGGATCGCCGAGCAGTTCTCGGTCACGAACGGTCGCGCGGCGCGCGGGCCGTTTTCATGTAAGGCGCGAGCGACGAGCTCTTTGCCGCTGCCGGACTCGCCGAGCACCAGCACGGGCACGTCGGTCACGGTCACTCGATCGAGCAGGGCCAGCAGGTTTTGCACGGCGGCGCTCTCGCCCACGATGTGGTCGTAGCGAAAGCGGGTGCTGCTCGGGCTGCGATGGGCGAGCTCGCGTTCGGCCACGTCGAGCCGCGCCTCGCTGACGTTCAGCGCCTCCGCCAGCTTGCGCTCTGCCCGCTCGGCGCGCCGCGCCACGCGCCGCAGCTTCAGCTGGTCGCGCGCGTCACCGATGGCGACCGACGCGATGGAGGCGACCAGCCGCACCCAGGTCAGCTCCTGCGGACCAAACGCCCCGGTACGCACGCGGTCGTCCAGATATACGACGCCGAGTGTCTCGCCTTTGAAGAACAGCGGGATGGCGAGCAAGCTGCGCAGCTTGAGCGCGTGCACGCTCTCGTGATGCTCGGGCAGCTCACCCACGGCGTCCACGGCCACGACCGGCTCGCGCGTGGCGATGGCGCGCTCGGCCAGAGAATAGCTGAGCTCGAGCTGGGCCCCCGCGAGGTCGGTGCGCGCCAGGTTGCGCGCGGCTCGGGGCACGAGCTTGCCGCCTGGCGCCGTCAAGAGCAACAGGCCCCGCTCGACGCCGGTCCAGAGCACCAACGCGTCCAGCACTTGGTTGAGCAGCGACTTGAGGCTGTTGCGCGTGGTCAAGGCGCGCACCAGCGTGTCCACGTCCCGCACCTGTTCGGGCAACACGCTCATGCCGGCGGAGGCGTCGAGGCCCAGCGTCCACGGCTGCAGCGCCAGGCTCGAGGCCAGCTGCCGCGGCGCGGAACGGCGCAGCGTAGCGACGGCCTCGCTGGCCAGGCGCGCAAAGCGGCGTGAGAGCTCGCCGTCACCGAGCAGGGCCGCGAGCCGCGCTCCCGCGGCAAATGCAGGGCCGCGCACGCCCACGCTGGCGTGAGCGCTCACGAGCGTCGTGAGCTGACGCACCACCTCGCTGGCGCGCGGCACCAGCGCTTCGTTCGTGAGCTGGCGCGCCCGGGCTCCCCACCAGGACAGGCGAGCCTCGGCGCTGGTGGTCGAGTCACTGGCGCGCGCGTCCCAGGCGCCGAGATCGACCTCGCGCTTCGAGGCGAGCTCGAGGGCGGCGATGCGCAGGTCGTCGGCGCTGCCGTCCACCGACGAAAGCTCTGTGGCGCGGGCGAGATGCTCGGCCGCGACCTGTGGCTGATCGAGCTCTGCCTCGGCTAGCGCCAGGTGCGCATACGCCTGGCAGCGCAGGTCGCCCGTTTGCGCCGCCAGAGCCAGCGCTTCTCGAGCCGCCTCCACCGCTTCTTCGCGCGCGCCCACGACCAGAAACACCGACGCCCGCGACAACGCCGCGCGCGCCGCTTGAGCCGGTCGACCCAGGCACTCATACAAGAGCAGGGCGCGACCGCCCGCGTGCAGCGCCTGCGCGAGCTGCCCGAGCTCCGTCGCGGCCGCCGCGACGCCGCTCAGGTAGGTGGCCTCCTCGAGCAACGCGCCAGCGCGCACGGCGTAGTCTGCGGCCCGCGCGAAACACTGGAGCGCGGCGTCGTATTGGTGCTGGCCGTGCGCGACGCGCCCGGTCAAAAACTCGAGCCGCGCCAGCTCTTCTGCGCGCTCGGTCAGGCCGCGAGCTTGCAACAAGCAGCGCTCCGCGCCGCGCAGGTCGCGCGAGCGAATACACACCATGGCGTGCACCTCGAGCGTGGCGACGCTCTCGGGCGCCCCGGCGAGGCGCGAGAGCGCGAGGTCGACGTCGCCGGTCTTGAGCGCCAGCCGAGCCCAGGTGGCCGCGGCGCGCGCCTTGACGTGGTCGGGCGCCGCCCCGAGCGCGAGCCCCGAGAGGCGCCGGCGCGCTTCGGCGTCGTCATCCGCGCGGCGTGCGACCTCGGCGGCTTCCACCCCTGCCTCGATCCCTCCCAGCTGATCCAAGACGGCGAGCGCTCGGCCGAGTTGTTGCGACAGGCGCAGCGCTCGCGCCACCAGCAGGCCGATGGCGTGCGACCGAGGATGCTGGCCCACGTGGCGCTCGGCCTGATCCAACAAGGCGCTCGACGGGGCTCCTTCACTGAGCGCGATGGCGAGCGCGACGGGGTCTTCGCCGTCCACCTCGCGCGCCTCATGCGGCGCGCGCGAGATCACCAGACCCGCCACGCTGCGTGGGCTCTGTTCGACGATCGAACGCACCAGCCCTTCGAGCAGCTCCGCGTCCGTCTGCGCGGTCAATGTCCCGAGCCGCCGATCCGAAGGGCCGATGAGCTTGATCAGCAGGCGCTCCTGATCGAGCGGACCGAGGTCCTCGACCAGATGGCGGCGCCGCTCCACGCTCGGACGGAGGCCGCGCACTTCTGCCACGTCGCTCATGATGGCGGCGGCCTCGGCGAGCCAGCGCGCCGCCAGACCCGTGACGCGCAGCTCGAGCGTCTCGCCCCGAGCCGCGCGATCGAGCCACGGCCGACGCGTGCTCAGGTAGGCGCGGCGCAGGCTGGCGGCGGCTCGCGCCCGGCGCTCGTGCGGCGACTCTTCGCTGCCGAGCGCGCTGGCGGCTTGCCGGTGGACCCAATCGGCAGCGGGGCGGGCGCCTCCAGCGGCTCGCAGCAATGGCCGCACCAGCGCTTCGAGCCGCGCGTCGAGCTGGCAGGTGTGCACCCGCTCCCCCGGGTTATCGCTGCTCGCTACGCGCACATCGGCGATCTCCGCGATGGTCAGGCCGAGTGCCCATAGATCCCGCGCGCCCGCGTCAGAGTCTGAGCCCGGCACGCGACACTCGGGGGCCAGGTAGCGCGGCGTCGCGCCCAGCACTCGCCGCTCGGACACGATCTCCGACAGGCCGAGATCCACTGGACGCGCGCGGCGGGAGTCGGGATCAAACAGCACGTTGTGCGGCTTGACGTCCCCATGGGCAAGCCCTGCTGCATGCAAGTCGGCAATGGCCCGCGCGAGATCGCGCGCAACGATTAGCGCCAACTCCACGCGCTCGCCCTCCGGAATGCTCACCGGGTCGAGCGCGGCGCCCTCGAGCCATTCGAGCGCGAGGTAGGGGGCGCCCGATGGGAAACCCAGCTGACCGCTCAGCGCGCCCGGCAGTAACCCGACCTCGAGCAGCGCCGGCAGCGCGGGCGAGCCTGCCAACATCAAGCGGGTGGCTTCGCTCGCGAAGCGGGCGCGCTCGCCCATGCCATGCCCCACCTTCAGCGCTAGCGTGCCGCCGGAGGCGTCTCGAGCGCACCAGACACTGCCGCTGGCGCCCTTGCCCACCTGCCGAACCAATCGATAGGTCCAGTGCTCGTGGGCCCGTGCTGTCAACTCAGGTGGCATAGATCTGCTTCGCAGATACCTATGATTGCACCAGATTTTGAACCCCGCCAACGTCATTGGCTCTTTTCCTGCAGCGGCGATGACGCGGCGCGGCTGAGTCCGGGGTAAGCGGACGTGGGCGCGGGTCCGCCTTGCGACAGGAGGTGAGCGCACTTTGCGCCGCTCCCCGGTGGTCAGCGTCGCGAACGTCAGCCCGGATGATCCACGCAGTGACGCAGGCACCGCGGCATCAGGACAAAGCGCGGCCGGCGGATGACGGCGGGGAGCAGCAGAGCCGGGAGCAGCCGTTGGACCCCGAGCTGAGCGCGAGGCACTCAGCTCGCCCTCCTCAGCCTGCGATCCTCCGCTCGCGCTGCTCGGCGAGTGGTACGACGCTCGCGGTACTCAGCGCAGGGTGTCGCTCAGCTCTCGGCGTACAGGTTGAGCTGATTGCGCATCACGTCGTCGTTCACTCCATGGGGGAGGTGCTCGCGAAGACAGTCGGCGAGCGTCAAGAGCAGGTCGTCTACGCCCTTTTCGTCCAGGATTCGAGCCAGCACCCGGCGCGCTTCTCTGCTGTCGTCCTGGCGCAAGAACTGACGAATCTGCTCCATGGTGATGTCGCCTTGGAAATCCAAGTAGAGATTCTTGAGTAGATACTGGACGAGCTCCTGCACCGCGGGCCTCCTTGCTGGTTTCTCGCGAGAGCCAAAAACGGCTCTCACCCCAAGAAGACGCATAGTCCTCCTGGGCCCGACCCCCAACCACCGCGCGCCTCCCGCCTCAGGCCCACCCTCCGAGCTATCGGAGTCATGGTGAGCGCTTGTGGCAAGCTGCGCGGCTTTTGCCGAGGGCACGGTAAAGCAGAGGACAACGCCTATAGCCGCGTAGCGAATGACGGTGCAAGCAGATTGCGGCCGCAGAGGAGCGATTCGCCAGGCCGACTGTCGCGCTGCGCAGCTTATCGACCTCGGGGCCGCCCAGCGGAGGCGGCGCCTACACTAGCCCCCAAAATCAGCTTCAGCTCGAGGGCGAGGCTTCAGCCCCCGGCATTTGCCTGCCACCAGGTGACGTACAGGTACAAAACGGGCGCCACGACGAGCAGCGCGTCGATGCGGTCCAAAATGCCGCCGTGGCCGGGCACGATGTTGCCCGAGTCTTTGATACCGGTCGAACGCTTGAGCATCGATTCGACCAGATCTCCCAGTTGACCGAGGCTGCCGGCGACCAGCGCGAGCACCACGAGCTCCAGCAAGGGGATGTCGCGCAGATACCAGAGCTTGGCGATGAGCACCCCGATCACGGCTCCCACGAGCGATCCCCAAAAGCCGATCAGGGTCTTCTTGGGGCTGACTCGCGGATGCAGTTTTTTGCCATTTTTGCCGAGGAACCTGCCTGCGAAATAGCCACCCGTGTCGGCAAGCCAAGACAACTTGAGCGCCAGCAGCACGTAATACGGGCCGAGCTCACCCATGTCTCGGCGTAAGAGCCCGAGACACGTGAGCAGGCCCCCCACGTACAGGGGCGAAGCGACGCTGCTCATGGCGCGCAGCGCCGCGGACTCCATGTCAGCGAGCCGCCAGAGGGCGAGCATGAGGCCTGCTATCGGTACGACCAGCAGCACGCTGAGCAAGAACCTCGCATCGCTGCCGTGGTGATACAGGACCCAGGACACCCCCATGCTCAGCGCCGTGCAGCTGCCTTGTGCGACGCGATCGCCCGCGTGCGTCATGGCGACGAGCTCGAAAGTCGCCAGGCCCACCGCCGCGAACACGAGGTAAAACCATGCGTCGGGCGAGCCGCGAAACAGGAGCAACAACAAGAGGGGGGCGGCGATGGCCGCGGTCAGGAGCCGGGCGCCCAGGTTCGTCTGCGTCAACGCTCTCGCACCTATCAGGTCAATGCTGCGCCGGACAAGCTTCGCTGAGCCGCCGCTTGAGCGTATCGCGCAAAGCCGTGTTGCAGCCGAGCTCGTAGCTTTGCCCCGCGTGTGCCCAGGGCTCGAAGTGGCCGCCAGCAGCGACCAGAATGGCGGCTCCGGCGCTGGTATCCCAGGGGCTGAGGGCGCTCGTGAGATAGGCGTCGTACGTGCCGTCCGCCACCATACACAGCTCGATCGCTGCGGAGCCGCAGCGCCGCACGTCGCGCACGAAGGGCGACACCCGGGCCAGCAGCTCGGCGCCCGAGGCTTCCGAACCGCGGCCGCGTACCGGCAATCCGGTCGTGATGACGCTGTGCTCGAGCTCGCGGGTGTCACTCACCACGCACGGGACCTCGACGCGAAAGGCTCGATCGTCCGTGCTGCCTCGCCACCACATGCGCAGCGCGGGAGCCACGACCGCGCCCGCGAAGGGCACGCCGTTCTGTTGCACGCCCAGGCTCACCGCGAAGAAGGGGTGCCCGCGCATGAAGTTGACCGTGCCGTCGATGGGATCGCAATACCAGGTGAGCTCGCCCGCGGCCTGCCCGCCTTGCTCCTCGCCCACCACGGCGATCTCCGGCGTCAACTCCGCGAGGCGCTTCCGGATCAGCTCCTCACTTTGAATGTCGTACTCGGTGTAAGGCTCCTGCCCCGCCTTGTAGGATATCGTCGGGTTCTGCCGAAACCCGCCGAGCACGAGGCGGGATGCCTCCGTGGCCACCTGCAGCGCGATTTTGGAGAGCGTCCGGCCGTCGCGCGGGGGTGAGTTGGGCATGTGGTCGGAGCGTATAGCGTCTGGGCGCGAGATGAAGCATCGAAAGCATCTCGGACCAGAGTCCGGCGGGCTGCCAATAAGGCGACAGCTCATGCGGGTTGCCCTAGTCTCCCGCGCATGACCCGTCGGGGTATTGCTGTCGTCTTTCGCTGGTTTTTTGCGCTCGTGTCGCTGGGGGCCTCCGCGGCTGCTCAGCAAGCTCCGGCCCCGGGGTGGGCGCAGCCTCCGCTGCCCCCCGGCGCGGACCCGGCGCTCGCGCATTCGAGCCGTTCTCGAGGCGGTCCTGCGAGCTCCTCCGAGTCCGGTACGCTGTACGTGACCGCGGCCGCGTATGGCATGGGTCTCGGGGTCTGGCTCGACGCCGAGCTCTCGCTCGACGACCCCGCGCAACTCTTGATTCCGCCCACTTTGCTGGGCGTGGCTGCACCGGTCGGCGCTTTCATCCTGAATAGCCCACGCTTGCCGCGCGGCGTTCCGGGCGCCATCACGGCGGGCCTGGTCATCGGCGCGGGAGAAGGCCTGGGCATCGCCAGCTTGCAGATGGTGACCGCGGAGGCGCCGTGGGGTTTTGCCGGCCTGTCGCGCGCGTTGGCGATCGGCTCCACCGTCGGCGGGATAGGGGGTTATGCCCTGGGTGTATTGCAGGAACCGTCTCCGAACATCAGCGCCTTTGCCACGAGCAGCGTGGTGTGGGGGTCCCTGATTGGGTCAGCGCTGGGCTTCGGGGCCTCCCCGGCGGGCATCGAGTTTGGCCGCGCCAATGACTCGATGGGGCGGGGCGGGCTGATCGGCTTCAACGCAGGGCTGCTCGCGAGCATGGCGTTGTCTACGGCCTTTGTGCCCACGCTCGATCAGCTGTCCTGGATGTGGTTGGGGGGCGGCATCGGCGCCATCGCCTCCCTGCCGGTGTACCTCTTCTACCTGGGAGATGGGGGTCAGCCCATAAAACGTGGTCTGCTCTTCAGCGCCACGGCCACCACCCTCGGCATCGTGGCAGGCGGTGTCTTTGGCCCTCAATTCGGCGGTCTCGGTCGGGGCCAGGGCGCCTACGAATGGGCCAGGCTGGAATATGTGACGCCCTTGCTCCTGCGCAGCGGCGCGGGTCTACAGGTGGGCGGAACCTTGTTTTGATCGTCGCTGCTGAATTAGAGTCGGCTCATGATCTCGAGTATCCTCCGCGTCGTTCGGCCCCAGCCGTTCGCGGGCAAGCGCCCGCGCCGTAGCGTTCCAGCTCGCTGTTTGCCTCGGAGCTGGCATTCCGCTTGCCTTGGCGTGTGCATGGGCCTGTCGGTCATGGCAGGTGGCTTCGGCATCGGTTGTGGCAAGCCTCCGCCGCCGACCACCGCCAACGTGAAGGCGGGAGACCTACCGGCTACGGGGGACTGGTCCGGCGTGTTTTACAGCCCACTGTATGGCCACTTGCACCTCGTGAAAGAGGGCGGCAGCGTGAGCGGCAAGTGGCGCACCGCCGGCGGTGACAAGTGGGGTGAGTTGCACGGTGAAGTGACGGGGGATTTGCTCAAATACAAGTGGGTCGAGCACAAGATCGGCATGGTGGGCCCGGGGGCGACCACCGAGGGCCGGGGTTATTTCAAGTACTACGTGCCCGCGGAGGAGAACGCCAACCACGAGATCAAGGGCGAATGGGGCCTCGAGCGCAGCGAGGTGGGCAACAGCTGGGAAGCCATCCGCCAGCGGAACATGCTACCCGACTTGAACTCCGTGCGGCCCGACGAGACCGAGAAGGTCAATTTGCCCGACGCTTGGGATTCGTCGGATAGTCCGAAGAGCGGCAGCGACAAGCCCGCCGATGGCGCGGAGAAGAGCGACGAGGCCGAATCCACCGAGGCCCCGTGATCATCGCGGCCGACATCGGTGGGACCAAGACGAACGTCGCCCTGCTCGAACCCCCGCGGGAGGTCGCCGATGCGAGCAAGGCCTCGGTGCTGATCGCCCGCGCCAAGTACCAGAGCTCGCAGCACGGGAGCCTCACGGCGATCTTGAGCGATTTCTTGTCCACTTACGACATCTCGCCCAGGAGCGTGCGCAGGGTCTGCGCGGGCATCGCGGGCCCCGTCGTCGAGGGGCACGTGGAGACGACCAACCTGCCGTGGCAGGTGGATGCCGCCGAGATCAAGAGCACGCTTGGCGTGGGAGCGGTTACGCTCATCAACGATCTCGAGGCGACGGCGGAGCGCGCTGCAACCCTGACGCTCGCCGATGTGTTCGTGCTCAATCGCGGTCGGCGCCCGGCGGGCGCGCTCACCAACGGCGCGGTCATCGCGGCCGGCACCGGGCTCGGTATTGCCCTGCTCCACCCGGTAGACGGCGCTTGGTGGCCGGTGGCCTCGGAAGGCGGGCATGTGGATTTCGCCCCGCGCAACGCGCTGGAGATGGACCTCTTGCAGTTCCTGCAGCTACGCCACCGCCGCGTGAGTGACGAACGGGTCCTGTCCGGTCCGGGGCTGGTCGCGATCTACGAGTTTCTGGTCGGTCGCAAAGAGGAGGCTCCAAACGCCGAGGTCGCTGCCGCTCTCCAGCTGCCCGATGCGGACGCTCCGCGGATCGTGAGTGAGGCAGCGCTCGAGGGCCGCTGCCCGGTGGCGAACCGGGCCCTCGATCTGTTCGTCTCCGTGTACGGCGCGGTAGCGGGCAACCTGGGCCTGATGGGCGTGTCCACCGGTGGGATGTTTATCGGCGGCGGCATCGCGCCGAAGATTCTGGAGCGGCTCAAGACCGGGCCGTTCATGGAGTCGTTCACGAACAAGGGCCGGCTCAGCCCGCTACTTTCGCTGATGCCGGTGCACGTGATCCTCGATCCCGACGCCGCGCTCATGGGCGCGGCACGGCGCGCGGTGCGGCTCGAGCTCGGGCTCGTCCGAGGCTAGGGCCCCCGCACCCCGCCGGCCCTCGCCAGCGGGGTTCTCTTTTCTTTAGCTGACTTGCGCTCAGCTCATTGCGCGGCGTCGCAGCTGGCCGGATCCGGTTGGTTTTCGTTCACGACGCTGAGCACGCACAGGCTGTTCAAGTAGAGCGCGCTGAAATCGTCACGGACCAGCCTGCCCCCGTTGCCGAGCACGCTCAACGCAGGGTCCAAGAGCGCGAGGTTGTCTTCTAGCTCCTCGCTGCTGAGCATCAGATCGCCGGCGGCAGTCGCCAGGTCGACGTCCGCGTCGAAGCCGAGGAAGGCCAAGGACACGGGCTCGGGCGAATCGATATCCAGGCCTGCAGCGGCGAGCGCCTGGGCGAACACGTCTCGATCGCGAGCCAGGAGCTGCTCGAGCACCGCTTGCTCCGGGTAAATCGCGAGGATCCGCTCGAGCTCGGCGGGCGTAAACTCACTCGTGTTCTGCAGCGTGAACTCCCGCACCTCATCTTGCACGTCGACGCCCTGTGCGCGCCGGCGCAGGTAGGAGCGCGCGACCTTGGCGCGGAAGTCGTCCTCGTTCGTATCGAGCAGCACGTCTGAAGCGGTTCTGACTTGGCCGCCCGCGTCCGCCAACACGTGGCCCTGGAAGCCGTTGGGCAAGCTGAAGACGAGCTCCCGTTCGCCGTCCGGCGTGCCGAGCGGATCGCTGAACGGGTCCCCGAGCGCTCCGCCTGCTTCGGAGAAGATCTGCCACGCGGAGCCGCTACGCACCTCGATCTCGAAGCGCTCTGCCAGGGACTCGGCGGCGGAACCGTTCGGCCCAGAGCCGACAAACCCGGCGCGCACGACGTCGTCATTGAGGCGATCGCTCGCCACGTCGATTTGTAGGCCCTGGCTGAGGAAGTCGTCGAGGTCGGCGGGGATGCCGAGCAGCCCATAATACAGGGGCGCCTGCGAGGCCGCGGCCACGAAGGCGTTGCCGAACAGCACCGGGATGCTGGTCCCGCTGTCGGCCACGGCGTCGTCGGCGTCGTCACCGACGAATGGGACGGCGTAGGGGCTCGAGGCCACGATCGCCTCCCAGCCATCTACGAAATCGGTGCCATCGACCTCGACCACGCGATCCCAGCCATAGTCCCGCAGGTCGACGCGATACAGCGTCAGATCGGCGTCGACGGGCACCGGAGCCGAGACGCGGGCCTCCGTCGACAAGCTATTGACGAGCTTGTTCAGGGCCGCGCGCTCGCTGTCCAATGCTGCGCCGCAGCCTTTGGCTTTGGCGCTATTGCCGACGCTCAGGTACCGCGCGTTGAGCGCGTCGTCGGTGTCCAGGCGCGCCAAGTCGCTGGCGATAAAGGCATACAGGTCGTCGCCGGTGAAGAGCGCGCCGCCGCACGGCGTGAAGGGCGGCGAACCCCCGCCTCCTCCTGGGCCGCCGTGATGGCCACCAGAGTGCCCGTCGCCCAGGTGATCGAACAGGTCGCCGAGCAGATCGCGATCAGCTGCGGAGCAGCTCAGCATGAGCGAGGCCGCGCCCATGGCACCAAGCAGTGAGCGCGTCAGGCTTTTGGAACGAGTGTCTTGTCGTGCAATTTTCATATGGATCCTCCTCCAGATCACGGGCAGCCGGGAGTGGGCTGCGTGCTCAATCTGGCGTTTTGCGGATCCCCTCACAAGCGAACGAAAGTTCGCCCCTCTGGGGTGCACGTTATTGCACGTCACAGACGCTGGGGTCGGGCTGGTTCTCGTTCACGACGCTCAAGATGCACAGGCTATCAAGGTACACGACTTGGAAGTCATCGCGGACCAGCCTGCCCCCGTTTGCGAGCACGCCCATCCCAGGCTGCAGGATGTCGAGGTTATCGGCGAGCTCCTGCGCATCGATCATCAGATCACCGGCGGCAGTCGCCAGGTCGACGTTGGCATCGAAGACCTGGAAGGCTTGCGACACAGGCTCGCGCGCATTGATGTCGACGCCCGCCGCGCTGAGCGCCTCAGCAAAGGCGCTCCGGTCGCTGTCCTGGATCTGTTGGAGAACCGCTCTTTCTGGATAGGTTTGGAGGATGCTCTCGAGCTCCGCCCGGGAGAAGCGCGATACGTCATCGAGCGCGAACTGGCGCACCACGTCCTGTACTTGCAACCCCTGGGCGCGCCTGCGCAGGTAGGAGCGCGCCATCTTGGCGTGAAAGTCGTTTTCCGCCGTGTCGACCAGCACATCTGAGGCGGCTCTCACCTGGCCGTCGGCGTCGGAGAGCACATGCCCATGCAAGCCGTTGGGTAAGGTGTAGATGAGCTCTCTTTCGCCGCCTGGAGTACCCAGCGGGTCTCGGAAGGGGTCAGCAGGCGCTCCTGCCAGCTCGGAGAAAATCTGCCAAGCCCAGCCTGGTCGTGCGCCCATCGTGTAGCGCTCGGCTAAAGACTCCGCGACCGCTGCGTTGACGGCCGAGCCCACGATGCCCGCGCGCACCACGTCGTCATCGAGCCGGTCCATAGCGACGTCGATCCCGAGGTCGACGCTCAGGAATTCGTCGAGGCTCTGGGGCACGCCGAGCAGCGCGTAATACAACGGCGCTTGGGACGCGACCGCCACGAAGGCGTCGCCGAACAGTACCGGGATGGTGGTGCCGCTGTCTGCCACGGCGTCGTCAGCGTCATCACCCACGAACGGGGTGGCGTAAGGGCTCGCGGCCACGATCGCCTCCCAGCCATCTGCGTGCTCCAATCCGTCGACCGTGACGACGCGATCCCAGCCATAGTCCCGAAGATCGATGCGGTAGAGTGTCAGGTCAGTATTGACGGGCACGGGAGCCACGGCGGACCTGTTCACGGACAAGCTATTGACGAGCTTGTTGAGCGCGGCGCGTTGTACGGTCAACACCGGGCCGCAACCGCGTGCGTTGGAGTCATTGGCGAGGCTCAGGTAGCGCATGCTGAGCGCATCGTCGGCGTCCTGGCGCGCGAGGTCGTTGGCGATCTCTGCGTACACCTCGTCGAAGCCCTGGAGGCCGCCGCTGCAGGGCGTGGGCTCGCACGCTCCGTCCGCGCACGGATCTACCTGGCACGCGCCGCCCGCGCACGGATCTACCTGGCACGCGCCGCCCGCGCAGGGCGTCGGCACACACTGCCCGTCGGTGCACGCGAAGTCGTCACCGCACTGGCGGTCTCCGCTGCAGCCCAGCACGCACAGGCCCCCGGCGCTCGGCTGCTCGCCACACACCGCGCCGCCCGACCCGGCGCACTCCGCCCCCGCGAGCAGGCTGCATTCGTCATCTTCCGCGCAGGGCTGCGAGCATTGGCCGCAATAGCAGCGCAAGGACCCGCTGCACACGGCGTCCGAGTCGCAGCGCTCGAGCCAGTTGGTGTTACTGTCCAGCTGCAGCGGGCTGCCTTCCTGCAGCTTGCCGCAGGAACCCAGCGCCCAGGCGAGCCCCAAGGCCGCGAGCGCCACCTTCAAATAACGCATGCCTCGCATCATTGTGCTTTCGTCCTCTCTCACTCAGCCCGGGCGGCTCTAGGGTCAATGTTCGTGCTTACCGCGGGCTTGGGAGCGCTGGCCGCTTTGCCGCACGAGCCCAGCGCGCTGGCGAGCGCCAAGCCCGCGAACGCCAGGCCAGCGTAACGCACGCTTTTTCGCATCACGTGCCGTCCTCCCCCCGAGGCGGCGCTGCTGCGTCGGCCGCAGCGATCGCGTCCACTGCGCCCACCGCGTCCGCCGGCTGCGGGTCGGCAGCGAGCGAGCGCTCGGCCTCGTGCGGACGCGACACGAGCTCTGCTTCGGGCCGTTCCACGTTCTGGCCGAGGTAGAACGTCACCTTGATTTTATCTCGATCCGGAATCGGGTGCTCGCGGTTATGCGCCGCGAGCTGGTTCCAGACCTCGTTGACGCGAGCGCGCACGCTGCGCAAGAGATCGTACACCTCCTGCTCGAGGGGGTGCCCACGGTAGACATCGAAAGACAAGGTAGCCCCACCGATCGACTCCGCAAGCTCCGAGTGTGGCCCGAGCCGCACCTTGGCCGCGATGGCCTTGGCAACGCCTTGAAAATGGTCGAGCACCGCGGCTTCCCAGCCCGCGCGATCACCTACCGCGATGGTCATGGTGCCGGAGCGGTAGCGGCCCGTGCTCGGCTCCCGCGTGATCCGGCCCTCCCCCTCGAGCTCTGCCAGGATCTCGGCGACCTGTGTCGCGTCAGGCCCGAGCCGAGCCTCGAGAGCTGCCGCGTCGATGGGCCCTTCCCGGTACACGATTAACCAGACCATGGCCGGCAAGGTGGCGCGTAGGTCCTCGTCCGCCATGCGCTCCTGGTCCACGGCGGAGGTGAGGCCAAACAGGGCGCTGCCCCCGCGCCCGGTCGAATAGGCCAACCCGCTGCTAACCAGGTCGTTCAGGATGGCGGCGACCGCGTCCTCGTCATCCCGAGAGAAGCGGTCGAAGATGCGCCGGCGCGGGACGCTGCCTTGCTCGCGCATGTAGTCGATGATCGCCTCCCAGAGCGTCTTGTCCCGCTGGGTCTCGCTCTCCGTCAGGCGTTGCACCTTTTTTTGGTAGCTGCGGAGCGCGAGGCCAAACATGTCGGCGGCCACCTTGCGCCCCACGCCCTGTGCCTCCAGCTCGCGCGACAACCCGAGGAAGACTTGGTCTGCGATCTGCGCCAGCGGCGCGCGCACGCCTGCTGCCGTGCACAGCTGCGCGATCAGGACCGTGGTTTGCCTCACGATGGAATCGACGAGGAGCTTCGTATTCATGGAGCTTTGGCGCGCGCCGGAGGCTCTTAGGCTATCCCAAATTGATCATGGCCGGGGGGCGTCTACAAGTTCACCCCCGAGAGCCGCGGGGTCACGCTTTACCCGGCTCCCGTTGCACCGGTTCGGTAAAATTGGGTATGCCGATGATTTTTCCACCAGCGTTGGGCGCCAGCGCGATCCCGGAGCCCGCCCGTGCCCGGCGTCAGTGGTACGTCAGGGTGACGAGCAGGGAGGGGCTCGTGATCACGAAGTGAGCCCAACCGACGTCGGCATCGTCAGTACCCCCGAGCCCGACGGCGGTGGTACGGCTCAGGATGCCAAGGCTCCATTCGTCGTCGACCCAAACCTCGTAACCTGCGCCGAGCATCAACCCGCCCCCCAGCGCCAAATACTCGCTCTGTTCCGTGGCCGAGCTCCCGAAGACGCGCGGCGTGAGCGTGGCCAGCCCGAGCGCAGCCTGAAAATGGAAGCCGCCGCTCGGGTTCGGGTAGTAGTCGACGAAGGGCCCGAACAGCCCGAGGCTGCGCAAGCCCGGGTCGAGCTCGCTCGGCGGCAGGAGCGTCGTATCACCGGCGCTGCGGTAGGTGCTGGCGAGCAGGTCCGCCGTATAGATGCCACCGCCGAGCACCCAACCGTCCGCTATCGTGCCGCCGATGGCCAGCTCACCGACGCTGACGCTGCCGCGGTTGCGCCCCTCGATTTTCCCGCCGGGCGCGTCGTCGTCGGAGCTGAGCCGTTCATCGTAGGCGCCGAAACCACTCGCGAAGCGCAAATAAAACCCGTCGTGGCGATGCCGGGAAGGGATCGGCCTATTCCAAGGCGGGGGCTCGCCAGACGCCGGATTGGGCTCGGCGCCGGCGCCCGGAGCGAAAGACAGAAGCAGCGCTGTGAAGGCAGTGACGCGCGTGATGTGCATCGGACGAGCATAGTAAAGCGGACCTGCATCGCAAAGCACTCTAACGCCCGACCGTCACGCCCCGGAGTCTCCTCAGGGCCTGCTGTGGTCCCCACTCGTCGCAACTTTGGCGTTGTGGCACTGGCATTGCAGAAGAGAACGAGAACGAGAGGTGGTCCGCGGCGCCGCGCCGTGCGTGCCCACGAAAGAGAGTGCGTCGAGACTTGGAGGCCCATACATGACGGAAGCAATGATTGTTCAGCGGCTCGAGCAGGGCGCAGATCGGGTGCGCGATCATTCCGCTCAGCACGTGAACCGCGCTGGGCGGTGCGGCGTACGCCGTGGGCCTGGCGCGGTACGCGCACCCCGCGCGCTTCAGCTTCGGGCGGCGGCGCAAAGGCTGGCTGTATCTCTTTGGCGCGCAGCTCGGATTCTTGATGTTGCACGCAACCATGGGTTGGTGCCCGCCGGTGGTCGTCTGGCGGCGCTTGGGGGTGCGCACGAAGCCGGAGATAGACGTCGAGCGTGCGCTGCTGCTCGCTGCGCTGGCGCCGTCGCTGTCAGCCGCAGACGGCGCCGGGCCGCTGAGCGTGCCGCAGGTCGCCTCCTGAGCGTTTATCAAGTGAGCTGCGCCGCCCCTGCGGCGCAGTTCTGCCCAGCGTAAAGCCCACACCGTGGGGCGAGTTGGTCCATCGTTGAGCCTGTGGGGCGCGGTCAGGCTCGGCTCAGTGGTCGATGCGATCGCGTGCTTTGTGCTCTCCGCTGGCTCGAACGCAGTGCGCGCAGCAGTAGAACGCGCCGTGCGCTTCAATGCCGTGGCCGATCACCTTGCAGCGGCAGTGCGTGCAAGAGGGCGCCAACGTATGGATGGCACACTCCAGGCAGTCGAAGGTATACGTGGTCGCCCCGGTTCTCACCTCGAAGCTTTTGTCGTACGTGTTTCCGCAAGTATGGCAGGGGTTCATTTAGCTCCTCAGGTCAGGGGATGAACTAGCGGGGCAGGTGAGCGCGGCGGGCTGCGCACCGGCGCCCTCGACGAGAGCGGGTGCGCAGCCGCGGTCACGAGCACCCCGAGTGCGTCAGTGGCTCTGAGGGCTCTTCTGCGCCGTGCCACTCGGTGAATTGCGGGTACCGGACCCGCGATGGCCGTGGTGCTCGGCGTCGTCGTCGCCCGTGAGCTTGTCACCCAGCTCGTGGAGCAAGTTCTTCTTGGCTCGCAAGTGATTGATGACCTCTCGAACGCCGCTGACCGACTCTGCAACGTCCTCAGCGCGATGTTTCGAGTGGCGGTCGACCACCGTGCCTTCGAGCGTGACTTCGCCCGCCTTCACCGTGACCGAGATCTCGCTCCCATCGATCTCATCATCGTCGCTCAGACGGTCACACACGTCCTCACGAATGCGTTCGTCGGAGCGCACGTAGCCCTTCGGCCCCTTACCGAAATGCCCCGCCGGGTTCCGGCTCGCGCCATACGGGCTCGAGCCGCCGAAGCTGCGCTCACGATCCGCGCTGCGGCGGCTGGGATCGGCCGAGCCTTGGCGCCAGCGATCACCGGTCTCGTCACCTGCGTTGAATTGACGGGGCCCGAGCCGGCTCGTGTACTCGTAGCCGTACAGGTTGCCGCTGCTCGGATCGCGAGTCCAAACCTGTTCTTGATGGACACCGCGATAGGGTGACGGCTCCCATTCGCTGCTGCGCTCGCCTCGACGCGCGTCGTACGCGGCGAAGCGATCGCTACTCCTCGCGCCAGAGTCTCGACTCGAGTAACCTCGATTCGAGTAGTCAGGGTCCCCGCCCGAAGCGTAGCCCGAAGCAGAGTCGCGTCCCGCCGAATAGTCTCGACCCGAGGCGTCGCGCCCGCTCGGGCCGCGATAGGCTGGTTCGCCGCGCCAATTGGGCGGTAGATTCTGCCGGCTCATGCCAGGTCGAGCCTGATTTTCCGCCGAGCGGTTGCCCTCGCCGAAGCGGTTGCCCTCGCCGAAGCGGTTGCCCTGGGGGTACGCGGGCTGCGCGGGGCGATGCTCGCCCCCATCTCGTGAGCGCTCGCGCTCATCGCGTCCGAAGCCGTCGTCGTCATCTGGATCGCGGTCGTACCTGTTTTGCATTTTGGGTCCTTTCGTGAGCTAACTTGGTGGACCCGCCGGCCTTTTGAGGCGCGCCGGGTGCAGGCTCCGACGCAACGATCATGCCCACCTGCACGCCGGACGACGCTCTGCGTTCCGCCATGATTTCTGGCGCGCGTCCCCTGAGCGCTACGGGGCGGATAGACCCAATGGGGCACAATTCCTGAAATAATCCGGGCAGTCGAGGCTGCTGCGCGGTCGAGGGTGCTCAGGGCCAGGATGCGCATGCTTCGGTTGACCTCTCGGGCATGTCCTTTGCTGTGGCGAGTGGCATGACCGCCGCTCCCCGTCAGCATCCATCGCGCGACCTTCAGGCGCTGGCCCTACTCCGACGCGGGCGACGTTGATGGCGCGCGCGCTCACCACCTATCATCAGAAGCGTGACTTCGCGCGCACCGCGGAGCCTCGCGGGAAGAAGGCCCGTCGCAAGGGCCGTGACTTCGTCGTGCAGAAGCACGCCGCGCGGCGCCTGCACTACGACTTCCGCCTCGAGCACGGCGGTGTGCTGCTCAGCTGGGCGGTGCCGAAGGGACCCAGTCTGGACCCTGGAGTCAAGCGCCTCGCTGTGCAGACCGAGGATCATCCGGTCGAGTATGGCGACTTTGAAGGGGCTATCCCCAAAGGCGAATACGGCGGCGGGACGGTCATCGTTTGGGACCGCGGCAGCTGGGAGCCGACAGGCGATCCCGATGCGATGTATGAGAAAGGCCACCTGGAATTCGAGCTTCACGGCGAGAAGCTGCGCGGCGGATTCCATCTGGTTCGCACCCGAAGCCGAGGGCCCAAGGCGGGCGCCAAAGACGGCAGCAGCAATTGGCTCTTGATCAAACGCGCCGACGCCGACGCGCGTCCCGGGAGCGATGATGACATCGTCGAAGGGCGCCCCGAGAGCGTCGCGACCGGCCGCAGCCTGAGTGATGTCGCAGAGAGCCCAGCGCGGGTCTGGAGCTCCAAGGCCAAGGCGGACGCCAAGCTCGTGGCCAAAGCGGCGAAGGCACCCAGAGCCCGCAGCGCAAAGCCCAAGCCGGTGCGCCTTGCGGCCGCGCCGGGAATGCGGCGGGCGGCGCTGCCTGATTTCGTCCCGCCGCAGCTGGCAACGCTCGTGGATGCGGCGCCTGCCGGCGCTGAATGGCTGCATGAAATCAAGCTCGACGGCTATCGCCTGCTGGCCCGTTTCCAGCACGGACGGGTCCAGCTCTCTTCGCGCCGAGGGAACGATTGGACGACGCGCTTACCCTCGGTCGTGGCCGCGCTAGAGCAGCTCCCGATCGCGAGCGGGCTGCTCGACGGCGAGGTGGTGGTGCTGGGCAGCAACGGCGTGAGCGACTTTCAGCGACTCCAGAACTCACTCGAGGCCGGCAAAGACGACGCCTGCACCTACTTCGCCTTCGACGCTCTGTTTCTCGATGGCCTCGATCTTCGCGCTCTTCCGCTCAGCAAGCGTAAGGCGTTGCTCGAGCAGCGCTTCGCGGCGCGTCAGGGCGATGCAGGCGTCAGGTTTTCGGCGCACGTGGCCGGCGGGGGGGCGGAGTTTTTCGAAAGAGCCTGCGAGCTCGGGCTCGAGGGCAGCATCGCCAAGCGCGCCGACGCGCCGTATGTATCCGGCCGCAGCAAGTCCTGGCTGAAAGTGAAATGCACGAAGCGGCAAGAGTTCATCATCGTGGGCTATACGGACCCGGGCGGCTCGCGCAGCCATCTGGGGGCGCTGTTGCTCGGCGTGCAAGAAGCCGATCGCCTGGTCTACGCCGGCAAGGTGGGGACGGGCTTTACCGTGGCATCATTGCGCGAGCTACACCAACAGCTGGCGCCGCTCGAGCGGCCGACGCCGGCTCTAGACAATCCCCTCGTGGGGGCCGCTAGGCGAGGGGTGCACTGGCTCGAGCCGCGGCTCGTCGCCGAGATCGAGTTCGCGGAGCGCACGCGAGAGGGCATGGTGCGTCACGCCTCCTTTCGCGGCTTGCGCCAGGACAAGCCGGCTGCAGACGTACGCGCAGAGGAGCCCGCCGCTTCGCCGACGGCGGTGCCTACTCTCGACCCCGCTCGCATCTCGCTGACGCACCCCGAGCGCGTGCTCTACCCTGAGCAGGGTTTCACGAAGCGGGATCTGGCCCTGTATTACGCCCGCGTGTCGGCTCGGATGTTGCCGCACGTGATCGGGCGCCCGCTCATGTTGGTGCGCTGCCCCGAAGGTGCGGCTGGGCAATGCTTTCATCAGAAGCACCCCTCGCGGGGCATGCTTTCTGCCGTCGAGCGTGTGCTGCTGCCGGAAAAGAAGGGGTCGAAGGAGCACCTGATGATCCGCGACGTCGAGGGGTTGATCGGGGTCGTGCAGATGGGTGCGCTCGAGCTCCACACCTGGGGTTGCCAGGCGGAGCGCGTAGAGTATCCCGATCAGCTCGTCTTCGACCTCGATCCGGACGTATCACTGCAGTGGGAGCGCGTGATCGAAGCGGCGCTCAAAATTCGGAAGAACCTGTCTGCGCTGGGGCTCACTGGCTTCCTCAAGACCACCGGCGGCAAGGGCTTGCA
This sequence comes from Deltaproteobacteria bacterium, assembly GCA_043747815.1. Taxonomy (GTDB): domain Bacteria; phylum Myxococcota_A; class Polyangia; order Polyangiales; family Polyangiaceae; genus SZUA-265. The sequence continues at coordinate 60,893 of JAYTOL010000007.1, forward strand.
CGTGGTGGTGCCCGTGGAGCCGAACCTGCCCTGGGACGCGGCCAAGCAATTTACCAAATCGTTCGTGGAGGTCCTGGTGCGGGCCGAGCCGAGCAAATACCTGATGGTGATGACGAAGCAGAAGCGCGCCGGTAAAATCTTCCTCGACTACCTGCGCAATGGGCGCGGCGCTACGGCGGTGGCGGCCTACTCCACGCGTGTCCGGTCGGGCGCGCCGGTCTCCACCCCCATCGCCTGGGACGAGCTCACGACCTCGCTGCGCCCCGAGCGCTTCGACCTGCGCAGCGTGCCGGAGCGCCTCATGACCCTCGAGCAAGACCCGTGGCAGGATTTCGAAGCCGCGCGCGCGCCGCTGCCGACCTGACCAGCCGAGCGCGGCGATCGTGCCGCGCTCTCCGCTACGGTCAGGGGCCCTTCCACGCGGCGCCCCCCACACACACACCAGAGGCGGCAGACCAGTGTCGCCCGCCGCCTGCCTCGAGCTCTCCCGCTGGTGCATGCAGCTCCGGAGTCCGCTCAGCGGTGGTCGCTTTCCACCTCGTCCTCATCGTCGATGGACTGCTCGTCGTCGTCGTCGTCGTCCTCGTCATCGAGCCCTTCGAGCTGCGCAGCGAGGAGGCGGCGACCACGCACGGCTCGCCGGTTGTTTTCATCGCAGCACTCCTGGAAAAAGCGCTGCAGCTCACCATTGCCCGAGCGCCGGGCGTCCTCGACGTACAGGCCACAGGTCTCGGCACCTTGCAGTGAATGGTAAATCACACTGATTAACCCGTACGTGTCATCGCGCTCGACGGTGGCGCCGGAGGGACGCGCGTTGCTGCCTGCGGCGGGGCGCCGGTGAGCCGCCGTGCTGCCTGCGGCGGTGCTTTTGCGTTTGCTAGTTTGCTGAGTGGCCATATTCGCTCCTTTTCCTCGTGCGCGGTGGAAGCTCGCGCGCAGATGCTTGGGTCGAGCCAACGCCGTGCATGGCGCATGCCGCGCGCGTTGCATGCGCCACGCTGCAATTGTCCGCGTGGGGCGTCGAGTTACGGGCTGGCACACGGGGCCGAGGTGTGGTCGTGTACCCTTCGAGGTGAGTCAATTCGGCTCTTTGTGCGGCATCACCGATTTCGAGAGCCGCAGCGATCGAGTAGATCACTGCGCTGAGGTCACCGCGCTGGCGGAGCGGACACGCAGAGGCCGCGCCTTCTGGCGTGCGGGGCTTACCCTATGCACAGAGATTGAAGATCATGTGGACAACCTCGAGCGGCGAGCTCGAATCCACGCCACGTGAAGGACCTGCCAGCGCTGAATGTGGTGTCGTTGCCCTTCGTCACTCGGGCGGGGTGGAGAGCGACTGGCGCTCTACCGACCCATGACGAACGCTACACTCCGATCTAGCGTCTGAACGCACTCGATACGCGGGGAGCGGGCGACGTGCCGGCATGAGCGTTGCAAAACGAGCGCAGGAGCAAGGCCCGGCACTGCTGCTGCGACGCAGGGGCCTGGACGCCGTACACCGCACGAGCCAGAGAGAAGCGCATGTTCAAACGTTTAAAGCCATATTTGATTGCGGTAATTTGGGCTACCGCCGCATTGAACTGCTCAAAAGGAAGCGGAGGGCCCGCCATCACCCCGCCCTTGCCGCCTGCGGAAGAGCCGAGTGAGGGAGACCCGAGCGCTTATGCGCCCGACTCCGGTCCGGGCAGCGGAGCCGGCGAATCCCGATCAGGTGAGCCCAGCCCATCAGGCTCGAACGAACGATGAGCCAGGCACACCTGCGCGCGAAGAGCTGACGCTGCTGCAGGGCAAGACCCAGCGGCAAAGCAGCGTCGAAGTAGGTCGGTAAGGCGCTGCACGGGACGCGCGCGCCACGCTCGGTAGCGTTCTGCCTCGTCAGGACCGCCCTATTGGCTACGTCGCTCCGCCGTTCGAATCTTGCACGACTCGCGCTGACTTGCAGGAGGCTTGCCTATCGAGGCTAGAGGACAGTATCGAGTTCTCTCATCTCGTGCTAGGAACCAGCCTGACCGCAGCGGAAATGCCGATCTGTTGGCGTTTCTGCAAGCGTCTGACGCGTGTCGGGTGAGGAGGCTGTTTGGGCGAGCTCGTCAGTGATCTGGAAGCTAGCTCCGAAGAGTTGATCGAGACCCACATCTCCTGGGTATTTCTCAGAGGCGGCGAGGTCTTCAAGGTAAAAAAGCCTGTCAATTTCGGCTTCTTGAACTTTTCGGAGCTCTCGGGGCGGCGGCTCGCGTGCTTGGCGGAGGTACAGCTCAACGCACGTCTGGCGCCGAACGTGTATATCGGGGTCGTGCCCGTCACGCGCGGCGTGGCTGGCCTGCACACGTTCGGCGGCTCGGGTGAAGTGGTCGACCACGCGGTGCACATGCGGCGGTTGCCCGACGCCGCGCGGGCAGATCTCAGGTTAGAAGGGGGGCAGCTCGACGGCGCCGATCTCGAAGCGCTAGCGGGAACTCTGGCGCGTTTTCACGCGCAAGCGGCGACCAGCGTCGAGATTGCGGAGTATGGTGGCGCGGACGCCATCGCGCGCAACGTCAAGGAGAATTTCGAACAGGCGCGCGCGGTGCTCCGTCAGCTGGGTTCCGATAGCGCCGAGCGCGAAGTCGAAGAGCGGCAACTCGCCTTTCTGCGTGAGCACGCCGACGTGATCGCGCGGCGCGCGGCGACCGGGCGAGTTCGCGACGGTCACGGGGATCTGCGCTTGGAGCACGTCTACCTGGTCGATGGCGCGGAGCCTGTGGTCATCGATTGCATCGAGTTCAATCAGCGCTTCCGGTTTGCGGACGTGTGCGCTGACGTGGCGTTCCTCTCGATGGACCTGGCCTGGCATGAGCGGCCGGATTTGAAGGAGCGTTTCCTCGCGGCCTACGCGCGAGCGAGCCAGGACTACGACATGTATGCAGTGGTCGATTTCTACGAGAGCTATCGCGCGTATGTGCGCGCGAAGGTAACCGCCTTCTCTCTCGCCTCACGCAGCTTGTCTTTTCACGAGCGGGAGCTGCTGGAGAGCCACGCGCGTCGATACTTGCTGCTCAGCCTGGCTGCCGAGCGGCCTCGGCTGGGCTCGCCGCAGCTGATCGCGGTCGGCGGCATCATCGGCACCGGCAAGAGCAGCGTGGCTGGCGCGATGGGCGAACGGCTGGCGGTGCCGGTGCTCAGCTCGGACGAGACCCGCAAGGCGCTACACGGGGTCGCGCCGATGACGAAGTTGAGCCAGGCACCCTGGCAGGCGCAGTACAGCCCAGCGACCAGCGCGGCCGTCTATGACGAGGTCTTGCGGCGCGCCCGCGTGGTCCTCGGCTCAGGGCGATCGCTCGTCATCGACGCCTCGTTTCGAAGCCAAGCGCACCGCGCGGCTGCACGCCGCCTGGCCGTCGAGCTCGGGGTGGCGTTTAGGTTCGTGGAGTGTCGCGCCTCAGAGCACATCGTGCGCGCCCGCCTGAAGCTGCGCTCCGAGGGGCCGAGTGTGAGCGACGGTAGCCTCGCGCTCTTCGACGAGTTCGTCGCTCGTTATGAGCCCGTCACCGAGCTCGGCTCCGCCGAGCACTTGCGCGTGGATACAGGCAGGCCCCTGGCCGCTACGCTCGCGGAGCTGGAGCTCGCCGAGGTCATCCCGCGTTCGTCCAGCTAGAAACAGCGCCTGGGCTAGAAGAAGCGGTAGCCCACACCGAGGCCGACGACGGGCGTCTTGATGTAGCGCATATAGTGGTCGTGCAACACCGCCTCTACGGTGGGTGCGCTGAGGCTCGTGAGCTCTGGAAACGACTCGATCTCCAGCGTTGAGTTAGACGCGAAGGCCTGCATGTAGCCGACGCTCGCCCGAATCACGATGCGGTCGGCAACGAGCCAACGCCAGCCCGCGGCCAGCGTGACGTGATGGATTGAGGAGTCGAGATTGATGCCGACGTCGCCGAGCTCGGCGTCCAGGCGCTCGGCCACGTCAGGAGGGACGAGGGGCAGCAGCTCGCGGGTGCGCGTGGCGCCATCCAGCGCGACGTGCATATAGCCGACCCCGAGCTCGAGGCCATGAGCGGCGAACGGCCGCCAGCCAGCAGCGAGGCGCCAGGTCGTGGCGCTCTGCAACGCACCGTCTACCAATGCGCTCACCTGGGCGTCATACACGCCAGCGCCTTCGAGCGAATCCGTCAGCGTCTGGCTGTAGAGCTCCGGCATCCAGCCGACGTGCAGCTGTGCGAGCACCCGCCCAGGCAGCTCGACGCTCAGCTCAGGGCCGATCGACAGAGGCACCCAGGTCGCGGCGGACAGGTCCAGGGCAAACGGGTGGTGCCGGTCGGCGCCGCCTAGATCGTCTGCACCGGCGTCCGCCGCGAGCGAGGGGCCAGCAACCAGCAGTAAAGACAACGCTGCCATGCTGACCCGTCGCGGGGCTAGGAGTCGCGACCGAACGCTCGAGTTTTGCGACATATCAATGCTCGTTATCAATGCTCTCGCTCGAGGGATTTGGATCGCACATGCTGCCGTGCCCGTGCGGCTCGGGGGCCCAAGCATCGACGCGCCACACGGACGCGCCGACGCTCTCGTGCTTCGTTCAGGCCCGGCTCAACGAGCCTGCCCAGTCAAACCCTCTGCTCAGACGTGCCGCTGCTTTGACGAGTCGTAGGACTTCGACGAGGGCACGTCCTTCTCGCCTGCGGTAGCGATGTCCTTCGCCCCGCCTCGCTCCAAGATCGCTTTGGCGCGAGTACGCTCTTCCGAGTTCTCCACGTGTACGGACACGAGAATGTTTCCTTCCCTGACCTTGCCCTCGTACTGCTTGGCCTCGATCTCCGGGATGCCCATGCCGATCAACGCGCCGGCGACACCACCTACTGCCGCTCCCGCCGCGGCGCCGCTCAGTGCCGCCATGATCGGACCCGCTGCGATGAACGGCCCCAGGCCGGGAATGGCGAGCGCGCCAATACCCGCAAGCAAGCCGAGAGTGCCGCCGATCGCGCCACCCGCGCTCACGCCGGCCACGGCACCTTCCGGCGCCTTGGTGTTGTTCTCATGCGCGAAGTCTCGCGAACCGGATTTGTCCGGGAATAGCGCTGAGATGTCATTGCGGGAAAAACCTGCCCGCTCGAGCTCCCCTACGACCTTCTCCGCTTGCGTGATGCTATTGACCAGACCGATGACGGCTTTATTCGATGCCATGTGATTCTCCTATTCGTCCCAACCGGATCGGTAGGGATACTTTGGTTTGCTTTGCTGAGCGGCTAACGTCTAACGCGGGATTTCAGCTTTAGTATTGGGCGGGAGCGCCGCGGCCTGCCCCGAAGCGAGCTCCAGGTGGTCCTCCACGCGCTTGACGCCATCGATCCCACCCACGATCCGGACGACGCTCGCCTTCTCTGCGGCTGAGCTCACTGGTCCGCGTAAGGTGACTACCCCGTCATTCGTGATGATCTTGACGTTGGATGCGTTGACCGAGAGGTCCGCGTCGAGCACGCCTTTCCGCGCACGTTGCGTGATGCTCCGATCCGCCTCGCTTTCGCCTTGATCCCCCGGGGTGAGAGCGTTTACGGAGCGGTCGCGAACGTTTTTCCCCGTGTTGTCTGCAGCCACACCCGGCTCTGCCTGCGCCTTCGTCGTGTCAGCGTCTTTATTGCAACCTGCAAGGGCGAGAGCGACCCAAAGTGCCCCCGCGATTGCCGTAGTGCTTCTCGTCAAATTCAAAACAACCTCCAGTTTAGCCTGCTAACCCGCGGCCAGCAGCGCACAGCCCGTTTAGCAAGAAGCAGGCCGCCCCCAATGTTGCGGCAATGTGAAGGCTCAGCCGCGTAGCAGCCTGCATGGTCGTCCCATGCCGCCACAGCCGATGCTTACTGCGACGACCGACCCCGCGCTTTGGCCGCGTGTGTTCACGCGACGCACGTCTCTCGAGCTTGCCCCTGCGCACGGAAATTGCACCGCCCTCGGGCGATCTTGGGCAACCTGCGACACGACGACAACTGGAGCTGCGGCTGAGGAGAACGTATCGAGTATGGCAGCGCGTTCGATGTGGAAGGGCAGTCTAGAGCTCGGCAAGCTCCAGATCCCGATCAAGCTCTTTGCCGCGGTCGAAGACGACAGCGTCCACTTCCATCTGTTGCACGAGCGCGATGGGGTGCGCGTCAGGCAAAGAATGCTCAACCCGCAGAGCGGCAAGGAGGCGAAGGACGGGCAGATCGCCAAGGGCTATGAGATCAGACCCGGCACCTACGTGCTGATCAAGGACGACGAGCTCGCGAGCCTCGAGCCTCCGGCGTCCCGGGTCATCTCCGTGCAAGGCTTCGTCCCGCTGAACGCGATCGCTCCCGCTTGGTACGATCGCCCCTACTACCTCGGTCCCGATGGCAAGGAGCAGGACTATTTTGCCCTGGCGCGCGTGCTCGGCACGGCGGGCCGAGTGGGCATCCTCGAGTGGGTGATGCGCAAGCGCCGGTACCACGGCGCGTTGCGGGCCGAGGGGGACCACCTTCTCGTCTCCACTCTGCATACCGAGGAGGAGGTGGCTCTGGCGCCCAAGGTTGCTCCGGTGGGTCGCGCAGCGGACGATCGAGAGCTCGCCCTGGCAGAGCAGCTGATCGACGCGCTCGTCGGCGAATTCGACGCTTCGGCGTTCAAGAACGAGCACCGGGAGCGTGTGCTCGAGCTCGTCGATGCGAAAGCGCGCGGCGAGCAGGTCAAGCTGCCCGCGCGGCCAAGAAAGCGCACCGAGCGCGCGCTCGACAGCGCCCTGGAGCAGAGCCTGAAACAGCTGACGAAGGAGCGTCGAAGTGCCTAGAAAACCAGCTACATCCCAGCACGCCGGCGCTGCGCGGAGCGACGCGACCTCCGACGATGCCGCTCCCGGCAGGCCGTTCTGGTCAGGCCTGCTGAGCTTCGGTCTGGTCAGCATCCCGGTCGACTTGTTGTCCGCTCACCGGAGTAACGCGGCGAGCCTGCGGCAGCTGGACGCTGACGGTACCCCGCTCGCGCGCCGCTATCATTGCCCGAAAGATGACGTGGACGTCGACAGCGAGCACCTCGTGCACGGCTACGAGCTCCCGGATGGGAGCTTCGTGGCCATCACGGATCGAGAGCTCGAGGCCCTGGCGCCGAAGAAGAGCCGCGAGATCGATCTGAGACTTTTCGTGGATAGGGACAGCCTCGACCCGTTGTATTTCGAGCGCAGTTACTTCCTGGCTCCGGGCTCGGATTCCGGCAAGGCCTATCGGCTGCTGAGCGCGGTGATGGAGCGAAAGCGCCGTGCGGGCATAGCGACGTTCGTGATGCGTGACCGCGAGTATCTGGTGGCCATCTTTTCGGAGGACGGCCTGCTGAGAGCGGAGACGCTGCGGTTTGCTGGCGAGGTGAGGTCTCCAAAGACGATTGGCCTGGGCCAGCCCGTAAAACCCTCGCCCGCGCGCCTGAGAGCCGTCGAGGCCGCGGTGTCGTCGCTGTCCAAAGAGGAATTTGTGACCAAGGGGCTGGTCGACGAGCACTCGCGGGCGCTGCGCGAGCTCGCTGAAAAGAAGCAAGGGAAGGGTGAGGACATCGTCGTGGCTCCCAGCGGGGCGGCAGGTGAAGGCGAGGGGGCCGAGATCATCGACCTCATGCAAGTCCTGCAGCAGAGCCTGGCGCGCAGCGGACTCGTCAGTCCATCGGCGAGCGAACCTTCAGCGACGAAGGCATCGGCCAACACAGCCAGCCGGGCCGCTGCGCCGCGCTCCAACGACAAACGACGCAAGCTGAAGAAGCGGGCGACGCCGTCGGCCAGCAAGGGCGGCAAGAGCACCAAAGAGAGTGGCAAAGCGCGCCCCGCGCGCGAGCCTGGCCGGCGTGTGAAAACGGCGGCACGCACGCGCCGCGCGACGGGTAGGCCTCGTGAGAGGCATTGATGTGGCGGCAAGACGAGGGTAGCGCCGGCGTTCATGCTCCCAAAGCCCAGAGCGTTCCGCGGCACGCTGAGCGAGCCACCGTGCAACACCATTTGGCCTCGGTGCGGCGCAATTGCAATAGCCGCCACCGCGAACACCAGCGCAATGTTCGTTCCTATCACTCTCCGCGGACGACAAAAAAGCTTTCTGGTTCAGCTTCAGCTCGTGTCTCGCAGCTGGCACGCGCGATGCAATTGAGTCTGCCGTCAGGCGACCGGGGAATGGGTTTCCGGTCAAGCGAAGGACCTCCGGACGTGGCCGTGGGATGGACGAGTCAGAGCCGTGCAGCAAATCGTCGAGAGGTTTGGAAAACCTGAGGACGGATGTGAGCAAGGGATGGACTCCTTGTGAGCTGCGAGGCGGCTGTGGCGATGTCGCTCTGGAGCGGGCGCAACGCAACCACGCCGGGTCGTGGCAGCGCTGCCCAGGAATTCCTTTTGCCCGAACAAGGCCGCTTGGGCGCAGAACCCATCCCCGCGTCGCCGACGCTAACTCTGTAGCGCGGTAATGCCCCCATGGCGGGGGCCCAGCGCTGAGCGTCCATCGGGACGCGCAGCTGCGCCTCCGCCCGCGCTCCAGTATGTTTACTCTCGCGGTTGGCGCGGCAGCGGGCCCGAGCCACACTGCCGCGCGCTAGCCCCGAGGGAACGGAGCGGCGGTCGCTGCCGTTAAGCGGCCGACTTCGCCTTCTTCGACGTGCGCTTCGAGGACGATTTCCTCGCCACATCCGCGGACGTCTTGGAGAGCCCTTTGGGTACCGCTGCTTCGAAACCGGCCTCGTACACTTCGTCGAAGCGCGCCTTCATGGTCTTGCCGAGATCCGCGAGGGCCTCGTCTCCGAGTGCCTTCTCCACCTCTGGAAACAGCTCCTCTTCCTCCTCGCCCACGTGATGCTCGATGAGCTCCTTCAGGGCAATGACGCGCGCCTTGAACGCTTCATCGCTGGGCGGGGTTGCGAGCAAACGTTTGAGGGCTACTTCAGCAAGTGAGTGCTCTTCGAAGCTCTCGTTGACCAAGTCGTCGTCGACTTCTTTCACGGCAGGGTAGAAGATGTCCTGCTCGATGGCCATGTGTGCCGCAAGGCTGTTGGACAGCTCTTCCAACACGGGTTCGGGTTCGGAACGACCGCTCTCCAATTTCTTGAACAGGGCTTCTACTTTACGGTGCTGAGACTCGAGCAGGGACGTTGCCTTCATGTTTTCACTCTCCGGTTCGGGTAGGAACGCTCGTGAGTTGCAAGAAGAATGCCCTCACGCGCACCTCTCCTCAGGCAGCCGTTCGCGCAGCGCAGAGCCTGTAGAAATGGCGCCGAGCCTCGCTACCAAACGCCCTCAAACGAGCTAAAACGTGCCAAAACCCGACCTCGAGAATGCCCCGGCAGCGTGCCGGGGAGAGCTACAGATTTCGTAGTTTGTCTCATGCGGGATTGTCCCAACTGAAGGAGTATATGGCGGATTCGAGTAACACTTTGCACGAGCGGGAGCTGAGTCCAGAAACGGTAGATCGGCATCGGGCCATCGTTTCATTGATGGAAGAGCTGGAGGCGGTTGATTGGTACGACCAGCGGGTCGAGGCAGCTACGAATGAAGAGCTGCGCGCCGTGCTGGCTCACAACCGGGATGAAGAGAAGGAGCACGCTGCCATGATGATCGAGTGGTTGAGGCGCAATGATGCAGGCTTTGACGCTCATCTCGAGACCTACCTCTTTAGCTCAGGTCCCATTCGTGAGGTCGAAAAGGGCGCCAAAGCTAAAGGTCAGACTGCCTCGGCTGGGGCAGCTCGCGACGAGTCCCTTGGCATCGGCAGCCTGAAGGGGCAATGACTCATGGATGACCTATGGCGTGAGCTTGCTCCGATCTCGAGCGAGGCGTGGCAAGCAATTGACGGTGAAGCTAGAGATCATTTGAAGGTGACGCTCGCCGGGCGTCGAATCGTCGACTTTACGGGTCCCCTCGGCTGGGGGGTCTCGGCAGTCGAGCTGGGCCAGACCGAAGGCATCGCTACCTCTCCACATGAGGGCGTCACGGCGGCCTTGCGCCGCGTACAACGCCTGGTCGAGCTCCGGGCCACGTTCGAGCTCTCCCGGCGCGAGCTCGACACGATCTCGCGCGGCGCCAAGGACGCCGACCTCGATCCAGTGCGACGTGCGGCGCGTGCGATCGCCCTGGCTGAGGATCGCACCATCTTCCAGGGCTTTGCCGAAGCAGGGATACAGGGCATCTTTCAGGCGTCAGAAGCCGCGGCGTTGACGTTGACGGGCGACTACCAGAAGTACCCGCTGGTCGTGTCCGAGGCGCTCGCGCGTTTACGGGCAAACGGCGTGGGCGGGCCGTACGCGATCGCGCTCGGCCCGGACTGTTACAAGGGCTTGACTGGAACGGCCACGGCCGGGGGTTACCCGGTGCTCGAGCACGTGCAGCGCTTGATCGATGGCCCGGTATTCTGGGCGCCTGGCGTACAAGGCGCGCTCGTCGCGAGCCTCCGCGGCGGGGACTTCGAGCTCGTGGTCGGGCGAGATCTCTCCATCGGCTATCAGGAGCACTCGGCGACGAAGGTCCGGCTGTATCTGGAAGAGAGCCTGACGTTTCGCGTCCTCTCGCCCGAGGCCGCCGTCCCCCTCGTCTATCGCTGACCGCGGAGCGTCAGCGCCGCTCACCCGCCAGGCCGCCCTCCGCATGCCTGGCGGGGCAAGCTGGCGAGCGAGGACCATATTGCCCCGTCCGGGCGCCGGCGCGAGACAGCGTGGAAACTTTTGCACCGCCGCAATCATTACGCAATCGCGTTTCATGCGTTGGCTCACGAGGCGCTGGTACGCGGGATGCAGAGGGACCCTGGCTGAGTTGGCGAAATCGGCCTGTTTCAGGCCACTGGAGGAAACGTGAACATCGCGCTTAAGTTGGGTCTGTTTGCCGGATTTGTGAGCTTTGCGGGCTGTAGTAACAACAACCGCCCGGCAGAGTCTGCGATGGTCGAAGCGACGGCCTCCGAAGGTAGCTCCGCGGCCTCATCCATCGCGGAAGCGCGCTGCGCACGGGAAGCGCGTTGCGACAACGTGGGCGGGGACAAAAAATTCTCCTCGATGGAGGACTGTGTCACGCGCATCAGCACCGATTGGAAGGACGAGCTCTCTCTGCGCGAGTGCCCTTCCGGGATCAACGAGACGCAGCTCAATGAGTGCCTCAACGAGGTTCGGCAGGAAGACTGCTCGAGCCCTTTCGACACCTTGGAGCGGGTGGCCGCGTGCACCGCCGGCCAGATCTGCGTCGACTGACATTGAACCCCCAGATTTATCTCCCGCGCTTCGGCGCCTGGCGAGGAGCTCCGACAATGATGCAAGCTGTAGATACCACACGACTTGGCGATGCAGGCCCAGACACGCCGCGTACTCCCTCCGACCCCATCGAGCCGGAGCAGCCGCCCGCGCCCGATCCGCGCGACCCGCCACCTTACCCTCGTTATGAGGACGTGCCTCCGACGCGTCCCACCGACCTGGGCTGAGCTCACTATGGAGCCGCATATCGTCGATGAGTCGTTTGATCGTATGCGCTTCACGGAGCCGTGTAGCGACGGCGGGTGCCTGACCGCAGACTGGGCGGGTGACGAGAGAACTGCGCAGCGGTCGAGCTTTTCTTTTC
>JAYTOL010000008.1:0-125481 GCA_043747815.1 Deltaproteobacteria bacterium
ATGGTCTCGTAGATGGCCGCGTTACGCGCGCCCTGCGCTTGCAGCTCCCGGTGGCGATCAGCGATGTAGTCGTCCACCTGCCGCCACAGGCAATCGAGCATCTCGGTCACCGCGCGGCGCGCCTGGACGGGACCTAAACCGAGGAGGCGTTCGAGCCGCTCCCGTGCCAGGTCCAATGGGTGAGCCACAGCCTCACCATGACAGACGCCTCGGGCTCCGTCATGCACTTTACCCGAAATCGGGCAATGGCCGTATATTCGCTGCGTCCGTGCATTCTAACAGCGCTGGGGCGGCGGACTCGTCCGTGCCCAAACGGGACGCTTCCGCGGCTCCGGCGAGCGCGCTCCACGCCAGCTTCTGAGAGCCGGCAGCGCCGGCCTGGAGGTGCCCGTGTCTCGAGAACCGCTAGCAGTGCCCGCGAACACGTGGACCTCCGCGAGGAGCGAGGAGCGTCGAGATTCGGACGAGGCATCGTTCGTTCACCAGCGCGGCGGAGCGACGCATATTGCAACGGACCGCGCAGCACTGACCAAACCAGCCACACCGCTCATGACGCGCCGGGCCCGCATTATGCGGGCCCGGGCGAGGACGTACTGGCTCAGGCCTTGGTCAAACTCTCTGCCGACGCCGAGCTCGACCCGCGCGGCGCTGCCGTGGGCGGAGAACAATCGCCGCTAGAGCCCGGCATCGTCATCGCCGTCGGTGACGTGCTCGGGGGCCAAGTGGTTTACGAGGGTCTGCTCGCGCTGAGCGGGCACGTCGTGCTGGTGTCTGGCGCGGCTGAAGCGCTACGCGAGCTCGACGGGCTGACGTCCGCGCTGCTCGTCGTCGACGACGAGCTGCCGTTGGTGCGCGGCATCGATCTGGCGGGGCGAGTCCGGAGCGAGCGCCCCGACGTCGACATCGTCTTGCTCACGGCGGACGAGACGGTCATTTCATTGACCAATCGTCTGAGGGTCGAGCGGCTGCGCTGCATCGCCAAGCCTGTCGACGTCGAAAAGCTGCGGCAAGCCGTCGGCATCAGCCTGCGCGCGCTGGGCCAGAGCCGACCCGATTCCGCCTATGGCGAGCTGCTGGCAGAGCTCCAAGATCAGAAATCCAGGTTTGAGCGCCGGATCAAGAACCTGGAGCGCAGACGCGCGCCAGACACTCCCCGCAAGCAGGAGGTCGAGCCGGACTCGGCGCCCGCGACGTCCCCTTCTCGGCTCCCCGATGACCTGCGCTTGCTCTTGGTGGACGACGACCCGTTGGTGCTGCGGGCGATGGCGCGCACTTTCAGCAAACAGCACGTGACGCTCGCAGCCAACGGCCTGGCGGCGACGCGCGAGCTGGAACGCTCCCGCCCTGACGTCATCGTCAGCGACCTGCGGATGCCGGAGATGGACGGGCTCGCGCTGGCCGAAGAGGTCAAGCGCCGCTGGCCGGAGCTCGCCGACCGCATCGTCTTTGTCTCCGGCGCAGGATCCCAGATCGCGCGGGCAGAGCTCGAAGCGCCGCTTCGCCCCTTGCTGCGCAAGCCTGTAGAAGGCGACGCGCTCGAGAGCCGCATCGCGGAGGTGCTCGAAAAGGCGCTCCTCGCGCGCAAGCCGTAAAAACGGGTTGTGTCAGCCCTTCTTCCCGCGGGAGCCAGGGCGGCGGTGCAGCGCGTCGTAGCGCTTTTGAGGCATCACCTCGCCAGCCTTTAACCAGCTCGCCATCGCGGGCCCGAGCTCGGACTCCCAGGCGGGGGACAAGCGGACACCGAGAAAGTGGCCGTACAGAGCCTGCACCAGGTCGTGGACCTGCTCGAACAGCCGCATGCGCTCGTGGAAGTGCTCTTCCTCCCCCTCGCTCAGCAGCGCAGGCAATTTGATGCCCGTGAGCGCCAGCGTCCAGGCATCGATGGTCAGCACCCACTCGCTCTGCTCGAAGATCAGGCGCAGCCCGACCTTGCGCGGCAGCTTGCCAATCTGCAGCGCTTGATCCGCTTCCGGGCTGCTCAGAGGGTCCAGACCCCGGATGCTCACGCGCTCCTGATCGGCGAGCGGGTCACTGAGCGTGATCTGGGAAATTAGCGTGACGTCGATCGTTCCCAGGTTTGGGATGAAGATGTCCCCGTCCGTCACGTCGCGACTGAACCACAGCCACAACACGAACTCCCCGCCGAGAAAGCGGGTGGTCTCGATGCGGTCAACGAGATCCAAGGGCCGGGTCTGCGTGGAAGGGGGTCAACGTGACTTCCGCCAACCGAGCGAGGTGCGGTTTGGTCGGAAGCAGGCGTTGGGCGGACACATACGGGCTATTTTCGGTGAGCTCGAGGCCAAAGGTGAGCTCGAACAGCGCGCTCAAACGTTCGATGAGCCCACGGCTCTGGCTCCAGAAGTAGAGCTCACCCCTGTCCAGGTGCCACACCACGTCGCAGACGAGCATGCTGGGCAGATACTTGCGGCGCAGGCCTTGTACGACACGCTTCTCTAGCTCCGACTTTTGAGCTTTCGACAAACGCTCCTGACCGCTCTTGGCAAGCGCGGCCTGCGCGGCCTTCGCGAGCTCCGCTTTGATCACCTGCGGCGGAAACCGATAGCGATCGACTCGCAATCCGAGCGCGAGGTAAGGACCACTAAAGACCTTCTCTACGGACAGCTCGAGATCCAACGCTTGCCCGAGCGCGCACCAGCCCGCGCGCTCCTCGGCCTCTTCGTCGACTCGCAGGGGTCGAAAAGTGCGCAGCGCGATGCGCTCGAGATAAGAGCGGCGCAGATCTTTCGGCAACTCCCCGCCGACGTAGAGCTTGCTCGCGCTCATCGAACCGTTCAGAGCGCCCACGGTTTCGCTTCTCGACAAGGGTATTGCATCGGGGCGCCTCGACTAGTGTGCTTAGTCTCCCGAGTCAACCATGCGCGCTGGAACCGGGCCCAGCGCTGTGTCACGCTGGGTCCGACATGCGTGAGCCCGGGCAACGTCGACGCGCCGAGGGCGCATTCTGCCGGGCTCGAGCGGCCTTGCCGCCGTGGCTTTCGGTGGCGCTCGCCCTGCACGCCGCTCTGCTCGCGCTGGGGTCCTTTCGCGGTCCCGGGAAAACGGCCCCGCCCTCGATCAGCCGGGCACCGGGTCTGCTTTGGTTGGACACGGCCTCCGCCGTCGCGATCAACGGCACAGAGCCAGCGCGCGAACCGCGCCCCGATGCGGCGTCCGAGGCAGCCGGCTCGGCCGGGGCCGCCACAGCGCCGACGGCCTCCGTTGCTCCACCTGCGAGCTTGCCGAGGGCCTTCGCCCGCTCCGCTCTCCCCGGCGCCGAGGGAGCGAGCGCCGGTGATGTCGGTGAAGTGGCGGCCGCGCCCGAGCCCGGCGCTACTCCAGAGAGCGGATCGCCCAACGCCGATGGCCCAGGGCCCCAGCTCTCGCTCGGGCAGCTCGGGATCGGGCGTGAGAACAACCCCTTTCTCGAGCCCCGCGCGCTCCCTCCCTCCGCGCAGCGCGCCGCGAGCCAGCGCCTGCAGAGCTCCCTGAAGAACGAGCTCGCGCGGCATGACCAGAGGCTGGGTCTCGGCCCGGAGGGGCCCGCAGTGGCCGCGGTCAAGGCTCTCGTGCTCGCCAGCCCGACGGTAAACACGAGCGCCACGCTGCGCTTTCGGACGGACGCCGCGGGGCTGACCGTGGCGGTCGAGGTCCTGGACGCCTCGAGCGCGAACGACGAATGGCAGCGTATCGCGGAGCAGCTCTGGCGGGCGCTCGCCGACAAAAAGCTGCGCATCCTGACGCAATCGGGCGGAGTCAGCATGGATCTGCGCGTGGTCTCGCGCGTGCAGCTGCCGAGCGGCGCCGATCCGGGTTTTGCGATCGAGCTCTTCGGTCAGACCCTGAAAGAGGGAGGGGGCGACAAATCGGCTCGGCTCAGCCTGTTGACTCCAAAAGTCACGATCGCCGAAGTAGAGGTCCCCTACACGGACGGCCAACACACCATGCTCGTGCCGACTCTCAGCCTGGGTGGCCTCAGCGGAGACATCGGAGACGTCGGCAGAGTGGCACAACGCATCGTGACCGCCTATCTCGTAGCGATGGAAACTCACCCCGCCGAATTTAAACCCCCCTCTCCGAGCGCGCCATGACTGCCCCCTCGATCACACCCTGGCAGGTGCTAGAGCGTCGACTGCTCGTGGACAGCACCCACGTCAAGGTCTGGGAAGACCGCGTTCGGCTGGGCAATGGGCGGGAGATCGATGATTTTTGCGTGATCGAGTCGCCGGACTGGGCCGCGGTCTTGTGCATCACGGTCGAGGGGCAAGTGGCGCTCGTTCGTCAATACCGGCATGGCCTAGGCGGCGAAAGTTGGGAGCTCCCGGCGGGCACGCTCGAAGCTAGCGAAGAGCCTTTGTCCGCGGCGAAGCGCGAGCTGCTCGAAGAGACGGGCTACGCCTCGGAGGATTGGCGGCCCTTGCTCCTCGCCTCTGTGGACCCGTCCCGTCAGACCGCGCGGGCCCACTTCTACACCGCCGTGAACGCCCGGCGGGTCGCCGCGCCTCGGCTGGACGCGAGCGAGGAGCTCTTGACCGTGCTCGTATCCAAGGCCGAGGTGATGAGCCTGATCGAGTCGGGCCGCCTGATGCATGGGCTTCACATCGCCGCGATCTCGATGGCCGCGCGCCGCGGGCTCCTCTGACGCGCACCGAGCTCGAGGGCGGCGCGCTCGGCTCCCACCCCACCTCACACGATGAACACTCGACCTCACCCCTTCACCCTGCGCCAGCTGCAGTACGCCTGCGCCGTAGCGGAACACCTGTCCTTTCGTCGGGCCGCGGAGAGCTGCCACGTGGCGCAGCCCTCGCTCAGCGCACAGGTCGCGGAGCTCGAAGCGGCCCTGGAGCTGCAGCTCTTCGAGCGGGACCGCCGGCGCGTGCTGATCACGCCGCGTGGCCAAGCGCTGCTCGAGCTGGCGCGTCAGATCCTGGTCCAGGCCGATGACCTCC
This sequence comes from Deltaproteobacteria bacterium, assembly GCA_043747815.1. Taxonomy (GTDB): domain Bacteria; phylum Myxococcota_A; class Polyangia; order Polyangiales; family Polyangiaceae; genus SZUA-265. The sequence goes on from JAYTOL010000008.1 coordinate 4,947, forward strand.
GAGCTTCGGCGAAGCGCGTTGCTGACCCGTTCATCGGTACACTTCGCATTGGCGTGATCCCAACGATCGCCCCGTACCTGGTGCCCTCGGCCACGAGCGGCATCCGCAGGAGCTACCCGAAGCTGACAACGCTGTGGGTGGAGGAGAAGACGGACGCGCTCTCGGCTCAGCTCGCCGCGGGCATGATCGATGGGGCAGTGCTGGCGCTGGAGGCAGAGCTCGGCGAGGTCGATCACGCCGTCATCGCCAGCGACCCGTTCGTGTTGGCGGCACCGCAAAACCACGCGCTGATGCAGAAAAAGGCCCCGATCACGCTGAAAGAGCTGCGCTCTGCGGAGCTCCTGTTGCTCGACGAAGGGCATTGCATGCGCGAGCAAGCGCTCGAGTTTTGCACGTCGGTCAAGGCGCGCGAGCTCGAGTTTCGCGCAACGAGCTTGTCGACCCTGGTGCAGCTCGTGGTGCAAGGCGCGGGCGTGACGCTACTTCCAAGGCTAGCGCTGGCGACTGAAACGCAGCGCGCTGAGCTAGGGATCCGCGAGATCGCAGCGCCTGCGCCAGCTCGCACCATCGCGATGATCTGGCGCAAAGGGTCATCACTCGGGTCGGCGCTCGCGGCCATCGCTGTGTCGATACGTGAAAATTATCCGAGCGTTGCATCGATAAAACAGCCGGATGCCGCAAAGGCACAGGCCTCCATCACGAAGCGCAAGAGAATGTCGCACCCCGCTCGCGATCGAGTATCCTGACCGGATGCGTTCGTGGGTTTGTCTGGCTCTCGCCACGTCGGCCGTGTGGGCCTGCAGCGGCGTCATCACGGGTGATGCGCGGGACGAGCCGGATGGGCCCTCCTTGCCAGCGACCGCCGCAACCGACGCGCGACCAGCACCTGCCGGGCGCTTCGCGCGTCTGACGCACACGCAGTGGGAAAATTCGGTGCGCGATCTGTTGAAGTTATCGGCGCTGAGCGGCCTCAGCCAGACGTTCCCCGCGGACGCGCGCAGCGCGGGGTTCTTATTCGACAATCACGAGCTCTCACTCGAAACCGATCAAGTGCTCGGGAGCGCGTACGCGAGCGCTGCCGAAGCGCTGGCCGAGCGAGTCACGAGCGACGCCGCTCTTCTCAGTCGCCTCTTGCCGCCGAGCTCGGGCAGTGATCGAGAGTGGGCTCGGGCCTTCATCACCAGATTTGGGGAACGCGCTTTCCGGCGGCCGCTGGAGCCGTCAGAGGTCGAGGCTTTCGGGCAGCTCTATGATCAGGGCGGCAGCCTCTATGACGACGTCAGCGGTGTGGCCTCCGGCATCCGGGTCGTGCTCGAGGCGATGCTCCAATCGCCCCACTTCTTGTATCGAGTCGAGGGCAGCACGCGAGCGGTGGGAGCGACCATCCCGCTATCAGACTTTGAGGTCGGGCAGAGGCTGAGCTACCTCTTCACCAACAGTACACCGGATGACGAGCTGCTCGCCGTGGCGCGAGCGGGGCAGCTCCGCACGCCGAGCGCGGTTCGCGCGCAAGCGACGAGGCTCCTAGGCACCAGCGCCGCGCGTTCGGCGCTCGTCGGCTTTCACGGCCAGCTGCTCGATTTCGAGAAATTTGAAGGGATCAGCCCGTCGCCACGCGCCTACCCTGGTGTGTCGCCCAGCTTCGCCGAAGATGTGCTCACGTCGAGCCAGCTCTTCATCGAAGACTTGGTGCTGACGCAGGCGGGCAATTTCGAAGATCTAATGACCTCCAATCAGGCGTTCGTGAACGCCGACTTGGCGCGGGTCTACGGGCTCACGGGCAGCTTCGGTCAGAGCTTCGTAAAGGTGGCCCTGCCAGAGGACGAGCGGCGCGGGATCTTCAACCAGCTCGGCTTCCTCGCAGCCAACGCGACCAGCGTTCAGCCCGACCCGATCCACCGAGGCGTCTTCATTGCAACGCGCGTGCTCTGCCTGGGTATCGCGGCGCCGCCGGATGGAGTGCCGCCCCTGCCCCCGGTCACCTCGGGCACGAACCGCCGAGTGGTCGAGAACCACACGCAGAGCTCGCCGGTGTGCCAGGCCTGCCACCAGCAGCTGATCAATCCTTTCGGCTTCCCCTTCGAGAACTACGACGCTACCGGCGCGTACCGACAGACGGATAACGGTGAGCCCGTGGACGCTCGCTCCACGCCGTTCATCGACGGCGCCCCGGTGAGCATCCAAAATTCGGTGGAGCTCGCCGAGGCATTGGCAGCGAGCGAACAAGCTCACGAGTGCTTCGTGTCTCACCTGGTAGAGTACGCTTTCGGCCGCAGCCATGGCCGGCTAGACCAGGCGCTGATCGACAGCCTGACCGCGGCGTCCCGCGGGGGCGCTCCCATTGGCGAGCTCCTGGTCCGCGTCGCCGAGTCGCCCGCTTTCATGACGCGCAGCACGGAGGAGCTCCCATGAAGATGTCTCGACGACTGGTGCTCGGTGGCCTGGGTGGCGCTTGCCTCGGGCTGCCGTGGCTGGAGAGCCTCCGAGGTGCCCCGGCCTGGGCCCAGAGCGCCTCCGTGCCGCCCTTTGCGATCTTCTTCCGCCAGGCCAATGGCGTCGCGGCGGAGCAGGACACGAACGAAATCGGGCAGGAGCCCGAACGTTTCTGGCCCACGGCCACCGGGCGTTTGAGCGCTGCCACGCTCGGCGACCGCGCCCTCGCGGAGCTTACCGAGCACGCGAGTCGGTTGCTGGTGGTCGGCAACGTCAACATGGAGAACTTCAACTACGGGGACGGGCACGCGCGCGGCGCCCTGCAGGTCCTGACCGCTCGAGGCCCGACGCAGGACGGCCAGGGCGGCAACTCGGAGGCCAACGGGGAGTCGCTCGATCATCGCATCGGGCGCGAGCTCAATGGCAACGGCAACGAGTCGCTGTTCCTGTATGCCGGCCAAAACGGCGGTTGGTTGGGAGGGCCGTGCATCTCCTATCGCGGTCCGGGTAACCGCCGCAGCGCCCTGACCGATCCGTACAATGCCTATCAGGCGCTCGTGGGCGGTGCTGCAGGCCTGCCCGCGTCGGGCAGCTCCAAGCGCAGCCTGAGGCAGCGCAGCATCAACGACCTCGTGCGCGCGCAGCTCCGCGGGCTGCTGTCCCGGCCCGAGCTCGGGACCACGGATAGGCAAAGGCTCGATCTGCACCTGTCGAGCGTGCGCGACGTGGAGGTCTCGTTGAGCTGCCGCCTCGCCGAAGCGGAGGAACGTGCGCTCTCGAGCGCCGCCGCCGAAGGCTCGGAGGACGGCGACGAAGTGCTCGCCACGGCGCGGCTGCACATGGATGTCGCCGTCCTGGCCGTGGCCTGCGGTTACACACGCTCCGTGGCGATTCAAGTCGGCAATGGCAACGACGGCTCCACCCGCTACCGCGATCCGGTCACTGGCGCGCAGATGGAAAACTACCACTTTGTCTCCCATCGCCGTCAGAGCAATGGGGATGACGGGAACATCATCCTCGGCTCTGACCTCTTGCACCACCGCGTCGACCTCCAGTTCGCCCAAACGTTCAAGCATCTGTTGGACAAGCTCGCGGCCTATGAGCTGCCCGAAGGCTCCTTGCTCGACCGCGGGATGGCCATCTGGGTCAACGACCTGGGCAATGGACCGGCGCACGGTAGCCAAAACTGCCCGGTGATCATCGCCGGCGGCGCTGGCGGTCAGCTCCGCCAGGGTGAATACATCCGGATCGACGCTGGTTCGGACGAGAGCAATCACGCGCGGGTTCTGAACACGATCGGCTTCGCAGCGGGCCTCCGCAAAGCGAATGGCGACCCGATCGACGACTTCGGAGCGCCCGACCAAGACCGCTCCATCGTGAGCGAGCTGCTCGCCTAGTGCCGCGAATCCATCGAAGCGACGCGTAGCCAGCGACTGCAGGCCGAAGCGCTCCTCGATGGGCACGGACGCAGTCGCTCGGCATACGTCCTCCAGCACCAGCCCGTCCACCATGGTGAAAGCCGTGAGCACAGGGTGATCTCGGCTCATGTCGAACCGTAGCCGCCCCCAAACAACGGACGCACTCACCGGGAGGGGGGGTCCCGCCCGACAGGGAGTTGTTTGCACCCCAAACAACGAACGCACCCGTCCGTTGCGCTCGCGGGAGCGCCGAGGCCCAAGCATCCATGGGTGAGTTTCAAGCGCCCGTGCTTCGATCCCGCAGCGCTTTGTGAAAGACGACGTCCCGGCCGCCGATCGCCCGGAGCGCGGCCAAATTCCTCTGGATCGCCTCCCAAGGTTCCGGCTTCACTGCTTGTTCCTTGGCGTGAACGGGGTCAATGGTGGCTGGCGTGAGAGGCAGCTGACCCAGAATTATCCTCGTAACGAGCGCGTTTCCGGCCTGTCACACGCTAGCAGGGTGGTCTCCGAGCGGCGAGCCCCACACGTGGCGCTCACGGCAATGCGCTTGACTCTTTGGCTCGACTGTCGGACACGCCGGCCATGAGCACGATTCATTTCATTGGTGGTGAGAAGGGCGGCGTCGGCAAAAGCGTGGTCGCCCGCGTTTTGGCCCAGTATTTTATCGATAACGGGTTGAGCTTTGCCGCCGTCGACGCGGACGTGTCGCATGGCGCCCTGCTCCGCTATTACTCGGACTACGCACGCCCCGTCGATCTGAACGCGTTCGAGAGCGCAGACCAGATCATGGATCGGGCGTTAGGCGCCGACCGGCGTGTCCTCGTCGACCTGCCCGCTCAGAGCGCCCGGCCGCTGGAGAGCTGGCTCGCTGCGAGCGACGTGCTGGCCTTTGCGGAGGAGATGTCGATCAACCTGGCGTTCTGGCATGTGACGGACGGGGGCTTCGACTCCGTCCACCTGCTGAGCCAGGCCATCGATCTGGTCGAGAGCCACCCCAACCGGCGCCTGATCGTGGTGAAGAACCTGGGCCGCTCCAATAACTTCAGCCAATTTGAAGAATCACCGGAGCGGCAACGCCTGCTCAACGCCGGCGGCCGCGTGATCGAGCTCCCGCAGCTCGATGCCACGACGATGTACAAGATCGATCGCCACGGGGCGAGCCTGTGGGCGGCCATTCACGCCGCAGAAGGTGAAAGGTCGCTGTCGCTCATGGAACGCCGCCGCGCGAAGCTGTGGCAGCGGCAGAGCTACGCCGAGCTCGAGACCCTGAAGGATCTGCTGTAAGCCGACCCCCTCGAGGCTACAATGACGAGCTGTCGGTGTAGCGCGTGAGCCAGCATCGCCTCTTCGCCTACGGCACCCTGCAAGTGCCGCAAATTCTGGCGCATATCGTCGGCCGCGCGCTCGAAAGTAGCCCTGCCCATCTCCCGGGGTTCGTTTGCTTTCGACTCGTGGATCGCGTTTACCCTGGCATCGTGCCGGCTGCCGGCGACCAGGTCGCCGGGGTCGTGTATGCCGGACTGGACGCTGGCGAGCTCGATCGCCTGGACGCTTACGAGGGCGAGCTCTATGAGCGTCAGCGGCTACGGCTCTCGACGTTGGGAGGCCCGCTCGAAGCTCACGGCTACGTCTTGCGCAGCGAGCACCGGCACCGACTATCTTCCGAGGCTTGGGACCTCGAAGCATTTTGTCTAGACCACCTGGCGAGCTATCTGGCTTGCATCTCGCTCACGTCGCGGGCCCCCTAGCGGATTGGGTCTCGATTTAGCCGGGCCCAGGTTTGAACGACAAAGCTGTGTAGGGACAGCGCGTTGAAATACGCCACCCAGCGGGGTAGCCGCAAAACTTCCCGCTGGGTGGCGCTATGTGCTGCACCGTTGCTTCGACGGCTATCACCACACAGCTTCGGCGTTCAAACCTTCGAGGCGACTGGGTTCGGTGGTGGCTTTCCTCTGCACCTCACGGCCGCGCTCGGGCTGGGGGGAATATGGTGATTAGGCCAGCCAACGTCGAGCAGATTAAACGGGCCTCGCGTAGAAACTCTAAGCTCCAGAGCGGTGTTGCGCGGTGTTGTTTTTTTACATGAACGCCGCTTCCAATTCGCTACAGCTCAGGCTCCCGACACTGGATAATTCGCGGATTCGAACGGCACGGCCGTTCCGCCGAGCTCGAACGATTTACCGAAGCAACACCTCGACGAGCTCGCCGGCTCGCGCCTATCTCTTGGGGCGCTCCACTCTGGGGGCTTGGGCGCTTACAGGCTTCGTTCCGCAAAAGCGCAATGGGCCCGCCCTCGGCGATGCGACCTGGCCGCCGGCGCGACGCTCGGCGCCCGGGAGTTCTTCGACGCCGGCGGGCGCGCGCAATCCCGGGATCGATCCTGCTGCCTTGCCGCTCAGGTTTATGTGGCGATTGCCACCCGCCCGCGTAGGTGTTTCAGCACCTCATCCAAGTGCTTCGAGACTTGGAGCTCGTGCCACACGACGAGCTCGATGACGCCGCGCTCGTTGATGACGAAGGTGACACGTCGAGCTCGGGGCAGCAGGGGCCAGAGCACGCCGTAGCTCGACCCGATCCGCCTGTCCGGGTCGGCGAGCAGTGGGAAGTTGACGTCGTGGCGCTGGGCAAAATCACATTGCGTCGCCAGGCTGTCAGCGGACACCCCCACCACCTCCGCGCCGAGCGCCTTCAGATCAGCGTAACTGTCCCGAAAGCGCCGCGTCTCGATCGTGCAGATGGGCGTAAACGCCTTCGGGAAGAAATAGAGCACGACGAGCTTGCCCAGCAGCTCTGACAGACGCACCTGGCGGCCATCGAATGATTCGCCTTCGAAGTCTGGGGCTGTTGCCCCCGCGAGAAGCATGGGCTCAGGCTAGCAGCTTGACCTGCGCGGTGAAACCTCCGGCGCGCAGCTTCGGCGTTCAGCCCTCGGTGTGAGCGTCGTCCGTACCTGCGACGCGCTCCTCGACACGCAGGTGCTCGACCGGGATGACCCGGAGAGCCCGGCGGTGGGGCATCGTCGACGTCAGTCGCGAGCCTAGACCCGCCTATGACAGCTCTCGCCTGCTCCTATCTGACTAGGGTCGATCGCCCCGCCCTCGCACAGCAAGGGATGACGCGTTACTGCCCAGGTGTAGCGTGACGCCCCGGTTCCATTCGGCTTCACTCGATTGTTCCATCGAAAGGCAGAGCTTTCGTCTCCTTCCGCAGTGGCTTTGCCCTGCCATCGGCCTTGGTGAGCTGGATCCGGGGCTTCTCTAAGGATAAAGTGACGGCGTAGCCGCAGTCCCCTGAGATCCTGCTGCGGCGGAGCTTGTGAAATGAATAGATTGCAGTGTGGAATAGCGGGCGTGTTGTTGGCCCTCGGTTGCTCGGCGGGGGGCTCCTCGGGCAGCACGGTAGAGTCGACCGGGCCCGGTACCCTCTCGACCTCTCCCGGAGGCAGGGCTACGCCCCCGGCGGGGCTGGCGGGTGACGGGCCCAGGGGTGACCTCATCGACCCCGCCCTGCTGGAGATGCCTGACGAATGCAACGGCGTCATCCCGATCACTTACCGCGATTTCAACGGCTCGCATCCCGACTTCGAGATGGCTTTTTCAGGCGACGTCGTGCGCCGGCAGCTGATCGCGCCCGCGCTCGGTCAAGGTAACAAGCCCACGTTCCTGAGCAGCATCGGTTGCCCCGCGCAGCAGGGCACGCCGACGGCGTGCGCCAATTGGATGGTCCAGGACCGACCCGTCATTACCAGCGCGGCGAGCTTCGACCAGTGGTACCGAGACACGCCGGGAGTCAACATCGCGTTCCCGAGCACGTTGGAGCTGATCGAAACGCCGGCAGGCTCGGGCGTGTACAAGTATTCCAGCAACGACTTCTTCCCCATCCCCGTCAGCGCGGGGTTTGGCGCTACGCCGCCAGGCCAAGCCAAGAATTTCTTGTTCACGACCGAGATCCACCTCAACTTCGAGTACATCGCGCGCCAGAGCTTCACGTTCCGCGGGGACGATGACCTATGGATCTTCATCAACGGGCGGCTCGCGCTGGATCTGGGCAGCATGCACGGGCAGGAGGAAGGCACTATCAACTTCGACGCCCAAGCCGCCGACTTGGGCATCGTGCCCGGCGGGGCCTACCCGATGGATATCTTCCACGCCGAGCGCCACACCACGGGCTCGAACTTCGGGATTGAAACCAATATCGCCTGTTTCGTTCCCGCCACGGTTTACTGATCGGGGCGCTCGCTCGGCGGCAGGTCCGAGTCTAACTCTCCGGGCGACGTCGAGCCCAGCCCCCACTCACGGACGCGATATTGCACGGTGCGACGGCTGATGCCGAGCACCTCGGCGGCGCGCGTCGTCGAGCCGCCGACGGCCTTGAGCGTCTCGGTGATCGCGTAACGTTCGATCTCGGCCAGGGTAGCGCCCGGGATGAGGAGCTTGAGGGCAGATCCAGCCGGCGGCGGCTCCCCGGCAATGGGCAGGTCGTCGGCGTCCACCCAACCTGTCTCCGTCAGCACGACGGCTTGCTCCACGGTATTCTGTAGCTCGCGCACGTTGCCCGGCCATGGGTAGGCGATCATCACGGCCTTGGCCGCTTCGGTGAACCCAATCACCTCGACTTCATTCTCGGCCGCGGAACGGCGCAGGAAGTGCTCGGCCAAGCGCAGCACGTCGCTGTGGCGGGCGCGCAGGGGCGGCACGGCGATCCGCACGACGTTGAGCCGATAATAGAGGTCCTCCCTGAAGCGGCCCTCGTTGACGAGATGCATCAAGTCTTTGTTCGTGGCAGCTACGATGCGCACGTCGACCTTCAGAGTCTCGTTGCCGCCGACCCGCTCGAACTCGCGCTCCTGCAGGAAGCGCAGCAGCTTGATCTGTACCGCGGGCGGGACCTCGCTGATCTCGTCCAGAAACAGGGTACCACCGTTGGCCTGTTCAAAACGCCCCTCACGCCGGTTTAGAGCTCCAGTGAACGCGCCCTTCTCGTGGCCAAACAGCTCCGACTCGAGCACGGACTCGGAGAGCGCGGCGCAATTGAGCTTGATGAAACGAGCCGCGTGCCGCTTGGAGTTCTGGTGCAGAGAGGCCGCGATCAACTCCTTGCCCGTGCCGCTCTCACCCAGGATCAGCACGTTGGCGCGGGTCTGGGCCACTTGCGCGACCTTCTTGAGCAGGCCCTGCATGATCGGGTCATTGCCGATGATCTCGTCGAAGCGAGCTTGCGATAGGATCGTATCCGCTCGGTTCTTGAAACGAGCTGCGTCGCGGCTCCGGCGCGAACGCTCGAGCGCTCGCTCTATCATCGGCACCAGATCGGGCGCTTCGAACGCGCGAGGCGACCCCTGCTCCGCGCCCTGCCCTGCTACCAACGGCACCTCGGGCACTTGCGACGCCTCACTGAGCCCCAGAAAGCCGCAGCTCGGATAGTTGCGCCGGCCCCGCTCCAGAAACGCGGCAGCGTCAGCGGTACCCGCGCTCAGGTCCACCACAGTGACTTGAGGATCGAACTGATCGACGAGTGAAAAGCCGTCGGCGTCCGGACCACAGGCACGAACCACGTACCCGACCCCAATCAGGCGTTCCATGTGAAGGCGGACCTGCTCCGGGTCCGAGCTGACGAGGAGAATGCGAGCCTCCGCGGTTTCCTGCATCCTGGATGTTTGTCATGCATGCTTTTGACGGGAAACGCAGCATCAATTATGCAAGCGCCGGAAACATCAGCGATTTATTCGCGCCAGTCGCCGGCGCGACCTTCGCTCGGATTTTTTGGGAGCTGCCCGTCAGCGTCGGCGTGACGAGCCCCGGCCCAGCACGTGACACCCACGGCGGACGCTCAACGGCGGCTGAGCCGCGCGCCGATGGCCTGCGACGGCCGCTTGCCACGCACCTGTCGCGATGGCTTGGCCACGAGGTGTTGCTTGAGACCCAGCGTCACGCAGTGAATGGCGCCACCGCTCTCAATCATCTCGTCGGAGTCGACTCCAATGACCGTCACGCCGATCAGCGCCTGCTCGAGGCGACGATGCGCTTCGGCCTGGAGCTGGAGATCCACGCTGGAGTAGCTCGGCACGAAGTAGTGCGATGGCGTGCGCAGCCCATTCACATACGAATAATACCGCTCCGCGTCGTTCACGAGCGGCAGCTCGACGAACTCGAGCTCGGCGCCGTGGGCTCTACCGGCTCGTTCCAGCGCGCGACGGGCCTGCTCGAGCGCCTCGCGAACCTCGGGGGAGCTGTGTTCGGTAGGCACCGCGATGGCGACCGTGTGCGGCGAAAGGAACTGCGCGACCATGTCCACGTGCCCCGTAGATTCGCTCGGCAACTCGGGCAAACGCGCGAGGGTGCGGCAACCGATGGTCTCGAGGAAGTCTTCGACCCCTTCGCCGTCCGCTGTGTCGAGCCCGAGGCCCTTCAGGCTCGCGCCAGTGATGCCGCACAAACCCGTGCCGCTGCTGATGATGCCGCCGCCGTCGAGCTGAAATCGTTCCCGTTCGTGGGATGTCTCGAACACCTCTCCGAGCAGGGTCGGCACGGCGTCGTCGAGCGGACGATCCTCGGGCGCATACGTCAGATCGAGCCAAGAGATGCCCCGCGGGCGCTCCACCTCGATCGGGCCGTAATCTCTGATCCAGGGTGTGTCGAGCTCGATGCTGACTAGCCCCGCAAAGGGAACGCTGCGCAACCAGCGATTGAACTCGCGAGAGCGTGCATCTTCCGGAGTGGCGAGCACGTAGACCGGTAGATCGCTGTGGGCGAACGAGAGCAGACGCCCGAGCGCGACTTTCCAGGTGCTGTTGTACACGACGAGCAGCGCAGAAGACGTATCCCAATCCCCGCGTAACGTGTCATCAAAAGGGCGACCCGCGCTGAGCAAGTCATCACTCACCTCGGCGCCCCGCGCGGATTGAGACGCTTCTCCCCTAGAGGCGGGGCTCTGCTGAGCCGCAGGCGCCACGGCAACGCGCGGCGCGACCGCGGGTGGATTGGCGCAATGGACTGCGCCGGCCAATGTCAGACTAAGCGCCCAACCGGGCGTGAACTGTTTGAGCTGCATCGCTGCCGACGAAGCCAAACTTCCACGAGTGCCCCCCCGCGCGCAACACTTTCAATGGATCCCGCGCGATAGCTCGGCACGGGCGCCTCGAAACTGCATCGGCCATCCAGCGGCAACAAAAGATCGCGGCTCGAGCAGCACAGCGTTCACGGTGCGATCATCGAGAACCCTCAGCAGCGGGGCGAGTTTGCGCGTGGTCGTCAAATCTGTCCCGCCGAGCGCGGCTTCACTGACACACTTCAGCGAACCCGTCGAGCATCGATTCCAACCGCCAACGGGTGGGGCGCGCGCGTCGCGGCCGCGCTTCGCACCTAAAAGAAGCCTGACGAGCGCCGCGCACGTACCCCAACGGTACAGTTCCCGAGCCCGATCGTCGGCGCTGCCGCTTTCGTTTAAGTCGGGCAAACGCGGCGACGTCTTGACTCGAGACGGTCAGCGCTCGCGCCGAGCGAGAGAGCGAGCGGGGCAACTGGTGCGGGCACTCTGCCCGATTACTTCTGATGGAGGCGGATATGGAGCAAGGCAAGTTCCGATTGGTGACGCGCAGCGATTTTGACGGGCTCGTGTGCGCCGTTTTGCTCAAAGAGCTCGAGCTGGTCGACGACATCCTGTTCGTGCACCCCAAGGACATGCAGGACGGAAAGGTCGAGATCAGCGCCCGCGACATCACCACCAACTTGCCCTATGTAGAAGGCGCGCATCTGGTCTTCGATCACCATCACAGCGAGACGCTGCGCGTGGGCAAACGCGACAACCACATCATCGACGCCAAGGCGCCCTCTGCCGCGCGCGTCGTCTATGACTACTACGGGGGCGCGGCGCGCATGCCGAGCGTCTCGCCCGCGATGATGGCCGCGGTGGACAAAGGGGACGCGGCGCAGTTCAATCGGGAGGAGATCCTCGACCCGCAGGGCTGGGACCTGCTCAACTTCCTGATGGATGCCCGCACCGGGCTCGGCCGCTTTCGGCAGTTCACGATCTCCAACTATCAGCTGATGATGCAGCTCATCGACTTCTGCCGCAACCACACGGCAGACGAGATCCTGGAGCTCCCCGACGTGAAGGAACGCGTCGACTTGTATCGGGCCCACGCCGCCCTGTTCCAGGCGCAGCTCCTCCGCTGCGGGACCGTACACGAGAACCTCGTGGTGCTGGACCTGCGGAACGAGGAGACGATCTGGAGCGGCAACCGCTTCTCGATTTATGCGATGTACCCCGAGTGCAATATCTCGATCCATCAGATCTGGGGCCGGCAGAAGCAGAACGTGGTGTTCGCGGTGGGCAAGTCGATCCTCGACCGAAGCTGTACGACCAACGTGGGCGAGCTGATGCTGGGCTACGGCGGCGGCGGGCACCACGCGGCGGGCACGTGTCAGGTCGATACTCCGCAAGCCGACCTGATCCTCGCCGAGCTCATCCGCCAGATCACCGCGGACCACGCTGCCGCTCGACGTCTCTCCGCCTGAGCTCTTCGGTCTCCCGCATACCGGGACTCGGGCGAGGGCGTGCGCCTTAGAGCCTAGCGATCGCGCCCGAAGCGCGTTTGCGCATCGCGCGGCCGACTGCCGCGTGCGGTGGCGCGAGCCCTGTGGAACCGATGCCGTGTGCCGCACCGCCGCGGCACTGGGCCGGAAACGCCGGCCTTTTTCTCGAGCAAAGGGGTGCGATTCCTGCTGAATTGCCGAGCCGAGCCCGCTCCTGCCAGTTCGTCGCGTTGGGTTTTAAAAATCACGGTCCGGCGGAAGGCGAAAAAGCTCGCTCGCCAGCGCCCTCCTGCGCTTTATAGTCCGGCACAGCGCAAGTCACGCTCACCTCCATGAGGGATCAACTCCTGCACGCGGGGGCTGCGGTGGCTCATCTCAGGAACCACGCACATGACGTCAATGAACGATAAATACCCCTGCATCTCGCGCGCCCCAGCCAAGGCTTGGCGCGTTCGCAAGGCAGGCGTCAGCTCCCTGGCCCATGCCGCGCTGCTGGCGGCGACGGCACTCGGCTCCTCCGGCTGTGGCGAGGCTGAGGACGCGCCGCCGACACCGGTCGGAGATGAGCGCGCTTCCCTGCCGGGGCGAGCAGGCGAGGCGCCGCCGGCTGACGCCTTCGTCACTCGCCAGGGCACGCGCCTCGAGCTCGCTGGGCGTGATTTCCGGTTCGCCGGCTCGAACAATTATTACCTCATGTACGGCTCGCCGTTCATGGTCGACGACGTGCTCGGGGCAGCGCAGCGCGCCGGGTTCAACACGCTGCGCACCTGGGGCTTCCTGGACATCGGCAATCAAGACGGCTCCAACTCGGTGCGGGGCCCCTCAGAGGGTGTCTACTTCCAGTATTGGGGTGGCGCCGAGCCCGCCTACAACGACGGCCCGGACGGCCTCGAGCGGCTCGACTACATCATTTTCAAGGCTGGGCAGCTCGGCCTCAAGCTCGTGATCCCGCTCGTCAACAACTGGAACGACTTCGGGGGGATGGATCAGTACGTGAGGTGGCGGGCAAGCTCGGAGACGAGCGGGCGCGCATGGTTCCACGACGACTTCTACACCGATCCAACCATCCAGAAATGGTACGCGGATTGGCTCGCTCACGTCATCGGGCGCGTCAACACGTTCACGGGGCTCGCCTATCGCGATGATCCAACGATCGCCATGTGGGAGCTCGCCAACGAGCCCCGCTGCACGGGCACCGGCGCGTACGGGCGCTCGGAGAGCTGCACCACGGAGACGCTTACGGCGTGGGTCGACGCGATGTCCACGCACATCCGGAACCTGGATAAGAACCACCTGATCGCCGTCGGCGACGAAGGGTTCTATTGCTTACCCGACGGCGAGCATTGGACCGAGCAGTGCGGCGATGGCGTGGACGCGCTCGCGTTCGCCCAACTGCCCCACATCGACGTGATGTCGGCGCATCTGTACCCCGAGGCGTGGGGGACCGACGTGGCCTGGGGCACCGAATGGATCAGCCGGCATGTGAACGACGCGCGCGACATCGGTAAAGCGTCTTTGATTGGCGAGTTTGGCATCGGCAACAAGCGCATCCGCAACCGCGTCTACCATGATTGGATGGAGACGCTGAGTAGCCTGGACGGCAATGGCTCATTGTACTGGATCCTCTCCGGGCGCCAGGACGATGGGCAGCTGTACGGCGACTTCGACGGCTTCACCGTCTACGAGGGCACGCCGACCTTTCAGACCCTGACCCACCACGCCACGAGCCTCATCAACGGCACGCCGCGGGACTTCCCCCCCGTCGCGGATCACGACGTGGGCTACCTGACGCACGATACCGCGGCCGTGTTCCAGCCGCTCGAAAATGACGTCGCGTCCATTCAGGATCCGAGCACGCTGAGCCTCGACCTCGACGTGGCAACCGACGGGGTCCAGACCAGCTTTGATGCCTCCGGCACTGCGCTCGAGGTCGTCGCTGGAGGAGGCGTGTCCGTCACGCCGCCTCCCGGCTACGTGGGCCGCCTAGAGCTCGGCTACCGCGTCCAGGACAACTCTGGCCGAGCCAGCAACACGGCGACATTGTCCGTGGTGGTCAGCCCCGACCCTGTAGTCATCCACTCCTTCGAGACAGGGGTCGAGGGCTGGGGCGCGCAAAATCCGGCGAACGGCGGCACCGTGGCGCAGTCCGATGCGTTTGCCTCAGACGGCGGCTTCGGGCTGGAGGTCACCGGGACCAATTTCAACTGGTTTGGTACGCCGCTGGTCGAGCCGCTCGACCTCTCCGCGCGCCGGGCCCTGACCTACGATTTCGAGCCAAGCCCGAACGAAGTCACGGCGCGCGCCAGGATTTTCTTCGGCAGCGTCCGATGCCAATCCGCCTTTACGCCGGTCCCGGCCAACGCCACCAGCGTGGAGCTCGATCTGATCAATCTGAATTGCGACGGCGCTCGCCCGCCGGGAGCCCGCGCGACCTCGCTGTACTTGCGCTTCAACGGGGGGACCTACCGGATCGACAACGTTCAGCTCAAGTGAGGACGCGCCGCCGCAGGACGTATCGGTGAAAGCATGCGCCCTATCGGGACATACACGCGGCGCGCCCTCGAGTTCGCCCTGCGCCACCGCTGGAGCCTGCCGCTGTCACTCTCGTCGTCGGCGTCCCTGCTCTATCTCGGCGACGAGATGCGGGGCGGTCATCTGGACGGCATCGACGCCAGGCTGATGCGAGCGGTACAGGGCTGGCGCGGAAGTATGGACGGGCTGATGGTGTTTCTGACCACCATCGGCGGCGGCGTCGGGATGACGATCGTTTCGATAGTGGTGGTGCTGTGGCTCGCGAGGTCAGGCTGGCGGCGAGCCGCGCTGTTTATGTCGATCGCCGCTGTGGGAACCTGGGTGCTCAGCACCAGCCTCAAGCTGATCTTTCACCGGGCCCGGCCGGTCGATATCCGCTACCTGGTGGAGACGCCGGCGTCCTTTTCGTTTCCGAGTGGCCACGCCATGGGCTCCATGGGAGTGCTGGCCAGTGGCGTGGTCGTGCTCTACGCGGTGCGCGCTCCCCGTGCGTTACGCGTGTTGGCGAGCGTGGTGGCGGGTCTGCTCGCGGCAGGCATCGCGCTCTCGCGGGTCTACCTCGGAGTGCACTTTCCGTCTGACGTGCTCGGCGGGCAGCTCGCCGCGGCGGCTTGGGTGAGCGCGCTCACTGGCTGGTTTTATCCGCGGTTGGTTCCGGGCGAACAAACTCTCGCCCCCGCTCATTTGTGAGGATCCATGTGGAGGATGGGACCACCCCCAACGATCTCGGGTGACTACTGACTCGGGCTTGTCGGTCCTTCGATTGTCCTTGTGGGCTAGGCTTGTGACCCTGGGACTGGCTGGAGGGTTGGTTTTATAGGCTGCAGCGCTCGGCGGGTATGCCGAAGGTTGCGGGGTTGAGGCAGCCTAGGCCGGTGAGGTCGTCCCAGAAGCCGCAGGTGCCGTCTTGGGCGCGGCAGCAGCCTTTCAGCTTGGCGCCGTTGTAGGGCGGCTCGCTGATGACGATCGCGGAGCACGTTTCGAGCAGCACCCGCGGCGGGTTTTGCTGGCCTTTCGGGGTGCAGCGGGGGGCCTGCGGAAAGTACTTCGTTACATCCAGACCGCAGACGTTGTCGATGCCGACCGGCGCCGTCCCTATCGCTTCTGCCGTTCCGTCCGCGCAACACCCTTCGAACCTGGCGTTGGTTCCCTCATAAGCGCTGCATTCTGCGCTGCCACAGGTGACAGGTTCGCCCGGGGCGCCGCCACAACCGCAGCTCTGCCCCTGGCTGCACGCCCACAGCGACTCCGCCACCTGGAAGGCTTCGGGTGCTTCTCGCCCGGCGTTGGCGCCCGCGCAGCGCTCCAGGCAACTCGACCCCTCGCAGCGCGTCGTGCGCATGCACTCGAGCAGCGTCGAACAGCCTGTTGTGTTCTGACAGAGCACGAACTTGTCGAAGCACTTGTCACACAGGCAGCTGTCGCAAGCAAATGCGTTTTCACAGGTGCCGAACCACCCCTCGGCGCAAACCTCAGCAGACTGCTGTCTACACATGCACTCGGTGACTGAACCCGCTTCGCAGGTTGCCTCTTCGCAGCACGCGAGCAGGTCGCACGAGGCCATGCAGTCCTCCAGCGCGTCGCCGCGGCACGTGCACTCCGCGAGGCAGCTGGTGCAGCCCCCACAGGTGGCGCCGTTTGGTCCGCGCGTGCTCTCGACACACACGTCTCCGGAAGATGGGGACTGGCATGCAGCCTGGCATTCGCTGGCGTCGCCTCCGCCGCAGCTGCATTCAGACACGCAGTCGGCGCAGTCCGAACAACCCGTGGCCTGCGTGCAGGTGGTGGGTGTCAGCACCTGGCAACGGCTGTTGCACTCGGCGAAGTCACCGCCACCGCAGGCGCACACGTCGAAGCAGCTGGTGCAACCCGAGCAGTCATCCGCCTGGGAGCACGCTGCGGGTGGTGCATCGGCTACGCACAGCGCGCGGCAATTGCTGAAGGTATCACCCGAGCACAGGCACTGCTGGAAGCAATCGTCGCAGCCGGTGCAACCATTTTGCGGGCGACAGCCGGGTGCAGGAGCTTCCGATTCGGGCAGGCAGCTCAAGCAGGCGCCCGTCACTGCACAGCTGCGGATCGCCACGGCGCCGCGGAAGGACTCGCCGCTCAGCCCGCCGTTCTGCTCGATGACGCTCTGGCAAGAGCGCACGCAGCTGCCCGCCTCGCCCTCCGCCAGGTTACAGCGCGTCTGCTCGAGGCATTGCCAGATGGCCGAGCACCCCGCGTCGACTTGACAGTCGACCACGGGCTCGAGGCAGCTCTCGCAGACGCACGCGACGCAGGCCCCTCGATCGCTCGCATCGGAGCAAAAGGAGCGCGCGTTGCATTCGGCGCGGTGCACGGAGAGGCAGCCAGTGCAGCCTCCGCCTGGCCGACAACCGTCGTAGCCTAGAGCTGGATAAGAGCTCGCGGCGTCGAGCTTGCGCTCTTCTATCCCGAGCATGCTGGCGCATGCCGCTACAGAAAACGACACCAGCACCAGCGCCAACAGCCGCAACATTATCCGAAACCGCAAAGCTACCATCGTTCTCCCGTAAGCACGGCGTCGCGAGGTCCCGCCACGCTCGCCCATCGTCCATCGGTTTACGGACGCCGCCCTCGTATCTTGAAGGCGCCAAGGTGGGACGCGCACTCACGCAGGCGCCTGAGCTGCGGTTTCCGTCGGCATGCTTCAGCCTGAGATTCAGCGCGAAGCCGTTGGGCGGACGCCCTGATACCGACTTCGTGCTCGCGAGCCCGAACCCGAGAGCCCCGCCAGCGCGGCCCGCTCCAGCTCTGTCCGAAGCCCGCTAGGCCGCTCCCTCCAACCGCTCTCGAACCCAAAATCCGGGTCGCATCGAGGCGCTCTCCGGGCTACTTCAACGGTGGATCCGACCTGACATTTGGCGGCAAAAGCCCAATGCTGCTAACGCTGGTAAATTTCTCCTGTCACCATGACTATCTGAGTCTGCTGCGCCGTTAGCGTGACAGAGCTAGCAGGAAATGGCCGCGCAGAGCCTGCCGCTGAGACGAGCGTAGGACGTCGGGAGGAAGGCGATGCCAAACGAGTGCGGGTCGAGAGAGCCATGGCCAGCCAGCGCGTTCTAGTCGTGGGGAGCCCGGGGGCTCTGTCCCACGAGCTCCTCGCGTATGGCGATATCGTACATTATGCGCCACTGAGCCGCAGACTGTGGACGGCGCTGGCGAGCAACGCCTGGGATGCGTGCATCTTCGAGGCGGATGCATTCTCTTCCGTGGACTACGAGTTGGTGCGGCACGCGCGCGAGACACAACCCAATCTGGCTCTGCTGGTCGGTTGCCGCGGAGAGCGCGAAGGGCTCGAAAAGGCGCTCGAGAGCGGGGTCGATGATTGGGTCGCAGCCCGGAGCGCCACCCGCAGAGCCCCCCAGGTCGTGGCTCAGGCGGTCAAGTTGCGCCGGGCTCGCGTCCGCGGCAGGGCAGCCGCGCACGTCTGCCACGTGCTCGTAATGGATTGGGATCCGCTCGAAGCGCCCGCAGTCTGCGCGACGCTCGAGCAGCATGGCTTCTCTGTGACCCGAGCCGCCGACGCGCAGACGGCCTTGCAGAAGCTGCGTACGGACGCCTTTCACGTGTTCATCGCCCCACCGTCAACAGGGCTGGACCATGCCGCTACCGTCAAAGCGGCGCTGCGCTTCGACCCCCGCCTTCGCATCGTGGTCGCCAGCGACGCGGTCGATCTCGAGCGCACTGCCAGAGCCATGGGACATGGCGCGCATGACTACCTGCTCCGCCCGGTGGGCACGGAACAGGCGCTTGGCGCGGTAACCGGCGCTTGGGCGGCGCACGCCAACACCTCGGCAGGCGGCGAGCTGACGGC
Source organism: Deltaproteobacteria bacterium (assembly GCA_043747815.1). Taxonomy (GTDB): domain Bacteria; phylum Myxococcota_A; class Polyangia; order Polyangiales; family Polyangiaceae; genus SZUA-265. The sequence goes on from JAYTOL010000008.1 coordinate 23,705, forward strand.
ACAGCGGATCGAGCTACTATTGATTGAGCCTCACGAGCTCCAGGCGCGTCTGGTCGAGGAGATGCTGTCCCAGGAAGGACGTTTCACGATCATGACCGTGCGCGACCTGGATCAAGCTCGACGCGTGCAGCGAGAGCGCCGCTTCGACGCCATCATCTATCACCCCGACAACACGCGCAGTGAAGCCTTGCGCTTTTTGCACGAGCTGCGCTGCGTAGAGCATCAACCCGCCGCGATCTTGCTCTCACGGCGACCCGACCCGAGCCTGCACGATCAGGCGCTGCGCATTGGCGCTCAAGACATCATCTCGCTCGATCGCCTCGGGCGCGAGGCGCTGGGCGCGCGCGTGAGAAACGCCGTCGCACGTAACCAGTATCGGCTGGCCCATGAGCGCTTCGTCCGAGACTTGCAAACGCGCGAAGCCAGCCAACAGGAGGTCGTGCGACGCAGCGTCGACGGCATGTTGATCGTCGATGGGCGTGGCTGCATCGTATTCGCAAACCCCGCCGCCGAGCGGATGTTCTGCCACGCGTCGGGTCCGCTGCTCGGCAGACGCTTTCCGTATCCGCTCTCGAACAATCGGCCCCATGAAGTTCAGATCCGCGACGGGGAGACGCCCTGCGTGGCAGACGTCACGCAAGTCGCCATCGATTGGAACGGCTCCCCTGCGCATTTGGTCTCGCTCCGGGACGTGACCGAGCGGCGCCAGGCCCAGGAGCTGCGCGACCGGTTGGCACACACCGAGCGGCTGGCGGCGATTGGCCAGCTCGCAGCGGGTGTCACTCACGAGATCAACAACCCGGCGGCCTATGTCGTCGCAAATCTGATCACGATGCTCGACATGGTGGGTGACCTGGAGCGGGAAGCATTTCTGCAAGGGGGGGCGGAAGCCAAGCTCCGGGAGCTCGGCGAGATGGTGCGCGAAAACCTGGACGGCATGTCCCGCATCCGCTCCATCACCAGCGATTGGCGGACCTTCGCCCGCATCGGCAAGAACGAAGTGACGCTCGTAAACCTAAACGACTGCGTGGTCTCGGCGTGCAGGATCGCGATGAACGAGATCCGGCATCGCGCGCATCTGGTCCAGGCGCTCGTGGACTTGCCGCGCATCCCGGGCTCCCACGGCAAGCTGGCGCAGGTGGTTACGAACTTGCTCGTGAACGCCGCGCAGGCCATCCCCGAGGGCAACGTGGGGGCGCACCGGATCACCGTGCGCACCGGGGCTAACGACGAGGAGGTCTGGCTGGAGGTGGAAGCCACCGGGCGCGGGATCACGGTCCGGTTGCCGCGAAACACGCAGCTCGAGCTGAGCACTATACCCCCACCCTCCCCGTCCCAGGTGGTCCCGCGTACGCGCAGCACACGCCCGCTGCGCTTGCTGCTCATCGACGACGAGCCGCTCGTCTTGCGTTCGTTGCGCCGCATGCTCGGCGAGCATCAGGTGGACACCGCCCAGAGCGGCAGCGAAGCCCTGGCACGCCTCCAACACGAGCGCAGCTACGACCTGATCTTCTGCGACCTGATGATGCCGGAGATGGACGGCACGATCTTGTACGCCGAGATTGAGCGGCGCATGCCCGAGCTCCTCGAGCGCATCATTTTTTGCAGCGGCGGGGCCTTCACCACTCGTACCAAACAGTTCGTCGAACAATCGACGCGGCCGTTTTTGGAGAAGCCGATGACCCGGGAGAGCTTCGAGCGGGTGGTGGCCGAGCGCTTTGGTCAACGCCACCTCAAAGTCGTGGGCGACTCCTAAACCGGGGGCGGCGACCCCAGGCACCTCGTTCTCTCTGGCCAGGGCGGCCTGGGCGCGATAAAACGGAGAATGCCCGCGGAATTCAGGAAGACACTGTGTAACCGCGACTGTCCTGACGTCTGTAGCATCGTCGCCAAGGTCGAGGACGGCCGAGTGGTGAAGCTCGGCGGCGACCCGGATCATCCCGTGACCCGGGGCTTCTTGTGTTATCGGACGAACCAATTTTTGCGGCGGCAATACTCGCCGGACCGGTTGACCTCACCCTTGCTGCGCAAGCAAGGTGAGCTCCGAGGCGTCAGCTGGGACGAGGCGCTGGACCACGTCGCACGTTCGCTGGTGAGCATCCGCGGGGAGTCCGGGCCCGCCTCCATCTTCCACTATCGGAGCGGAGGCTCGCTCGGGATATTGAAGGTGCTCTCCGACTACTTCTTCGAGCTGTTCGGACCCGTCACCATCAAACGCGGTGACATCTGCAGCGGGGCGGGCGAGGCCGCGCAGGCGCTCGATTTCGGGATCAGCGACAGCAGTGATCTTTCGACGCTGCTTCACTCTCGCCACATCGTGCTCTGGGGCAAGAACGTGCACACGTCAAACCCGCACGTCATACCGATCATCAAGCAGGCCCAGGCGCGAGGGGCCAAGGTCGTCTTGATCGACCCCGTCGCGCACTCGGGTACGCGGCTCGCGGACGTATTTTATCAAGTGGCTCCCGGCGGCGATTTCGCGTTGGCGATGGCGGTGGCACGGCTCTTGTTCGAGCGCGGGCACACGGACCCTCGAGTCAGCGAGTATTGCGACCACGTGGGCGCGTTCCGAGAGCTGTGCCTATCACGGGGGGTCGAGCAATGGTGCCGGGACGCTGACGTCGAGCCGACCGTCGCCGCAGATCTGGCGGAGCGCTTTGGTCCTGACAAGCCGTGTGCGATCCTCGTGGGCTGGGGGATGGGGCGGCGCAGCAATGGCGGCGCCATCGTGCGGGCGCTCGACGCCCTGGCTGCGATCAGCGGCAATCTGGGTATCGCAGGTGGCGGCTCGTCGTTCTATTTCCAGCGCCGGCGCGCCTTTGATACTTCATTCGTCAAAGGGCTAGCGGTCGCGCCGCGCAGCATCTCCGAACCGCTCTTCGGGTCGATGCTCTTGGCCCAAGCGAGCCCGCCCGTCAGGGCGCTGTGGGTGACGGCAGGTAACCCGGTGGCGATGTTGCCTGATAGCGCCACGACCGCACGGGCCCTCGGTTCGCTCGATCTGTGTGTCGTCGTCGATTCCTTCCTCACCGACACGGCGCGGCTCGCCCATGTGGTCTTGCCCACGACCACGCTACTGGAAGACGACGACATCCTCGGCGCGTACGGCCACCACGGAATCGGGGTAAGCCGCCCGGTGGTGCCGCCTCCCGACGGCGTCAAGACCGATCTCGAGATCATTCAAGCGCTGGCCGAGCGCGTAGGCCTCGGCGATAGGCTCGCGGGTAGCCCTCGCGAGTGGAAAGCACGTATGCTGCGGCCGGAGCTCGCGGAACAGGGGCTGACGCTCGAGGCGCTCGAGCGTTCACCGATGCCCAATCCGCTCGCTGCCCATGTGTTGTTCTCCGACCGGCGCTTTCCGACGCCGAGCGGTCGCGTAAATTTGCTCAGCCAGGCGCCGCCCCCCGCGGCCTTGGCGGACGCGGACTTTCCGCTCAGCTTGCTCGCGCTATCGACGCCGCAGGCGCAGTCGTCGCAATGGGCGTTCGAGGCGCCTGGCACGTTGACGGCGACGCTTCACCCCGACGCGGCTCGCGGCGAGCCGGACGGCGCGCGCTGCCGGCTCGAGTCCCGCCTCGGTAGTATCGAGGTCGTTCTGCGCCACGACGCTCGCCAGCGGCGAGATGTCGTGCTGCTGCCGAAGGGAGGCCATCACCATCTGGGCGCCAGCGCCAACAGCCTGCTGGAGGCGCGTTTGACCGACCTCGGCGAGGGCGGCGCTCTCTACGAGCAAGGCGTACGCATTCGCCCCATCGCTTGACGGCTCAGCGCCCCACCCGGCGCAAGGCGACCACCTCCGAGTGATGCCCGAGGCGCTCGAGCACTTGAGCGACATGCGCGGCGTCGCGGCAGTCGAGGCTGAGGCGAAGCGACGTATCCCCGCGGCGTGTGCTGTGCGCTTCCACGCTGGCAATGTACGCGCCTTGGTTCGCCACCAGCTTGAGCAAGTCGCCGAGCACGCCCGTGCGATCCGTGATCGTGACCTCGATCTCGACGTTGTGCTTCTCCTGGACGAGCGAGCCCCACTGGACCTCGACGAGCCGCTCAGGCTCTTGCTCCTGGATGCCCTTGAGCTGCAAGCAAGTCCGGCGGTGAATCACCAGGCCTCGGCCTCGCGTCACGAAGCCGACGACGTCTTCGCCGGGCACGGGATTGCAGCAACGGGCTCTCTGGCCCAGGATGTCGTCTACATTATCCAGGGTGATGCCGCGCGGCGCGGGGCCGTGGCGCGGGGCGACGGCGGGCAGCGGCGGGCTCTCGACTGCCTTTGCGCGACCCTCGAGCGAGAGCGCGGCGCTCGTGATCGTAGCGGGCCGGCGATCCCCATAACCCAGCGCCGCGTACAAGTCTTCGACGTCCTCGTGGCCGAGCTCGTGCGCGACCTCGGAGAGCGAGACGCGCGAGAGATCGAGCCGCGCCAGCTCTCGCGTGACGATCTCACGCCCGGCCAGGATGGCTTCGGGGCGACCCTGCTCTCTAAACCAATGCCGGACCTTCGAGAGCGCGCCCGCCGTCTTCAGATAGCCGAGCGCCGGGTTGAGCCAATCTCGGCTCGGACGGGCCAGCTTGTGCGTGAGGACCTCGACCCGATCGCCCGTCCTGAGCTGGTAGTCGAGCGGGACGATCTGGTCATTGACGCGAGCGCCCTTGCAGCGATGACCGACCTCGGTGTGGATCCGATAAGCGAAGTCCACGGGAGTCGAGCCGAGGGTCAAGTCGATGACGTCTCCGCGTGGAGTAAAGACGAACACCTGGTCTTCGAAGATGTCGGTCTTGAGGGAGTCTACGAGCTGGTGGGGATCGACCACCTCTCGCTCCCAGTCGAGCAGCTGGCGGAGGAGCATGAAGCGATCGCGACCGGCAGCCTGCATGCGCCGGCCCTCCTTGTAGGCCCAGTGCGCGGCGACTCCGAACTCGGCGAAGCGATGCATCTCGCGCGTACGGATCTGCACCTCGACCACCCGCCCCTCTGGGCCGACCACCGCGGTGTGCAACGACTGGTAGCCGTTGCCCTTGGGCATGGCGATGTAGTCGTCAAACTCGTGGGGCACGGGCGTCCAGACCGAATGCACCACACCCAGCACGGCGTAACAATCCTGCACGCGCTCGCAGATGACACGCACGGCGCTGATGTCGTAGATCTGGTCGAAGCTGACCTGCTTTTGCAGCATCTTCCTGCGAATGCTGTAGATGTGCTTCGGGCGCCCCGAGACCTCGGCCGAGATCTGCTCGCGCCCGAGCTCTGCCCGGAGCAGAGTCACGGCGAGCGTGATGAAGGCCTCGCGCCGCTCGTGTGTCTCGGCCAACGCGCGGGTCAGCTCCGCGTACGCCTCCGGGGACAAGACGCGAAAGGCTGCGTCTTCGAGCTGCCATTTGAACTGCCAGATACCCAAGCGATTGGCGAGCGGAGCGTGCACCGCCAGCGTCTCCTCTGCCAGCCGCTTGGCTTCCGCGGCCGAGACGCCGTCGATCCGGAGCATCTGCTCGCGACGCAAGCTAAGGACGATGAGCACGACTCGGATGTCGCGCGCCATGGCCAGGAACATCTTCCTGAGCGTCTCGACTCGCTCGTCCTCCAGCCGGTCCCAACGCACCTGCCGAAGCCGATACGCGCCTTCGACCAGCGCGGCGACCTCCGCTCCGAACGCCTCAGCGAGATCCGTCAGAGGCGCGAGCTCCGGCACGGAGACGAGCAAGGTCGCAGCCAGCGTCGCGGGGTCCAGGCGCATCTCCGCGAGAGACACCGCCGCTCGCAGCCCGAGTAAGAGGTCCGGTGACCCCACGGTGGCCGTCGCCTCGGCGCGAGCCACCGCCGCGCTCAGCAACTCGTCCGCAGAGGGGCCGCCGCCTTCAGTTTCCGGAAAGTGTCGCGCGACCGCGGCTCGCAACTGGGCTACCGCCACAGGATCGAGCCCCGGCCCGAGGCGCGCCGGAGACACGCGCTCGGCGAGCTCCGGATCTTCAGTCACTCGGGGGCTGGACATACTCGCCGATGAGCGCACGAATGATGTCACTGCTGGTTACGATGCCAACGAGCTCACCGTCACTGGCCGTGACCAATAGCGAGTGAAAGCCGCCATCGATGAAGAGCTGCGCGGCTTGCCGCACCTGCACCGTCGGCCGCACCGTCTCGATGTTCTTGGTCATCACGTCAGCGATGCGGACGCCCGTTTTTCCACGTTTTGACGCCTGCGGGGGCGCCGAGAGCTTGAGAATGTCCGCCGGGCTGACCACGCCCACCAGCTTGCTCCCACCGCTCAAGATCGGGATGTGACTGATGCGCCCCTGCCGAAACACCTCGAGCGCCACGGCCACGTCGTCGTCGGCGTCGGCCGTGATCAAGTCACCCGTGGTCATGATCAAGGACACGGGCTGCTCGAGCGGAGACGCTTCAGGAGACTCTAGGCTGTACATGGGGACTTCTACTTATTACTCCGCAGCACACGCGCGGCAAGAGCGTGGCGTTTCTATTTGCGAACCGCTGATTCGAGCGCGTACTTCGTGCGCACCCGCGGCGCCTTGCGGTGAAAAGCTGGGCCCTTGCAGATTGTCGGCCGGATCCGATTTGACAGCATGCCGAGCCTGAAATAGTGGAGGCGGTGATGCCGTGGCGCTCACTCGTCAGCCCCGCTCGCACGCCGGGGGGCGCCATCTTCACAGTAGCGCTCCTCGTCGCGAGCTGGGGACACGCTTCCGGCCCGCTCCCTGCAAACGGCAACTCGATCAGGACCAGCACTTATTCGATTGATCTGTACCAGGGCGCAGTCTCCGCTGGAAACCGGGTCATGGGGCTCGGGGGCGCGTACGTCGCGATCGCGGAGGACGTCGATGGTGACCTGCAGAACCCCGCGGCACCGGCGGTACGGCCTTTCTTTTCGATTGAAGAGTTCGACTACTGGCTCGGCCTCGGCCTGACCTTCCCCACCGGCCTCGCCAAGATCGATTTTTTTAACAGCGGATCAGCGACGGGATTCCGCGCCGCGGCAGACGAGCCCGTGTTCGTTACACCAGCGTTGAACCTGCAATGGGGCACGTTCGGCCTTGGCCTCAACGCAGAGCTCTCCAACTACGCGTTTCAGAGCGCCGCCGAGCTAGCCCCTGTCGCGCCTGCAGAGGCAGCGGCTTCGCTGGCTGTGGGGCTTCAGACCTACCACGTGCAGCTCGCCAAATCATTCCTCGACGGCCAGCTCATTGGCGGCGTCGGCCTGAGGTACCTGACGATGTCGCTCGACGCTTCGCTGACTGACGGCGAAACGCAGACGCTGTTCCACACGAGCGGCTCCGGCATCGAAATGGGAGTCGTCTTCCGTCCCAACCTGCGGCCGTACCGCATCGGGGCGGCGTTCCGCACGGCCATCGACACCCAGCCCGGCTTTTCCCGCAGCTTGTTCCCCAACGCCACCGGCGACATCGTCATCGGGAACAACGGTGCGGAGCTGTATCTGCCCGAACGGGTCAGCTTGCCGTGGGACGTCAACGTGGGGGCCGCCGTTCAGTTCGGCAAGCGGCCACTCAATCCGATATCGCGCACGGTCGCAGGCGTCGCCGAACGCGCAGCGCTCAGCTTTCGGCTGCAAGAGCTCGATCGCGAAGAAGAGCGGCAACGGCGCCTGGCGGAGGCGGGTTCCAAGAGCGAACGCGCCGCCGTGGAGCTCGAGCTCGCGCGCGAGGAGCGCCGCGATTCAGAGCGGCTACAGCACGCCTTGGACGCTGCCCGCAACGCGCTCGCGCAGAGCTTCGCCGAGGTCGGGCGATCTTACCTGCTGCTCTCGGCGTCGCTCCTCGTCTCCGGCAGCGTGCGGGACGCGGTGGGTGTGGAGTCCTTTCTAGACCAGGTCGTCAACCGCTCGGGTGCCTCCGTCGTGTACTCGCCCCGGCTCGGGGCCGAAGCAGAGATCTGGGAGAATCGATTGAAGACCCGCGGTGGCGTGTACGTGGAGCCTACGCGCTTCGTCACCAGCAACCCACGCGCACACGCGACGGTAGGCATGGACCTGAGGCTCTTTCGCTGGAACGTGCTCGGGCTCTGGCCCGACGATTTCATGTGGCAGATCGGGGGTAGCCTCGACGTATCGCGGCGTTACCTCACGTGGGGCCTGAGCATCGCCGGCTGGTACCCGCGCCACCACCGCAGTGAGGCGCCCTAACCCAGCCAGAGTTGGGGTAGCACTAGATCGCGGCGAAAAAGCGCACAAGCGCAGGAAAACAGCGGAAAGGCTGCGCAACACGCCGATGGAAATAAAGCCGACGGATATGCGTTCTCGGAAAGGACGCCAATCGCAGTGATGAGCGACCCAGCATTGCAGCGTTCTGGCGTGCAACCAACGGGTGCTGGCTCGCCGAGTCTTGGCCGCGGGCGCCTGAACCTCGCGTATAGATGCTTGGGCCTCGGCGCTCCCGCGAGCACAACGGGACGAGTGCGTCCGTTGTTTGGGGTGCAAACAACTCCCTGGCGCGCAGCACCCCCTCACGGTGCGTCCGTTGTTTGGGGTGCAAAACGAGCCGCGCGCGGCAGCGCAGGGCTTCGGGGGTCTCTGGTACGCTCGGCGGCCCGATGGACCCCGCCGGCAGCTGCGGTATTCTCCGCGGAATCCGGTATTTTTCGCCGCGATAGCACTAAACGTGCCTCAGAGTTAACGAGCGGTTTTGGGGTCAAGCGTTGAGCACCGTCCCAGCGTAGACTTTGGACTTCTCCCGCTAGGGCTGCTCGCACACGAAGGGCAATGTGACGTCGCAGCTGCGGTCGTCCCACTGCCCCGCAGCGCGCGTGTCGCTGCCCAGCACGGAAATCGCGGCACAATCTTCGTCGCCGCCAGAATCATTGGGCTCGGGACCGGACCAGTTCTGGTAGACCCCGGGGAATCCGTCGCCAGCGGCGGCGCCCACCCAGAACTGAACGCCGCGCGAGACGAGGGCGTTGCCGATCCAGAACCATTGCCCCTCCGCGTTCGCGTCACTACCGCCGATTTGGGTTAGTAGCTCGGGATTGCCGGCGGGGCTCGGCACGTTGGCTTGCTCAATCGCGCTCACGAGAGCGGCATTTTCCGCGGGCGTCTCGATCCACGCGAGCCGCAGGCCTTCAGCCTGGCAACGAGCGAGGGCGGGGCTGCGCGCCAGCGCGTCCGAGCAGAACATGTAGCCACGCCCGAGGAGCGCAAAGCCCACACAGCCCACGGCGCAGGCCCCCGCAGGATCAATAATTGAATCGCAGTTGTTGTCCAGGCCATCGCAGACGTCCGCGATGGCGCTGCACGGCGAGGGCGACGCCGCGTCTGACGAGAGCCCGGCATCGAGCCCGGCTGGGTCGGGCACGGCTGGGTCGGGCACTGCTGCGTCCGCCAACACGTCGACGCCTGCGCCCGCTCCACCGCCCGCCCCTGACGGCACGAACCCACTGCCGCCTTGGCCCTCGTTGGCGACGGCGCCAGAACCGCCACCCGCGCCGCCGACCGCCGGGCTTTCGCTCGCCGAGCCACCTGCACCGGCGCGGCCAGGGCCTGGCTCGAGGGGCATAAACAGCTCGCTCCCATCCGGGGCCGAGCAAGCGACGACCAGGCTCGCGACCACTGAGGACGCAAGGCAAACGACGAATGAACGGCGAGGCGCGCTGGAGCCGGAGCGTCCACGCGAGCCCAGGCACGGCTGACGCGGCATTATCGCGTGAATTCTACTTCCGCGAGGGCAACCCATCAAGCTACCAGGGTCAATGAACGCACGCACGAGAAAGTTGAACGCCGGATACACGGGCGGGGTCGGCGCCGTTATGCGGCTCCAGCCTTTATCCTTGCCCCATCCTGTGCTCAGGGCATCGATCGGAGTGGCTCGATCGGCGGCCTGATTGCCCCGCTCGGCGCCAGTGTGGCCTGCGCCTGAAGCAAGGCGTAACGCTGGCACGACGCGCCGGGTGGCGCTCGAGCCCATGCGTGCAGAGGCGTGCTTCGAAGCCGGCGCAAACCGCCAAATCTTTGAGCGGCGGACCCTCAAAGAGCCCGACGTTGCCCAAACTCTGCGTTATGGTCCGGGCCCCAAGTCCTTTGACCAGTTCGGTAAACGATGAACCAGATTGACGCTGCAGACACCGCCTGGATGTTGATCTCCACTGCTCTGGTGTTGCTCATGACACCCGCGCTCGCGCTCTTTTACGGGGGCATGGTGCGCGGCAAGAACGTCCTCTCCACGTTCATGCACAGCTTCTTCGCCATGGGCATCATGACGATCCAGTGGGTCGTCATCGGCTACTCACTTTCATTTGGTCCCGACGTGGGGGGCGGTTTGCTCGGGGGGCTCGACTACGTGCTCTTGCGGGGCGTGGGCTTCGAGCCCGGCCCGGCCGCAGCCACGATCCCGCACCTCTTGTTCATGGCCTTCCAGATGATGTTCGCCATCATCACCCCGGCTTTGATCTCTGGCGCGTTCGCCGAGCGCCTGAAGTTCTCTACGTACGCGGTCTTCATCGTGCTGTGGGGGACGCTGGTTTACGACCCGATCTGCCACTGGGTGTGGGGCCCCAACGGCTGGCTCGCAACGCGCGGCGCGCTCGACTTCGCCGGCGGCACCGTCGTCCACTTGTCGGCAGGCGTCAGCGCCCTCGTCTTCGCGCTGGTGCTCGGGCGCCGGGTGAACCCCACGCCACCGCACAACCTGCCCTTCACTCTGGTCGGCGCAGGCCTGTTGTGGTTCGGCTGGTTCGGTTTCAACGCTGGGAGTGCCTTGACCGCCGGTGACAAGGCGACCCTCGCGTTGATCAACACCCACCTCGCGGCGGCGGCGGCCGCAGTGGCCTGGGCGCTGGTGGAGTGGATCCGGCAAGGCAAACCGACCGCCCTCGGTGTCGCGTCGGGGCTCGTCGCGGGGCTCGTCGCGGTGACGCCCGCAGCGGGTTTCGTGAGCCCGCTGTCCGCGCTGTTGATCGGCGCCTTGGCTGGACCGGTGTGCTTTTTCGCCGTCCTCATGAAGACCAAATTCAAATACGACGATTCGCTCGACGCGTTTGGCATCCACGGCGTGGGCGGAGCGCTGGGCGCGATCTTGACGGGCGTGTTCGCGTCCGCCGTTTGGAATAGCCCATCGGATCCGAGCAAAGGCATCGACGGCCTGCTCGAAGGCAACGCCGGCGTCGTGGGCGAGCAATTGTTCGGCGTGCTCGTCGCCGGAGCCTACGCCGCCATCATGACCTATGTGGTGCTCAAGGTTCTGGACGCGGCCATGGGCCTACGCGTCGCAGAAGACGCCGAACGCGAAGGCCTCGACGTCTCGCTGCACGGCGAAGAAGCGTACCACACAGGCCAAGGCACAACGGTGCTAAACTCCGTGGAGTAGACGCACCGGCTCGGGCCAACGATCGATTCAAAAACCTTCCATCGAAACCCCCGAAAAGCTCGAGCCAGATGCGTCGTCGCCCGAGAACCGGACCGGAACCGTAGTTTCTACGGTGAGGACCGGAAGCGCAGGGCGACATAGCAGATGGCTCGCCCGGGGTGCGGGGTGTCCCCGCAATAGAGGCTTCGGGGGCCGTCCCGACTTTCTATATGGCAGCAAGTTAGGGGACGACGAGCGTGGCGCAGGCGGCGTAGCGGGCCGTGGCTTCCGCGACGGAGCCTAGGACCATGCGTTTGACTCCGCCGTGCCCGTGGGTGCCGAGCACCAGCAGATCCGGGGTGCGCTCTTCCAGCCGTTCGCTGATTTTGGCCGACGGAGTGCCGGAAACGATGGTCTCTTCCAAGACGAGGCCGACGGGCAGCGCAGCGCTGGCGATGAACTCGTCGAGCTCCGCCCGGGCGCTCTGTCGAATGCGTTCGAAGAGCCCGGCGGGCGGCCCCGCTTCCGCATAAAACGGAGCAGCCCAGACGTACAGCACCTCGAGCGCGGCGCCGAACTTTGACGCCAGCTCCCCCGCGACGTGCAGGGCCCGCCGGCTGTGGTCGGAGAGATCGACCGCGACCAGCACCCGCCCGAGCTTGGGGCGCACTTGCCCCGACCCGCCCCGGGCCACGAGCACGGGACAGTGCGCCGCCCGGAGCACGCGCTCCGAGACGCTCCCCATCAGCCAGCGCGCAAAACCCGTACGACCATGCGTCGACACCACGATCAAGTCGGCCTTCGACTCTGTCGCGTAATCTACCAAGGCACCCGGCAAGCTCCCCGACAGCACACGGGTCTCGAGCGCAGCCGGCGCGTCTTTCGGCAACTTCGGCAGCAGCTTTTTTAGCGCGCGCTCAGCGGAGACCAGCGCCTGCCGATGGAGCTCGTCGGCGAGCGCGGGCTCCCCCGCCCAGAATGGCGGGTGGGTATGCAACACGTGCTCTACGACGTGAACCAACTCGAGCCGGCCCCCGAACGCGCTGGCGAGCAGCGCTCCGTGCCCAAAGGCAGCGAGCGAGTGCTCGGAGAAATCGACGGGCAACAGGATTCGCTCAAACATTGATCCCTCCCTCAGCGCGCATCATCACGCCCCCACTCTGAATCCGCCAGGCGACGCCGCTCGTCAACACTCATCGCGCCCGCCTGCCGGATCATGAGCTCGTGCACGGCCGCCTGGATCGCGTCCGTCTCCTGCCGCAGTGCGCCCAGCGCACCGCGCAGCCGTTGGCCGTCAAACGGCTCGGCACGCAACGCTGCCTCCGCTTCCCGCCGGAGCCCGCGCAGCGCCTTGCGCCGCGGGCGCAGCTCGTCCCGCTCGGCTTCTGACAACCATTGGAACGGCTCCGTACGTGGGCGAGGCCGGCGCGGACCAGCGCTCATGGGCCCATGCGCGGGCCGATGCAGCCGAGCCTCGTGTCGTTGCCAGGCGCGAGCGGCGACCACGCCCAAAAAGAACAGGTTGAGTGCCACGGAGATGCCCAGGATGATGGCCAATGTACGCGTCCTCATCACTCGTCCTCCAGAGCCAAGTCGGCACCCATGACCAGCTCCGACAGGTCGCCCCACTCGTCGCCGGTGGGGGCTCCTTCGGTCAAAGCCACCTCGTCCTTCGGGGCCTCGTCCCAGACGTCGAGCGCCGGCGAGCCCGACGTGCCGACCAGCACACCGAGGGCAGCCGCCGCCGACCAGGCGAGGAGCGGCGCAATGGATTTGCCGAAGGGCCACCAGACGAGCCCGGCGGCTTGCGGGTAAAGCACCGGTAGCGACGCGATCCGCGCCATCAAATCAGCAGATGGCTCGACGGCGGGCGCCCCCGAGAGCCAGGTGTCGAGGCGCTCGGCAGCTTCCCGACTAGAGCGCGCCGCCGCGGAGCGTTCGAGCAGCTCACGCGCCGACGCGGCCAGATCCTGAGGCCAGCGTTCGAGGTTGCTGCCATGCACCGTGAGCAGGCGCGCGAACTCCGGCTCGTCGAATGGTTTGGAAGCGCTCATTCGTGCTCTCCTCCAGCAGCTTGAAATTGACTGAGCTGCTCGCGTAGTTGCCGCCGCGCACGCGCCAGCAACGACTCGAGGGCACGCACCTTGACGCCGAGCACCTCGGCGGCCTCCGCGTTGGACATGCCTTGGTAGTGGACCAGGCTAATCGATGCGCGTTGCCGCTCGGGCAGCGCCGCGAGCGCGAGCTCCACCGCCTCTGCCACTTGCTTCTCGTGGAGATGCAGGCTCGGGCGGCTCGAGGAGGGTACCGCCTCGATGTCGAGGGGGTGGCTCACCTCGCGCCGGCGCCGCAAGCGATCGATGGCCAGGTTATGCGCCACGCGATAGAGCCAGGTCGATGGCTTGGCGCGAGCCACGAAAGTCCCTGCGTGCTTCCACAAGCGCAAGAAACTCTCCTGGCACACGTCTTCTGCTTCGGCACGGCTGCCAAGCATGCGATAAACAAACAGGTGTACGCCTTTCACGTGGCGCTCGACGAGCTCACGATACGCGCCGGGGTCACCGCCCGCGACGCGTTCCAGCAACTCGGCGTCATCCGTGGACGGGCTCACGCGACCCAGGCTAGTCGGAGAAACCCGAAGTCCGCGCCGGGTTTCGACCCATGTAGCAGAAGTGCCGAATGCAGAGCTGCCCATCTGGCCGGGTTCGCCCTGCCCCGCACCCGCGCCGCGGGGGCGGGGCGAACCCGGCACGGATTTTGGGCATGAGGCATTAGTCGACCATGCCCGGCCGCGGACGGAATCCTCGAAAGAACCCCAGAGGTGAGCGAAATCGAAAGCCCCGAACGCGGGGGCCTGCGAGAGTGGAGGCGCCATGCACGCTGCAGCGGTCATCGAGTTTCAAACGCACGGCCCGACAAAACCCGTCGTGGCCTCGGGAACAAACCCTAGCCCTCGCGTAACATATTAACTTTGCTGAATTATTTTTATTTTAACCGCACCGTACAGCATGGGCTCTGGGCGCTGTGTATCGTCATGGGGCTGCTCGGGACGCGCTCTGACGCTACCGCCCATGATCTCGCGATCGACCAACTCGTGCTCTGGCCCGACACCGCACGGGGATCGCTGCGAGGAGAGGTCACCTTCGATCCGGAGCTGACTCGCTCGAAGGACGCGGTGCCGGGGCCCGAGCACGAGCCCAGTGTGCTCGCCTTATTGAAAGATAACCTGCGCTACGAGGTCGACGGTCGAGCCTTGCACGTCGACTATCAAATCCGCGAGCTCTGGGTGCGAGGCGGAGCCACGGGGGGCGACCTGGTGGTATTTTCGACCAAGCTACCGCGAGGTGCGCGCGAGCTGCGCGTCTTCGCGGGTCCCGCGTTCAAAGCGCTGGTGGTGAGCGTGTTGGTCCCGACCCCCGAACATCCGTCCGAAGCGAGCAGCTGGCTCGTATCGCGAGGGGAATGGACGCCGAGCTACCGCCTCGCCGCTCCGCCGCGCGAGGCGGGCTGGCGCTCGGGCGGGGCCGAGCAGTTTACCCCGCCGGAGGGCTCGGACCCCGGCACGCCGCCGCAAGCTGCCGCGCCGATGGCAAACGAGCCTTCCCCACCCCTGCCACCGACGGGCGCTGCGGAGACCGGCGCGCCGGCAAGCGCCTCGGGTCTGGGCTGGCGTTTCATCGCGCTGGGCTTCGAACATATCCTGCCGGATGGCGTGGACCACATGTTGTTCGTCGCTGGGCTCGTCCTCGGGGCCGCGCGGCGCACGCGCCACGTGTTGATCTCGCTCACGCTGTTCACGCTGGCGCACACCGTGACGCTCGGCCTGGGCAACGTGAGCGGGCTGCATTTCCCCTCGCGCCTCGTCGAGCCGCTGATCGCGCTCTCGATCGCCCTGGTCGGCATCGACAACCTGCGCCAGGTGCGCTCCGCACAGCCACTGCCCCGCTGGCGCTACGCCGTCGTCTTCGCTTTTGGCCTGGTCCACGGCATGGGCTTCGCCAACGCCCTGACGGAGCTCAGCATCGACCGGCGCCAGCTCCTGCTCGCGCTCTTCTCCTTCAATCTGGGCGTGGAGCTCGGGCAGCTCGCGGTCGTGGCTCTGCTTAGCCTAGCGCTGTATGGGGTGCCCGATAAGTATCTGGCCAAGTACGTGATCGTCCCGGGCTCGGCCCTGATCTTCGTGATCGGCATCCTCTTCGCAGCCCAGCGCCTGTTCCTTTCCGGCTGAATTGGCGAGCACTGGAGAGCGCGACGGGCGCACACCAGGGCTTCAACGCTTGCGGCGCACGAGCACGATTTCCAGATCGCTCTGCGCTTCAGAGCCGGGCAAATCCCGGGTCGCGAGCTGGTCTTTCGGGACCCTCAACGCTAGCTCTAGAAATCGCGTGACCGACTGCTGGCGTCTTTCCGTGACGCCACCGACTCGATACACTTGATCGGCAGGCAGGCGCTTGATGCTCGCCGCGAGCTCGCGCAGAAACTTGCGCCCGGTCGGTTTGAGCGCACCGTCACGCGTGAACAGCAGCCGCTCTCGAGCCATGACGACCAGCTCTCCGCTGCGCTCCTCGACGACCGCGTCACCATGCTCGATCTCCGATGCGAGCGACTGACCGAGCTCCCGACGCGCTGTTTCATGCGCTGCACGGAGCCGCTCCTGCTCCCGTGCCGCGGTCACCTGCGCCTGGACCAGCAGGTTCTGTCGCGCCAGCTTGTCCTTGGCCTGCTCGAGGCTGGTGCTCGCCGTTTGCGACATCTGCGCCAGGTCGGTCTCCAGCCGCATGACCTTCTGCGAGAGCCTCTGGTTCACCGATCTCTCGGGCAGCACTCCCTTGACGAGCACGAAGACGGCGCAGCAGGCGCCGAAGACGCTGAGCCCCCACGGCAACCAATCGATGCTCCTCAGACGCTCGGTGCCTGGACTCTTCTGCATGCCGCCTCCGGTAAAAACGGGTGACCCGCGCGCGAGTCGTGTGAAAGCCGACGCTATCAGCTCGAATGAACTCTAACGTCAGCGCCAAGGGCGCACAATTTCTGGACCAGGTGGTCGTACTTGCGCTGTAACTCGTGGATGTTCGAGAGCCGCGTCGTCCCCTCCGCGACCAGGCCCGCGACCACCAAACACATGCCTGCCCGAATGTCCGTGGGCAGCTCGAACTCGCCCGCGTGGAGCCGCGTTGGACCTTGAATGATGGCGGAGTGGATGTGATTGCGACCACGGAAGCGGCACGGCACTTCACCGAGGCACTTGGCAAACAGGGTGATGTTGGCGCCCATTTGCGATAGAAAGCGCGTGTAGCCGAGCCGATCTTCGAAAATTGTTTCGTGCAACACGCTCGTCCCCGTCGCTTGCGTAAATAGCACCGTGAAGGGCTGCTGCCAATCGGTCATGAACCCTGGGTGCACCTCCACCTCGATGTGCGTCGCTGAGAGGGGCCGCGGGGCGCTCACCCGCACACCCTCGGGCGTCACCTTGAACTCGGCCCCCATGCGCTGGATGTAGTTCAGAAAACTGTAGATGGGATCGTGCACGACGCCCTCCAAGAGCACGTCCCCACCGGTGGCGAGCGCAGCGCAGGCGAAGCTCACCGCCTGATTGCGATCCACCATGCAGCGCAGCTCACACCCCTTGAGCCGCGTGACGCCTTGCACCACGATCGTGCGATGCGCGTCGACCACGATGTCCGCGCCCATCTTTTGCAACATCTTGACCAGCTCGATGATCTCGGGCTCGGTGGCGGCGTTTTCGATCACCGTACGCCCCCGGGCAAGCGCCGCCGTCATGATCAGATGCTCGGTGGTCATCACCGACGGGAACGGCAGCACCAGGTGAGCACCGTGCAAGCCCTTTTCCCCGACGCTGAAATGGTAGTTCTGGTCGGTCGTCTCGATTTTGGCGCCCATTTCCTCGAGACCCTTCAAGTGGAAATCGACGGGCCGCCGACCGATCTGGTCACCACCGAGCGTGTTCGCGATGGTCACCTCGCGAAAGCGGTGCAACAGCGGACCCGCGGTGAGCACGCTGATGCGATTTTTGCGGCACAGCTCGTGCGGGATGCTGGCCTGGTTGACGCCTTTTGCGGCGAGCCGAATCGTCGAGACGTCGAGCTCCTCCACCTGCCCGCCGAGGTATTCGAACAGCTCGAGCACGACCTTTCGCTCGTTCACCTCCGGCGCGCCCGACACGATCACGTCCTCATCCGTGAGGAGCGACGCGATGATACACTTCGTGACTTGATTCGAGGACCCAGCGACGGCGACCTTGCCCCCCGTGAGGCGGCGGCCACCTCGGATTTCCATGACGTTGCTCTCGTCCAGACGTTCCTTCACGTTCACGGTGTTGTCACGCCTTTCACGTCGAGGCCAGCGCCATTTTTAGCATTGGCTATCCAGGTGGCACCGTTACCGCCTGGCGCGGCGGGGGGCAACCCGTAACAGGGCCGCGCCGTGCCAGGGAACCACCCTGGTAAAAACCTCCTCGAAGGTGCCCAGGTCCTCACCTGACCACAGATCGCGCACGGCCATCGGCACGTCGAAGCCGATTTCCCGCCCGAGAACGCTGATCGGCAGACCCTCGAGCGGCGCCTCGGGCGCCGCCCTCTCGCCCCGCGGTAGCTCGTGAAACACCAAGCACCGCGCCTGGTCCTCGGCCTTGCGCGGCAGGCTGTGCCCCTCAAACCCACACTCGGCGACAAAGCGATCGAAGCCTGCGGGCACCTCGAAAACGATGACGGATTTGGTGTGCACCGACAAGCCGTGATCGAGCGGGCGCCCGCCGAGCACCAGCGCACGCCCCGCCGCCGAACAGTTCTTGCTCACCTCGCCCCAGCGTGAGGTGGCGCGGCTCCACTCGAGCTCCGTCAGGCTGAGCTCACCCGCGGGCCCCCGCAGGATGGGCTCACCCCAAACCAGCGCGTGGTGGTCACCGTTCTTCCCGTGCCCGTCGTCGGCGACCAGGATGAGCGCTGCACCCGGCGTGACAGGCACATCGACCAGCAGCGTCTCGAGCGCGTGCTGGGCTCCGCGCAGTTGACCCACGAAAACCGCGCGATCGTCCGTGAGCGGCCGCCGGTCACGCGCGTTGAACAGCGCCAGGTATTTGTCCTCGCCCTCGGGCGGGCTCGCGACCCACGCGATCAAGCCGTCGCGCTCGAACAGAGGACGGTTGTCACGGCTCTCTTGGTTGATCGAGAGGACCTCGGCGTTCGTGAGTAGCGAGAGCGTAAAGTCATCCATCTTGGTCATGTCCCCGCCGTGCATCAGCGGCGAGCGGGCGATCGCCCAGAGCGACATCACGGTCCGCTGCTCGTCAGGAGTGAAGCGTGAGCTGCGCCGCCCGAGATCGAGCACGCCGAAGGGCAACATGTCGGCGTCTGGCCAGTGACCGGGTCCGCGGTGCGGGTTCCAGTTTCGCAAGCGTTCGAATTGTTCACTGAGCACGTCCCAGTTGTCCCAAAAGTCATCGCTGATACGCCACAGGTTGGCGTGCCGCTTGACGTGCTCGGCGGCGGTCAGCGCGGTTGCTCCCGGCGAGAGGCTCAGCAGCATGGGGCGCCCGGTGCGATCGATGGCGCGCCGGATGCCCTCGATTTCCGCTTCATGGTCGTGATAGGGGCGGCTGATGTCGTCAACCTTGACGTAGTCGACGCCCCACTCTGCGAAGGCCGCGAACACCGAGTCGTAGTAGGCCTGAGCCCCTGGCTTCGACATGTCGATGCCGTACATGTCGGGGTTCCACGGGCAGGTGTCGTCGGTGCGTGCGATGTCCGCCGCGCGCTCGCTGCGCCCTAAAATCGGGAGGTTGTTCGCCACGGCGCGGCGCGGGATACCGCGCAGCAAGTGCACGCCGAAGGAAAGCCCCTGCGAGTGGACGTAGTCGCTCAGCGGCTTGAAGCCTGCTGCGCACGAAGGAAAGCGATTCTTAGCGGGCAAGAGCCGCCCAAAGGCGTCGAGCACGAGCTCGGCCCCGTCTCGGTAGACGAACCCGGTAGCATTCGGCTCGTACCACTGAATGTCGACGACGATGTACTTCCAGCCGAATCGCGCGAGGTGCGTGGCCATGTAGTCGGCCTGAGCTCGCACCTGCTGCTCCGTGACGGTGGTGGCAAAACAGTCCCAACTATTCCAACCCATTGGAGGCCGAGGCGCCCAGGTGTGAAAGCCGGTAAGGCTCGCCTCGCCAACGCCCGGCAGGGGCGCCCCCTGCTTCGTCTCGCCCGCAGTGCTCATGGCGCGCGTGATACCACGACCTGGGGTTGCTCGCGCGCGCGAGCGCGGAGTAGATTCGGGGCCATGACTTGGGAACAGCGCTGGCATCCCCTACGTCGCGAGTGGGTCGTGGTGGCGGCGCATCGGCAAAATCGGCCGTGGAATACGGGAGAAGTGGCTCACGTCGCGCGCACAGCGCCACAATACTTGCCCGATTGCTACCTGTGCCCTGGCAATGCGCGCGTCAGCGGGGCTGTCAATGCCGCTTATCGCGGGGTGTTCGTGTTCGACAACGACCACCCGTGCGTCGGAGAGGACGCGCCGAGCGAGCTGCCCGCGCCCGCGGGAATTTACCGGAGCAGCCCGGCCCGCGGAGTGGCCCGAGTGGTCTGTTACACGCCGCGCCATGACCTGAGCCTCGCAGAGCTCGACGCCGCGGGCATCGCCCAACTGATGCGGGTCTGGCAAGCGCAGTATCGAGAGCTGGGGGCTCGACCAGAAGTGAACCACGTGCTCGTGTTCGAGAATCGCGGTGACGTCGTCGGTGTCTCCAATCCTCATCCGCACTGTCAGATTTATGCGACCGATTTCGTGTTCAAGACCACCGAGATCGAGCTCGCTGCCGAGCGCGAGCACCTGGCACAGACGGGGCACGTCTTGTTCCAGGACATCATTGCCGCCGAGCGCGCCGACGGGCGGCGGATCATCGCAGAAAACGCCGGCGCCATCGCGTTTCTGCCGTATTTCGCTCGCTACGCTTACGAAGCCTATGTCGCGCCGAAAGCCACCTACGCGAGCATCGCCGAGCTCCCGGAATCGGAGCTCGTGGATTTGGCGAGCGCGCTCAAGGAGCTGCTCGTGCGTTTTGACAACCTGTGGCAGATGCCTTTTCCATACGTGATGGCCCTGCACCAGGCACCGACCGATGGCGCGGACTACAGGGCGCACCACTTTCACATCGTGTTGCTCCCGCCCCTGCGCAAGCCGAACCTGCTCAAGTATCTGGCAGGGCCCGAGCTTGGCGCGGGCGGCTTCATCAGCGATACGGCGCCAGAGGACAAGGCGCGGGAGCTGCTCCAGGTTTCGACCACGCACTACAAGAGCGTCCCCCCTAGCCCGAGCTCGAGCACTGCATGAGCGAATATTCCGGGCTGCTGGCGTTGCTGCTCGATCTGGAGCGTGAGATTCGTGACGCTGTCATCAAGGCCTGCGCCGAGCAATCCGAAGCGGAGCTCAGCTCGGTCGCGGACGACGGCCCGGGCGACACGATCTATCGCATCGACAAGGTGAGCGAGGAGCTGCTCGTCACGCGCTTGGAGAAGGCCGCGGCAGGGCTCGGGGGCATCGTCCTGGTCGCAGAGGGCTTGGAGGGCGGGGAGCTGACGCTCCCGCGTGGTCATGCGGGCGTGCCCGCGTGGCGCTTCATCGTCGACCCGATCGACGGCACGCGCGGCATCATGTATCAAAAGCGCAGCGCCTGGGTGCTCGCCGCTGTCGCGCCCAATCGGGGCAGTGAGACTCGGTCGAGTGACATTGTGGTCGCGGCCCAGACCGAGATCCCGATCGTAAAACAGCACCTATGTGACGAGCTGTGGGCGGTGCGGGGCGAGGGCGCGAATCTGCAGCGCTACAATCGGCTCGACCAGAGCGCACAAATGTTACCGCTGCGGCCCTCCCGCGCCCCGACGCTCTTGCACGGCTACGCGATGCTCACGCGCTTTTTCCCGGGCGCACGCGACGAGCTCGCCGCCATCGATGAAGAGATCATGCTGGAGCTCATGGGCGCGTCCCCGCCGGGCAAGGCGCTCTGCTTCGAGGATCAATACGCCTCGACGGGCGGCCAGCTCTACGAGCTCATGGTGGGTCATGACCGCTTCAACGCGGATCTGCGCCCGTTGATGGCGGCGCTCCTTTCAAAACGCGGGCAGCCGAGCGGTCTGTGCTGCCACCCATATGACGTGTGCACGGCGCTCATCGCGGGCGAAGCGGGCGTGCTGCTCAGCGACCCGTGGGGTGCGCCGCTCGACGTACCGCTCGACGTCGCAGCAGACGTGGCCTGGGTGGGTTATGCCAACGCGACGCTTCGCGCTCAGGTCGAGCCCGTCTTGCAAGCCGCCCTGGCGCGGCGTGGTCTCCTCGGGAAGACGGCGGGCACGTGAGCGTCGACTTGACACAATTCGAGCTGCTCCTCGCCGAGCTCGAGCTTCGCGGCGGCGCAAATCCGAAGCTGTTCGACCGCCGCTCGCCGCTGCTCCTCTCCCGCGCCCCTGGCCGGCTCGACGTGATGGGTGGGTTTGCCGACTATTCAGGCTCACTCACCTTGGAGATGCCAATTCGAGAGGCCGCCTTCGTCGCTGTTCAAGAGACAGACGAGCCGCTGGTGCGCGTGCGGAGCGCGGGCTTTGGGCCTGCAGCAGGGCCGCTGCGTGAGGCCGCATTTCCCAGCTCCGAAATCCGCGAGCACTCACAGAGCTACGCGCGCGCGAGGGCTTACTTTCAGAGGCGGCCGGAGCAGGCCTGGACGGGGTATGTCGCGGGAGCGCTCGCCGCTCTGCGGGTGGAGCTAGAGCGGGAGATCGGCCTGGGGCTGAACATCCTCGTGGCTTCCAACGTGCCCGAGGGCAAAGGCGTGAGCTCCTCGGCGGCCATCGAAGTGGCCAGCTTCTGCGCGCTCTCGTCCCTGTATGGGGTACATGTCGAGCCGATCCAAACGGCGGTGATGTGCCAGCGCATCGAAAACCTGGTGGTGGGCGCGCCGTGCGGCCTGATGGACCAGATGACGTCGAGCTGCGGCCTCGAAGGGCAGCTCCTGCCGCTGCTCTGCCAACCCGCGGAGCTCCAGACGCGCTTCGCCATCCCACCCGAGCTCGGCCTGTGGGGCATCGACTCGGGGTTGCGGCACCAGGTGAGCGGCGCGGACTACGGCGAGGTGCGGGTGGCGGCGTTCATGGGCTACGCCATGATCGCGCGGGCTCTCGGTTTCGTGATCGAAGCAGGGCCCGAGCAAGGGCGTATCCGTATCAAGGACGACGTGTACCGGGGTTACCTCGCGAACGTCTCGCCCGCGAGCTTCGAAAAAGAGCACCGGGCTAACTTGCCCGAGCGCCTCTCGGGAGCCGAGTTTCTGGGGGAATTCGCGGGCATCAGCGACCCGATCACGCGGGTGGCGCCGGAGGCCGTGTATCGCGTGAGGGCGGCGACTGCCCACCCCATCTACGAGCATCGGCGCGCCGGTGAGTTCCGCGATTTGATGCAACACCATAGCGCGAAGGACAAGGGTCCGCGCCTGGGCGAGCTGATGTACGAGGCCCATGACAGCTACTCGGCCTGTGGCCTCGGCTCGACGGGCACCGATCGCATCGTGGAGCTCGTACGCAAGATCGGTGTGGCTGGCGGGTTATTTGGAGCCAAAATCACCGGCGGCGGCAGCGGCGGCACCGTCGCCGTGCTCGGCCGAGCCGAGGCGGAGCCGGCGATCCGAGCGGTGATACGCGACTACGCCGGCGAGACCGGCCACGCCCCGCATCTATTTTGGGGGTCTTCGCCGGGCGCCGCCCAGTTCGGCATCGCAGAGGTTATCTGGACTGGCGATCGCTGGCGGGTCGAAAGCAAGGTCCGCGGCCAGACGACGACCGAGAGAGGCGCACCATGAAGAAGGTCCTGGTCACGGGCGGTGCGGGTTACATCGGCTCGCACACGTCACTCGAGCTCTGGCAAGCGGGGTACCTGCCGGTCTTGGTCGACAATTTCTGTGCCTCAGACCGCCGCATCCCCCAGCGCATGCAAAAGCTCGCCGGTCGGGATTTTGCCGTACACGAGCTCGACTGCCGGAATGCGGAGGCGCTCGGGCGTGTCTTCGAGGCAGAGCAAGACATATTCGGCGTCGTCCACTTCGCCGCGCACAAATCCGTGGGCGTTTCGGTGCGAGATCCGCGCGCGTACTACGACAACAACATCAACTCCTTGCTCACTTTGCTGGGCGTCATGCAGGAGGCCAAGGTCGAGCGGATCGTCTTCTCCTCCTCATGCACGGTGTACGGCCAACCCGATGCATTGCCCGTGACGGAGCAGAGCCCGCTCAAACGGGCGGAGTCGCCCTACGGTCGGACCAAGCAGATCTGTGAATCGATCTTGAACGACGTGGTGACCTCGGGCGCCGCCCTGCGCGGAGTCACTTTGCGTTACTTCAACCCCGTCGGTGCCCACCCGAGCGGCCTCATCGGTGAGCTGCCGCTCGGCAGGCCCGAGACGCTCGTGCCCTACATCACGCAGAGCGCCGCGGGTCTGCGCGATCCGCTCACCGTGTTTGGGAGCGACTACCCGACTCGAGATGGCACGTGCGTGCGCGACTACATCCACATCGTCGATCTGGCTCGCGCTCACGTCGCTGCGTTCGACTGGATCGAACGGCAGCCCGGAGGAGCCTTCAACGAGGTCTTCAACGTGGGCACAGGCCGGGGCGTCTCGGTGCTCGAAGCTATCCACGCTTTCGAAGCGGCGTCGAACCGCCCCCTCGAGCACAAGCTCGGGCCGCGCCGCCCAGGGGACGCGGTGGAGGTCTACGCCAGCGTCGAAAAGGCTCAGCGCGAGCTAGGTTGGCAAAGCACGCTCGGCATTCTCGATGCCATGCGTGACGCTTGGCGCTGGCAGCAAAACCTTCGAAACGGCCTCTGAGCTCCATGGCGCGCGGCCGAGTTCACCTTCCGGTTTAACGAGTCTCGACGACTCGCGCAGCGCGCAGGCGTCGCGGTACCAACGTAAATTTTCATGCGCTGGCCGATCCGCAGGCCAAACGCCTGTCATTTCTGAGCGGCATCCGGTGTGACCCTGCCCGCGCTAGATGCGCCGTTCACGCCACGAACGCCTGGAACGAGGACAGTCACTGACGCTTTCGGTCCCTCGCCGGGCTTCAGATCGCTTGCGTCTCTGGCCGCGCGCTACGCCGATCCCAATCAGCGCGGCTTTGTGACAGACCGAGAGCCCGCTGGTTTCGCAGCAATTCGGGCGAGTTCTAACCGGCCGACGGCGCCGCCATCCAAAGCTTCTTTCGACCTGCGTCAGGGGCATGTTAGTTTGGAGGTGCAAAGCCAATGGTAGCTGACACGGGTAATGTGTATGCAGGGATATGGGAGATGTCCGTCCAGACACGTGTATCCAACGGGCACCCCGCGGCGGATCGGAGGTGTCACTGATCTGCAGAGCTTCGGACTCATCTTTACAGCGCGCGCAGAGCCTGCGAGGCGATCGCAATAGGCGCAAAGAAGGAACGCGACTGTGGGACTTCTAACCAAGATTTTCGGCTCCCCCGAGGGCGGCTCCGAGGCTGCCGGCGGGCGGACGCCGGACGCGGCTGCAACCCCTCAGAACGAGGGCAGCGGAGCCGAACGCTGGGAGCCCGCGAAAGGAGAGCAGGGGAGCTCCGGGATTCGAGCTTCATCGGAGGCCCCACCCGTAGGCCCGCATGAGGCCAATCGCGCGGCGGCGACGAAGCGGCGCCCCGAACATCCGCGCATGTACCTGCGCCCGACGAACGCCGTCGTCGACCCCGCCATCCCGGGCACGACGCGAAAGCCGCAAATCGCGGTCCGGCAAACCGGAAAGGAAATCGCGGGGGTCCGCGCGGGCGCAGCGTCCGCCCGCGCACCGAGTGGCAAATCTCACAGCGAGCGGTCCGAGGGGGCGAGGCCTGCTCGAGGCGACACGGCTTCGGCGGCCACATCGAAGGGAAGCAGCGTAACGGACGGGCCCAGCACACGCCGCGGGCTGCCGCCCGATCTGCCCTCGTCCGCGAGCATCAGGACTCCGCCGGACGGAGCTCGTGCCAAGCCGGCGATGGTCGTCAGCCCCGTGAGCCTGACCGCAGAGGAGCTTCGGCTTCCGGCGGGTGCGCGGCCGAAGATGCCAACTTTGCTAGGGCTCGGAGCGGCATTTGATACGCCCTACCCGCCCGGCGTTGCCCTCTCCCCCTCGCTCGACCCCAGCTCCAAGGTGCCGTCCGTTGCCCCGTCCCTCTCTAATTCGGCCATCGCGAGGTCCCTCGCTGGCTCGAGCGTGCAGCGCGCCGTCGCGGCCGCGCTGGTCGGGACGAATCTCGACCCCGGGTCCGCACCGCTCGATGAACCGATGGAGCCCGCGGCTTTCGACGGGCCGAGCACGCCGCTCCTGTCAGGCCCGCCCGAGGACCTCGCTCCATCCGTGCAACTGCTCGCGGATTTCGCCCTGAAGCTGTCAATCGGGCCGGTCTCAAAGCTGTGGGTCCCCGACGTTCGGCGCGCGGCCGAGGCGCTGCGAATCGCCGGCAAACACCGTCAAGAGGTGGCGCTGTCAGCGGCGGCGTCACACCTGCTCGAGCTATTGGACGGCGAAGCGCTGGACGGCGAGGGGCAAACCGATCGCTTCGTCGACGCTGGTAGTGATGGGCTCGGCGATACTCCGGGCCTCGAGGCTGGCGACGCGCACCGAACGACCGAGCCTTCGCCGTCTTCCCGATCCGCCCCAACAGGGTACGCGGCGCCCATCGATGGAGACACCCGAGATGGCATCCTGCACGTGGTGAGCGGGCTCGCCGGGCTCTTGCCCGAGTGGCCGGCGCCGGCGCAAGATCTCGCAGAAGAAGCGCGGCGGCGCGAGCAGCGCATCGTGCGCGAGTTGTTCACGGTGGTGGACGGCTTGAACCGTGACCAAAGGTGCCGCCTGGAAGAGCAGATGCGATTCGAGGAGCTGGGTCTTTCGACGCCCGAGGCGCTCTCCGACGAGTTCGAGGCGCCGATAGAGAGGACGCGCGAGCTCAGCCTGGTGTTTCAGGCGTACCGCATGGAGCGGCAAGCCCGCGCGCCCGACGTCGGCAACGCGATCGGGCTCAGCCGGGCCATGGATGAGCTCGAGAAACGGGCGCGCGAGTTCGAGGATTGTGACGAGGAGCAAGGCAAAGAGCAGCGGCTGGCGCGTCGCCGCCGTCGCCAGGCGCTGACGCGCGTGAATCTGCTGCTCGCGGAGCGAGGAGAGCTCGAGTGGCTCGATGTGCTCGAGCCCCTCTCGGTCACCGAACGGGTCGAGCAGCTTCGACAGTTGCTGTCTGCCGCGCCCGAAGGGCTGAGCTGACGCATGCCGCCAGTCACGCTGGAGGTCGTCGAGCAACGGGTACGGCGCGGTGAAGACCTAACGCGCCTCGATTTGCGGCGCTCGAACCTCTCGGGCGCGCGGCTCGCCGGAGCCAAGCTAGCGCGAGCCGACATGGACGGCGCTAACCTCGACGGCGCGGATTTGACGGGCGCGGATCTACGCGGAGCCTCCCTGCGCGAGGTGTTTGCCCCCCGCGCCAACTTCGGCCAGGCGCTGCTCAGAAAGGCTGACCTCGACGGAGCACGTCTGGTGCGCGCGAGCCTCGAGCGAGCGGAGCTGCCCTTGGCGAACCTGAGCGGGGCGAACCTGGAAGAAGCCAACCTCGAGGGGGCCAGTCTCAAACACGCGCAGCTCGTGTCGGCGAACCTGACCGGCGCCCGCCTCACGCGCGCCAATCTCTCGCGCGCGGACCTGGAGAGCGCCTGCCTCGTACGCGTGAACGCCCGAGATGCGGACCTGAGCGAGGCCAACCTGCGCGGCGCGCACGTGGACGGCGCCGAGCTCGGCTCGGCTTGCTTCGAGGACAGCGTGCTCGAGGGCGTGTTCGCGTTCAATGCGAACTTCGAACACGCGCGCTTTCGCGGCGCCGTGTTGAGCCAGGCGGACTTCAGGCAAGCCAAGCTCGCGCACGCAGATCTGCGCAGCGTGCGTTGCGCGGGCATCCGCCTCGAGGGTGCGCTGGTGCTGGGCGCCCGCATCTTTGGCTTGGACTTCGGGAGTGAGCTCCCCAGCCGCTTGCCGGGAGACATTTGCGACGCCAGCCGCGCGGGCGACAACTCCGAGCACCGCTCGCTGACCGAGCTCTGGCAAGCGTTGAACGCCCCCAATGCCTCGCACACCGACAGCACGTCCGGCGCGGCGCTCGGCAGGTCGATACGCCGTTACGTCGGGACGGGTGACGTTCTGAAAAACGCCGAGCTCGTTTTCGGCGGCGGTGCCGAGATATTGGTCGACGGCAGCCTGCAGCAATGTGAGATCAAGATGCTGGACGATGCCACGCTGGTGATCGGCGAGTCCGGCTTCCTGGAGGGCTGCCGTGTCTCTGGTGGGCGCATCGAGATCCACGGGCGTTTCTTGGCCCCCTCGAGCGTCGGCCTGTGCGGGCCGTCGGAGCTCCGCGTCTTCGCAAAAGGCGTCGTGGCCACGCACGTCGAACAACATCAAGGCCAGACGCGGTTCGGGTTCGCCCACGGCTGCCGGCTACGCCTTTACATCAAGACCCCAAAACCTAGAAGCGAGCGAGAATGACGATGCCGATCGAAACGAGCAAGACCCCCAAGCAGACTTTGGTGGAAGAAGGGACCGAGTTCAAAGGCACGATGAAGAGCTCTTGTCCGGTCGTCGTCAACGGCACCATCGACGGAGAAGTGGACGCGCCGGAGATCACCATCACTCGGTCGGGGGCCGTGTTGGGCGCGATCAAGGCCAAGAAGCTCAGGTCCCAAGGGACCCTCTCGGGCAGCGTCGACGCTGGCGACGTCTTCCTGTCGGGCAGCGTGCGCAGCAACACCGTAATCAAGGCCAAGAGCTTGGAAGTGAAGCTCGGGTCGGAGCGCGGGCAGCTCGAGGTCACGTTCGGTGAGTGCACGCTCGAGATCGGCGACGGGCAACGCGATGACGAAACGAGCAACCTGTTTTCGTCGAGCTCCGAGGGCTCGGACGTGTCGAGAGAAGTGCTCTCGAATGCGCCAGCGCTGACGAGCGAAGTCAGCGCAGAAAACGTGGCCGCCCCGTCCACGCCCAGCATCGGCCTGAGCGGGCGGTCGCCATGGAAGTCATCGCGCAGCCTCGAGGCCTCCGCTGCGGCAGCGCTGGACGACGGCAAATCGACGCTACGCTGACCCGCTGAGACCGCTTGGCCCCCGTCGATTCGACCGGGGCCAATTCTTGGCACTAGGCCTGAAGCTCGGGATCTTGCGCCGGAAACCAGCGGCTCGCGACGCGGACGGCGTTGGTTGCGGCGCCCAGGCGCAAATTGTCCGCGGCCATGGTCAGGCACAGGCTACGGCCCGACGCATCCCGCGGATCGCGCCGCAGCCGACCCACGAGAGCGCGATCCCGATCCTGAACACACGCGACCGCGCTCACCTTCTCGCCGCCCGAGCCCGCGTGGTACCGAACGAACGGCGTCGCCTTGGGATCCTGCAGCACGCTCTCGATCTGCCCAAGCTCGAACGCTTCGCGGAAGGTGACCCAAGTATTGAGGTAATGGCCGACCGCCACGCCGACGCGGCAGCACTGGGCGCTCAAGGGCAGGTCGCCAAGCTCCAGAATTTTTCGGCTCTCCTGCATCAGCTTGCGCTCTTCCGCGGAAAACCCGGAGTCGTCCGTCTTGCCGTGGTGGGCGACGGTGTTGCCCGCGTAACGCACCGGATCGAAACACGTCCCCAGCCGATCCGGCTCTCCGTACCCACGCCGTGACTCCTCCAGGAACTCATCCAGCGCGGCGATGCCGGCGCCGCTGACCGCCTGGTAGGTGCTGACCGTGACCGAGGCCAGGCCGAAGCGCCGTGACAGCGGCGATAACGCCAAAACCAGCGGAATGGTCGTGCAGTTTGGATTGGCCACGAGCCGCACGCTCGCGTCTACCGCGCGCTGGTTGGCGCCGGCGACCACCAGCGGCACCTTGGGATCGAGCCGATAGGTGTTGCTCTTGTCGACCACGCGATAGCCGAGCTCGAGCAGGCGCGGGACGTAGCGCTGGCTGTGATCGTCGTCCAGCGCGACCAGCGCCAGATCGCCCTTCGGGGCGTCTGCCGCCTCGAGCGAAGCGGCGCCGCGCACCGAAAAGGAGCGGCCCTTGTGCTCCAGCGTTTGATCACGACTCGCAAACAGCAAAAGCTCTGCCCCGGGCCAGGCGCGGCCACAAAGATCGATCGATTCCCGCCCAACCAGGCCCGTTGCTCCGAGGATGCACACTCTCATGCCGGGTCCTCTAGCACAGAATCCGGCCGCCGCCGACAGGCAAGGAAGCCCTGGAAACGGGCGGGAGCTCCGCACCAGCGGGGCCACCCGGGGTAGCATCGCGGGCGGGCGGCTCCCGTTCAGAAGGGCGCGTGACGCCGCACGAAATCCACGAGGGACACGGCGAGGTCATCGGCGAAGCTGTCGCGCCTGCCCGGCTCGATCCGAATCGTATCGGCAATCTCGAGCTGAATGCTGTTTATCCTCAGCCCGTATTTACGCACCGTGAACCCGCCCGAGACACGGCTCGTTTCAATCGCCGTTGGGTCGGCGGGTGACACGCGGTAGCCGCGCCGCGGCTCTCCCCGCCGGGCTGGGGGGCACAGCGCCCCGAGCAAGCCATGCAAGCCGTGCGGAGCGAAGATTTCGCGCCGCTCGAAGCCGGGCGGGAGCGTCGCGCCATTGCCCGTGCCGATGTAGACATCGGCGCGGTCGCCCTGCACCTCGCGGGTGCCGTGCACGTCAAAGAGAAAGCCCCTACCCCTGTTTTCGCGCAATATCTCCCCAACGCAGCCCGCTACGCGAGCGTGGTATTCTTCGTAGAAGGCCGCCGCTGCCGGAGCCGTGTAGGCGCATTCTGGTGCGCGGTTTGCGTCAATGAACTTTCGGTGGAAGCGCGCGATGACGACATACGGCGAGAACCCCGTGGCCTGCGCTATCTTCGTCGCAACCCGCTCCGTCACCAAGGCAGTGCGCAGGTCTCGCTTCTTCTGAAAATCGCAGCCCCCAGGCGCGGCAGCGCGCTCCGGCACGCCGAGCGGACCCTCATGCCCGTCATGAGGGCAAGTGAGCAACAGCGGCATGTTGCCGCACTGCACGTCGACGAGAAGCTCTCCGGACCGCTCCAACACTAGCACGCTGCCTCGACTCTAGCAGCGAACCGAAGCGCTGTCCCGCCAGCCTGCGCGGGGAGCGGCGCTCACGTTCAGGGCCTCTCATTCGAAGCGCAACGCCTCCACGGGGTCGAGACGCGAGGCGCGCCGCGCCGGGCCCACGCCAAACGCGATGCCGATGAAGATCGATACGCCGAGGGCTAGCCCGATCGCATACGGCGGCACGATGGTTGGCCACTCGCCGAAGCGCGCCAGGAGCTGCGCGGCGGCGTAGCCCACGGCCACGCCGATGGCCCCGCCCGACACTGAGACCACGACGGCCTCGAACAGAAACTGGCGCATGATGTCGGTGCGACGGGCGCCGACGGCCATGCGCACGCCGATTTCACGCGTCCGTTCACGCACCGAGACCAGCATGATGTTCATGATGCCGATGCCGCCGACGATCAGCGACACGGCGGCGATGCTGCCGAGCAAGGTGGTGAACGTGCCGGTGATCTGACCTATGGTCTCCAACATTTCGGCCTGTGAGCGGACCTCGAAATCGCTGGGCTGCTCGGCTCGCAACCGGTGCCTGAGCCGCAAGAGCTGCTCGGTCTGGCTCACCACCTCGGCGGCGCGCCCTTCGCTCTCGAGTTGTAAGGAGACGTTGGAGAGGTAGTCGCGACCGAACAACGCGCTCTCGTGGCTCGACATCGGCACGAACACGCTATCATCGGGCGACCCCATGCCGGAGCCCTTGGCCGCGAGCACGCCGATCACGCGAAACGCCGTCCCGTTGATCTGCAGCCGGCTGCCTATGGGTGATGCGCTGCCGTAGAGCTGCTGCGCCAGCGTCGCGCCAACCACTACGACACGGGACCGCCGCTCTTGATCCAGGTCGGAGATCGCGATGCCGCTCGCCACGGGCAATGACCGCACGTCGAAATAGGCGGGGGTGACGCCCACCACCGAGGCGTTCTGATTCTGGGTGAGATAGCGCAGCTGGGCGGTCGCGCTCATCTCCGGCGCGACCGAGCTCACCCCGGTAAGCGCCGCGAGCGCTTGGGCATCCGCCTTGGTCAAGGTCTGAACCGCACCCGAGCGCACGCCACCTCCGCCCGCCATGAAGCCCGGGCGCACCATCAAGAGGTTCGAGCCGAGCGAGCGAATTCGCCCTTCCACGCTGCTCTTCGCTCCCTCCCCGATCCCCAGCACCGCGACCACCGCGCCCGTACCGATGATCATGCCCAGCATCGTGAGCAGCGTGCGCAGCCGGTTCGATGTGAGGGACCGCCAGGCACTTTTTGCAGTTTCTCGAGCTAACATGGCATCTCCATTTCATGGCCGACCATCTCGGCCACCACTGTCTGAGCGTCGCCGTCGGCCACGATGCGGCCGTCCTTCATGCAGATGGCGCGCGAAAGCGCGCGTGCGATGACCAGATCGTGCGTGACCGTTACGAGGGTCGCGCCCTCCGCGTTCAGCGACAACAGCAGCGAGAGCACGTCGCGCCCGGTGCGGCTGTCGAGCGCGCCCGTCGGCTCGTCACACAGCAAGATCGACGGCCGCGTGACGATGGCCCGTGCGATGGCGACCCTCTGCCGCTGACCACCCGAAAGCTCCGACGGGAGGTGCCGCTCGCGCGGCCCGAGCCCCACGCGATCGAGGGCGGCCCGGGCCAACTCCCGGCTGTTCTTGACGGCGCCATACAACAGCGGGAGCTCCACGTTCTCGAGCGCCGTCATCCGAGGCAGCAGGTTGAAGCTCTGGAACACAAAGCCGATATGGCGGTTGCGCAGCGCCGCGAGCTCGTCGTCATCCAGGCCCGCCATGTCGCGCGCCTCGAGCTCGTAGCTGCCTTCCGTGGGTCGGTCGAGGCAGCCTAGGATGTTGAGCAGGCTCGATTTGCCGCAGCCGGACGGGCCGATGATGGCCAGCGACTCGCCGCGCTCGACCGAGAAGCTGATCGAGTCGACGGCGCGCACGGCGAGCTCCGCCCGCTCCGAGTTGTAGACCTTGGATAGGTTGCTGATCACGATGGGTGTCTCCATCTCAGCGCCCTCCTCTACGTCCGCCGCTCATGCCCATGCCGGGGATCGGCGCCTGGTTCGTCCGCTGGGCTTGCGCCGGCGCGGCAAGAGGCGCGCTGGCCAACACGTCGTCACCTTCGCTGAGCCCGTCCGTCACCACGATCTGGGTCCCGTCCGTCACGCCCGTCGCGATCGCCCGCTCGTCCCCGTTCGCGAGCTTGACGAAGCGCTGCTTGCCCTTCGACTGGACTGCCATGAGGGGGATGAGCAAGACGTCCTTTTGCTCGGCCGTCACGATCTCGATGTCCGCGCTCATGCCCGAGCGCAGCAAGGCAGAGGACGCGTCCTTCACGGCAATTTCCACATCGAACGTCACCACGCTGGACGTGTCCACCCCAAGCGGGCTGACCCGCTCGACGACACCGCGAAACACTCGGTCGCCGTAGGTGTCCACGCTGATATCCACGCGCTGGCCGCGCTGGACCCGGCTGATCTGGGCTTCGTCCACCGAGGCGACGATGCGCAGGTCCGACAGGTCAGCCAGCGTCATGACGGCGCTGCCCCCGCTCACGTTGGTCAGCGCCGACGACACCAGGGTGCCCTTTTCGACGGCCACGTCCAGCAAGGTGCCGGAGATCGGCGCGTAGATGTTGGTCTCCTTCAAGCGCAGCTCGGCGTCCTGCACGCTCAGCTCCGCCGCCTCGAGCTGGCCCTGCGCCGCGTCGAGCTGCGCTCTCTTGAGCTTGACGTTCGCCGCCGCGACGCGCGTCACGTGCTCGGCGCCCCGCGCCGCGTCGGTCGAGCCGAGGCCGAGCTCGGCGCTCTGCTTGGCCACCGATTCGCTCACCTTATCGTTCTGTGCTTCCAGCTCGGAGACGGAGACCGAAGCCCGCGCCGCTTGCAGGTCGGCCAAGACTCGATTTCGGGCGACCTTGGCCGCGGCCAGCTGGCGACTGGCGTCCGTCGGGTCGAGGCGTACCAGGAGCTGGCCGGCCTCCACCTGGTCACCTTCCTTGACCAGGACCTCGATGACCTGACCGGAGGCCCGCGACTTGACCTCCACCTGCACGTCCGGCTCGATCTTGCCGGACGCGGCCGCGGTCTCGATCAAGTCGCCGCGCCGCACCTCCACCAGAGGACCGAGGGGGTCCGCTTTGCCGTTCTGCTGCCAGGCGTAGCCCCCGACCGCCGACGTCGCGATCAGCAGCGCACCAGCGCCGGACAAAAGGTAACGCGTCTTCTTCTTTGTATTCATTGCGATCTCCGCGCCCCAGATGGCCGGGGCAAAAGCCAACAACGTTGAGGGTCAAAGCACCGCTGCGAAGCGATCGAGCAGCTTGCCGGTGCTGTGCTCGAGCTCGAAGCGAGTCGAGAGCTGGCTGACCAGCGCTCGCAGCCGGCGCAGCTCGGCTTCGCGTAGCGTCTGCTCGGCCGTCACGACGTTCTGCGATGTGGTCGTGCCGAGCAAGGCGCGCTGGCGCTCCGCCTCGGCGAGCTTGCCGGCCGTCGCCGCCGTCTGTGTCGTCAGCTCGACCTGTTCCCGCGCGGCGTCGAGGTTCACACCGAGCGAGCTCACGGAGGCGCTCAGAGCGTCGACCTCGGCCTGGTAACGCGCTTCGGCCGCCGCCAGCTCGGCGCGCGCGCGGGCCGCGTCTTCCGAATAGCGACCCGAGCCGAGCGGCAGCTCGAGCTCCACGCCACCGACCACGCCGTAGGTGGGCCGCCCGCCGCTGAGCGAGAAGTCGGCGCTGTCGTCCCACAAGGTGCCGACCGAGGCCGTCGCGAACAGGTCGACGCGCGGGCGATCTGCGTCGCGAGCGACAGCAGCCCGAGATTGGGCTCGCTCGAGGTCCGAGCGCAGCGCGGCGAGCTCCGGTGATGTCGCGCGCAGCTCGCGCGTCAGCCCGTCGATGGCGGGGGCCGGGCCGAGCTCGGGAGGATCGGACACCGCCTCGAGCGCCGCGGACTGTGCAGGGGCCAGGCCCAACACGCGACCGAGCTCGATGGCACGAGTCGTGCGCGCGGCTCTGGCCTGTGACAGCGCATCGGCGATGGAAGCCGCCGAGGTCGAGAACTGGAGGACGTCCACTTCCGAGCCGGTGCCGAGCGTGTTCGCGCGCAGCTTGGCGTCGCTCGAGAGGCGCTGCGCCACGCCGAGCGCCTGCTCTTGCACGAGCACCGCGCGATCGGCGTACCAGAGCTCCCAGTACGCGCTGAGCACGTCGAGCGCCGTCTGGCTCGCGTCGAGCTCACGCCGGCTCTCCGCCGCGCGAGCGGCCGATTCCGCTTGCCGGAGCGGAGCTAGCTGACTGTCTCTGCCGGCGCCTCGAAGCAACGGCTGACGCGCGCTCAGGTAAGCCTGAGCGGTATAGGTGGGGCCGATCTGCAGATTCTCCGGCAGCGGGCTCGCGCCACTCCAGGTCGTACGGTTCCAGGAGGTACCCGCCGCAGTCCCGAGCTCGAGCTCCGTCCCGATGTCGGTCGTGTAGCGAAGCGCCGCATTCGCGTCGATGGAATTGCCGATTGACCGGGACGCCGCGCCGTCGATGCCCTGGCCACCAGACAGACCGGGGCGCGAAATATTTTCGGAGTGTTCGCCCTGCACGGAGGCCACTAAATTCGGGTCGCGAGCGCCTTTTTCGGCGCGTGCCGCGTGCTGGGCGGCCGCCGCGTCGAGCAGCGCCGCGCGCAAGCTGGGGTTCTCGCGTGCCGCCCGGCTCACCGCGCCTTCGGCCGACAGGGCCTCCGCTTGGGCCACCCCTGCGAAACTCGCCACACACAGGCCCAGCGCGGGGACGATGATGGTCCGGCGACGGTGGGCTCTCAAACCGGGATTGCTCATATCCTCAGTCTGAGACTCTGAGCTTCAAGAGGGGTCGAGCTTTGTCAAGGATTGTAAGGAATGCTCCGGGCTCGGCTGACGGGGCCGCGATGTCGGACTAAAGTCGTAGTCGAGACATGGCTGATCGACCCGAGATCTTGGTGATCGATGACGACTCCGAGCTTTGCGAGCTATTGACCGAGCTGCTCGCGCAGGAAGGGTACGCGGTCGAGAGTAACGGCGATGGTCGCGCCGGCTTGCTCGCTGCCCAGTCAAAGTCGTTTGCCGTCGTGGTGCTCGACATCATGTTGCCCAGCCTGAGTGGCTTCGAGGTGTTGGCCCGCCTGCGCCAGGGCAGCGCCGAGCAGAACGCCGAGGTGCCCGTGATCATGCTCACGGCCAAGGGCGAAGACGTCGACCGCATCGTCGGGCTGGAGATGGGCGCGGACGACTACCTGCCCAAGCCCTTCAATCCACGCGAGCTCGTGGCGCGGGTTCGAGCGATCCACCGGCGCGCCAACGGCAAAGTCAATGCCAAACGGAACAGCGGGGCTATCGTGGTGGACGACCTCGAGCTCTTGCCCAGCGCGCGCATCGTCCGGGTGCGCGGGGTGGACATGGATCTGACCACGGCCGAATACGATTTACTGGAGGTCTTGGTGCAGCGCGCCGGCAGCGTGGTGCCGCGTGACGAGCTCTGCCGCCTCGTCCTCGGCCGTCGGCTCTCCGCCTACGATCGAGCCATCGACATGCACGTCTCCAACCTGCGCAAGAAGCTCGGTGAAGGGCACGGCGGAGAGCGCATCAAAACCGTCCGCAACGCCGGCTACATCCTGGCCAAGGGTGCCAGGTGAAGAGCCTCTTCCTGCGCCTGCTCATCTCGATGTGGCTAGCCATGACGCTGCTCGTGGGCGCGTTTGCGCTGATCCACGCCTGGGCATTTCCGCCCGAGGCCGGTGCTTTTCGGCAGAAGCAGAGCGCGCGCTCCGCCGAGACACGCGGAGAGAACGCCGTCATGTGCCTGCGGCTCCGCCTCCAGGCTTGCGAGCGCATCCTCGAGCCGAGAGACGAGCGGGACACGCGCCTCGCCATCTACCGTAACGGAGAGCTCGCGCTGGGAGAGCCGATCGCCCTCGGCGCGGAGCTCGCCCGCGCCGCGCTCGCCTCGGCCGATCACGCCGCCTTCCGCGCGGATGAGAGTGAGCTCACCGCCGTCGTGCTCGATCGCGACCCTCGCTACGCAGCAGTGTCTATCGGGCCCGTACGCTCGCGTTGGCTGTTCTTCATCGTGCCCGACACGTTGCCCTACCGCCTGCTCGCGATCGTGCTCGTCACGGGCCTGGTGTCGGTGTTCCTGGCCCGTTACCTGTCACGGCCCATCGCGCGCCTGCGCCAGGCGACACAGGTCATGGCCGGCGGCGACCTGTCGGTGCGCGTTGCCAATCAGCTCACCCACGCGGACAGCGAGACGCAGGCGCTCGGCCGCGACCTCGACGCGATGGCCGAGCGGATACAGGCGTTGCTGGAGTCGGAGCGTCGCTTGCGCCGCGACGTCTCGCATGAGCTGCGCTCCCCGCTCACTCGCCTCAATATCGGCATCGAGCTCATCCGGCGCCGCTCCCCAGCAGAGCTTGCCCCCGCGTTCGACCGCATCGAGCGCGACACCGCCCGCCTCGACAGCATGATCGCGGAGCTCTTGACCCTCAACCGGCTCGAGTCCGAGGGCCCCGTGCGCGGGGATATCATCGATCTGGGCGAGCTGACGCAGCAAATCATCTCCGACGCCTCCCTCGAAGCGCAGCATCGCGGCTGCCACGTCGAGCTCCAGCTCGAGCAGCCTTGCCAGGTCAGAGGCAACCGAGAGCTGCTGCGGCGTGCCATAGAAAACGTGCTGCGCAACGCCATACGCTTCACCGAGCCCGAGAGCCACGTCCACGTCAAGATTGAGCGCGTCGGGCAGAGCTCGAGGCTCAGCGTTCGTGATCATGGCCCAGGCGTACCTCCCGAAGCGCTGGAGCACATCTTCAAACCTTTCTACAGGGTCGATGGCGATCGCGCCCGCAACACGGGGGGCACGGGCCTGGGCCTGGCGATCACGGAACGCGCCGTGTCGCGCCACGGCGGCAAGGTCAGCGCCTACAATCACGAAGGGCAAGGCCTGGTCGTCGCGCTCGATCTCCCGAGCGCTGCGGCCCCCGCCGGAGCGGCAGCCCCGACCACCCTGGGGGGAGCGTCATCCCCCTAACGGCGGGGAGCGCTCAGCGGTTCACGACGACTTCAATCGTCGACTTCGGCGACAGCTTTTCACCGGCCTTCGGCTTCTGGCTGAGCACGCTGCCGGTGACGGTCTCCGCTTTCGAGATCCAGCGGACCTTCAGCTGTAACCCTAGCCCGGCGAGCTTCTCCTGCGCCGCTCGCAACCCCAGCCCCGAAAGGCTCGGCGCCTCCACCTCCGCGGGGCCACTCGATAGGTGCAGCGTCACGACACTGCCCGGCGTGAGCTCCGCGTCGGCCTCGGGCGCCTGCCGCACGACACTGCCGACAGGAACGGCAACGCTCGGCACCGGCTCCCCTTGCACGGCCCTGTAGCCATGCCGCGCCAGCGCCTTTCGGGCTTCCTCCAGAGTCAGCTCCGTCACCCGAGGCACATTCGGCAAGCTCTCGGCGAAGACCACTGCGATGCCGCTGCTGTCCAGCACGGGGCGGCCGGGAGCGACCGATTGGCGCAGCACCGTGCCCACCTTCGCGCCCGCGACTGCCTCTCGGCCCTCGACCAACAAAGGCAGCTGCAACGCATGAGCGTTCGCTCGGGCATCTGCTTCCGACAGCCCCACCAAGGATGGAGCGGGCACCTCGCGCGGCGCCGCCGCGACTGGCGGGAACACCGGATAGCGTTGCAGCAGATACGTCGCACCGGCAGCCGTGATGACCGAAGTGAACAACGCAACCAAGACCACCGACGACCCTTGCATAACGTGCCCGCTCCGGTCCAGAACTGAGGCGCTCAGCATGACACACGGCGCACAGGCCGGAAAATTAAACGCGCACGGGCCGAGGGGGCTCGGGACTGCCACGACGATATCGGCATCCGATGTCGGGATGACCGACTCGAGGTGGAAGCCAGTGGCCTCGAACGAGTTGCGAAACTCGTCAACACAGCGATCGGATCGCGGCAGTCGAGCCCGAGCATGCATTGTGTGGCGCTCGCGTTCCATCGCAAGTCGTGCGAGCTGGCAATAAAGCGGTCGTGCACGCCACCCAGCAAGGCGCGTTGAGAGGAGACAATGGAGCGACCCAACTGAAGTAGCGTTGGGCGTCCGCGGGCGCCTCGGCTGTTGCCCTCAGATGGACTCCGAGTTACGGAAACGTCGAATGAACTTCGCTCACAGTAAGGCGCTGGGCTCGACCCCCGTTCTCGTCTTCGCCCTCGCAGTCGCTGCTCTTTCCTCGAGCTGTACCGACGAGCGAACGGGCGCTCGCGCCACCAGCCCGAATTCGCGACCCGCCACGGGCGATCGCGATGCTGCTGCTGGTGGGGAGGATGCGCAGGCGGATGCGTCGAATGCGGGGTCGTCCCCGCCGCAGCTGCGTTTTGTCGGCCGGATGGATAGGATGGATCCTGCTGGGCCGCGTTTTGCGTGGTCGGGCAGCGGTGTGGTCGCGGCGTTCAGGGGCACGTCGGTGACGCTGACTTTGAGCGACGGCGGCACCAATCAGTTCACTGTCCTGATCGACGGCGCGCTGCAGCCCAAGCTCATCGCGCGGGCGGGCAGGAACGAGTATGTGCTGGGCTCGGGTTTGCCACCCGGGGACCATCAGGTCGAGGTGTATCGGCGAACGGAGGCCTCCTTTGGCCCGACCCAGTTCCTCGGTTTCGAGTTCGGCGCCGAAGGAGCGCTGCTCGCGACGCCCGCCGCTACGCGGCGTATCGAGCTCATCGGCGACTCGGTGAGCGCGGGTTATGGGGACGAGGGCAGCGCTCCAACCTGCCCGTTCTCGGCCGACACGGAGAATCATTACGCGACGTACGGCGCGATCAGCGCGCGTAAGCTCGGGGCGGAGCTGATTACGGTCGCCTGGTCCGGCAGAGGCGTCGTGTACAACTACGATACCGACGTGGTGGATCCCATGCCGAGCCTGTATGGGCGGACGTTGCCCCAGGACCAAGATAGCGCTTGGGACTTCTCGCTCGCGGTCGACGTAGTCGTGATCAACCTCGGCACCAACGACTTCAGCACGGAGGGGGATCCCACGCCCGAGCTCTTCGCCGATGAATATCGAAAGCTGCTCGAGCGGGCGCGCTCCGTCTATCCAGAGGCGCCGATCCTCTGCACGGTCGGTCCTCTACTCAACGGCGCCGATCTCACGGCGGCGCGCGCCGGCATCGCCGCTGGGGTCGCCGCCTTTGAAGCGGGCGGCGGGAGCAACGCGAGGGTCTGGGAGATGAACGTCCCGAATGCCAACCCCGGCTGCGACTACCACCCCGGGCTCGCGACGCATCAGGCCATGGCGGACGCGCTGATTCCGGAGCTCCGCCCGCTCTTCGAATGAGTACGCCGTGACCGTTGCCGAGGTTTCCGGGCTCCGGGGCTCAAGCTGGCCAGGATTGGGTCGTAACCCGCCAGGTGGAGAACCGCTCTCAGGTCCGGACGACGGCTTTCGAAAACGTGCCGCGGCGGCGGGGCAAGCGCATGGACATGCGGGGGCTCGGGCGCACGATCGAGTGGCGGCGCGAGATCGGTAAGAACCACGAGGCGAGCGCGCGTCGGCTGCGACCTACGCACAACGTCAAGGCGTGTCCGGCATGTGACAGCGAGCGCCACTCGCCCTTCGTCGCCATCTACGACTTCCGCTACCATGAATGCAGTCGCTGCGGGCACCTGTTCCTCGAGAACCCGCCGGCTCGTGAACAGATTGCGCAGCTCTACCAGGGTGTGACCGCTCAATCACAGATCTACGTGGGCGAAGAGCTGTTCAAGCGGCGGGTCGAGCAGATCGCGCGGCCCAAGGCGAGCTTCTGTGCGGAGCACATCGAGCCCGGTGGGGAGTGGTTCGATGTAGGCTGTGGCACGGGTGAGCTACTGAGCGTGGTGCGAGACCTCGGCTGGGTGCCGCGGGGCTCCGAAGCCGACCCCATCCACGTGCAATTTGCACGCACCCGAGGGCTCGACGTGCGCGAGGGCTATGTGGACGAGCTCCCGCCGGAGATGGCCGCGAACGTCCGCGTGATCTCCGCGCTCAATTTGCTCGAGCATCTGCCCGCACCCAAGCCCTGGCTCGAGCGCCTGACGGCGGGGTTGTGTCCCGGGGGACACGTGGTCGTCGAAGTGCCGCGGCACCCGTCGATCAGCTCATTTAGCAACCTGCTCTATCCCGAGCTCGCCTGCCGACACATCTATCCCCCGGACCACATGCACATCTTTACGGAAGCTTCGCTGGAGCACCTGCTCGATGCGTGTGGCCTCAGCGCGTGCGCCGTGTGGGTGTTCGGCCAGGATTTCCAGGAGCTCATGTATTCGAGCGCGGCACATGCGGGCCTGGGGGAGTCTGCCTTCTTCCATCGCCTGCTCGACGCCTCCCCAGCCATCCAAGACGCCATCGACGGTGAAGACTTGTGCGATGTGTTGCTCGTCGTGGCGCAAAAGCGCGAGGAGGTGCCGACCGCCAAGATGCAGGCGCTCAGGTAGGGCCTGGCTCGGCTCCCACGGCGCTGCCGATGCGAAAGTTGAGACGTAAGACCTGCGTCAGCGGGCCATGCGCGGCCTCGCGAAACGCACGGCTCGCGTCCCTCCCCGCCCACTCTCGCAAGCGCTCGGCACCTCCGGGATGTTGCTCGAGCCAGGCGCTGACATCGTAGACGTCCCCATCGATGACGATCCAGGTGCTCGCGTCGCTCACGTGACGCCGGATCTCTTCCCAGCCATACACCGGCAGCGGCATCGCGGCCGCGGAAGCGGCGTCCGGCAGTGGGGACTGCAACTCTGGGTAACCGCCGTTCTGCCCTGTGCTCGCGCGCGGGAGAAAGGAGGAGCGCTCACTCACCCCGAGCTCGCTCGGGCAACTGCTCGCGGGGCGAGCCGGAGTAGGCTCCAGGCTGCGCACGAAGATGGCGCCCGGGCCCGCGTGTAAGCGCTCCGCCAACGCGGCGAGAGACGCGCGCACGGCGTGGACTTCGCCGGCGGCCGGCGCCGCATAGCCGAGCGCGGCTCGATACTGCTCATCCATGGCCACCCGAGCTGCGCGCAGCATCGCGTCGCGTTCTCGAGTGGCGGCGCCAAAGGAGCTCTTCACGAACAGCTCGAAGGTCTCCGTCTTGAGCGGCGTGTGAAAGGCGTTCTGCTGATTGGTCCGACGAAACCAGGCGTACATCTCGGCATAGTCGAAGCTCAGCTCTTCGATGTGCATGGCGCGCCCGAGCCTCACGTGCGCGTTGAAGAACCCCTCGCGCTCGACCGAGGACAGCGCCCGATGACCGATGCGATCGATGCCGTCGAGCCAGGTGAACGCCGTGTTCAGCAGCACGTACTTCATGCCTTCGTTGGGGATGAAGTATCGACCGTGGATTTGATTGATGCGTTGCACCGCCTGCGAGCCGCGCAAGCTCGCCTCTCCCCACTCGAAGAAGTTGGCGAACAAGCCGTAGGTGTCAAAGAAGCGCCCCACGGGATTATGCTGCGCCTCGCGAGTGCTGCGCAGGAACAGCGCCAGGCTCTCCCAGGTCGACACGCGATTGATGGCCAGCGTCTCGACGATGCGGGCCTCCGCACGAAAGGAACGCAGCAGGTGGCAGTAGAGCCGGTCGCTGTCCCGGTGCGGGTCCAGCGCCTCGACCAGCGCCGCCGGCGTGCCTCGCACCAGCCACTCCACGCGAGCGGTGAGCTCGCTCATCTGCTGCGACGCCGCGTCGATCGCCCGGGCGAGCGCCGGCGCCCCGAGCGCCTCCGCGCGGCGGCGAAGGTACGTGAGCTCGGCGGCGTGGACGCCATTTCCCGAGCGCAGCTCGAGCCGCGCCGCGAGCTCCCGGAAAACGTCGGAGCCGCGCTCCGAGTCAGTGACCTGCCCCAGCCGATGCAAAAGCTGTGCGGCGATGTGCTCGCTCTCTTCGCGCACCGCCGCGTCCAGCCGCTCGAGGGGCGTCGCGTGCTCGAGGCGAGCGGCCTTTGCCAACGCAGAGCTGAGGTTATCTTGCACCGCGCCAACGCTAGCAACGCGACCGGCTGCGCCCAAAGCCGTTTTTACGATGACTCAGCGCGAGGGGGCGAAATTCGCGCTCCGGCCCGAGTCCCGAGCCGCGGTCGCCCCGATTCGGCAGGGCCGAGCGCCTGATGGCCGCTGACGCGCATGGCCTTGACCGCCCGAAGCGCCCGCTTCACGCTCTGTTTCGCATGACCGAGCGGCTCTATTACGAGGATTCCTACCTGACGGAGTTCGAAGCCACGGTGGCCGAGCTGGATGACGGCGGCCGCCTGCTCTACCTCGACCGCTCCGCCTTCTACCCGACGTCGGGCGGGCAAGCCCACGATCTGGGCAGCATCCGCGGCCTGAATACGCAGGCCGCCGAGGTGCAAGTCGTGGACGTGGTGGACGAGGGTGCCCGGGTGGCCCACGTGCTCGAGCGCGCGCTGCCGAGCGCCACGCCCGGTACGCGGGTGCTCGGGCGCATCGACTTTCGCCGACGCTTCGACCACATGCAGCAGCACACCGGGCAGCACCTGCTCTCCGCCCTGTTCCAGGAGCTCTTGGGGCTGGGCACGCTGAGCGTGCATTTTGGCGTCGAGAGCTCCACCCTGGACCTGGACGCTGCATCGATCGACGCCGAGCAAATTCGGCAGGTGGAGGAGCGCGCCAATGCCAGGGTCTTCGACAACCAGCCCGTCCGGGCCGAGGTCGAAGCGGCGGACACGGCCCAGGGCCTGCGCAAAGCCAGCGCTCGCTCGGGGCCGCTCCGCGTCGTGAGCATCGGGGCGATCGACCGGAGCGCCTGTGGCGGCACGCACGTGCGGAG
The DNA here is from genome assembly GCA_043747815.1 of Deltaproteobacteria bacterium. Taxonomy (GTDB): domain Bacteria; phylum Myxococcota_A; class Polyangia; order Polyangiales; family Polyangiaceae; genus SZUA-265. Next base: position 66,965 of record JAYTOL010000008.1, read on the forward strand.
CACCGGGGAGATCGGGCCCATTCTGATGCGCAAGCAGGAGCGCGTGCGCAAGGCCACGCGCGTCGAGTTCGTGTGTGGGTCGCGTGCCGCTCGCCGTGCGCGAGCCGACTACGACGCATTGGCCCGCCTCGGCAGCGTGCTCTCGACGTCCGTCGACTCGGTGTGCGAGGTCGTGGCCGCTCGGCACGCGGAGCACAAGCAGCAAACGGCGGCGCTGCGCGAAGCGCGTGAGAGCCTCGAAGCGTATCGGGCCAAGGAGTTGTACGCGCTCGCCAGCGCGGACGTCGCGCACTCGAACGGTCTGGTCGTGTGCGTAGAGCGCCGCCCGGGCGGTGCGTTGCAAGACGTGCGCGGCGTCGCGCTGAGCTACATCGAGCAGACCAAAGCCGTGTTCATTGCCCTGTCGGAGCACCCGCCCTCGCTATTGCTCGCCGCCTCCGAAGACTCGGGTGTGGACGCGGGCTCGGTGTTGAAAGCGGCCCTGGCGGTCACGAACGGGCGCGGCGGGGGTTCGGCACGGCTCGCCCAGGGCAGCGTGGAAGGCCGCGCCGACTTGCTCCAGGTCCTGGATTCGATCCAAGGCAGCCTTGGGCTCGCCTGCCTTCCAGTTCCTGCCTGAAGCGCGAACGCCGCTCTCATCGGAACCGCCGTGCGCCCCGAAGGGTCGGAAACCCGAGGATCGGAGGGCCTGCGCATGACAAGCGTGGAGGCCTACGTTAGCCTGGTTGCCATGCTGGCTACTGCACCTCCGCTCCCTCGGCAGCTGCCGCTGTCGGCGGCGCTGATCGAGCGTTTTGCCGCGATCGTGGGCCCGGAAAATTGCATCTCCGAAGCCTCGCAGCTGGTCACCTACGAATGTGATGCCCTGCCCCACTTGAAAGCTCGGCCGGGGTTGGTGGTGCTCCCGAAGACACGCGATGAAGTCGTGAAGGTGGTGCAGCTCGCGTACGAGCACGGGCTCCCTGTGGTGCCGCGCGGCTCGGGTACGGGGCTGTCCGGCGGAGCCATGCCGATCGAGGGTTGCTTGTTGGTCGGCCTATCGCGCATGCGTCGAATCCTCGAGATCGATCTGGACAATATGTGGATGCGGGTGGAGCCCGGCGTCGTCAACCTCGACATCACCAAACGGCTGGCGCCACACGGGTATTACTACGCGCCTGACCCATCGTCGGCGCAGGTGTGCAGCATCGGCGGGAACGTGGCCGAGAACTCGGGCGGCGCACATTGCCTCAAGTACGGCTTTACCACGCATCACGTGCTCGGCGCGGAGGTGGTGTTGGCGGACGGCCGCGTCGTCGAGCTGGGCGGGCCCGTGCTCGATGCGCCGGGTTACGACCTGCGTGGGGCGTTCGTCGGCAGCGAGGGGACGCTGGGGGTGGTGACGCTGGTCACCATCCGCATCTGCCGCACGCCGGAGACCACGCGCACGCTGCTCGCCACGTTCGCGTCCACCGCCGACGCGGGCAACGCCGTCTCGTTGATCATCGCCGGCGGTATCCTGCCCGCGGCCATCGAGATGATGGACAAGTTGGCGATCGACGCGGTGCGCTCCGTCATGGGCATCCTGTGGCCCCACGTGAATGCGTTGCTCCTGATGGACGTCGACGGCACGTTGGCCGAGGTGGAGCACACGGCGGCCAAGGCCAGCGAGCGCTGTCTCGCTGCCGGGGCGCTCGAGGTGCGCAAGCCGGCGAGCGCTACGGAACGCGATGCGATGTGGCGCGGGCGGAAGAGCGCCTTCACGGCCATGGGCCGGCTGAGCCCCAACTACATCGTGCAGGACGGAGTCATCCCGCGCTCGCAGATCGCGCGCGTGCTGACCGAGATCGCGGCCATCGCCGAGCGCCACGGCGTGCGGGTAGCCAACGTCTTTCATGCGGGCGACGGCAACCTGCATCCGCTCGTGCTCTACGACGCTGCCGTGCCCGACGAGGCCCAGCGCGCCGAGGCCTGTTCCGGAGAAATCGTGCGGCTCTGCATCAGCGCGGGGGGGTCCATCACGGGCGAGCACGGGGTGGGTGCGGACAAGGCCGCGTACATGGGCGAGATGTTCTCGGAGGCGGATCTGGAGACGATGAACTTCTTGCGCTGTTCGTTCGATCCACACATGCGCTTCAATCCAGGCAAGGTCTTTCCGACTCCACGGCTGTGCGGAGACCTGCCCGGCAAGTATGTACCTCACGCCGCCGAGGTGGACGGCCGGATCGGTCGAGGGTGAAAAGCTTCGAGCCGGCGGACATCGGCGAATGCGTCGAGAGCCTGGCGCGGGCCGCTCGGGAGCGCCTTCGGGTCGGCATCGTCGGTGGCGGCACGGCGCTCGAGCTCGGCAATCCGGGGCAGCCGCTCGACGCTCTATTACAGACGCGGCGCCTGAACCATGTCGTCGAATACGCGCCGGAGGATCAGGTCATCGTGGCGGAGGCTGGAGTTACCCTGGCAGAGCTGCAGAGCTTGGCAGGAAAGAACGGGCAGTGGCTCGGGGTGGACGCGCCGCACGCACAGCGGGCGACCCTGGGCGGCCTCGTAGCGGTCGGCGCGTTTGGGCCGCGCAGGGCTCGCTACGGCGGCATTCGAGAGCTCTTGCTCGGTATCACGCTCGTTCGCGCTGACGGCGCGGTGGCCAAGAGCGGCAGTAAGGTGGTCAAGAACGTCGCTGGGTTCGATCTACCCAAGGTGGTGTGCGGCTCGCTCGGCACGTTGGGTCTGATCGCCCAGGTCACCTTGCGCCTGCATCCGCTGCCCGAAGCGAGCGCCACCGTCCAGCTCGATGCGCTCACCGCGGCACAGGTCGTCGACACGCGGGCGGCCCTCCTGCGCGCGCAGCTCGAGCCGTCGAGCCTCGTGGCCCTCTACGGCTCCGCGGGCCGCTACGACCTCGGGGTACGTTTCGAGGGCTTTCAAACCGGCGTGACGCGGGACGTGGACCGCCTGCTGTCGCTCTTGGCCCCAGGGGTACGCCATGCGCGGCTGGACAGCGCTTCCGCCGCCCAATTCTGGCAGCGTCACGAGCTCGCCCGCAGCGTCGGCGAGCTGCGTGCGCGCATCAACGCGCTGCCCACAGAGCTCGCTCCGGTCGAAGCCGCGCTCGGTCCGCTCTTGGGCGCGATGCAGTCCCCACAGTTCGTTTGGTACGCGGGCCTCGGGCTCGGGTTCGTGAGCGGCAAGCCTGTGAACGCAGAACCGGCGGTGTTGGGCCTGAATGGAGCCCGGAGCGGCGTCGTGCGCCTGGGGGGCTCGCTCGTGGTCGACGCCGCCCCGGCCGAAGTCCGGACCAAGGTCGATGCCTGGGGTCCGCTCCCGAGCTCATTCTCCATCATGCAAGAGCTCAAGCAACGCTTCGACCCCGAGCGGCGGCTCAACGCGGGTCGCTTCATTGGTGGGCTCTGACGCTGCCGCCTCGAAGGAAGACCAGCATGCCCGACCGCAAGCTCATCGACGAGTGCGTCCACTGTGGATTCTGCCTGCCCGCTTGCCCCACGTACCAGTCATGGGGTCAGGAAATGGACTCGCCGAGGGGCCGCATCTACCTGATGAAGGCGCACGCCGAAGGCCGAGCACCGCTTTCGGACGTGGTGAAGCACTTCGACCGCTGCCTGGGCTGCCTGGCTTGCGTCACGGCCTGCCCCTCCGGCGTGAAGTACGACCAGCTGATCGAGCAAACGCGCGTCGAGATCGAAGAGCAGCATCAGCGCTCCCTTTCGGATCGCCTGCTCCGCGCGTTCATCTTCGGTGTCTTCCCCTATCCTGCGCGGCTCCGCGCTCTCGGGGTGGTTCAGTGGTTCTACGAGCACAGCGGGCTGCGCTGGTTGCTGCGGCGCGCCGGGTTATTTCGCCTCCTGCCGCTGAGGCTCGCGAATCTGGACGCGCTCGCGCCCAGCCTGAGCTGGCGGCAGCTGCGAGCCCAGCTGCCCGCGTTCAGTGCAGCGGCGGTCGCTCGGCGTCAGCGGGTGGCGCTGCTCCCCGGCTGCGTACAGGGCGTTTACTTTCCCGAGGTCAACGCCGCGACGCTGCGCGTGCTGGCTGCCGAGGGTTGCGACGTGATCGTGCCCCAGGGGCTGGGGTGCTGCGGGGCGCTTTCCCTGCACGCGGGTCGGCAATCCGAGTCTCGGCGCTTGGCCGAGCGGGCCATCCGCATCCTCGAGCAACAGGACATCGATGCCATCGTGGTCAACGCCGCAGGCTGTGGGTCAGCGATGAAACACTGGGCCCGCCTGTTCACCGGCGACCCGAGCTGGCAGGGCCGCGCCGAGGCCATGGCCCGCAAGGTCAAAGACGTGAATGAATTCTGTGGCGAGCTCGTGCCGGTGGCGACGCGCCACCCCTTGCTGCTTCGCGTCGCGTATCACGACGCTTGCCACCTCTCCCACGGCCAAAACCTACGCGCGGAGCCGCGCGCCCTGCTGCGCGGGATCCCTGGCGTGGAGCTGCTCGACATACCCGACGCCGAGCAGTGCTGCGGCAGCGCGGGCGTCTACAACCTGCTCGAGCCCGCGAGCGCTCGACAAATCGGGCAACGCAAGGCGGACAACATCAACTCCGTTCGACCCGACGTGTTGGTCAGCGCCAACCCCGGTTGTACGCTCCAGATCAAGAGCCACCTCGGCGCCGGAGCCACGCTTCGCACGGCCCACCCGATCGAGCTGCTGGATGCGTCAATTCGCGGCGTGCCCTTCTGACCGATCCTAGCGGCTCAAAAAGTCCCTGCGAGCGCGGGGATCGGAATGAGCGACTCGTCCGCGCCGATCAGCGTGAACCTGACGCTCGCGCGTGCCGTGCTGCCGACGCCGGCCGGCTGCGGGCTGCGATTCGCCGCGGCACTTTCGATCAAGCCGAAGGCCACCCCGGCTCCGGCGCCCACCAGCGTGCCCACCGCCGCGCCCGTAAGCAAATTCTTGGCTCGCCCCGAATCGATCAGAAATAAGGCCCCGACAGCGGTGCCCACCACCGCGCCCAAGCCCACGCCATAGCCCACGTCGCGCAGAATCAAGCGGCCCGTTTGCGGGGGCGCCTGCCCGACGTCGATGACGCCGAGCGTTAGCCCGACGCCGACGCCGACGAGCGCTCCCACTCCCGCGCCAAAAACTAGCTTACGCCACTCTTCTGACTCGTATTCGCGACCGGTCGCGAGATAGCCCGTCGCCAGGCCCACCTGCGCGCCGGTCCAAAACCCGTCGAAAGCGTAGGAGACGATTGACGGTGTGTCATCCGCCGCCAGACACACCGAAGGGGTACCCCAAAACACGGCCGACACAGCAAGCGCCGACCCCGTGCGCACAAATCTCGTCATAAGCTCTCCTCGTGGTAAGGCCATCAGCTTAGCATGGCCCGCCTGCCCCACAACTCAGCCGGTCCGATGCTGCTCGGTTGCCTTTCTGCCCCGGCGAGGCGAATGAGGCCTCTCTGCTGCGGCCATCGAGGCTAGAGTCGCCAAGTAGCCCATGAGCGATCTCGACTGCCTCTCGTGCGGCGCGTGTTGCCACCAACGCCCGGGCACCATTCTCGTCTCCGACGCGGATCTGGTGCGCTGGAAGCGCTCGGAGCGGCACGACATCCTCGCACAGCTCGAGCCGGGTCACTTCGGACAACTGGCATTCGTGATCGGCGACGGGGGAGCGTGCGTGCATCACGGCAGTCCCGACGAGCCGCACGCTTGCCAGATCTACGCCGACCGCGGCGACACCTGCCGTGACTTCGAAGCGGGCAGCTGGCAGTGCCGTGAGTTTCGCCGCGACCGCGGCATCGATCCGGCGCTCGTGAATCGGACGTGACGCGCGGCGTGCCGCGTTACCTCGAGCCGAGCGCGTGCAAGCGCGGCGCCGAGCTCGCGAGCGGGCCGAGCAGGCGCTCTGCCGCTTCGGCCATTTCACGGCGGTAAGCCATGCGCCAGGAACGGCGCAGCGCACCAGTGCGCAAGCGCTTGACGACCAGGTCACCGCTCTCGAGATAGCCGCTCGCCACCCACTCCGAGAGGACTGCGATGCCCATGCCTGCTCGAGCCGCGTCCATGACGGCCTCCGTCAGCGGAAAGCGCACGAGCTCTAGCCTGGGCTTCTTACGACCGAAGACGCGCGCCATGAACCAGCGCGCCTCGGCTGAAGGGGTGTTGGACGTGATGAGCGAGTGAGCCTGCAGATCTTCCGGCGTGATGAACCTGTGCTGAGCCAGCGGATGTGAGGCCGCGACGACAAACACCACCTCGTCCGAAAACAGCTGCTGCTCCAGCAATGCGCCATGCTTGGGCACCAGTGCCGTCGTGAGCAGGGCAACGTCGATCTGCTCGCGGAGGAGCGCGCGAACGGGGTCCGCGGTGTGCTCCGTCAGGATCTCGACCTGAAGCTGAGGCGACCGCACGCGCAGCTGGGCCATGGCCGAGGGCAACCAACGGTACGCGGTGTAGCACTCGCAGACCAGGCGCACGCGAGTCGGCGCCGCCTCGGGAGCGCGGACCAGGCGCTCCAGCTCGCACAGCTGGGTGAGGAGCATGCCCGCTCGCGCGATCAGACGTTCACCTGCAGCTGTCGGCGCGAGCCCGCGCGGGCTGCGCTCGAACAACCTGGTGCCGACTCTGGCTTCCGCCAGCGTGAGCGCTCTGCTGACGGCGGACTGGGTAATCAGCAATGACGACGCGGCTCGCGCGGTAGTGCCCGCTGCGGCCAGCGCCAGCACCAGCTCCAGATCCCGCACCTCGAGCTTGGGCCGAGACCAGCCTGGGGCAGCGCCCTCGTGATCCGATATGCGTTTCACGCATAGAGCATATACCAACTATGCGTTGGACGCAGCCCGCGAGAGGTCCCATCTTGTCGCTCCAGGAGGAACAAACCATGAAGCTCTATTTTTCACCGCTCGCCTGCTCGCTCGCGACACGCATCGCCTGCTACGAGGCCGGCGCGGACGTGACCTACGTGGAGGTCGACCCGAAGACGAAAAAGACGGAAGATGGCAGGGACTTCCGCTCGATTCACGCCCTGGGCCTGGTGCCCGCCCTGGAGATCGAGGACGGCGAGATCGTGACCGAAAACGCGGCCATCTTGCAGCTCGTGGCCGAGCGCTACCCGGAGTCGCGGCTCGCGCCGACCGATGCGCTGGGTCGTGCGCGGCTCCAGCAGTGGCTGTGCTTCATCGGTACCGAGCTGCACAAGTCGCTCTACGCCCCGCTGCTCGACGCGAATGCCCCCGCGGAGGTCAAGGCCTACGCGCTCGGCAAGTCCGAGTCTCGGTTACGCTGGCTCGAGCAGCGGCTCGAGGGGCGCGAGCACTTGCTCGACGGCTTCAGCGTGGCAGACGCCTATCTGTACACCGTGCTCAACTGGTCGCTGGCCACACCCGTCCCCCTCGAGCCCTGGCCCGCGATTCGTGCCTATCACGACCGCTTACGCAGGCGCCCGAGCATTGCCCGCGCCTTCGGCGAAGAGCGGGAACGCTATCTGCGGCACCTCGCGCGCCACGAACGGCCCGCGCCCGGCGGCGGCGCTCCAGCAGTCGAGCGGCGGTCCTGAAGACGAGCGTCGCCGAACCGATCGAGAGATGAAACGTGGCTTCCCAGGGGCACGAACCGACACTACACGCCAACCTCGTGGCGTAAGAGCGCGCCGCTCAGCCACCCGCGCTGAGCGGCAGGGCGGCGTCGTCCGTCACGACACACAACACGCCGTTCGGCTCGGCTTCGGATGGAGAGACCCCTCGAACTTGCACGACGCGGTCCCGGCCGAGAGCTGCGGCGCCGGGCACCCGAAATGTCGTCACGTCGAGGCGCGCCACCGGGACCTCTCGCGGCTCGGGAAGCTGCGGCACCCAGGAGTAGGGCGCGCGGTAAGCGCGGTACACGAGGTTCAGGTGCAGCGGCGGCTTGCGCCAATACGGGCTGATATATTCCCAGACCAGCTCGTGCTCACGGGTGACCTCGAAGATGCGTCCGTCGGAGCCCTCGGTGATGAGCGTGTTGCCGTTCGGTAGCCGCTGCGCGCTGCTGATGAACGGGCTGTAGAAGCGTGCGGCGTCCAGCGGCACCACGAACCCTGCCTCCCTGGGGGTGTACTGCCAAACGAGCTTTAGCGTCGTGGGATCGATCTCGAGCACGCGCGAGTGGTCGCGCTGCGCCGTCTTGAGCCCGAGCGGCGCCCCGGGGTTGGGCTCGCCGTAGCCCGCCCAGCCGCCGTTATCGAACACGAGCAAGTTCCCCTCGCCCGGCAGCCCGCGCGGAATGATGTGCGCGTGGTGCTGGCCGATGATCCACCCCAGCTTGCGCTCGGCCTCACCCTCGTCGTAACGCGGCCCGAGCCGCCAGGCGATCTTGCCGCTACGCTTGTCGATGATGGCGATGATGTTCGCCTCGCGCGCGTCCCAGATCAGGTTGTCTGGATGAAATCGCCCATCGCCCGCGTCGAACCACTTGTTCGGACCGAGCACGGACAGCGAGTTGATGTGTAACCAATCGCCAAAGCCTTCTGCGGGAGCAGCGCTATTACCGAGGGGCGCCCCGCCTGCTGGGCGCACGTTCGGGTTGTGGCGCAGCACACGCCGCGCGGCGAGGTCGAAGCCGAGCTCCTCGAAGTGCTCGTGGGCGCTCCATTGCCAGACGATGTGCCCCTGCCAATCCACCTCCACGATCTTGTCGTCGAGCAGCGGCCGATCGGAGACGAGCGGATTGTTCACGTTTTCGTGAACCAGGAGCAACGTGTTGCCCCTGTCGGTCAGGGGCTCTTGCCCCGGCGCGTAGTAACCGACGGGGTTGCCTTCGCGTTGAAAGTCGTGGTGTTGGCGCGCCATCCAGCGCGGCGCCTCGCCCGGATCAGCGATGTGCTCCAGGCGCTCGAAGCGCCAGACGACGTTGCCGTCCCAATCGACCTGGACCAGGTCGACTTGATCCTGCGCGCCATGGCGTGGATCGCGCTCCCCCGTGCTGCCGAAGACCTGGCCCCCCGGCAAGAGCTTGTTGGGAAAGCCCTGCAAACCTCGCCAGAGCTGCACCTCCCTGCCGTTCATGTCGATCAGCAGCGCACCGATACCCGGCGCTTGAAAGATCGTGTAACCGCTCCAGGCCTTCTCTGGCTGATAGACGGTCACGCCCGTGGGGTAGACGCTTGGATAGCCCATTCTGGACACGGACCTTGTCACTATGTAGACAGCTTGTCTACTATACAAGAATAGTCCCAGGGGGGTTCCGCGCTCGCTACGCTCGGGGTACCGGGGGACAGGTGGAGAACATGGAAAAGCGCTCGATAGGTTCGTTGTCCGTATCGGTGGTCGGACTTGGTTGTAACAATTTTGGCACGCGGCTGGATCAAGCGCGGACGTCCCGCGTCGTGGATGCGGCGCTCGACGCCGGCATCAATTTTTTCGACACCGCCGACGTGTACGGCGGGACCAAGAGCGAGGAACTGCTGGGGCGGGCGCTCGGAGACCGCCGCGGCTCGGTCATCATTGCGACTAAGTTTGGCATCCCGCTCGACGAGGCGCGTCCGGGCGGAGCCAGACCCGAGTACATACGCCGCGCCGTCGAGGACAGCCTGCAGCGCCTGGGTACGCACTACATCGACCTGTACCAGCTGCACCGGCCCGATCCACAGGTGCCGATTGCAGACACGCTCGGCGCGCTCGGCGAGCTGGTCATCCAGGGCAAGGTCCGCGAGATCGGGAGCTCCAACTTCTCCGTCGATCAGCTGCGAGAGGCGGATACGGCAGCCCCGGCGGGCGCGGCCCGCTTCGTGAGCGTACAGAACGAATACAGCCTGCTGCGGCGCGATCCGGAGGCAGGCGTGCTCCGCGAATGCGTGGACCGAGGCCTCGGGTTTCTGCCTTACTTCCCGCTGGCGAGCGGCGTGCTGAGCGGCAAATATGCAAACGCGGCCGCGCCGCCGGAGGGCACGCGTCTGTCCTTGGGGTCGCCCCTCAGCGCGCGCTTCCTGAGTGACCAGAACGTCGCCGTTGCCGGCGCGCTCGCGAGCTTCGCGCGGGAGCACGGCCACTCCTTGCTGGAGCTCGCATTTTCCTGGCTGAGCGCGCAGCCCGCGGTGGCCTCCGTCATCGCTGGAGCCACATCACCAGAACAAGCGCTGGCGAATGCCAGAGCCATCAACTGGAGCTTGACCGACGAGGAGCTGGAGCAGATCGATCGCCTGGCGCCGCGGGCTAGGACGTGAGGCTCCCACCGAGCCGCGCCAAAGCCTCTAGCCGACTCGGAGCGAGCCACGGACGCTGAAGCGCGACAGCCAGATTCTAGTTCCCCTTCGGTCTTGTCTTGTATAATGGACATATGTCCGCCATACAGCGTGACCAAAGGAGTCAATCCATGTCCAAGACATCGTCGTACGAGGAAATCGAAGCCGACCCGTCGCCGGCTACATCGGAGCGGAGATCGGCCGCGTCGACCTGGCCCGCCCGCTCAGCGAAGGCGCCGTGCGAGAGGTTCGCAGAGCCCTGCTCCAGCACAAGGTGGTGTTCTTTCGGGGCCAGAAGCAGGTCGGCCACGCCGAGCAGATCGCGTTCGCCGGTCGCTTCGGGGAGGTGACCTACGCGCACCCGCACGAGGACGAGCCATTCGCCGAATTCCCGGAGATCTTGCCCATCGACACCCGACGCTACCAGGAGCGCTACGGGCGGCGCCTCGCGAGCTACGAGTCGCGTTGGCACACCGACGTCACGGCCGCGGTGAATCCGCCGGCGGCGTCCATCCTGCGCGCCGTCAAGGTGCCCGAGGTCGGGGGCGACACGACCTGGACCAACCTGGTCGCTGCCTACGAGAACCTGTCGGAACCCGTTCGCGCTCTGGCGGACCAGCTGCGCGCCGAGCACCGCTTCGGCATCCACCTGAGGGACAGCGACAAGTACCTGGCGCGTATCCGCGAGAACCCGCTCGTCTCGATCCACCCGGTCGTGCGCGTGCACCCGGAGACGGGCGAGCGCGCGCTGTTCGTGCAGCCGGGCTTCACGAGCCACATCGTTGGCATCCCGCGCGCCGAGAGCGACCACCTGCTCAGCCTCTTCTTCGAGCAGATCGCGCGGCCTGCCTTCACCGTCCGCTTCCGCTGGGAGCCGGGCGACATCGCCTTCTGGGACAACCGCGCGACCGCGCACCTCGCCCCGCAGGACATCACGCACCTCGACGTCGAGCGCGTGCTCTATCGTGTCACGTTGACCGGCGACATCCCCGTTGGCGTCGATGGCGTCAAGTCACAGCTCGTCGAGGGCAAGCCGTTTAGCACGGACGCACATCCGAAGGCCAGGGAGCGCCCGACGCCGCAGGAGCCTCTCGTTCACGCGCGCGTCTCGCAGGCGACGAACTAACTCGACTCGTTGCCAGCCTTGACGCCGCTCCCACCGGGCAAGGACCAGCGCGTGTCGCAGCAGCACGCGCTGGCGGAGGGGCTCCAGTCTCCGCTATATAGTACACCAGGAGATCACCCGATGACCCAGCCCAAGATTGATCAAGAGCTCTGGAGTGCCGTGGATCGCTACATCACGGACGCCATCGTCCCGAGCGATCCCGCGCTCGACGCCGCGCTTGCTGACAGCGAGAAAGCCGGGCTGCCCTCCATCCAGGTTGCGGCCAATCAAGGTAAATTCCTGGCGCTGCTCGCGACGATCCGCGGGGCCCGTAGCATCCTCGAGCTCGGCACGCTCGGCGGCTACAGCACGATCTGGCTGGCGCGCGCGCTGCCTGCCGGAGGCCGCCTGATCACTCTCGAGGCCGAGCCGAAGCACGCCGAGGTCGCCCGCGCGAATATCGCTCGCGCCGGGCTCGCCGACGTGGTGCAGGTGCGGCTCGGGCGCGCGCTCGACACGCTGCCGTTGCTCAGAGAGGAGGGCGCCGGGCCCTTCGATTTCGTCTTCATAGACGCCGACAAGGTGAACATCCCCGAATACTTCGACTGGGCGCTGAAGCTCACCCGCCCGGGCAGCGTGATCGTGGTCGACAACGTGGTGCGTAAGGGCGCCGTCATCGACGGCAGCACCACGGACGCCAACGTGCAGGGTGTTCGCCGCTTCAACCAGCGGCTCGCCCAGATCCCAAATGTCACCGCCACCACGCTACAGACCGTCGGCAGCAAAGGCTATGACGGCTTCACGCTGGCGCTCGTGACGGGCGAGTGAGCGTCGGGGACGCCACGCGCCTCCAGCTGGGGAAAGCGATCCATCCGGCGGAGCACGGGGAAGCGCCAGGCCCATACGATCGTGACGGCGAGCGTGGCGACACCTCCGATGACGATCGCCGGGACGAGCCCCAGCCAGGCCGCGACCACGCCGGACTCGAACTCGCCGAGCTCGTTCGAAGCCCCGATGAAGATGGCGTTGACCGCGCTCACTCGGCCACGTATCGCGTCGGGTGTCTCGACCTGCACCAGGATGTGCCGGACGTAGACGCTGACCATGTCCCCGGCGCCCGTCAAAAATAGGGCCAGCATGGCAACACCCAGGCTGCTCGTGTAGCCGAGCGCCACCGTCGCGAGCCCGAAGACCGCGACGCCGCCAAACATCCACAGCCCGACGCGGCGACCGAGCGGGTGGAACGCGAGCAGGATGGAGGTCAACGCGGCGCCCGCGCCAGGAGCCGAGCGAAGCAGGCCGAGACCCGTGGTGTCGGTGTGCAACACGTCCCGGGCATAGGCGGGCAAGAGCGCGACGGCTCCGCCCAGCAGAACGGCAAACAGGTCGAGCGAGATGGCTCCCAGCACGACGGGGCGCGACCAGACGAATTGCAAACCCTCGAGCACCGTGCGCAGCGAAGCCCGCTTCTGCACCGACTGGACGGGGGCGCTCTGGATGAGCAGCATCAACACGATGCCAGCAGCCAGTAGAACCGCGACCACGCCATAGACCAGCTTTGGCCCGCCCAGGTACAAAAAGCCGCCCAGCACCGGCCCGAGGATGACCGCGACGTGGAAGGTCGAGGAGCTGAGCGCGACCGCGGGTCCAAAGCTGGCGGCGGGGACGATGTTGATCAAGATGGCCTGCGAGGCGGGCATCATGAACGCGCGCGCCGTGCCGAATAGCGTCAGAGCCGCGAACACGGGCCAAACGACACTCTGGGCCGTCAAGGAGAAGGTGAGCAGAAAGAGCGCGCAAACGAGCTGAAGCGCCAGGCAGGCCGTGATGATGCGGCGGCGGTCATAGCGATCGGCGACCTCGCCAGCCGGCAAGACCAGCAGAAAAAAAGGCGCGAATTGCGCCAGGCCGATCATGCCGAGATCAAACAGATCGCCGGTGAGCGCGTAGACCTGCCAACCGATCGCGACGCTCTGCATCTGCACTCCCAGCGTCGCGACCACACGGGCGCAGAGATAGAGCGCGAAGTTTTTATGCCGAAGCAGGCCGAGGCCGCTGTCGATGCCCGTAGCTGGGGTGCTCAAGGTCCCATGCTCGCGGCTAGCTGAGGCCGGCGGCAACCTCAAAGTGAGAGCGATGGGAACACGAAGCAGACAGCCAGCGGATTCTGGACGGAATGACGCTACGGCACGCGCGGGATCCGGGCTTGCCCCGAACAGATTTCTACTATAGTAGACAAGAGTGTCAAAATCCAATCTTCCCCGTTGGCTCGCGCTGCTGGTAATGCTTTCGCTGCTGGCCTTCGCGGGGCGATCGCTGGCGCAAGTGACGCTCCTGAACGTCTCCTACGACGTGACGCGCGAGCTCTACAAGGACATCAACCAGGCCTTCGCTACCCACTGGAAGCAAAGCACCGGCGGCAGCGTGGACATTCGGCAGTCCCACGCGGGCTCGAGCGCCCAGGTGCGGGCAGTGATCGAGGGCCTCGAGGCAGACGTGGTCACGATGAATCAGGCGCTCGACATCGACACGATCGCCGAGAAGGCGGGCCTGGTGCCGAAAGACTGGGCCACGCGCTTGCCCAACCAAGGCGTGCCCTTCACCTCCACCATCCTGTTCGTCGTGCGCAAGGGCAACCCGAAGCAGATCAAGGACTGGGACGATCTGATCAAGCCGGGCGTCGCGCCCATCATCCCCAACCCCAAGACATCGGGAAACGGCCGCTACAGCTACCTCGCCGCCTGGGCCTTCGCCTCGAAGCGCGCCGGCGCGAGCGAGGCCAGCGCGGGCGAGTACGTCAAGGCGCTCTTTCGCGCCGTTCCGGTACTGGACACCGGCGGGCGCGGCGCCACCGTCACCTTCGCGCAGCGAGGCATCGGTGATGTGCTGCTCACCTTCGAAAACGAAGCGAGGCTCATCGTCGCCCAGCCGGATGCGCCTTTCGCCATCGTCGTGCCGTCCCTGAGCATCCTGGCCGAAAACCCCGTGGCGCTGGTCGAGAAGGTCGCGGCCAAGAAAGGCACGGCCGCAGTGGCCAACGCCTATCTGCTGTTCCTTTACTCCGCCGAGGCCCAGGCCATCGGCGCGCGGCACCACTTTCGCCCCGTCGATGCGGCCGTGCTCGCCAAGTCCGGAGCCCAGTTCCCGTCGCTGAAGCTGATCACCATCGCCGACCTGGGTGGCTGGCCCGCACTACAGGCCAAGCACTTCGCGAGCGGCGGCCTGTTCGACCAGCTCTACAGCAAGAACTGACGGACTCCCCGCTCGCGATTGCGCGCGGGCCGCCCGCCCATGACCCGAGGGAGCCCTACTCCTGCGCTCGGGTACGGTCATGGTCAGGGTCAGGCGCTGCCGAGCTGAGGCGCCTGCGTCGCGTCCGCCTCGCGGACCGCGGACGGCTTCGATGGCGACAGCTGCTCTCTGAAAAACCGGCGCGTGCGGTCGAACGACAGCTGTGCTGAGCCAGCGTCGTACACGGGCCGCGACTCGTTGAAAAAGCCGTGCTCCGTCCCTTCGTACACGAAGGCCGTGAGCTGTTTTCCCGCGGCCTGCAGCGCGGCCCGAAACGCCGGCACGTGCGGCGTTATCGCCGGGTCCTTCGCCGCGTAGTGCGCTTGCTGTCGAGTGCTGGCATTAGGTCGTCCTCCGCTTTGCCGGGTCTACCTGAAGCCGCGATCATGTCCACTATAAAGGACATGCGTCCCAAGTGTTAACGCGCACAGGACCCCCACCAGTGCCCGCTGCCGCGGACCTTCAGCGTCGGGGCGGCACGCGAAACTTGCAACGAGGGCCCGACGCGCGACTTAACCGCCTGTCGAGCGTCCCGAGTGGTGCGTCGAGCGCCTCTGCGAGAGCGACGTACCAGGCATCGTAGGCGGTCACGTTCGAGCGTAGCTCCCAGATCCGCGCCCCGAGCGGCTCATAAGGGAACAGCTCTACCCTCAAGCTCAGAAGGTCGGCGTGGGCCAAGGCAGCGGTGTCCTCCGAGACATCTCCTCCCAGTACAGCCTTTCGCAGAATGTTCGCGACCTCGACCAGCAGGAGATGTGGTGCCGCCAGTTGATCGGAGGTCAGCTCGGATTCCGCCCATCGCCCGTCTGGGCCGGCGTCCACGAGCCCCGCGACCAGAAGCGAAGCATCGACGACCAGGGTCACCGACGGTCTCGATCGCGGAACTCCAGGATCTTGGCCGCCGACAATCGACTTCCCGTGGACGCCTTGCGAGCCCGAGCACGAGCCACGAGAGCCGTGACGCTGGGCCGCCGAGCGAGCTCCACCAGCTCCGCTCGTAGGTGCTCTTGCAATGACCGGCCGTGAGCGGCCGCGCGCGCCGCCAGCTCATCCCGCACTTCATCCGGAACGTCTCGAATGGTGATTGAGGTGGCCATGCATGCATTATGCTGCTAATCATGGCGTAGTGCAATCACGCCCCCCAGGCTCACCTCGGGCGGTCAGTATCGTCAGGATTTAAATGGGCTGATCCAGCTCGGCGCGAGGCGGCATCCCTTAGGCGCCAGTGGCGCGGCGCAGGCCGATGACGAAGCTGCCGATGGCGGCGTCCAGCTTGGCTGACAGGTCCGCATCGAGCTCGAGGTCTGCCCCGGGCTGGAAGCTGAGTTGCTTGTCGACAACGAACAGGCCTGCGACAACGTGGAGCGGATCGAGCGAGCTCAACACCGGGCGCAGCGCGTAGTCGATGGAAAGCACGTGAGCCAGCGTGCCGCCTGTGGCGAGCGGCAGCACGACCTTGTCCCGCAGACCAAACTGAGGCAGCAGATCCAGGAACGCCTTGAGGAGGCCCGTGTAGGCCGCCTTGTAGACGGGCGTCGCGATGACGACACCGCTCGCGCTCTTGACCCGCTCGAGGGCCGTCACGATCTCCGGCGCTGAGAAGTTGGCGTGAAGCAGATCGGCGGGCGGTAGCTGACGCAGGTCGAGCAAGGAGCTGTCCACACCGCGTCTGCCGAGCCTCTCGCCCACGAGCGTGGCAAGGCGGATGGTGCGCGACGAGCTCGAGGGGCTCGCTGAGATGATGAGCGTGGACATGCCCATCAACCCGAGTGGTCTTTGAACCAGGCAAGCAGGCGCTGCCAGGCGTCATTCGCGTCCTGCCGACGATAACTCGGGCGATAGTCGGCATGGAAGGCGTGTGGCGCGCTGGGATAGACGTGAACGTAGGACACGCCACCGCCCTTCAATGCAGCGTTGGCCTTGTTCACGCTGGTGAGCGGAATGCCCTGGTCCTGTCCGCCGTATAGGCCCAGCACTGGGGCCTTCAGCTCCCCGAGCACATCGAGCGGATGGCGCGGCCTGCGCGGCTCTGGCTCCCCCTCGAGCCTACCATACCACGCGACCGCCGCTTTCAACTTGGGCTGGTGAGCTGCGTAGAGCCAGGTGATGCGGCCGCCCCAGCAGAAACCGGTGGCGAAGATCCGGCTCGCGTCGCCGCCGTTCTTCTCTGCCCACGCCAGGCTCGCATCCAGGTCAGCGAGCACCTCCGCATCCGGCACCCGGGCCACGACGGCCCGAATGTCGTCGATGCTCGCCAGTGTCGAGACGTCACCGTACCGGTGGTAGAGCTCTGGCGCGATCGCGAGATAGCCGAGCTTGGCGAGCCGGCGCGCCACGTCACGGATGTGCTCGTGCACGCCAAATATCTCCTGGATGACGAGCACCACGGGGCGCTTGCCTCCCGCCGCGGGCGCGGCACGGTAGCCGGGTATGCTGCCTCCGGGATTGTCGATGGAGATGTCGCCCGCGACCAAACCAGCCACGTCCGTGATGATCAAGGTGTCGGCGGCAACAGGCTGAGCGGCGCTAGCGAACGCCTGGCCGGTGATCGATTGGCTCATGATGTGTGCGATTGATGGCTCGCCGACGCCTAGCGCACCGCCGCTGCGGATGCCTTGACGCTCACGCCGGAAGGGGCGGCGGGTTTGATGGCTCTATACCGATCGAGATAAAACTCGACCGGGTTCTCGATCGCCCTCACCGACTCGCGGATGCGGAGCGCCTCACGGAAACGAGCTAGCCGCGACAGCGAGCGTGGCAGCTCGAAACCCGTGTGTTGCTCCAGTGCCGGCAAGCGCTCAAACCAGGGGTAGAACGCGAAATCGACGAGCGTCGGCTCGGGACCAAACCAGTAGGGGCCGGCGCCGGAGAGCCTGGAGAGCCCCTCACGCTCGAGCAACTCCAACGTGGCGGCGAGCTCCTTCTTGCCAGCCTCCCGATCGCCGGGCGAGGAGGCCCACACCACTTTGCCGAACGCTGGCGCGAGCCGGGTGTTGGCAAAGTCGATCCAGATCCTGGCCAGCGCGCGCTGCCCAGGATCTCGAGGGAATAGGCGCGGCTCCGGGAAGGTCTCCTCCAGATATTCGTTGATGACGGCAGACTCGACGATGCGCAGCCCCGCGTGCTCGAGAGCCGGCACCTTGCCGTAGAGGGACACCTCGCCATACCACGCGGGTTTGTTCGCGAGATCGATCTCGACGAGCTCGAACGCTTGCCGCTTTTCCGCGAGCACCAGGCGACTGCGGTGAGCGAAGGGGCAGCCTCGCGCGCTATATAATTTGATGTTTGACATACTTTGACTTCCGCCGCCGAGGTGGACCCGGCGACCGTGGCGTGCCGGGAACAACGCATATTAACAGGACACATGTCCGTTTCAATGGAAATGGACATCCTTCTATTTTGCTGGACAGCGGCGCCAGTTCCGGGCCAGCTGCTGCCCTTCACCCCATCCATATCGAGATCGTCGTGACCAAAAATCGGCAAATGAAGCTCGGCGCGTTCCTACCCGCCACTGGCCACCACGTGGCGGCTTGGCGTCACCCTCTGGCGCAGTCAGATGGTGGCATCAACCTGAAGCACTACATCCGCCTGGCGCAGACGGCAGAGCGCGAGAAGCTCGACGCGATCTTTCTCGCCGACGGGCTCGCGTCGGCGTTTTTCTCGGGCGGGATCACATCAGCGGCGGCCGCGCCGGCTGGAACATCGTCACGACGGGCAGCCCGCACGCCGCCGGCAACTTCGGCCTCGAGGCGCACCCGGAACATGCGCAGCGCTACGAGCGCGCCAACGAGTTCTACGACGTGGTCACGGCGCTCTGGGATTCCTGGGAAGACGGCGCGTTCGTGCGCGACAAGGCGAGAGGCGTCTTCTACGACGTTTCAAAGGCGCACCAGCTCGACTTCAAGGGTAAATTCCTGAAGGTGCGGGGCCCGCTCAACGTGCCACGCCCGCCGCAGGGTTACCCGGTGATCGTGCAAGCCGGCTCGTCGGAGCCCGGGAAGGAATTCGCCGCGCGCACCGCCGAAGTCATCTTTACCGCCCAGCAGACGCTCGCGGACGCACAGGTCTTCTACCGCGACGTGAAGGGCCGCCTCGGCAAATATGGCCGCCGCCGCGAGCAACTGAAAATCATGCCAGGCATCTTCCCGGTCCTGGGCCAAACCGAGAGCGAGGCCAGGGCCAAGTATCAGGAGCTGCAGGAGCTGATCTTGCCGGAAGTGGGGCTCGCGCTGCTCTCGGGCCTTTCAGGGGACTTCGACCTCTCCAGGTACCCGGTGGACGGCCCACTGCCGCAGCTGCCAGAGACCAACAACCAGAAGAGCCGTCAGGCCTTGATGTACGATATCGCGAAGAAGAAAAACTTCACGATCCGGGACCTCTACCTGTGGATCGCCGGCGCGCGCGGCCACTGGACGCTGGTGGGCACCGCCAGCCAGATCGCCGACGAGCTACAGAGCTGGTTCGAGAACGAAGGCGCAGACGGGTTCAACTTGATGCCGCCCGTGCTCCCGACCGGCCTCGACGACATCGCCCAATACCTGCTCCCGGAGCTGCGGCGCCGGGGCCTGTTTCGCACCGAGTATCAAGGCACGACACTCCGCGATCACCTCGAGCTCGAACGCCCCGAGAACCGCTTCGGCGTGCAGTCGAAGCTGGCGAGCGCCGAGTAGTCGCCGAATGGGACGCCCTTCCCCCCGCCCCGACGCATCACTCACTCTCGAGGCGGAGCTCGTGTATGCGGTAAAGGCCGACCGGCAGCCCTTCGTCTACATGTACGAGCCACCTGCTGGCACGCCGCGCCTGGTCGGCGACTACGAAACGCGCCGAGTTGCCATTCACGACGCCCGAGCGATCAAGGGCGGCCCTCTGCTCGATGTGCATGGCTTCGCGCTGCACCCTCATCAGACCGCCCTGATCGACGCCTATGACGAGGCCGAGGTACGCTCTGTCTATTATCCGGAAATCGAGCGGCTGGTGCTACAGGCAACAGGTGCTCGAGAAGTGCTGGTGTTCGACCACAACGTGCGCTCGGGGCCCAAGGCCCAGGCGGGCCAGCGTGGGGTGTACGAGCCCGTGCGGCGAGTGCACAACGACTACACGTATGCATCCGCCGAGCTGCGCCTGAGGCAGCTGCTCGGCGCAGCGGAGGCGGAGCGGCGGCTGCTCGAGCGCTACGCGATCATCAACGTTTGGCGCCCTCTATTCGGGCCCGTACGCGACACCCCGCTCGCGGTCTGTGACGCGCGCACCATCGAAGCCGAAGACTTGATACCCATCGACCTGCTGTATCCCGATCGCATCGGCCAAAACTTCACGTTTACATACCACGCGAGGCACCGGTGGTACTACGTACCCGACATGTTGGCTGACGAAACGCTGCTGCTCAAGGGCTTCGATTCGGCGGACGACTGGCGTTCCCGCTTCACCGCTCACACCGCGTTCGACGCTGAGAATGCGCCTGTGAACGGCCGACCGCGGGAGAGCATCGAGGTAAGGACGCTCGTCTTTTTCCCCGCAGTGCCGCCCGACGGAGCCCGGAGATGAAGCTGGGTCCCCATCCGCTAGCGCTTGTGCTCGCGCTCGCTGTCTTGCTCTGCTCTTGCTCGCGTCAGCCGCCAGTGAGGGAGGGGGCGGCTGGCGCTCCCGGACAGCTCGAGACGCTGGAGCTGCGTTATCAGGGCAACAACGGCACGATAGCGCCCATCGAGCTCGCCGACGACCTCGGCTACCTGGCGCCGATCCGATTGAACTTCGTAGGCAGCACGGTCAGCGGTCCCCACAGCATTCAGGCCGTGGTGACCGGAGACACCGATTTTGGTGGGGCTTTCAATGGCGCCGTGATCAAGCTCATCGCGGCCAAGGTGCCCATCGTTGCCGTGGTGGGTTACTACGGGGTCGACGAGCGGCGCCAGAGCGTCTTCTTCGTGCTCGAGCAGAGTCCGCTGAGGGGTGCCCGCGACCTCTTGGGCAAGAAGGTCTCGATGAACACGCTCGGTGCGCACAGTGAGTTCATGCTAAAGGAATATCTGTTCCGCAATCAGCTGACGGCGGAGGATGCTCGGCAAGTCACGATGGTCGTCGTGCCACCGGTCAACGGCGAGCAGGTGCTCCGGCAAGAGCAAGTACAGGTGGCCGTGCTGGGTGACATCTTTCGCGACCGCGCGCTGGAGCGCGGCGGCCTGCGTGCCCTCTTCACTGACTACGAGCTATTCGGCGCGTTCACCGCGGGCAGCTACGTGATGAAGACCAGCTTCATCCGGGACAATCCCAACACGGCCAGCAGATTTGTGGAGGCCACTGCCCGAGCCATCGAGTGGTCCCGGCAAACTCCACGCGCCGAGGTGGTCGCACGTTTTCAGCAGATCATGGCCAAGCGCGGCCGTAACGAGGACGGGTCCGTCCTCGAGTACTGGAAGAGCTACGGCGTGGCGGGCAAGGGCGGCCTGATCAGGGACAAGGAATTCCAGGTCTGGCTGGATTGGATGGTCAAAGATGGCGAGCTGTCCGCGGGCGAAATCCCCGTCAGCTCCATCTACACCAACCAGCTCAATCCCTATGCGTCCGAGGCCGCTACGGAGCTGCCGAACCGCTGAGCGAGCGCGCTGCGTAGTGGCCGCTGGGGCACGCGCTTTTCTCGGGCAACGTTCCCCTACCTCATTGGAGGGGCTCGGGTTGAAATTGGTTCGTATAGATATCGGCCGGGGCCACCTGGCCCGCTGCGATTTGCCTTTGCCGGGTGGGCTCGACGACTTCGTCGACAAGGTCGTGCCCGAGCTCCAGCGGCGAGGCATCTTCCGGCGCGAGTACGAGGGCAAACGTTGCGCGAGAACCTCGGGCTGCCTCGCCCCTCGAACCGCTTCTTCTGAACGGGAGCGCTGGGCAGCGGAAACCCCCGACACTGATATCCGCGACCGCCGGGGGAACGGGGCTCGCCGGGCGCGTCCGGGCGCGAGGAATGGCTTGACGAGCCTCGAGCGCTTCGTAGACTGATGGAACGGCTGGCGAACTTCGGTGCGGGAGCACCGAGGCCCCACACCGGCGGCTACACCGCTCCACACCTGGCGGCTAACCGCTCCACACCTGGCGGCTAAACCGGTCCCGCACCGGTGCGCCAGAATCGAAAGGGAATTTTTGATAGCGTCAGACCCCAGCCGGCTGGAGGTGGTTGCCGACACCGAGGAGCCATCCGGGGAGGTGACGCGCAAGCCGTCGATGTTGACCTGTTTGCGGCGCGACGCAGAACGCTACAACCAGGTGGGGCGCTGGTACTCGGAGCTCGGGTTCTGGGTGGGGGCGACGTATCGGTACGGCGCGTGGTGTTGGACCCTGCCGTTCGTCTTCAGGTTCCCCCTGGCGATCTTGTATCGCTTCGTGAACCGCTTTTGGCGGCTCTTTCTGCATGTGAACATCTCCGTCAAGGCCGAGATCGGGCCTGGGCTGTGCCTGATTCATCCGACGTGCGTCTGGATACCGTCGACCAAAATCGGAGCGAACTGCCTCATTTTCCACGAAGTTACGCTGGGCGAGAATCTGACGAGCAGCGGCTGGCCCAAGCTCGGTGACAACGTCGACGTGTATGTGGGTGCTCGCCTTCTAGGTGGCATCACGATCGGGGACAACGCCAAGATCGGCGCCAACTGTGTCGTGACGAGCAATGTGCCCGCTCACGCCATCGTCTTCTCGGCGCCCACGCGCACGCTGCGGCGGACGGCCAGGGCGTAGCGTAGCCACCGCGCAAAGTTGCCACACACGGGCGCGTCGGACGGCGACGGCGTTCACGGTTGGTGCAACAGCGTGGGCTCCGCGATCTTCAGGAGCTGCTTGCCGACATTCTGCCCGGCAAAGAGCCGAGCGACTGCAGCCGGCGCATTTTCGAGCCCATGCTGGACGTCGACCTTGTCTTTAATACGGCCCTCTCGGAGCCAGCCACCTATCGCTCGCAACGCCTCGTCGGCGCGCGGCATGAAGTCGACGACCACGAAGCCCTCCATGCGCCCACGCATGATCAATAGCTTCAGGTAGTTTTGCGGGCCCGGCGGAGCGGCTACCTCGTTGTATGCCGAGATGGCCCCACAAATAACGATGCGCCCGCGCATCGCGAGGTTGGCGAGCGCCGCGTCCAGGATGCGACCACCGACGTTGTCGTAGTAGACGTCGATGCCTTTCGGGCACAGCTGGCGCAGGCGCGTCATGATATTTTCGGACTTGTAGTCGATGGCGGCATCGAACCCGAGCTCCTCGACCAGGTAACGGCACTTGTCGGTTCCCCCGGCGATCCCAATCACGCGGCAGCCGATAATCTTACCGATTTGTCCAGCTGCGGAGCCGGTGGCTCCTGCGGCGCCAGAGACCACGAGAGTTTCCCCACTTTTCGCCGCGCCGACTTCGAGCACGCCGAAGTACGCCGTAATGCCCGTATTGCCGAGAATGCTCAGCGCCGTTTCGATCGACACCCCG
Organism: Deltaproteobacteria bacterium; assembly: GCA_043747815.1. GTDB lineage: Bacteria > Myxococcota_A > Polyangia > Polyangiales > Polyangiaceae > SZUA-265. The sequence continues at coordinate 89,975 of JAYTOL010000008.1, forward strand.
TCGGGCACCGGCAGGATGGGAAATTCGAAAGCCTGGGTCGAAAGCGCGTAATCCTGCCAACCGAAGAGCCCTTGCAGCAGCTGGCCCCGCTGGTAGCGCGGGTCGCGCGACGCGACCACCTCGCTCACCGCGAAAGAGCGCATGACGTCCCCGATCCGCACCGCCTTGAAGTATGTGTCTCCCGCGGCCCAACCCCGTTGCGTCGGATCACACGACAGACAGAGGTTGCGCACCAGGAACTCTCCCTCCCCCGGCTCGGGTATGGGCGCGGTCACCCAGGAGAAATCTTCAGCAGACAGCTCACCCCGCGGCCGACGTTTGAGGACCCATTGGCGGTTGATTCCGGTAGGCATCATTGATCGTCTCTATCGTAGTCAAAAAAGTTGCGATGAACGAGCTCCGTTGCGTGGGACGAAATCTAGGCTACCACGTTCGTAGCGGCTTTGAATTGGCATAGAAGGAGTCATGTCGGCATCGACGGAAAGCAACGAAGCACAGCGCGAGCGCGTTACGGCCGTCCTCCAGTTTGCTCGGGAGCGGCTGTCACCCGGCGCGCGGCAGCGAGACGCTGAAGCGCGCTTCGACCGTGAACTATGGAACGAGGCTGGGGCATTTGGCCTCGCCGGCTTGCCCATTCCAGAGGCTTGGGGTGGGAGCGGTTTGGATGCGGTCGAGACGATGCAGGTCGTCGAAGCTCTGGGGAAAGGCTGTGAAGACGGCGGCCTCGTCTTCTCCCTTTGCGCGCACATGTTCGCGTCGGCCGTGCCGATCTGGCGTTCTAAATCAGCCGCACATCACGAGCGATATCTGCAGGACATCTCCGCAGGCAAGTTGATCTGCGCCAACGGCACGAGCGAGCCGACCGCTGGCTCGGACGTGTACGCCATGAAATCGACAGCGCGTCGGCTGCGCGAAGAGTACGTGCTCGATGGGGAGAAGTGCTTCATCACCAACGCTCCCATCGCAGATCTGTTTCTCATTTATGCAAGCACGAACCCCGAGCGCGGGTTTCTCGGGGTCTCGGCCTTCCTCATCCCTCGAGATACACCGGGGCTGCGTGTCGCACCGGAGCATACGAAGACGGGCCTCAGGACATCTCCCTGGGGCACCGTCTACCTCGAGGAGTGTCGAGTGCCCGTGAGCGCACGGGTTGGGCCAGAGGGCGCGGGGGCCATGATGTTTGCCGAATCGATGGTGTGGGAGCGTGGTTGCCTGTTTGCGTACTACGTGGGTGCGATGGATCGGGTGCTCGAGCGGTGTGTCGAGCACGCGCGTACGCGCACCCAGTTCAAGCAGAAGATCGGCGCGTTTCAGTCTGTGTCCAATCGTATCGTGGACATGAAGCTGCGCCTCGAAACCAGCCGGCTGCTGTTGTATCGAGCGGGCGAGCTCCACCGCGCTGGGAAGCGTTGCGATGAAGCCGTGGCCCTGAGCAAGCTGTGGATCTCGGAGGCGGCCGTGCAGACGGGGCTGGACGCAATCCAAATCTTCGGCGCCTCCGGCATGCTGCCCGACACAGGGATAGACGCCCTGTTGCGCGATGCGGTGCCCGCCAAGATTTTCTCCGGTAGCTCGGAGATGCAGCGCGCAATCATCGCCCGCATGATGGGGTTGCCGTGACACGCCTCGATCGAGCGTTCGCGGTGATGGCCCGCGAGCATCCCGAGCGAGTAGCCGTCGATGGCGCCGGCGAGGTTTTCACCTACGGGCAGCTGGACGCGCTCGGTCACCGCTTCGCGCGGGCTCTCGCTGACGCCGGTATCGCGCCTGGCGATCGGGTGGGCATCCACTTGCCCCGCTCGGGCCGAGGTGTCGCCGCAATGTTGGGCGCCCTGCGTGTGGGCGCGGTGTATGTGCCGCTCGATCCGTCGTCACCCCCCGCGCGCATGCAGCTGATCGCTCGAGACTGTCGCTTGCGCGCCGTGGTCATCGCGCCGGCGCTGCTCACGAGCTGGCTGGCGGCAGGCGTATACGCTCCCGTGGAGCACTTTTTCCTGTCGTCGGAGGCTCCGGCGCCGCCCATGCCGGGCGGGGTCAGCGCTCACACGTGGGCGGAGCTCGAGGCGCTCCGCGGCGAGCCCTCTCCGGCGCCCGCCACCCAGCTGCGAGATCTCGCGTACATGCTCTACACGTCCGGCTCCACGGGTGTGCCGAAGGGTGTAATGCTCTCGCACGAGAACGCCCTCGCCTTCGTGGACTGGGCGGCAGACGCCATCGCGCTCGAGGCCAAGGACCGCGTCGCGAGCGTAGCGCCGTTTCACTTCGATCTGTCCGTGTTCGACATCTGGTCGTCCCTGTCCCGGGGCGCCAGCATCGTGATCGTGGACGAGGTCACCGTCGTGAACGGCCGGCGCATGTTGGACCTGATTCACCAGAAGCAGATCAACGTGTGGTACTCGGTGCCGTCTGCGCTGATGCTGATGCTGGAGACGGGGGGGTTAGCCGAACGTGGCGCGCCCTCGCTGCGCGTCGTGTACTTTGCCGGCGAGGTATTTCCCATCAAGCACCTGCGTGCCGCCATGCAGGCCATTCCCCAGGCAAGGTTCTGGAACCTGTTCGGGCCGACCGAGACCAACGTGTGCCTGGCGTATGAGCTGCCAGGGCCACCCGACGAGGACGACAAGGCGATCCCGATCGGTCACGCGAGCTGCGGCGACGTGATCAGCATCCTCGACGAAAAAGGTCAGCTTGTAGGTGATATCGGAAGTGAGATCGGGGAGCTGTTCGTCGAGGGACCGACGGTCATGCTCGGCTATTGGGACAACGGCCGGCGCACGCCGGCCAAACACCCCTACCCTACGGGCGATATGGTCTCGCGCCGACCCGATGGTGAGCTGATGTACCACGGCCGTCGCGATCACATGGTGAAGATCCACGGCTACCGCGTCGAGCTCGGTGAGGTCGAGGCGGCGCTCCACGCGCACGGCGGCGTGCAGGAGGCCATCGCGTTCGCCCACGATCAGCGCTTGGTCGTCGTCGTCGTGCCGGCTGACGCCTCGCTTTCGGTGCTGGGCATCAAGCGGCACTGCGCAGACCGCCTGCCGCGCTACATGATCCCCTCGGACATCCGGCTCGTCAAACATCTGCCGCGCACGTCGAGCGGCAAGATCGATCGCGTGCGCACCAAGGCTGCAGTCGTGGATGGTAATGTCGTGGACCTGCCTCCGGTGCAAATGCCCGGCGCGGGAAAGGATGCGTAGTGGACCCGAACTTCAAGACCACCATTCATGAGCAGATCGTCACCACCTGGCTCAACGGTGACGAGCGCGGGTTCGATGACGACACCGACCTGCAGCAGACCGGCGTGCTCGACTCGTTCTCGACGATGTCACTGGTCGCGTTCATCGACGACACGTTTCACGTGCAGCTCGACCCGGTCGACATCAACGCCGAGACGTTCAAGTCCGTGACCACGATCGCGGCGCTCGTCGAGACCAAGGTACGCGCCGAGAAGTGACGATCGGACCATTGTTACAAGCAGAAAGATAGAGGCGACATGGAAGAGAAACTCAGAGAAATCGTCGCGCGCATAGCGGAGACCAATAAAGATTTTTCACCCGATGCTCACCTGCGCGACGACCTCAACGTAGATTCGTTTCGTGGCGTCGAGATCGTGTTCGAGATCGAGCGCGTGTTCGGCATCATCGTGCCGGGGAACCGCTATGGGGAAGTGCAGACGTTCAACGACATGCTGAAGCTCGTCGCATCGCTCACGGCTTGAGACATGCGAAGGCGCGTGGCAATCACCGGGTGCGGTGTGGTGACAGCGGCCGGCAACGACCTCACGTCGTTCTGGGACACGCTCTCGCGGGGGGTGAGCTGTATCCGGACGCTGCGGCACTTCGCGCACGCCGAGATGGGGCCGCTCTCGGGCGCTGAGGTCGACCTACCGGCAGAAGATCAGCTGCCGGCGAGCATCGACCCGGACCCGGTGCGTGCGCGCTGCCTCACGCTCGCGCTGGCAGCGGCGCGGCGGGCCCTGGCTGACGCGGCGCTCGCCCTCGGTGCCGCCGAGCGCGAGCGAGTGGGCGTGGCGTTCGGCACGACCATGGGTGAAGAGCGGCAGATCGGAGACCTGAGCGAGCGGCGAAACGCGGTCGGCGACGAGAGCGTGGACGCCGGCTTCTTCGAGCGCGCAAATAACCACCGCCTGGCTGCGCAGGTCGCCTCGGCGTACGGCTTTGGCGGGCCGGTCTTCGTGACTACCACCGCCTGTAGCTCGGGCAACGCCGCGATCGCACAGGCGTTCGATTTGGTATCGAGCGGCGACGCCGACGTGGTGCTCGCCGGCGGCGCCGACGTGCTCACACGGCTGATTTATTGTGGCTTTCAACGCATGGGGGTGCTCTCGGCAAGCGTCTGCCGGCCCTTTGACAAGGCCCGGGACGGCGTGTCGTTCGGCGAAGGCGCCGGCGCCGTGGTGGTAGAGTCCCTCGAGCACGCAGAGGCGCGTGGCGCTCGGGTGCTGGCAGAGCTAGCGGGTTATGGCACGAGTAACGACGCCCACCACATCACCGCGCCCGGACCACATGGTGAAGGCTTCGTGCGCGCCATCCGTCAGGCGTTCGCGACCACTGGCGTCGGCGCGGAGCAGGTGGGCTACGTGAGCGCGCATGGCACGGGGACGCTCTACAATGACAAGGGCGAGAGCGAGTGTATGCAGACCATCTTTGGGCCGCGCGCGCGCGAGGTGCCGATCAGCTCGATCAAATCGATCATCGGGCACACCAACGGGGCGGCGAGCGCGATTGAGACTGTGGCCTGCGTGCTCGCCATCCAACACGGCGCCGTGCCTCCCACGGCTGGCTGGAAAGAGCCCGACGCGGAGTTTGATCTCGACTACGTGCCGGGCCGTGGTCGCCCGCACCAGGTCGACGTGTGCCTGAACCTGGCCGCGGGCTTCGGCGGGCACAACGTGTGTCTGGTGCTGAGGAGGCTTTCGTGAGCTCGAGGGTCGCCATTACGGGCATGAGCGCGTTCACGCCGTTCGGCGTGGGCGTCGAGCCGCTCATGCTCGCCTTGCATGAGGGGCGAACGAGCGTCGAGCCTGCTCCACAACTGCCTGAAGTGGGCATCGCGTTGATCAAGGACTTCGATGCGCTGCGCTACGCCAACGTGCGGGGCATGCGCGTGTACGCGCGCGCGACGCAGCTCGAGATCTGCGCCGTGGCGCTCGCGCTGTCGGACGCAGGTCTGGCGAGCCCTGGCCTGCCCCCCGCTGCTATATCCGGCGCTGCTTCATCCGGCGCTGCTATATCCGGCGCTGGTTCATCCGGCGCTGCTATATCCGGCGCTGCTTCGCTCAGCGTGCTCGACCCGCTCGAGCTCGGGCTGGTCACGGCCTCGAGCTACTCTCACCTCGAGACGCTGCTCGACTACGACCGTGGGCTCACGACGCTGGGCATGCAACGCACCAATCCGACGCTCATGCCACTCGGTCTGCCGAGCGCTCCGGGCGCGGCCACTGCGCTGTCCATGTTGGCGAAGGCGTTCGCGATCACCCTGAACGACGGCGGCGCGTCGGGGCTCGCGGCACTCGGCTTGGGTGCGCGCCTGATCGCCGAAGGCCGGGCTCAGGTGTGTGTGGTCGCCGGCGCCTTCACGCTCTTCCCAGAGCTGCTGCTCTCGGAGTCGCGCGCCCGCAGGCTCAGCAGCGCGGAGCGCTTCCGGGTGCTCGATCGGGCGAGCGCGGGGATCGCTTTTGGCGAAGCGGCGGCCGCGCTCGTGCTCGAGCCCGAGGCGCGGGTCTTGGCTCGGGGGCGCAAGGCGCTGGGTTTCGTGCGCGCGGAAGCTTCGCGCTTTGCGGCGAGCGAGCCCGAGCCTGGGGCCGCGCTCGGCCGCGCTTGCGAGGCAGCGCTCCGGCGCGCAGAGGTCGCACCTGAAGGGGTCGCGCTCGCCTGCCTAGGCGCTAACGGGCGCGCTCCGCTGGACGACGCTCACGCGCAGGCGGTGTCGCGGGCGCTCGGCAAGCACGCGCTCCGCACGCCCGTGACGGCCCCCAAAGCCAGCCTAGGCGAGTCGCTCGATCCGAGCGGCCTGTTGCAGAGCATCGTCGCCGTGTCGGCGCTGCGCACGCGCCGAGCTCCTCCGATCGCTCGCTTCGAAACGCCCCGCGTGCCTGGCCTCGGCTACCTGTCGGAACCGACCGCGCTCCAGCCCGGAGCCGCGCTCTTGACCGCGATTTCTCCATCCGGCGCGTGCTCCGCGCTCGTGCTCTCGGAGCAACTCTCCCAGCGAGGCGAGTGACGAGCCCCGCGCTCCCATGATATCTCTCGGAAGATGACCGACATCAGCCCCAACGACAAACCCGTCGCCGTGGTCACCGGCGGCTCGCGGGGCATTGGCAAGGCCATCGTTGAGCACCTCGCAGGCGCCGGGCTCGACGTGCGCTTCACCTTCGTGAGCAATGCTCAGGCGGCGAGCGAGCTCGAAGGGGCGTTGCGGGCGGCAGGTCACAGCGTCGCGGCCTCGCGCGTGGACTCGCGTGACGCGGCGGCAACCACCGCCTTCGTCGAGCAGGTCATCCTCGAGCGCCGGCGCGTCGACGTGCTGGTGAACAACGCCGCCATCACCTCGGATCGGCTGCTCGCCATGATGAGCGAGGAGCAGTGGTCGAGCGTGCTCGACACCAGCCTCAACGGCTTATTCGGCGCCACGCGCCCCACGGCCCGGCAGATGATGCGGCAAAAGAGCGGGCGCATCGTCAACTTGACGTCGGTCTCGGGCGTGGTCGGCATCGCCGGTCAGACGAACTACTCGGCAGCAAAGGCCGCGATCATCGGTTTTACTCGTTCGCTCGCGAAGGAGCTCGCGGGGGCAGGGATCACGGTCAACGCCGTCGCCCCTGGCTTCGTCGACACCGACATGCTCTCCTACATGACCCCGGAGCAGCGCAGCGCCGCAATTGCCCGGGTGCCGATGCGGCGCTTCGGCACCCCGCAAGAGATCGCCGAGCTCGTCGGTTATCTGGCGCTGAGCGCACCGGCGTTCATGACCGGCCAGACGCTGGTCATCGACGGCGGCATGACGGGCTGAGGCGCGTCGGGCTCGGCGTCGCTGGCATCGTCGAGCGCAACATGCTCGCAGAGCTCGAGCCCGAACCCGTCCAGACCAGCGCGTTTTTTTGGGTGGTTCGTGAGGAGCCGCAGGCGCTTTACCCCCAGCTCACGCAGGATTTGCGCCCCGATGCCGTAGTCGCGCTCATCCATGGGGTCTGCCGGGATTTCGCTGGAACGCTCGATGTACAGAAAAATACCGCTGCCCTCGCGCGCGATGCGCGAGAGGCCCAGCTCGAGCTCACTGCCTACTCCACCTCGGAGCAAGCCGAGCACGTCGTCGGTCAACGTGGCCACATGAATGCGCACCAAAGTCGGGCTCTCTCCGTCGATCACGCCGCGCACGAAGGCGGTGTACCGACCGCGATCGACGCTGCTCTCGAAGCGATGCACCGAGAGCCTGCCAAAACGCGACTCGAGCAGATCCCCGCCGGTATCACCGGTATTGCTGCCGACATTACTACCAATAGAGCGGATCAGCCGCTCGGTGCACTGGCGGTAGCGGATCACGTCCGCGATCGTGCCGAGCTTTAACCCGGATTTGTCCGCTAGCTCGCGCAGGCGAGGCAAGCGCAGCATCTCACCGTCGTCGCCCATGATCTCACATAGCACCGCGACCGGTTGGAGGCCGGCGAGGCACATCAAGTCGTGCGAGGCTTCGGTGTGCCCCGCGCGCTTGAGCACGCCGCCTTCTCGTGAGAGCAGCGGGTTGATGTGGCCGGGGCGCACGAAGTCCTCTGCGCGCGACGCCGGGTCCGCGAGCTTCCGGATCGTGGCGACACGATCGCGCGCGCTCGATCCCGTGCTCACCCCGTCCTTCGCGTCGACGGTCACCGTAAACGCGGTGTGCATGCTCTCCGCGTTCTCCTGCACCATCGCGTCGATGTGCAACCGGCGCAGCCAGGCGCGTGGCATCGGCACGGTGATGATCCCGCTCGCCAGGCGGTTCATCAGGACCACGTGCTCGACCTGGATCAGCTCGCCAGCCACGACCAGGTCCCCCTCGTTCTCCCGCTCCTCGTCATCCACGAGAATGATCATCCGACCAGCGCGCAGCTCGGCGATCATTTCGGGCACGGACGCAAACGAGGGCGCTGCAGAGGACATGGCGGGGACGCTATCAGATTCGCGTCGGCCGAGGCCAGCTCTAGTGCCGCTATGGTGCTGGGATTTCATCACGTGCCTTGACTTTGAAATGGATTGAGCTCGTTGGTGTAGATCTCGGAGGGAGCCAGTTGGCCAGGAGCAAGCTGCCCGTCCTTGACTAACCAATCGAGCCAGACCTGAAACTCCTCAGGCTTGATCAAGCCGCCCGGGCCCGCCACCCCGGTGCTCCGCCAGTACTTGACGGCGGACGCATCCTCCGAGCGGCCCCGCCGGCCAATGATGGCCTCCATGCGCTGGACGACCTGCTCCCGAGCGGTGCTTCGCGCCCACTCGATGGCCTTGGCCGTCGCCTCGACGAAGTGGCGCGCTGTCTTCGGATTGTCGCGCAAAAAGTCGCGCGTGAGCACGTAGCTGCCCGCCGTGAACTTGCCGTACAGATCGTAGTCCGAAAACACCTTGCTGATGCCCCCGCGCTCGAGCGCTTTTTCGCGCATGATACCGCCCAGGGTCGCGATGTCGACCTGGCCCTGCCGCAGTGCCTGCTCCGCGCTCACGGGAGGCACCACCACGAGCGTGACTTGGGCGGCCTCATCCTTCGTCAAACCGCCTCGCGCCAGGTACTCGCGCAAGATGAGCTCGCTGTGCGCGCCGACCGTGTTGACGGCGACCTTCTTGCCGATGAAATCCCGAGCGGACTTGATCGGGCTGTTGTCGAGCACGTAGTAGCCGCTCCAGGTCTTCTCGTCGACGCCGTAGTAGCCCATGATCGCGACGATAGGCGCCTTGGCCGCGCGCAGCTTGATGACAGCGCCGTTGAAGGCACCGCCGAAGTCGATGTCGCGGGTGACCACCGTCTGAATGTCCTGAGGGCCGCTGATCGTGTTGCCCACGTACTCGAGCCGGATCGGCGCGAGGTAACCCAGATCCTCCGCCAGCTCCGGATAAGTCACCGTACCCGCGAAGCCCTGGTAGCGGAGCACTGCCTTCTCAAAGGGCGCCTGCGCTGAGGCCTTCGAGGGGCTCCCCTTGCTCTCGGCGCAGCCGAACACGAGGCTGAACGAGACGGCCAGCGCCACGCTGCATATCGACCAGGACATCTTCATGAGTTTGCCTCTCTCTGTGCCGCTCATGTCATCAGCGGGGCGTGAGCGCCGTTCGCGTTGGGCTCGTCAGCGTCACGAGGCGGACGGGACTCGCTGTCGTCGAGCGAACGTTCGCCTGCCGCCAGCTCGGCGGACCGCCGAACGTCATCCGCCCCGACAACGTCGTTTTGGTCGGCGAGCACGCCGCCCGCTTGGCGGCTCCACAGACGGTGATACGCTCCCCGTCGTCCGAGCAGCTCGTCATGGCTACCGTCTTCGACCACACGACCGTGTGAGAAGACCAGAATGCGGTCGAGGTGCGCGATGGTCGAGAGGCGGTGAGCGACAACGATCACGGTCTTGTTCCGCATCGCCTCGTCGAGGGCCGACTGGATGGCGTGCTCGGTGATGGAATCCAAGCTCGAGGTGGCTTCATCCAGAATCAAGACGGGAGCGTCCTTCAGTATCACACGGGCGATGGCGATACGTTGGCGCTGCCCGCCGGAGAGCTTGACGCCCCGCTCCCCCACCTCGGCGTCATACTGCCCCGGGATGCTCATGATGAACTCGTCCGCATTCGCGCGCCGCGCCGCAAGGACGACCTCTGAATCGGTCGCGGCGCTGTCCCCGTAGCGAATGTTGTCGTAGAGTGTGCGATGGAACAGGGCCGGATCCTGCGGGATGAGCCCGACCTGCCGGCGCAGCGACTCCTGCGTGAAGGCCCGCAGATCGTGGCCGTCGATGCGGATGCTGCCCGACTGTGGATCGTACAGGCGAAGCAGCAGGCTGACGAAGGTGCTCTTGCCCGAGCCGGAGAGCCCGACCAAGCCTAGCCTCTGCCCGCCGGGAATCGAGACCGACAGACCTCGGAAGACCTGCGCTCCGTCCGCATACTCGAAGCCGACCGAATCGAACTCGATGGCTCCCCGAGCGATGCGGCGCTCGGTAGCCGCCGGGCCATCGACGAGCTCGTGGGGGCGCAGGATGGCGCGGACCCCGCTGCCCACGTTGCCGAGCGATTCGAACAGCTCGAGAAAGCGCCGGCTCAGGTTACGCACCTCGGCGATGATCAGGAGCGACAGGCTCACCGCCATCACGAACTGTCCCACCTCGATGGCGCCGCGGCTCCACAATAGGACGGCGGCGGCCACCGTTCCTCCCTTGAGCACGGCCGAGGCCGCGAATTGAAACAAGCGCACGCGTTCCATCGCGAGGTTGGAGCTGAGCACCGTGACGAGCTCGGACGCATAGGTGCGCTCCAGCAAGGCTCGCTCGTGCGCGCGGCGTGCGAAGAGCCGCACCGCGGCATGGTTCGAGACGGAGTCGACGACCAGCCCAACGGTGTGGGTGCGGGCACTGGAGGCGGCGTGCGCGAGCGGCTGTGTCCGGCGTGCCAGCAAGATGGAGATGGTGATGAACGCGAGAGACCAGAGGCCAGTGAACAGGCCGAGCCAGTAGCTTGCGCCAAACAGCAGGCAATTGGCTACGCTGATCACGATCGCGATGGGCAAGAACTCGGTCAACGCGGCCCACAGGACCTGGTTCACGCCGTGGGACACCTCGCTCACCCGGTGGGCCAGGGCGCCAGCGAAGCTCTCCGAGAAGAAGCGGTGTGAATGCCCATGTAGATAGTCGAACAGGGCACGGCCCACGTACTGGCGCTGCCGCGGTGCCAGCCGAAGCTGGACGGCCGAGTTGAGCCGACCGAAGACCAACTCCCCGGCGCACAGCGCGCCGAACGCCAAGACCGGAGGCCACACCTGTGTGAGCACGGCCTGTTTATCGACGTGGCTGGCCGTGACCGCCGAGATGATTCGGCTCAAGGCCAGAGGCAATAGAATGCCGCAAGCGGAATGCAGGGCTTCGCCCAGGGCCAGCAACGACAAGCCCCAGCGATAGCGTCCACGCGCGACGTGCCAGATGAACCGCCAGGGGGTGTCCGGCAGCTGACCCCTATCAAAACGCAGCCCGGGGGGCTCGGCCGCTGCGGCCACCTCCCGCAGTGCCCCACGGTCCACCGCCGCGCCGGGCCCATGCACGTGCACAGCAGGCGGCAGGGCTCCGTCGAGCTCCGACAAGGGGCGCTGAGTCGCGCTCTGAACAGTGACCGTCATGGGTGATTCCGGACAGGGAGGGCGGTGAGGCGCAGCAGCCTCACTAAGGGCGGACCCCACTGCTTTCCTCGCTTGTCCCGCATAGAAGACTACTATAATGGACCCATGTCCTGTTTACTACCTGGGAGCCATCTCCCACGACGACTTTTAGAAGAACGCGCTACGGCGCCTGATGCGGGGCACGCAGGCGCACGGGCAGCATCGTGGCGAGCGCCCCCGCGAGCCCGACGGCGCTCGCGCCTGCGATCCAGGCGAAGGGGGCCTGGATGTGCCACAGCCAGGCGCCGAGCTGCGCTGCGACCAGCATGCTCGGCACCTGAACCAGGCTGAATACGGCGAGCACCGTGGAGCGGCGCGAGTGAGGCAAGAGCTCGAGCGTCAGGGTGTTGTGGCCGACCAGGTTGACCCAGAGCGCCGCGCCGTACGCCGCAAACAGCAGCCGGAAAGACCAATCGGTCGCCGCGCAGAGCGCTCCCAGAGCCACGATCAAGAACAGGCAACGTGCCGCGATCAGCAGGCCTCGGCTACCATAACGATTGCCAAAGCGCGCGGCGACGAACGTCCCGACCACCGCGCCCGCCATCTGCGCGCTCGTCAGCGTGCCGACATAGGCTTCCGTCTCGCCGAGCACCTCGAGCGCGTGTACGGCGAGAAAGCCCATCAGCAAAAATTGACTGTTTACGAGCACGACCGTCCACAGATACAGGCCGAGGCGGCGATCGGAGGCGAACAACTCCGGCACTCCGCGCAGGTTCTGGAGGAACGTCCGCGCCTCGGACGGCGGGGTGGCCGTCGCCGACGGCTCCACGACGCCCATCAGCAGGCGATAGGCGAGCATCGCCCCCGCAAACGTCACCAGGTGCAACACGGCGTAGCCGGTAGTGCCCGGCCAATGCCCGAGCACCGGGCTGACCAGGGACCCCGCGCCGAGACCGAGCAGATTCGACGCCAGGTAACGCGTGGCAAAGAGCGAAGGCCGCTCTCGGGCGGGAACCGTGCGCAGGATGAGCTGCTGCCACGCCCCGACACTCGCCCCGCCGACCAGGCCATACACGAGCGAGCTCGTAAGCACGGCCCACAGTGACACGGGGCCGGCCCCGTACAGCCCGAGCACCACTGCGCTGAGCAGGATCGGTAGCCTAGAGAACGGCAGGGTCGAGCGCAGCACCGGTAAGAAGTGCCTCTGCCGATCGAGCCGATGCGCGGTGAAAATGGGCCCGAGCGAGAAACCGACGGTCGTCGCCATCGGCATGAGCGCCACCATCCATGCCGCGCCCCCCAGGTGTTGCACCAGTGAGGTGCCCACGGTGTTGGCGTTGATGGCGCCCCAGGAACCGATTAACGTGCCACCCTCCAGCACGTGCAGCCACCAGTTGCGCCGTTGGACCGCCGCCGATCCAGCGAGCCGATCGGGAATGACCAGCGTCGGCGACCGAGCTAGTTCATTTTGAATCACTCGCGCGAGCTTTCGAGGGCCTTGGTCGGTTCGCGACCGGGTCCACGCCGGCACCGATCTAGCCCGTCTCGAGAAGTCGTCAAGCCGCTTCCGAATGGCGATGAAACGATGCCGGCCGCGCCCGACAGCCTGCCAACGCTGGGTGCAACTCAGGGGAAAATTTCCATCGCTTCCGTAGATCCAAGGCATTAGTGTCAGTACACGTGCCTCTCCTGACCCCAACCCACGTCATCTTCGATCTCGACGGTACGCTGCTCGACACCGAGCCGCTGTACACCATCGCCGCGCAAGCCGTCGTCGAGCGCTTTGGTAAGACGTACGATTGGGACATCAAGCGACAGATCATGGGCGGCGGGCCACTCGCGGGCGCCCGCTTCGTTGTGGAGGCCCTCGAGTTGCCCATCACTCCCGAAGAGTACCTGGTCGAGCGAGAGGTCGTCCTGGCAGAGCTGTGCAAGGCCGCGCGCCCCATGCCCGGGGCACAGCGCTTGATCGATAGGCTGCTGGAGCGCGGCATTCCGCTGGGTATAGGCACGAGCAGCTCACGTGACATCTGCGAGCTCAAGCTCTCGGTCCAGCCGTTCGGCAGCTGCTTTACGGTGGTGGTGTGCAGCGACGACCCCGAAGTGCGGGACGCCAAGCCTGCCCCTGACATCTTTCTTTGCGCCGCGCGGCGGCTCGGGGCCGAGCCCGAACGCTGCCTCGTCTTCGAAGACACGCCGAAGGGTGTGCAGGCCGCGCGGAGCGCGCGGATGGCCGTGATCGCCGTACCGGATCCAAACATGCTGGACGAAGACTTCGCGGGCGCCTGGCGGGTCGTAGCAAGCCTCGAGCAGATCACGCTCAGCGAGCTCGGCCTCTGACCTCAGGCTCGGGGGTGGGCCCATCTTTCGAAATGGGACCGACTGACCTCAGGCCCGCGCGGTCGCGAATACCAGGTAGCGCTCCAGCTTGATGCCATCACGCGTTCGCAGGGCTTCGAGCTTGGCGCGAAGGATTTCGCGCACTCGAGAGATCTCCTCGGGCTTCAGATCGGCAAGAAAGTTGCCAAAGGAGCTGGACGCGCTCCAGGCGAAGAGGTCGTCGACGCCGCTCACGTCGTCCACAAAGGTGTGAGCATCGACCTTCACGCTGCCAAACCCGGCGCCCTCGAGCAGGTCCCGGAGCTCGGCGGCGTCGACTCGATGGTTCGATCCAAAGGCGCTCGAGGACCGCTCCAGACCCGCCTCTGACGCGGCGTCGCGCACCAGCCGCACCGATTGATGAGCGCGCAGCGCGTCCGCGCTATTGACGCCAAAACGCCCGCCGGGCTGGAGCACGCGCCGCGCTTCGGCGAGGGCCTTGGCCTTGTCCTCGATCCAGTGGAAGACGCTGTTGGCGTACACGACGTCGAAGCTCCGATCGGCGAAGCGCGACAGGTCCTCGGCGCGACCGACACTCGGCTTGAAGCGTGGATTTTTGCGCGCAGCGATCTCGATGCGCAATGGCAGGGGATCAATGCCGATGACCTCTCCGCCGGGCGCCACCAGGCCGGCGACGTAGTCGCCCAGGCGACCGGTGCCGCAACCGACGTCGAGCACCCGCTCCCCCGCCTTCGGCGCGAGCGACGCGATCAGGACCTTGCCGTGGTCGAACTGGCGGGTGCTGACTCGCTCATACGTAGAGGCGAGCTCGGGCGAGTCGAGCTCGAGGCTCACGTGGGGGTGGCGTTCGAGCTGGGGCGCAAGGCTGGTTTGGGTCATCAGACGGTCTTTCTCTCCGGGCTCGCCGCGGCGCGAGCGGTCGTGCGTGCTTGATTTACGTCTTCTAAACTAGACACACCGCGTGGTCGAGCAATTATCGGGTTGCCCGTGACGGTTTGTTCGTTATACAAGACAACTCGAACGCTCGCCGCAGTGACCTACGCGCCGCTCGCCGAGCCCGTGTTTGAGGAAACCTACATGAATCATCCGTTTAAATTCCTATGCCTGGTGCTCAGCCTAAGCATCACCGCCCTGTCTGGCCTGGCGCGAGCCGACGCGCCGAGCGAGATCCGCCTGGCCTACCCCGGGGTCGGCGTGGGCAATCGGCCCGTCGTCGGTGGCTCGAGCGCCGCAACCGTACATTTGAAGGGCCTGCTAGAGGAGGAATTCAAGAAAGACGGGATCAAGGTCACCTGGTCCTTCCTGCGCGGCGCGGGGCCTGCGGTAAACGAGCTCTATGCAAACGGCCTGGTCGACTTTTCGTTGCTCGGCGACCTGCCGTCGATCATTGGCCATGCGGGGGGGCTCCGCACGAAGGTGCTGGCCGCGACCGCCATCCGCGGCAATACGTATATCTTCGTACCTACCTCATCGAGCATCCAATCGGTCGCCGATCTGCGTGGCAAGAAGGTCGCCCTGTTCAAGGGAACCAACATTCAGCTCTCAGCGGCCAAGGTCCTGGAGAAATTCGGCCTGAAGGAGTCCGATATCCGGGCCATCAATATGGATACCGCCACCGCGAAGGCGGCGATGGCGACAGGAGACGTGGACGCGGCCTTCGGCTGGACGGAGTACCTATCGCTGCGTGACCAGGGCCTGGCCCGAATGCTCTACAGCACGGACACCAGCGACCCGCTCGCGTTTCGCCATTGCTCGTTCATTGGCTCGGAGGATTTCATCAACAAGTACCCGGAGCACACCAAGCGCGTGGTCAAGACGCTGGTGCTGGCCGCGAAGTGGCTGTCCGATCAGGAACAGAACCCTGCCCCGGCCTTCCAGCTCTGGAGCCGCTCCGGGGTGACCTTCGCCAACTTCAAGGAAGACCAGGGGAGCAATTCGCTCAAGGTCCTGTCGAGCCCGCTGCTCGATGAGTATGTGGCGTCTCAGTACAACACCAACATCTCGGAGGCCAAACGTTTTGGCCTGATCCGAAAGACCTTCCGCTTTGAAGACTGGGTTGAGCCGCGCTTCCTCGACGAGGTGCTGCGCGAGCTGAATCTGCAAGAGTATTGGGTGCCCTACGGCAAAGACGGCAAGCCCAAGGTGGCGCTGCCCAAGACGTGAGAAGCTTGCTGCGGCGCGCCAGTGAGAGCTGACGCGCCGCAGAGCGGCGTTAGGTCAGGTCGAGCGGTTAGCGCAACGCAAAGCCCAGCGCTTGGAGCGCTTGCCGCAGCCGATCGCGCCCGCGCAGCGCCGTGACGCTCGCGACCCGTTTCGCTGTAGTCGAGCCCCACGTGCTCGATGGCCCGCTCCTCGGCGAGCGCCGCGGGCCGATGCAGATCCGCGATCCACACCAGGAACAGCGGACACTGGAGGATGTGCTCCTGGCCTCCCGCGACCTCCGAGAGAGCGAGGCGCCGCTGTGGATCGTCGACGGACAGCACGCTCCACAGCTGCAGATTCGACGAGCTCGACGCCGACTGCGCCGCCGCGACGAGGAGCTCCAACGTCCCCGGGCTCAAGGCCTTGGAGAGATAACGCCGAACGGAGCGGTGCGACAGTAACGGGGTGAGCACCGCTTGCCGACTTCGCGCGATACCCGGCAGCGTGGGCCCCGCTGGCGCCTGCCCGTAGCGCTGGCCGATGAGCGCCGTGAGGGCGTCGGGGGTGCGAGAAGCGTCGATATCCTGCGGCTCGAGGCCAAGGGTGGGCATGCAGTCGTTCCTCTCCAGTCTTCTTTAGTAGAACTATTGGCATTATGCTATACCCTGCGCACGCAGCGGGTATGCCGCTCCGGCGTCCCCTTCGCCTCGACAAGGAGCCTCCACATGACGAGCATCGCAGAGCCCAGGAAGTTATTGACCAGCACCGACGGGCCGCTAGGGGCCATCGTCCTCGACGTCGATACGCGCCGTTCGGTCGACCCGGAGACGATCCTGGCGCTCAAGCAAGGTCTGCTCGACCATCACATCCTGATCTTCAAGGGTCAGGACCCATCAGAGGAGCAGCTCAAGGCCTTTGCCAGCTATTTCGGCAGCATCTTTTCCCCACCGTCGGACGTGCCAGTGTTGGCCTCCAAGGAGGGGGGTGCCACCCCCGAGATCGTGCTCGTCGCCAATGTGCAGGGCGGCTACACCGGTCACCAGGAGCTCGCGGCCCACTCCGATCATCACTGGACCCCGCTGCCCTCCGCGGGCTCGCTGCTGTATGCGCTGGAAGTGCCGCCGAGCGGCGGGGACACGTCTTTCTACAACATGCACCTGGCGTATGAAACGCTGGAGCAGAAGACCAAGCAGCGCATCGCCCACCTGGAGCTCATCACGTACAACCCGTTCCTGTGGGCGGAGGGTGAGGCCAGGCCCAAGTATCGGCTCGAGGCCAAGCCGCTGATCAGCCCGGTGTTTCCGCACCCGTTGGTCCGCACGCATCCCGGGAGCGGGAAGAAGATCCTGTATCTCGACGCGGCGACGGAGGTAGAGGTCGTCGGCTTGCCGCCGACGGAGGGCGCAGAGCTGATCGCACAGCTGCGTGAGCACCTGAGCCAGGAGCGCTTGCGTTACACGCACCGCTGGAGCGTCGGAGACATCGTGTATTGGGACAATCAAGCCGTGTTGCACGCTCGCACCGCGTTTGATCCGGGCTCGCGGCGCGTCCTGAAGCGCATCAGCTTGGCGGGCAGCCGCCCGTTTTGACGGGGCGTCCTGTCACCGGGTAACATCTACCGACCATGACCCAAGTCCTCCTCGTTACGGGGGGCGCTACCGGTATCGGTGCGGCCTGCGTGCGGCACGCGGCGCGAGCAGGCTATGCGGTCGCCATCAACTACCGCACGCACGAGCGCCACGCTCTCTGCCTGGTCTCAGAGCTCGAGCAGCTGGGGGCGCGAGCTATCGCCGTGCGCGCGGACGTGAGCCGCCCGGCAGACATCGAACGCCTGTTCGCCGGAGTGGAAGAGGGCCTCGGGCCCGTCACGGCGCTGATCAACAGCGCGGCCTTCATGCCGGCTCCGACCCGAGTGGCGGACGCCGACCCAGCGACGTTGCTCGAGCTCATGTCGACCAACGTCGTGGGGCTGATGCTGTGCTGTCGAGAGGCCGCCCGCCGGATGTCCACCGAGCGCGGAGGCCGCGGCGGCGTCGTCGTCAACGTCTCCTCGATGGCCGCCACTGTGGGGGGCCGACCCGGCAGCTCTCACTACGCAGCGAGCAAGGCCGCCGTCGACAGCTTCAGCCTGGGCTTCGCCAAGGAGGTCGCTCGAGAGGGCATTCGCGTCGTCTCGGTACGGCCAGGCTACACCGTCACTGAGGCGACGCATGCACGGCTCGAGGACCCGACGTTTAGAGCGACGCTCGCGGCTACAATCCCGATCGGTCGCCCAGCGCAGGTGGATGAGATCGCGCGGCCCATCGTCTGGCTGCTGTCGGACGCCGCATCATTTATCACGGGCACGTGCCTGGACCTCTCCGGCGGTGGCTTCAGCATCGGCTCGACGCTGCCGAAACCATTTCCTTCATAGTGACTGTGGTGATATCTTAGTAGACAGAATGAGCTCCGAGCCTGTAGGCCCGAAGGCGCTGGCGAGCGTCCGATCTGGAGTTTGGCGTCGCGCCGTCAGCCCCGTGCTACTGCTCGTCTGCTGGCAACTCGCCAGCTCGAGCGGCCTGATCTCGACCCGAGTCCTGGCCGCTCCGACGACAGTGCTCGACGCAGGCTGGGCGCTGATCGCGAGCGGCGAGCTCTCGAACCACCTGTGGGTCTCACTCGGGCGGGTCGCGCGTGGGCTTTGTATCGGGGTGAGCGCGGGCCTGGGGCTGGCCCTGGTCTCCGGCCTATTCCGGCTGGGTGAGGACCTGCTCGATCCGCCGCTACAGATGCTGCGCACCCTGCCCGTCCTGGCGCTGGTCCCGCTCTTTATCCTGTGGTTTGGCATCGGCGAAACGCCGAAGATCGCGCTCGTCGCCCTCGGCACGTTATTTCCGATCTATCTGAACACTTACGCCGGCATTCGTGGGATCGACAACAAGCTCGTGGAGGTGGCCTCGAGCCTTCCGCTCAATCGGCTGGGCTTGATCGTGCACGTGATCTTGCCCGGCGCGCTGCCGTCCTTCTTGGTCGGGCTGCGCTACTCCCTCGGCGTAGCCTGGCTGATCTTGGTGATCAGCGAACAAATCAACGCCACCGCGGGCATCGGTTACCTGATGACCAACGCACGCGAGTTTATGCGCACCGACATCATCGTCGTGGGCTTGGTCGTCTATAGCTTGCTCGGGCTCCTGACGGATGCGCTGGTGCGTGTGTTGGAGCGCCGGGTCCTCTCCTGGCGAGTGAGCTTCGCCGGGCAATGAGCTCTGCCAAGGAGCTCGGACAACACCCCGCCACTCCAATGACTCAACCTAGCCAGATTGTTCCCCCCGTCCTCCGCGTGCGCGATCTCGCGCGAGCCTTTGGCACGCGGCAAGTATTGGGCGGCATTGACCTCGAGATTGCTCGCGGCGAGTTCGTCGCTCTGCTTGGCCCGAGCGGCTGCGGCAAGAGCACGCTCCTGCGCGTCCTCGGGGCCCTCGATCCCCACGCCACCGGCACGCTTTCGCTGCCGCTGCGGCGCTCGGTCGTATTCCAGGAGCCGCGGCTCTTGCCATGGAAGCGGGTCTGGCAAAACGTTGCCCTCGGCTTGCCCTTCAAGCCAGATGAACGCCGGCGCCGGGCGCTCGCCGCGCTCGAGGAGGTGGGCCTCTCCTCCCGTGCCGATGCCTGGCCGCTGACCCTCTCCGGGGGAGAAGCGCAGCGCGTAGCCCTGGCCCGCGCCTTGGTGCGCGACCCGGAGCTCTTGCTCTTGGACGAGCCCTTCGGGGCCCTCGACGCGCTCACGCGAATTCGCATGCACAAGCTTTTGGCCGAGCTCTGGCAGCGGCACCAGCCGGCCGTGTTGCTCGTCACTCACGACGTCGACGAAGCGCTGCTCCTGGCTGACCGGGCGCTCGTGCTCTCGAGACCACCTGCGACCCTTGGGGCGGACGCCAGCGCGGGGGCATCGGAGCGCGCCAACGGCATCGTCGCAGAGCTGAGCGTGGACATTCCGCAGCCACGGCGCAGGAGTGATCCTCGCTTTGCTGCCGCGCGCAAGGTGTTGCTCGGGCACCTGGGCGTCGAGGATGACGGAGAGTCTGACGCAGTGCCCGTGAAGATCGCATCGCTCCTATCACCTCTGAAGGTGGAGCGTGAAAAGCGCTCAGGCTCAAAAGACCTGGTGCTTGGGCGCCGCATCGATAACCTTTAGCGGCTCGGGGATCAGGCCGAGCTCGAGAAAGGCGTCGGCGATGCGCTGTTGCCCGTTCACCGTCGAGTCGGTGATGGGCCCGACGTTCCAGGAGGCCCGGCTCACGGACAGCTGGATCGCTCGGTCATCGATGCCGAGCAAGGGCCCGAGGTAACGCGCGGCCTCCTCTCGATGTTCCCGCGCCCAGGCGTCCGTCGCTCGCACGTGCTCGAAGATCGTTCGCAGGAGCTCCGGACGCTCCGCCGCGAGCTCCCGCCGCGCGATGTAGAGGGAATTATTGTCGACGATGCCCTCGGCCGTCGTGAGCACCCTCGGAGCGTGCGCCACCTCGACCGATGCCAGGTACGGGTCCCAGATCGCCCAGGCGTCGACCGTTCCGTTCTCGAAGGCCGCCCGCGCGTCCGAAGGCGGCAGAAAGACCGGCCTCACATAGGAGTAATCGAGCCCCGCCTTCTCTAGCGCACGGACCAGGAAGTAGTGAACGTTGGAGCCCTTGTTCAGCGCCACCGACTTGCCCTTCAGGTCGGCCACGCTATGGATGGCGGAGCCTTTGGGGACGACGATGGCTTCGCTCCGCGGTGAGGGTTGGTCCACCGCGACATAAATCAAGCTGGAAGAAGCCGCCTGCCCGAAGATCGGCGGCGCCTCGCCCACGTAGCCGAGGTCGAGCTGCGCCGCGTTCAGCGCCTCTACCAGCGCGGGCCCTGCGGGAAACTCCGCCCACTCGACCTTCACGTGGCGCGCCGCGAGTGGCGCTTCGAGCGTGCCCCGCCATTTGACGAGCACCAGCACGCTCGATTTCTGGTAGCCGATGCGAACCACTGACGGCGACGGGGCCGGTGGTGCGGCGGAGCCCGCGCGGCGCTCGCAGCCGGCCGTCGCGAGCAGCAGCGCCAGGGCAACGACCGCGCGCCGCGTGCTCGAGCAGGCACGCCTTGCGCGCTGGGCAGAGGTCATGAAGCGCTCGCTAGAGCCCACTCCGCTTGCTCGGGCGGACGCCTCTCTAGGCGCGGCAAGAGGTCTTCAACCACGCGCACGGCTTCTTCCAGGTTGGGGTATGCGGACAGGATGAAAGTGTCGATGCCGATGCCCTCGTACTCCGCAACGCGCTCGGCCACTTGCTCATGCGAGCCGACGATGGCCGTACCGGCGCCACCTCGTACGAGGCCCACGCCCGCCCATAGATTCGGATAAATCTCGAGGTCGCGAGCGTGCCCCGTCTGCCCACCGTGCAGCCCGACCATACGCGCTTGCCCTACCGACTCCATCGCAGCAAATTGCCGCTGCGAATCCTGGATCGGCCCTTCCGGGATGCCATCGAGCAAGCGTTGAGCCTCTGACCAAGCCTCGTCCTCCGTGTCGCGGGGGATGACGTGCAGGCGAATGCCAAACCTCAGCGTACGACCTCGTTCGGCAGCCAGCGCTCGCATCCCGGCGATGCGGTCTCTGACCATCGGCGGAGTCTCGCCCCACGTGAGGTACACGTCCGCGTGCTTGGCAGCGACGCGCTGAGCCGCCCCCGATGCGCCACCGAAATAGATGGTAGGAGGCTCGAGGAGCGGCTTGACCAGCCCGCCTGCCTCGATGCGGTAATACTTGCCCTCGAAGTCGAAGCCTTTGCCCCGCCAAATCCCGCGCACTATCGTCAAAAACTCGTCCGTGCGCTCGTAACGCGCGTCGTGGTCCAGAAAGTCACCGTAGGAGCGCTGCTCGGCCGCGCTGCCGCCCGTCACTACGTTGAGCAGCAAGCGATTGCCGATCAGGCCGTGCAGAGACGCCGCCGTCTGCGCCGCCACAGCGGGCAAGCTGAACCCCGGGCGAAAAGCCACCAGCGGCGAGAGGCGCGTCGCGTGTTGCGCCACTGCAGCCGCCACGACCCAGGCGTCTTCACAGTGGGTACCCGTTGGGATGAGCGCACCGAGAAAGCCAGCGCGCTCGGCGGCTAACGCCACCTGCTTGATGTAGTCGAGCTCCGGCGGACGAAAGGCGCTGCCGCGTTTGCCCTGATGAAACGCCCCGGCCGTTAGATCGCGACCATCGCCGTGCGTCGGAAGGTACCAGAGAAAATCACTGCTCATGCCCCAACCTACTTTTTGTGAAGACTTTTTAGAAGACTTTTGTCTATTTAATGATAGTTGATCCACCCGTCCAGCACCGAACGCCGTCGAATTTGGGCCGCCCATCCACGTGGGTACTACGCCTGCCTCCGTGCGCTGTGCCTACTCGTCTTCACCGCGGCGGGTTGTCAGCGGCAGGACACGCCTGGTCACGAGGTGAGCCCGCCGAGCCATGTGTTCCGAGTGGTGCGCCCAAAGCAGCTGACCGCGCTCAGCGTCCTCGAAAAGCAGCGCTCCCTGGAGCGAGATTTAAAGCCGCTCGGATTTAGCGTGGAGTGGCTCGAGTTCGCCGCAGGGCCGCAACAGCTCGAGGCGCTGAATGCAGGCGCGCTGGACATCGCCTCGACCGCTGAATCACCTCCCATTTTTGCGCAAGCCGCCGGCTCCTCTCTGATCTATCTGGCCGCCATTCCACCGAGCGGGAAGTCCATATCGCTGTTGGTTCCGATCGATTCGACCACGAAGAGCGTGGCCGACCTGAAAGGAAAGAAGATTGCTTTCCAGAAGGCGTCGATCGGTCACTACCTGCTCGTGAAAGCCCTGGCGGAGGCGGGCCTGACGCTGGCTGATGTGCAGTCGGTCTTCTTGCCGCCTGCCGATGCAAATGCGGCGTTCAGCGCCAACGAGGTGGACGCCTGGTTCATCTGGGAGCCGTTTGGCACGCGCGCGGTCCAGAACAAGGTCGGGCGGGTGCTGCTCGACGGCGGCTCCCTCCGAGACAGCAATAACTTCCTCACCACTCGCCGGCAGCTCGAGCGCGAGCATCCGGACGTGCTGCGCGCGTTCCTCGCCGCACTTCAAGGGGCGGAAGCCTGGAGCCGCGAGCATCCACGCGAAATGGCGGAGCTCTTGTCGCCTGATTTGCTGATCGACGTGCCGACTCTGCTCGAGATGCACCAGAAGTATACGTATGGGGTGCTGCCCATCACGGAGGCCATCATCAACAAGCAGCAAGAGGTGGCCGATCTGTGGCTGCGTTTGGGCTTCATCCCGCAGCGGGTGGAGGTGCGATCCGGTTTCTTGCTGCCGGAGGCATACGCGAGCTTGAGCCCCCCCTCGCTCGACCCGAGCGCGACAGCCGCGAGCCCGAGCGGCCCTCAGTAGTAGAGGCGCCCTCAGTAGTAGATGCTGCCGAGGCTGCCGCCGCCGGTCGGGATCGCGTCGCCGTTGATGGCCACGCTGCGCGGCGAAGCCAGGAACGCGACGACCGACGCCACCTCGGACGAATCCACGATGCGACCGATGCTGACGTTTGCGGCGAGCGCCCGCTCTGTATCCGTAGCAGTCCGCTCGGTGCGGGTCGCCCCCGGGTGAATGGCGACCACGTTGATGCCCTTGGGCCCGAGCTCGTCAGCCAGGTTCTTCGTGATGGCGGCGACGCCCACGTTGCGCAGGGTCGCCACTGGGCGCCCCGTGCGGTGGATCGCCAGGCCGCCGATGTTGATGATGCGACCCCAGCCATTGGCGATCAGGTGCGGCGCCAGGGCGCGAGCGGTACGTAGGTAGCCCACCACCTTGATGTTGATGTCCTCCAGTACTTCCTCATCGATGATCTGATCGAGGCGCGTAGCGGTCGAGATGCCGCCCGGCACCGCGGCGTTATTCACGAGGATATCGACCCGGCCCAGCCGCTCGATGGCCGCGGCGACGAGCTGGTTGACGGAGCGCTCATTGCCGGTGTCGGCGACGATGGGGAGCACGCGCCGCCCCGTCTCGCGCGAGAGCTCGGCAGCCGCGATTTCAAGTTGGTCCGCGCCGCGCGCCGAGATCACCACGTCCACGCCCTCCTGCGCCAATTGGCGCGCGATGGCCTTGCCGATGCCTCGGCTGCCGCCGGTGACGATGGCGCGTTTACCCGCGAGCTCGAGATCCATGGTTGTCTACTTTCGTTGCTGGGGATGGGCCGCCGTCGTCGTGATAGAACGTAGCCCAGCGATAGAACGCCGTCTTGGTCACCGAGGCAAAGGCCGGCGCGATGCCGTAGGCGTTCGAGAACTCCATCCCGGACATGTCCGCGCCCACTTCGGCGGCGAGCAGGCCCCCGTCACCCGTCAGCACGTTGCACCCGAGGGCGCGGCTCAAGAACGCGCAACCGCCGGTTGCGATGACCACGGCGTTCGCCTTGACTCGCCATGTGACGCCGTCTTGACGCGAGACACCCGCCGCGCCGGCGACGCCGTGATCGTCCACGAGCAGCTCCAGCGCTGGGCTGTGATCCAGCACGCGAACGCCCGCGGCTTTGATCCGCTTGCGCATCAGCCGCATGTATTCTGGCCCCTGCAAGCTGCGGCGCGCGGGCGCGCCCGCATCGTCGCTCGGGAAGGGATAACCCCAAGCCGCGAGGCGATCCACATTGGCGTACGTCGTGTCGAGCACGCGATCCATCCAGCGCCGATCGGACAGGAAGCCCCCGAGCGACTCACGGCTAGCGCGCGCTTCCTCCCGCGCGCTCGGCTCCGGCGGTACGTACCAAACACCCACCCCGGACGGCGCCGTGGCGCCGCTCGTCCCGCAATACCCCTTGTCCACGAGCACGACGCGCCCACCCGTGGCGGCCGCTGATAAGGCGGACCAGGTGCCCGCCGGCCCGCCGCCGATGACCAGCACGTCCGCGCTGAGCTCGAGCGTATCGCTGAGCTCGAGGCGATCCGGCCCTCTGCGGAGCTCGTCCGCGCCATCCGCCTGCGTATCGAGATTTGTGCTCATGTCGTGCCCAGCCTTTCTCCCGAGCCCCGCTCGCTCAGCCCGTGGCGCGTAAGCGCTGCGTGTTTTGATTGGGGGGACGTGCGAGCCCGTAGTTGTCTCGTAGCGTCCTGCCTGCATATTCGGTTCGGAAGAGCCCGCGGCGCTGCAGGATCGGCACCACGTGGTCGACGAACACGGCAAGCCCCGAAGGCAACGCCGGAGGCATGACGTTGAAGCCATCGGCCGCGCCATTTTCCCACCACTGCTGCATGGCGTCCGCCACTTGCTCGGGTGTCCCGGCGAAGGTCCGATGCCCGCGCCCACCCCCCAGACGACCGATCAGCTGGCGCACCGTCAACCGCTCACGCCGCGCCAGGTTGACGATGAGCGTGTAGCGGCTCTTGGCTCCTTCGATAGCGTCCTCGGCCGGGAGGTCTTTGGGGAGCTCCGCATCGAGGATCAAGTCCTCCGGCTTCACTTTGAGCGTCTGCGCCAACTGACGCTTGGCGTGCTCCGGTTTGATCAGGCGGTCGAGCTCTTCCTCCAGCGCCCGCGCCTCGCTCTCGGTGCCGCCGATGGCTGGCACGAGGCCCGGCAAGATCTTGATCGAATCCGGATCACGCCCGAACGCCCGCGTCCGGCTCTTCAAATCTGAGTAAAAGCTCTGACCGTCTTCGAGCGTTTGCTGAGCGGTGAACACGGCTTCGGCGTAGCGAGCTGCCAGCGCCTTGCCATCGTCGGACGAGCCGGCTTGCACGAGCAGCGGATACCCCTGTGGGCAGCGCGGCACGTTGAGCGCACCCTCGACCTTGAAATGGCGCCCGACGTGCCTTGGCGGGTACACCTTCTCGTCATCACCCCAGATGCCGTTCTCCTTATCCCCGAGCGGCGCCTCGTCGTCCCAGCTGTCCCACAGCTCGAGCGACACGTCGACGAACTCCGCCGCGCGCGCGTAACGCTCGGCGTGCGAGGGCAGCTCCTCGAGGTTGAAGTTCCGCGCCGCCTCGATGCCCGCCGTCGTGACGATGTTCCAGCCCGCGCGCCCTCCGCTGATGATGTCGAGGGAGGCGAAGCGGCGTGCCAGGTTGAAAGGCTCGTTGTAGGTAGTAGAGGCGGTGGCGATCAAGCCCACGTGCTCGGTGACGCCGGCGAGCGCGGCGAGGAGCACCGTCGGCTCGAGCGTACCGGAGGGGCGGCGCCCGATGTTGTTCCACAGCATCGGGCTGTCCGCGAGGAAGAGCGAGTCCAAGCGGCCTCGCTCGGCGATGCGCGCGAGGTTCTTGTAGTGTTCGACGTTGGTGCTCGCAAACGCGTCACTCTCGGGAAGGCGCCAGGCGGCTTCGTGATGCCCGACCCCCATCAAGAAGGCATTGAGGTGCAGTTGTCCCTGGCGGCCTGACATCTAGACGGTCCTTTCCGATCGATTTTCGAGATCCGAGCTCCGCATGCGCAGAGAGCTCAGCTAAGGGCCGACGTGGCCTGGAGGCGTACGGGAGCCTGCCGCGGCGCCTTGCTGCGCAGCACGCTGCGCCGACCGTCGATGGCGACGGGGACGTCACCCGCGACGGTCACTCGACGCACGAGGCGGTGCTGGTCACCGTAGTCGTTGACCGCGTAGTGCTGCGTGGCGCGGTTGTCCCAGACGGCGACGTCGCCAACGGCCCAGCGCCAGCGCACGGTATTTTCGAGCCGGGTGACGTGCTCCTGAAACACCTGGAACAGGTGCG
This sequence comes from Deltaproteobacteria bacterium, assembly GCA_043747815.1. Lineage (GTDB taxonomy): Bacteria > Myxococcota_A > Polyangia > Polyangiales > Polyangiaceae > SZUA-265. The sequence goes on from JAYTOL010000008.1 coordinate 116,497, forward strand.
CCGAGTCATACGTCGACAGTCCGAGGATCTTCTTGACGAAGTGCCCGAGGACCAACGTGCGCTCCCCCGTCTCCGGGTGCACTCGCACGAGCGGGTGCTCCGTCTCGTACACGGTGGAGGTGAACACTTCCTGGTAGCGACGCACGTCGTCGCTCGACGCCTCGGGGCGCCGCGCCTGATAGTCGTATTCATTGGTGTGCAGCGCCCAGAGCTTGTCGGCGAGGTCTCGGAGCTCGGGGGAGAGCTCGCGATAAGCGGCCGCGGTATTGGCCCAGACGGTGTCGCCGCCGGAGGTCGGGACGACCAGCGCACGCAGGATCGATGCCTTGGGGTAGGCGTCGACGAAGGTGACGTCCGTATGCCAGGAGTTGGCGCGGCCCCCGTGACGTGAATCGAGCTCGAGGATGTAGCGGGTCCCGTCGATCGCAGGCACCGTAGGGTGCCCCACGGGCGCACCGCCGAACAGGCTGGTCAGGGCCTCCTGGCTCGCCTCGTCGAGGTGGTGCTGGTTGCGGAAGAAGACGACCTTGTGAGCGAGCCAGGCCGCGCGGATCGCGTCAACCGTGCCGGAGTCGAGATCCGGCGACAAGCGCACGCCGCGGATCTCCGCGCCGATGCGCCCGGCAACCGGGACGACCTCGACGACGCTCGTCTGGGAACTGCTCTCCTCCGAACGGACAGTGGCAACGGCACTCATCGTATCTCTCCCTTATATGTGAAAGCGGATTGGCGCCGAGCCGAGATGGCTCGCAGCGCGCGTGTTCCAAATTCCATTTAACTAGACTAATGTCTACTATAAAGTTTGGTAAGCGAGACATCAGTGGTGGGCGGGATCCACGATCGCGCCGCGAACTTCGTCCGTCAGCGCCTTCAGGCGCAGATCCGCCCGATCTCGCGGGTGCGGGACGTTGACCTCGACGACGCGCTCGATGCGGCCCGGGCGCGCCTGCAGAACCACCACCCGATCGCTGAGGTACACTGCCTCTTCCACGTCGTGCGTGACGAGCACCATGCTGATCTTTTCGGCCTGCCAGATGCGTTGCAGCTCCTGCTGCAGGTTCTGACGAGCGAGGGCGTCCAGCGCCCCAAAGGGCTCGTCGAGCAGCAGGATGCCGGGGCGGTTGACCAGGCCGCGTGCGATCGCGGCGCGCTGGGCCATGCCGCCCGAGAGTTGATGCGGGTACGCGCTCTCAAACCCCTCGAGCCCGACGAGCACGATATGCTCCTGAATGGCCCGCTGCTTCTCCACCTCCGTCCAGCTCGAGTTCTGGAGCGCGAGCCCGATGTTCTCTTGCACGGTGAGCCATGGGAACAGGCGATGCTCCTGAAACACGATCCCACGATCCAGGCTGGTGCCTTGCACCGCGACACCACCGACCTTGATCTGGCCCTGGTAGTCCTGATCGAGCCCGATGATCAGCCGCAGCAGCGTCGACTTGCCGCAGCCGCTCACGCCGACGATGCTGACGAACTCCCCGGGCTGGATGGATAAGGACAGGCCGGCGAGCACGCTGAGCGTCTCGTTGTCGACCGTGTATTGCTTCTTTACGTTGACGATCTCGATGATCCCAGGGCTGGCCATTGACACGTTCTTTCGCAATTATCAGGTGTTCTCGGCGCGCCAACGCAGCACCCGAGACTCGACGAGGGTCGTGAGCGACCTGATCGCGAAACCCACCGCGCCGACGAGGATAACCCCCACCAGGACCTTATCCATCTTGAATGCCTCCCGCCCATCGATCATCAGGTTGCCAATGCCGGGCGCCGCCGCGAGCAGATACTCCGCGCCGATCGTCGCCAACCATGAGTAGACGAGGGCGACTTGCACGCCGGTGATGATTGAGGGCGCAGCGCCGGGCAAGATCACCTTGCGGAAGACCTGGCTCCTCGAGAACCGGAACACCCGCGCCACCTCGACGTGTGCAGGGGAGACGCTCCTGATGCCTTCAAAGGTGTTGAGCACGACGGGATAGAAGGCCGCGAGCGAGATGAACGCGACCTTGGCTGTCTCGCCCGTTCCGAGCCAGACGGACATCAGAGGGATCCAGGCAAAGATGGCCACCTGTTTGGCCGCGTGAAAGCTCGGCCCAAGCAGCCGCTCGGAGAGCCGGGATACACCCATCACGCTGCCGACGGCGATGCCGAGCACGCTGCCGAAGGCCGCGCCCGCGAGATCTCGAGCGAGGCTCGCCCCGAGCTGGCCAAAGAGCGAGCCCTCGCGGATTTCTTCCAGCGCCGTCGCGAGCACCAGGCTCGGGCGCACCAGCAGGCGAGTGTTCACTAGCCCAAAGCGCGTGACGAGCTCCCACGCCACGAGCAAGGCGATCGGCAGGGCGAGGCCACGCCGCAGCGAGGGGTCGGTGAAGGCACGCGCCAAGCGCGCGCCCGCTGTCTGGCGCGGGGAGCTCATCGCGCCACCGCCTTCGCTTCGCCCCAGGCCGCGTCGGGGCGCCAGCGCAGCAAGCGCGACTCCACCTTGCCGAGGCCCTTGTCGAGCACCAAACCCACAACCCCGATCGAGACGATGGCGGCCAGCACGAGGTCGAGCTGGAACAACTGCCGCCCCCACACAATCAGGAACCCAAGCCCCTCCGAGGAGGCGATCAGCTCCACCGTCACGAGCGAGAGCCAGGCCAGGGTGAGGCCGTAGCGTACGCCAACAAACAAGGACGGGACGGTGGCAGGGAATACCACCTTGCGCAGGAACTGCGCGTTAGTGAACCTGAAGACCCGTGCCACCTCCACGTATTGAGCTGGGATGCGGCGCATGCCGCTGCGCACGTTGGCCGCGATCGGCACGAGGCTCGCTTGAGCGATGATCACCACCTTCAAGGACTCACCGATGCCGAAGGCCATCATGGCGAGCGGCAACCAGCCCAACACGGGCACCTGGTTGATGGCGTTGAAGAGCGGCGAGACGTATTGCTCGAAACGGCGCGACAGGCCCATGCCCGCGCCAAGCAAGAGCCCGAGCAGCGAGCCCACGGCGAACCCCGCCGCGACGCGCCCCAGGCTGATCGCCGTATTGAGCAGGAGCTCGCCCGAGCTCGCCAGATCGACGAGTGTCTCCCCGACCAGCGCAGGTGCCGGCAGAATCTGTGGCGGCGCCCAGGCCCTCTGTGCCGCCACTGACCACACGGCGAGCAAGCCGAGCGGCAAAACCAAGCCGAGCGGAGCCCTCACCAGCCGCGCGCGCGGCCGTGGCGCCCCGGACGCCTCTTCTGTCGTGGCCACGTGTTCAACTCTGTACGCGATGTCAGCCTGCACCATATTGCGCTCGCCTTTCAAAACCCCACTTGAGCCTGCGCCAGGATCTCTCTCTGAATCTTGGTGCGCTCGTCGTCGGTCCAGTTGAAATTCGCCTGGAACTTGGTCGTCTCCGCCACGAACAGGTTCAACCCCAGGGTGACCACCGTCACGACGTCGTTCTTTGCGTCCTTGTTCGGATCGAACCGGTCGTAGCGCGCGAACGGCTGGTACGTCTTCGGCCACCAATCGTCGTACCGGCCCTGGTTGCGGAAGCCGCTGACGAACTGCTCGCCAAAGCTCAAGAACACGGTCGCCGTGTGCGCGTCACTGTCGAGATCCGTGCGCACGCTCTCGGCCAGCGTTGGCCCCGGCGTGGTGATGTCTTTGCCCCGGATGAACTCATACGTCACGCCGAAGGGCCAGTGATTGTAGTAGAAGTCGACCCCCAGGCGCTGCTTCACCCCACGCCCGGCGAGCGTGCGCGGTGGGCCGTCATTGATGAAGGAGTTCTGTTTGCCAAAATACGCGGTGCCCCCGAGCGTGATCTGCCGCAACCAGGAGTGGAAGTCGCTCGGCACGGTAAAGGCGAGGCGAGCGATGATGTCCCGCACGTTGTTGTCGTCGAGCGTGTTCGGCCCGGAGCCGTTCACCAGCCCCAACGCGTAGTTCAGGATAGGGACCCGGTAGTTATAGCCAAAGTCGACCATTGGAAAGAGATCACCTCGCGCGATCAAGCCAATGTCGCGACGCGCGAGGTTCAGCCGAGTGGTGAACTGTGCGTTGCGAATCACCGGCTTCAGCTCCTCTGTCGCCGGCACCTCGAGGCCGAAAGGCAAGAGCTGCTGGCCCAGGGTGATGCTGAGCTGCGGGTCCTCCCGGTCGATGGTCGGCAGCGGCGAGTAGATGATGTTCGCGTCGAGCACGTTCAGGAAGCTATTGTTGCTGGCTTGTTGTGGCGAGGCGCCGAAGCGGAGCGCGAAATCCAGGTTACGCCCCTCGGAATAGTCCTTGTACAAGCTGCCGGTGAACGTGAGCAGCGCTGCGCCGATCTCGAAGCTGCTCTTACGATGAAACACCGTGGGCGCTGCCGGCGCGGTCGTCTCGAAGTCGGTCCAGCCAAAGCGCGCCTGTATGGTCCCGCCGACGCGGATGCCGCGCGTCGAGACCGCGGTATGGATGTCCCGCTCCCGCTGCCACTGAAACTTGAAGTTTTCGAGATCGGAGGTGACCCCTTGGATGTCGTAGCGCAGCCCCTCGACGTCCTCGGGCGTCACGGGAGGGGGCGCGCCCGTTGGCTCGGGGGGCGCCGCCGCCACGGGCGGCACCGGAGCGATGGGTGCTGGCTCCAGGGGCGCTGACGGTGGCTGACCCGGCGCTAGCGGCGGCCGGCTCGGCACTGGGGGCTGCGCCGTGGGCGCCGTTCCCCCCGGTGCGGTAGCCGCCGGTGCAGTAGCTCCCGGACCCGCTTGTCCTGGTGAGGACGGCACATCCACTGGGCGTGGCGGCGGATCCGGTTGCCCGAGCGCGCTCGTCCCCACGAGCAGGCTGGTGCTGAGCAAAGACAGTCTTAAGAACGGAACGGAAGGGAAGTATCTCATAAGTAATGTTGATTGCGCGCCGCTCACGGGATGCCGCACCGGCGAGAAACTCCTGAAAAACTCTCAGGCGGCCTTGCCCGCGAGCAGGGCTCGTTCGACGGCAGTTCCGCTGAAAAATGAGGGGTTTTTGCCAGAAAAAAAGTTGTAGGGATGAGTAAATACCAAGTCTTTGAAGTTCGCTTCCGTGAGCGCTCCGCGCTCGACCAGGGCCCACGTGTCGGACAAGACCTGTGTCAGATCGGGCACGTCCCAGTGGCCGCTGTCAGACCCCAGAAGGCGTTCAGCTGAACACCCAGGGGATTGACCTTGGTGTTGAAGGCATGCGCCACGGTGGGGTCGTCCGACTCGGACCCAAAATAGAAGTTAGGGATGAAGCGATCGCGGATGTCTTCAACCCGCTCGATGCCTGCCAGCGCAAAATCGTCGAGCGACTTTGGATCTTGGGACTGACGCCGGGAGTTGTTCGATCGTGTGCAGGTCGGTGTCGATCACCGGGTAATCGAGCTTCGCGCGGATGGCCGCGGACTTTGATAGCTTGCTAGTGATTGGACCGCTGTTGCTCATGGTGCCCTTTCCCTGACCGCCCCGACGCGGCCTCAGTCACGTAAGGAGACGCTAGTCTCGTAACGAAGACAGGTCAACGGAATAGTCACGCTGGCCGCGCGTGTGGCGCGCCGGTCAAAGACCTGAATCCTGACAAACACCCAGGCGCGTCCCGAGCCGCATGCAGCGCTGCACGGAGCGCCCGCAATCCCAATCGTCGCGACAGCGCCCTACTTCGAGCGCGCAACGCCTGCGCGTCTCCGAGCTTGGCGGCACCACCCGGCAGACGAGGCCCTCGGCGCATGCGCCATCCACACACGGGGCATCGACCGTAATCCCCGGGATGGCCTGCGAGGGAGCGGCAGGTCGCCCCTTGCAGGCGAGCAGATAGAACGCTGCGCTACAGATTAAACGACGAGCGAGGCGCGTCACGGGAGCTCACCAACGAGCGACGAGCGTTCGCACCGAGGCTGCCGCATGTGCGCCCTGTATCGTGACGCTCACTCCGCTTCGGGCGTGGCCTTCCAGCGCGTGAAATGCTTCTCGACCTGCTGGAGCAGCTGATTGAAGGTCAAGCCGATCACGGTAATGGACAGAATCCCGACGTACATGTTCGGGATCTGGAAGTTGTATTGCGCGTAGATGATCAAGTAACCTAGGCCTGCCTTGGCCCCGATCATCTCGGCGGCCACGAGCACGAGCAGCGAATACGCGCCGGCCAAGCGAATGCCTACGAAGATGGTGGGCACGGCGGCGGGCAGGATGACTTTGCGGAAGAGCTGAAAGGACGACAGCCCCATGGTCCTGGCTGACTTGATCAGCAGAGGATCGACGTTACGCACGCCGGCGATGGTGTTGAGCAAGATCGGGAACGAGCAGGAGTAGACGACGAGCGCAATCTTTGACGCTTCACCAATCCCGAGCAGCAGGATGAACACCGGCAAGAGGGCCAGGGCGGCGGTGTTGCGCAGCGCCTCGAGCAAGGGGCTCACGACGCTCGCAAAGCGCCGGTACCAGCCAATCGCGAGCCCCAGCGGGACAGCGTACAAAATCGCGAGGCCAAACCCGAACAAAGAGCGCGACAGGCTCGCCAGGACATGGTTGCCGAGTTGGCCGTTCTTCGTAAGCTCCCAGCCTTTTTGCAGCACCTCCGAGAACGGAGGTAGGAAGGCCGGCTCCGCCAGCCCGACGCGGGGCAGGACCTCCCACAGCGTTAGAAACGTCGCGATGGCGATCGAGCGGTAAAATGCCGCCAGCAGCGAGCCGCCGAGCCCTTGCAGCCATGGCGGTGAAAAGCTCGGCAGCCGCGGCGCGCCGAGCAACGGCTCGACGTGGTCGGCGTTAGCCATTGGCCACTGCCTCCCGCGCCGTCGAGAACTGCCGGGGCGGAGCCAGGCCGAGCTTCCTCACCCGCTCCTGCTCTTCGGCCTTCAGGACCTCATCGCGCAGTAACGTCCAGATCTCGTGCCGAATGTGCCCGAACTCCGGTGTGGACCGCACGTCCTCCGAACGTGAGCGGAAGTCGGACGGGATGTCGACGATGCGCTTGATGCGCCCCGGACGCGACGTCATCACAGCGACGCGTTGCCCGAGATACACGGCTTCATCGATACCGTGCGTGATGAAGAGAATGGTCGTCCGTGATTTTTCCCAGATGCGGAGCAGCTCTGCCTGGAGCGTCTCCCGGGTTTGCGCGTCGAGCGCCGCGAACGGCTCGTCCATGAGCAAGACCTCGGGATCGTAGGCCAGGCTCCGCGCGATCGCCACGCGCTGCTTCATGCCACCCGAGAGCTCATGCGGGAAGCGGTGCTCGAACCCAGACAGGCCGACCAGGTCGAGGTGGTTGCGCGCGATGTCTCGCCGCTCGGCCTGCGCCACTTTCTTTGCTTCCAGGCCAAACTCCACGTTCTCGAGCGCGGTGCGCCAAGGGAACAGCGCGTACTGCTGAAAGACGATCCCCCGGTCCAGGCCAGGGCCGACGATGTTTGCACCGTCCAGCAAGATTTGCCCGCTGCTCGGGCGCGTGAGGCCACCCAAGAGGTCGAGGAGCGTCGACTTGCCACATCCGCTCGGCCCGACGAGGACCATGAATTCGCCCGGTTTGACGCTCAGCGACACGTTATCCAGCGCAGAGAAGCGCTCGCTGGAACGCCCGCTTTTCACGGCGAAGGTCTTGCTCACCGACACAAACTCAATCTTGCTCTTCACGCTCGTCTCCTCCCGAATGGGCTGCCCCGCTGGGTCAACGCCTGCCCGTCTGCGTTATACACCCTAGTGTCTTTCTAACAAGACAGGATACGCTCTCGGGTGGCACTTGCGCAAGACGTGTGTCTCCTATATTATCCTGAGGCGCTCTGGCGGCGCGGCGGCGCTACTTGTCAGCCCCCACTTTCGTTAAGGCTCCGAACCGCCAGGGCGAACCTTGGACCGGAGATAGCATTGGAAACACGCTTTTTAGGGCGTACGGGGATTCGAGTCAGCCCACTCTGCCTAGGCTGCATGATGTTCGGGGGCCGGGCGAGCCCGAACGAGTCCGCCGCCATCATCGACCGGGCGATCGACACGGGCATTAACTTCCTGGATACCGCCAACGTCTACAACGACGGGAAGAGCGAGGAGGCAGTCGGGGCGGCTCTGCGAAAGAATGGCCACCGCCACCACATCGTGCTCGCGACCAAGGTGCACGGCAACATGCACCGAGGCGACACGCTCGATCCCAATCAGTCAGGCAACAGCCGCCGGCAGATCATCGAGCAATGTGAGGCCTCGCTGCGGCGCCTACAGACCGATTGGATCGATCTGTATCAGATCCATCGGCCCCAGCCAGAGTGCGCGATCGACGAGACGCTAAGGGCGCTGGATGACCTCGTGCGTTCCGGTAAGGTGCGCTACATCGGGTCGAGCACCTTTGCTGCCTGGCAGGTCATCGAGTCACTCTGGGTGTCGAAAGAGTATGGGTTGAATCGGTTCGTCACCGAGCAGCCGCCGTACAACCTCCTCGACCGGCAGATCGAGCGCGAGCTCATTCCGGCGCTGGCGTCGTACGGCTTCGGCATCATCCCATGGAGCCCGCTCGCCGGTGGCTTCCTCTCGGGTAAATACAAGCGCGCAGGCTCGCAGCCCGAGGGGCGCTTTCAGGACGGCACCCACATGCGGGCGCCGGCTCTGCTCGGCAGCGAGCGGGCGTTCGACGTAGTCGAAGCGTTGCAGCGCTTTGCGCTGGAGAAGAGCATCACCGTCAGCCAACTGGCGCTGGCGTGGACGGTCCAGCAACCGCACATCACGAGCCCGATCATCGGCCCGCGCACGCTCGAGCAGTTCGAAGACAACTCGAAGGCGCTGGACGTGAAGCTGAGCGCTGAGGACCTGGCGCACATCGACCGGATAAGTCCTCCGGGTGGGGTGATCGTGCCGTTCTATCAAGCCGCGTTCGGCGCCTCCCCCCACCGCTGGTAGCGTCTGGTGCGACTGGGACGCTGGGACGGCCCCCGCAGATCTCGGCCATCTGCTATGTCGCCCTGCGCTTCCGGTCCTCACCGTAGCAACTACGGTTCCGGGCCGGTTCTCGGGCGACTACGCATCTGGCTCGAGCTTT
>JAYTOL010000009.1:0-33648 GCA_043747815.1 Deltaproteobacteria bacterium
GGCAACCGGGTCGTAGTAGACGCTGGACCGCGACACGCCGAGCAGCTCGCACTGCCGGCGCATCGAAATCGATGGCGTCACCTCGATCATGGCGCGGCGGCTTTTCATCGGGAGCGACCGAGCCCGTTGGATAAAAAATCACGCTCTACGGTGAGCTCCCCGATCTTGCAGAGCAACTCCTTCTCGCGGTCCTCGCTCTCGCTGCCGGCGCCCGCCGGACCTGCCTTCGGCTCGAAGACTCGAGCCATGTTCTGCAGCAGCTCCTGCTTCCACTTGTAGATCTGGTTGGCGTGGACCTTGTAGCGGCGGGAAATGGCTGCAACCGTCTCCTGCTCTTGAACGGCCGCTAGGGCGACTTTTGCTTTGAACTCAGGGCTGTGTTTCGTGCGGCTCTTTTTCATGTGCTGCTCCTTCCTTCGAGGGAGCAGATTCCACCTTAGCCCATGGTCGGCCGTGGTCTAAAAAACGGGGTCCACTTCACGCCGCAAGACGGGGGCAGCGCAAGGACCTACGGCGAGTTGACACCACCCGATGTACGTCCGACAGGGCGTCGAGCGATCGTGGGCAGAGCTATTGGTCAGCTCACTTTGGTGCATCCGGACCGCTCACCTAAATTCCCCACTCGGCGAAGCGGCGCGCGGCGCGTCAAAGGGCTTCGGAAGTCTGGTCCGTTGCTAGCGCGCGTTGGTGGCGGAGAGCTTTGACGACTGTAAGTACGATGCTACGCCTGGTCATGCTGAGGAGAATTGTGGGTGCGGCTTGGATCCTGCTGATGAGCTGTGGCGGCGGCAGCACGACAGACCGTGCGTTGCAGCCTCCTGCCGGCGCCGGTGGTGCGAGCGGCGGTGAGAGTGGCGATGTTCAGTCCGAGTCGTGTGAGGCTGTCTGGCAGCGCGGCGTTGAGGTGCTGAACAGCGCCGTTGCAGACGCCCCGAAGGCGTGTTCCGTGGATGACGAATGCCGTCTTTATGAAGTGGGAGCGAACTGCGTTCATGTCTGTGGATTTGAGATCGCCGTGACTGACGCCACGACTGTCCAACGTGCCATGGAGGAGGTGAATACAACAATTTGCACTGATGCGTGCGTACCTAATCCTTCGCCGACGTGCGGCGGAGGGCGGGACCCGCAAACTGCCAAGTGCGTCTCTGGGGAGTGCGCTGCAGTCGCTGAATAACACGGGTGGGGCTTTGGGGGACGGGCGTGGGTGAGCTCAGCGTGTGCTCGCGCGCGAGGCGCGCGGGATGATCACGTCGCAGACCGGCCACCGTTCGGCCAGCGTGGTCCGCCGCTACATCCGCGATGCGGAGCTGTTCGACGACAACGCGGCAGCCGGTATCGGGCTCCGAGGCGGGGCGGTAGGAAAGGAACGAAAGTCCCAATCGGCACCGGATCTGTACTGGTGTGGTGCCTGCCGCTTGCCGTCGAGCGGAGCTTGGTCCTCGGTGCGCAACGCTGAGAGCGGGTCGCGAGTTCCGTTAAATGGCGCGTTCCGCGACGTGCGGAACAGCGAACATTCCTTTGCTGATGTTCCATAAAGTTCCATGTTCCGCATCATGCGGAACGCTAGCATGCGCGGAACGCCCAGCACTCGGCTCGTCGCCGAGGCGCTCCGTCGACGTCTGCCGCCTGGTTGGGTGGTCGAGCTACAGCCCAAAAGCAGCGGAGGCGGTCTCCTCACCCTCTGCGCGCCCAATGGACGGCGCGCCAGGATCGAGGTGATCGCGCGTAAGCGAGTGCTGCCGCGAGACGTCGCGCACCTCATGGCCCAGCCTGGATCAGCCGAGCGCATGCTCGTCGCTCCTTTCCTGAGCCCCAGGGCGCGGGATCTGCTCGCCGCCGCGAACGCCAGCTTTGCGGACGAGACCGGCAACCTCCGCGTAGTCGCGGCAGATCCCGCCGTCTTTGTGGAGAGCCAGGGTGCTGATCGAGATGCCGAACGCCAGCCACGCCCCACTCCGGAGTCTCAAGGGGGCGGCGGCAGCGCGTGTCGTCCGGGCCCTCTGCGACTTCGCTCCACCCTACGGAGTCCGACCGCTCGCTGCCCGATCGGCAACGCCGCTGGGCACGGTTTCCCGCGTCGTGACGTTCCTTGAGGAGGAGGCCCTCATTAAGCGTGACGAGAAGAAAGTGATCACAGCCGTCGACTGGCCGGCACTCATCAAGAGATGGGTCGCCGACTACAGTGTCACCGGCTCGAACATGATGCGTTCGTACATCGAGCCGCGTGGTCTCGGCGCGCTGGCTCCGAAGCTCGCGACGCTGGGCCGCTACGCTGTAACGGGGTCAATGGCCGTTACTGGAAGCGTCGCGCCCGCGCGCCTGGCCATGATCTACGTCGCGGACGCCGAGGAAGCCGCAAAGGCTCTCGACCTGGTGCCCACCGAAGCTGGAACGAACGTTTGGCTCCTCGAGCCCTACGATGACGTCGTCTTCGAACGAACCCAGTCGCTGAAGATCGGATCGAACAATCCTATCGTTGTAGCTGCTCCCAGCCAGGTCGTCGCCGATCTGATGACGAGCCCCGGCCGCGGGCCGCAAGAGGCTGACGCGCTCGTGGAACGGATGAAAGGAACCGAAGATGCCTGGCGGCAGAAGCCCTGATCCCGAATACGTCGCTGCCCGCCGCGTCCTCCTAGACGCGTTGCAAGCGCTCGGCGCGCACCGGAAGGCGGTGGTCCTGGTCGGTGCGCAAGCAGTCTATCTCCACGTCGGAGATGGCGACCTCGCTGTCGCCCCGTACACGACCGATGGCGATCTCGCCATTGATCCGCGCGAGCTCGACGACGAACCAGCGCTCGCTGCGACGCTCGAAGCGGCCGGCTTCGCGTTGGCGGTTCGGCCCGGTACCAGGTCGATGAGCGAGGTGCAGATTGACCTGCTCGTGCCCGCAGCTCTCGGCGGTTCAGGCCGCCGCGGGGCACGGCTAGGTCCTCATGGGGCCGAGGTCGCGCGGAAAGCGACAGGGCTCGAGCCTGTCCTCGTGGATCACGCGCTCCACCGTATGGCCGCGCTCGAAACTGCGGACGGACGGTCCTTCAACATCGCTGTTGCTGGCATCGCGTCACTTCTCATCGCCAAGCTCCACAGCGTGGCTCCGGGACACCAGCGTGGCTCCGGGACACCGCGGAGTACCGCGCGGAATGCGAGATATGGAAACCTTGGAGCTGGATGCGAGGGGCGGAGCGCTTTGATTCTTTGATTTACCTTTGCGCCCATAATCAATGCGGTGCGGCCCCGCGCGCCCGCCCACGAGCTGCAGAGCGGCCAACGCCGAGTGCGGCCTGATCGGCGACGGCTGCGGCGGCACGATCGACTGCGGTCCGTGTCCCAGCAGGCAGCTCTGCGGCGTCGAGCAACCCTTCGAGTGCGATCCGCCCCCCGCCTGTCCGCCGCGCCCAGCTTTCCGCTCTCGACCAGCTGCCGCAGCGCTACGCGCGCGTCGTCGTCAAGCGATGGCGCCTGGTCCACGGCCAGCAGCACGATCTCCGGCTCGGCCTGGCCCTTCGCGAGACGGTGAGCCAGGGAAAGTTAGAATGCTGCGGTGCCGCGGCTTCATCCGGGCAACGAGAGGCCAGCGGCTGCTGGGTTAGGCGGGTTTGCCCTGGCGGTGGCGGACCAGCGCGAACGTCTGGACTTCGCTCACGACTCCAGTTTCGGATGGGGCTATAGCTCCGAGGCAGGCTCCGAACGTGGACCCCAGCGCCACCGTCGCGCGTTGTCCGAGGTGTGAGGCGGCGTGCCCAAAGGCATGAAGTACGCGCGCGATACGACGTCGGGCGTAGAGCCGCACAAATATAAACCTGTGCTTTATGTTCGTGCGAATCAGGCGACTAGCATTGCACAATACTAAAATTTAGCTTAATATTTGTGCATGGGAGACGCCGCCTTCAAAGGCCGCCCCGACTGGAATCGGCTGTTCGAGACCGCGGCGGCCCAGGCAGGGCTGTTCACGACTCGACAGGCGGCGGAGACGGGCCATTCGCCGCAGCTCCTGGTGCACTACCTGCGTAGCGGACGAGCCCTTCGCGTTCGCCGCGGCATCTACCGGCTCGTCCATTTTCCTGCAGGTGAGCATGAGGAGCTGGTCGCCGCCTGGCTCTGGTCCGAGCAGGTCAGCGTTGTCTCGCACCAAACGGCGCTGGCCCTCCACGGGCTGTCGGATGTGCTGCCCGCGCGCGTCCATCTCACCCTTCCCAGCGCGTGGCGCCGTAGGCGCTTGCGGGTACCCGCGGATGTCATCCTGCACCACGCCGACGTGGCGCCGGAGGATCGCGCCTGGTTCGGTGCGCTGCCGATCAGCAATGCACGGCGCTCGCTGAACGACTGCGCGCGTGAAGGGGTCTCGCCAGAGCTGCTCCGACAAGCGGCTGAGCAGGCGCTGCGCCGCGGATTGGTCGTGAAGGCCGAGCTCGGCGCTGTCGAAACCGCGCTCGAGCCGTTCGGTGGACTCGCCGCATGACGGGACGCACGTACTCCTCGCCAGAGGCCTTCCGGCAGGCGCTGGAGCAGCGGCTCCGAACGCCTGCGAAGAGCGGGGTGGTCTTTGCGCGCAAGCGGCAGCTCCTGGTATTCGACCGGTTCCTCGCGCGCATCGCGAGAGCGCTCGGTGATACGGCCACACTGAAGGGTGGCCTGGTGCTCGAGCTTCGACTCCAGCGAGCGCGCACCACGAACGACGTCGATCTGCGTTTGACTGGTCCCTCGACGAGCGTCCTGTTGGATCTGCAGCGGGCCGGGCGTCTAGATCTGGGCGACTTCATGAGCTTTGAGCTCGGGCCCGATGCCGATCACCCCAATATCCAGAACGAGGGCCTGCCTTACGAGGGGCTGCGCTTTCGCGCCGAGTGTAAGCTCGCCGGCAAGCTCTATGGGCAACCCTTCGGCGTCGACGTCGCCTTCGGCGACCCGATCCTTGGCGAGCCCGAGGTCTTGATGGCAGAAGACGTCCTCGCCTTTGCCGGCATCGCAGCGCCGAGTCTGCGAGTCTACCCGATCGAAACCCACATCGCGGAGAAGCTGCACGCCTACACGCTGCCACGCAAGCACCCGAACACGCGCGTCAAGGACCTGCCCGACATGGCGCTGCTCGCGAGTGCCCAGCGCATCGATGGCCAGCGGCTCCAGCAAGCACTGCGGCAGACGTTCTCGTTCCGCAAGACGCACGAGCTGCCGGTCCAACTACCGGAGCCGATGTCTGCGTGGACGTCACCCTATGCGGCGATGGCGCGCGAGGACCAACTGGTGTGGGCCACGCTCGCCGAGGTGACCAAGGCGGCGCAAGCATTCCTCGATCCCGTGCTTGCCGGCAGACTCGACGCGACCTGGGAGCCCGTGAGCTGGCGGTGGTTCTTGCATTGAAGCTCCGGAGTGCAGGAGCCCCGGTGGCGTTCTCTTCTCAGGACACGGTGGACCCTCGACCGGCGGCTTGACGCGTACGGCGTCATGTCTTCAAAATCGAACCGCTACCCAACGGCCCATAAGCCGCAAGCTCGAGTCGCCGTAACATGCAGCGTCAGCGAGCCGATCTAGAATCTCGCACCCTGACTACATCCGCCCTCGGCTTCGGTTGCGGCGCCGTCACCAAGCCTTGTGGCCACTGCTCGCTCTGGTAGGGTCTGCGCTGCGCATCGTGCGCCCCGAGCCCGAAAGTCCGACCATGTCAGTGTTGCACGTTGATATATCCCGAAGCGGTGAGGTTCGCCTGTGCTCTGTCGCGGTGCTCCTCATGGCGTGCTGCGCGGCGTGCGGTACTGACTCCGAGCCGGCGGGCAGCGGGGGCACCGTGGCGTCGGGGGGCGGAGCCGCGGGCAGCGTCGCCGGAGCTGGAGCTGGCGGGAGCGACTCGAGCGCGGGCGGTGGCTCGTCAGGCGGCGCTACGGCGGCGGGCGGCAGCAGCGCCGGCGGCGGCGATGCGGGCGGCGATGCGGGCGCGGGCGGTGCTGCGGGCGGGGGCGGCAGCGGCGGAGCGGGGCCGCTCAATCTGACCTGGGACTGGACGGGCGTCGTGGGCACGGGCCAGAGCCTGGCCGTCGGAGATCCGGGCACGGCGCGCAATACGCCGGGCGCTTCCCCGCGTTTGACCACGCAACCTTTCCAGAACCTGAAGCTGTCGACGGGGAGCGCCGCGTGGCCCGTGGATCCTGGCGATCCGAGCCTCAGCATGGTGCCGCTGGTCGAGCCCGTGGGTCGGCCATCGACGGCGTACCCGAGCTCGTGGCCTACGAATATCTCGGGTGAGACCGCTCACTCGGCCATGGGCAACCAACTCACCGCCCTGGTGCAAGCGGCGGGCGGCCCCGATTTTGTCAACGTGCACGGCGAGGTCGGTGAAAACGGGCAGTGTCTGACCTACCTCGTCAAGGGCGCGACGCCGGACGGCGTGAGAGGGCGCGCCTATCAGGCGACGATCGTCGAGACCACGGCCATCACGCGTTTGGCGCAGGCCGCCGGCAAGACGTACGGCGTGGGCGCGATCATCGTCACGCATGGCGAGTGTGACGCGGGCAATGCGAACTATGCCGCCACGTTGCACCAGCTCTGGTCCGACTACAGCGTGGATCTGCCGGCGATCACTGGGCAGACCGAGCCGCCGCTCATGATCGTTTCTCAACAGCACTCGACGAACGATCGCTCCGCGTCCACGCTCGCGCAGTGGAAGATCGGGGTGGACTATCCAATGGACGTGGTCTGCGCTGGGCCCAAATACCAGTACCCGTACTCGAGCGACTCCACCCATATGCTGGTCGAGGGTTACGAGCAGCTGGGTGAAAAGTACGCGCAGGTGTATTACGAGCGGGTCATCCGCGGCGCAGATTGGCAGCCGCTCCAACCGCTCGGCGTGGAGCGTGCCGGCAGCCGTGTCATTAGCGTGCGCTTCCACGTGCCCGTGCCTCCGCTCGTGTGGGAAGACACGTTTCAGGCGCCGCACCAGGCGAGCCTGACGGAGTGGAGCCAGGGCAAGGGCTTTGAAGTGCGGGCTGGGGGCGTGAACGTCGGCATCAGCTCGGTCGAAATCGCCGACGACGTGGTCACGATCACCTGCGCTTCCGACCTGCCGGCGGCGGGCGTGACCGTCGGCTACGCGCTGACCGGAGACCCCACGGCGATGGCGACGCCGTTCGTCGGCACCAAGCGCTGGGGCCAGCTGCGCGACTCCGATCCCTTCGTGGGCAGCACGACGCAGAAAGCGCAGCCGAACTTCGCGCTCGCGTTCGAGCTGCCGGTGCCCTGAGCGCAGGTGCGCATTGCGCACGGCTCACTCGGTTGATCTCGCTCGAGAGGCTCGGAGCGGCTTCAGGAGCGACGGCGGCCCACGGCGCAGCGATGACTCGCTACAACGTGGGCCGTTCTTTCGATGCGCTCAGTA
The DNA here is from genome assembly GCA_043747815.1 of Deltaproteobacteria bacterium. Classification (GTDB taxonomy): domain Bacteria; phylum Myxococcota_A; class Polyangia; order Polyangiales; family Polyangiaceae; genus SZUA-265. Next base: position 7,367 of record JAYTOL010000009.1, read on the forward strand.
CGGATTGACCACGGCGGGCGGCGCACACGGTGAAGGCTGGTCCGCGGCGGGCGGGGACTCCGGATCGCCCGCTTCTGGTTGCTCGTGGGACGGAGGCTGCGGCGCCGATGGCGCCGGTGGCGCATCGCTGGGGGGATCGCTCTCGGGTGGATTCTGGCGCGGCGGCTCCTCGCCCGCCGGCGGCTCGTTTGCGGGGGGCTCTTCGCCCGGCGGAGCAGCGGGCGGAGTGCACTCGACTCCCTCGCGCACGGACTCGTCGAAGCCCACATCGAGGAGGCCCGCCGCGATGATGTTCTTGCCGAACAGCGAACCGTAGACCTTGCCGATGCCGCCGACGAGCACGTTGGCTGTCGGCGCATACAGGTTGCCGGCGAAAGCATTCAGGCCGGCGACCGCGATGTCGCCGCTGCCGCCGACATAGATCCGCGTCGCGCTCGGTCGCGCCGGGTCACCGAGCAGAGAGGCTCCGGCGAGCACGAAGTTGTCGCGCACGAAAATGTCGACCTCGGCGTCCGGCTCGAGCGTGACGCGGAAGAGCGGTCCCGCGAAGAAGTCGTCACCGACGTGCAGCTCCACCTTGCCGCTGATGCGGAGATTGATCGCCCCGAGGCCACCCAGCTGGTGCAAGAAGTAGCGCCCGCTCGGCAGCGTGAGCGCGGTGCCGATGCCGGCGACGAGATCGAGCGCGTGCGCGTCGAGACCGATGGCGGCGTTATCGTTGGCGCTCGCCGCACCCGCCACGAGTGAAGCGATGTCCAGCACCTCGTCGGAGCCGCAGCCGCAAGGCTCGTCCACGCTTACGGGTTCGGTGTAGCTCTGGCCGCGCACGTTCACGAGCGCGATACCGAGGAACCGGCTGTCCTCTGAGCGATGCAGGTCGCCGTCGATGCCGATCAGGCCGAGCGCGCGCAGCGTGCCATTCAGGTGCGCGTCACGGCCGATGCCGACCAAGCCGGCGACATCGAACGAAGGGTTGAAAGCGAGGTCCGCGCCGACCTTCAGCAGCCCGCCGAACAGTACGTCGCGAGCGCCGGCGACCTCAAAGCTGCCACCGATATCCGCGAGGCCCCCGGTGATGTAGTCGCGGTTCACACCGACGCTGCCGCCGAGGACCTCCACGCCGGATGACGAGCCCCGCGAACGGAAGCTGCGCGTCTTCAGGAAACCGGCGACGTTGGTGTCTTCGCAGCTGCACAGTGCCTTGGAGAACGTGCGCGCAGCGACCGAGGGGTGGCACGCGCCTGCCTCGCCTGTCTCAGACCAGGAGGTGTTGGCGAGGCGGACCACTGCCGCTTTGGCACATGGTGTTCCGGAATAGTCCGACGTCCACTCGGTCAGGGGCTCGTCTTGCGCAGCGCTCGAGTCGGCGCCGAACGAGCCGTCGCCGGCGATGCTGGAGCCCTCATCCGTTCCGCCGCAGCCCAGCAGGGCTAACAGCGCAAAGGAATAGACGAGAGGGTGATGAATGCTTTCGGTATGCATGAACAAATTGCCTTCCTGCACCGATAGTGACCGCTGGCCCTATCGGTCATTCAATTTTCTTCTGATCGTGCGTGTTGCAACTTCCGGCGCGGACATAACCACTCACTAGACATCGCGAGCTCGATCACCCGGCATGCCTGGGGCTGTGTCGATCGCGCGAGTTGCCGCGGACCTACAAATGCAGCGTGTCATCCGACAAATGTCGTTCTCGGCGTGGTCCATGCTCGGCCTCGCGTGCCAGCCCATGGACGAGCTCTCGGACTATTCGAGCGGCAGCGCCGTCTCGGAGTTCCAGGTCGGCGGCGCCGACGCCGCGCCGCCGCCCGAGGTGCTGGGCACGGAAAGCCACGCCGTGCTGCCCAACGCGACCTCGGGCGGAGCTATCGATCGCGTGCGAGCCGGCTTGGAAACGCGGTCGCTGACAGACGAGGCGACTGACCCGAGCGGAGAAAACGCTGCGTCAGAGGACACCGATCCCGACGCCGCGGACCCCTGCGCGTCCGAGAACGACGCTGTCGATCCGAGCTCGGGCATCTGCTACAGCCTGTCGCGCGCCTCCGTGTCGTGGTTCGCGGCCAGGGCCGCGTGCGCGGCTGACGCTGCAGGGCTGGTCACGATCAGCTCGGCGGACGTCGAAGCGTTCCTGGTTGAACGCTTTGGCGTGACCTTCTGGACCGGCGCGAATGACCGAGCGGTGGAAGGCCAATTCGAGTGGGACAGCGGCGCAGCGTTCGATTTTTCGAGCTTCGACGTCGATGAGCCGAACAACCTGTTCGGTGTGCAAGACTGCGTCGAAAACGTAGCATCTGGAGGCGGCTGGCACGACCGCGAGTGCGGCGTCCGAAACCGCTTCGTTTGTGAGCGTGCCGGATCGAACGGCGCCGGCGAATAGATGAGATCGACCAGACCGCCGCGGGCCCCCCGAGCCCGAGCGGCGGCCGTCAGTCGAGTAACGCGGTCGGGCTGCGCTTGCCGGTCCGTTTCGCCGCCTTGCGGGCGGCCCGTGCCTTGGACTTTGCGCTCCGAGATTTCGAGGCTCTCGCCTTGTCCTTCGCGCGCGCGGAGCGGGCGAGCTTGGCTTCGACCCTCGTGGGTGCGAGTCGCAGTTCAATGGGGCTGAGCCCGGTGACCGCTTCCGGAGCCCTCTCCCCGAGTGGTGCGCTCTCGGTCGTGGCTTTGCTGCGCAGCGCCGCCGGGGCCGGGCCGATGCTTGCCGGCGTCACCCGAGCGGCCACCCCGCGCGCGTCGGCGTTGGGGGCGTGTGCCGAGCTCAGGCCGCTGTTCGTGCCCGATTCGGGTCGCGTGCTGGCTACCCCGATTTGATAGAGCGAGAGGATGAAGATGCCGCTCAGCGCCGCCCCAAACAGCCACGGGCCTGCGGCAGCCAGCCGCGGGTGGGAGAGACGCAGGCTCGCGGCGTAGTCCGCCAGCGTTCCCGCGGCCTGGCGAATCGAGTACGGGACCACGGCGGCGCTGCGCCGCACCACCGTGTGTACCTCATTGTCGGGCGCTGCGATGCTGGCCCACGACGGCCCGTCCGTGCCGAAGACGCCGTTGGTCATGGGAGGCAAGGTGACGTCATCCATTGCCTCCGGGGTGATCACGTGCGCGCCTGCGCAGAATGCCTCGGGCGGAGGGGCCGCCTCGTCGCTGGCTGCCCTGCCGTCCAGGTCGGCGATGGCGCCGAGCCTGTCCCACGCGGCCATGCCCGACGTAAAAACGTAACTCTGGGCGTGGACCTCACCTCGTTGGTAGCGCCGGTCGAGCTCGTCGAGAGAGAGCGCCAGAACGCCGGTGCGGGTCTTCACGAACCAGGTGCCATCGATCGTGGAGCTGAAGGCGGTCGGAGCCGCTGGGAGAGCGGCGGGATTGGTTTTCATGATCGTCCTTCGTGTTGCTGCGTAGGGCGTGCTCTCGGGTGCTAGGTCTCAGAGGCCCCTACAGGCTGAGACCGCACTGGAACGCGCCCATCGGGTAATAAGTGACGAAATTGAAGCACATCTCGTCGTCTGAATTCTGGCCGAAGCTCACCGGCTGGCCCGTGTCGTTCTCATACGAACACGTGGTCGTGAGCACGTCGCCGTCTCGAATTTCTAGGTTCTCCAGCGGATAGATGCGCTGGTCGTCGAAGTCGAAGGGCGCGTCGTGCAACGCCGTCTTCTGCCCAGCGCGGGTGAGCTCGAGCTTGGCGTGTACGCCGAGCTTGTGCATGTGAGGGCTGACGCTCATGAACTTGACGCTGTCGACACCCGTCAGGTTGACGGTGCACGAGGTCGCGTTGTCCGAGTGTCCCACGCGCGCCGAAGCGTTGCCGAACAAACCCGAGACGGTGGCGGTGTTCGGCCGCGGGTTGCGCGTGATGCACAGCTCGACGCCGCTCGAGTCGCTCTCGGCCTGAGTGCTGCCGAGGTTGTAGTAGTGCACGTCGAGCCGCAGCGCATCCGCGCCGCCCGGCATGTACAGGCCGACATCATCGGGCATGCCGGTGTTGCCCTGGCTGCCCGGAGCCCAACCCACGAGGAACTTGCCGCCCATTCCAGCGCCGAAGATGCCGCCGGTGCTGTTCTCGTAAAGGATCCAGTGATGCAGGATGCTCGCGTTATCGGTGACGGGCCGATACGCCAGCACCTGTACGTTGTCATCGCCCCAGGGCGCATCAAAGACGAACTGAGGGTGCTCCTCGTTGCCGGCGGGTACGACGTACTTGCCGCCGGGGTTGCCAGGGCTGGACGTGGTGAGCGTGAAGCGCTCCTCGCAGTCCGCGGGCCACACAAACGCAGCGGTATCGGTCGGCACGGGCGCCGTGCCCAGGCCTGTGCAGGTCGGGTCGTCCCCCGCGCTGGCGCCCGAGGCGAGCCAGGCGTCGAGCACGGCGACGTTCTCGGCAGGCATTCCGCCCGGCGGCATCGGCCGCTGCGCGTCGTGGATGCGCGCCTGCACGCGCTCGCTGACCGTCTGAGAGGCGTCCGTCACGGCGCTGGCCTCGAGGTCGTCGAAAGACACCAGCGGCATCGGCGCGCCGAACTGCGGCTCGCTCGCGTGGCAACCCTGGCAGTTCTGGCGGAAGACGCTGAGCGCCCGGCACCACTCGGAGTCCGCGCTCGTTATCTGTGCCGTCGAGCTCGGGTCGAGCGACGCGCCCGCAGCGGCGTTGCCTTCGCCACCCGTCACGCTCGTGGTCCCGCTCGGCACGGCGCCGGGAGCGTTGGTCGAAGTCGGGATCGGCGCGGGCGTCGCTCCGTCGGCGGTCAGCGCGCCATCGGAAGAGCACGCGGTCACGAGCCAGAGCGTGCCGAGCGCGGCCGGCCAGAGCCGACGCGAGCGGCGCGAAGCGAGATGTGGGACGTGTTTCATGGCTTGCTCTCCTCGTCATCAGTGGCGGCGAGGGCGGTGTGGGTTGCAGGTTCCGTGCGGCCCCGAACACGATCCGTTCGCCCGTCGGCGCTCTGGTCGTCGGCGCTGCGCCCGTCGCAGCCAGAGCCCGAGCGCCGGCCACAGGTTCCCGAGCGTTAGGGTGAGGGGTGCGCTCGTCGAGGGTGCTCCTATCCGGCATGCACCCGCCTGGTGCGCGGCTTGCGCGCCCGGAGCTGCCCCCGCGGCTCCGGCGTCGACGTTTGACTCGGGCGGCGGCGGAGGTTCGTCGCCGGGCAACCCGAGCCCGCTCATGCCGCCGGCACCCACCGCTGGGTTGCCCTGGCCGTAGCCACGGGCGGCGGGGCCACAGAGCGGGTTGACCTCGGAGTAGGCGTCACAGAGCGGAGCACTCGCGTAATGCAGCACGCCGCACCAGTTGTCGCAGAGCTGCGCCTGGCACGTGCGCGCGAGCGCCTCGTCGCCGCACGCCACGAAGCCGCCGACCGTCTCCAAGCTGGAGAGCCGCGAGAACACGCCGCTCTCGGGATCGACGTCACCGAACGCGCTGCGCTGGCACGCAAACAGCCGGTCGTCGATCGCCCGGTAGCCCAGGCAACGCACCGGCCAAGTCGCGAGCTTACGGGCGGGCGCCGAGAAGTCGTCGAGTAGGTAGAGCCCGCCCGGTTGGCTGTATTCGACCTCACCGCCCGCGTCACCCACCCACAAGCGCCCGTCCGGCGCCACGCTGCTCGCGCCCAGCTCGAACAGCTCGATCCGCGCTTCGAAGGAGAGCCCGGCGTCTGCGCTCACCAGCACGCTGTCGTTGGCTCCTTCGCGCTGCAGCGCGATCGCGACCCGATCGGGGTTCGTAGGATCGACGCCGATCAAGAGCACGCGAGCGCCATCGGCGCCGGGGACTTCGTGGCTCGTCCACGTCGCGCCCTCGTCGTCCGAGTGACGGAGAATGGGTCGATAATTGCCGGCGCCATCCCCGAGCAACGCGCTCGCGTAGAAGCGCAGGCCTGCGTCGGGCAGCGGCGCGACGCCGAGCCGATTCATGGCCATCGACGGGCTCCCGTCGCTGCCCGTGTCGCTCGCGCCGAGCCTCGTGAACGTGCCGTCGGAGCCGCGCCGGATCAGACCCGTCGCGCGGCCGTCGCTCGGGTTGGCGGTGGCAACGAACGCGATCGACGGGTCTGTCGGGTGCGGCGCAAAGTCGGCGACCTGCAGGCCCGCCATGCCGACGTCGTCACGAAAATTACAACCGTCCGAGCCTCCGCGCACCAGGCCCTCGAACGTGCCGAGCAACGTCTCGCCATCCTCCGCCAGCAGCAGCGGAGCCCGGCTCTTCGTGAACGACTCGCTCACCGCGGCGCCACAGCGTAGCCTGAAGCTCAGCCCCCCATCGTTCGAGAACAACAGACCCTGACCGCCCTGCGCATAGGCGAGCACGATCCGACTCGGGTCCGTGGGATGCAGCGCGAGCTGTGAAAGGATCTCGGGGGGCGCCGCCGACGCCCGGGTAGCTACGAGGACGAGCCACGCGCGACATGCCAGGCTGGACAGTCTCACCGGTGCAATACGCCCGCGTTGTCGTTGGCACACGGGCTTGGCCAGAGGGTAGGGCACTGCCGCACGCTGCGGGCGGTACGCGCCCGCCAGAGCAGCCACGCCCGCTCCTGGCCGGGGCGTCTCGACACGTAGCGCCGACGCCAAAGCGGAGTCCGGCGCCCGAACAGAGCTCGATGCAGGCGTGCCAGCGCCGCACGAATGGGTTGAATCATGACATCACTCGGGGCTGAAGGCCCAACGTTCATGAGTGGCGCGCGGCTCGAGCTGGGTTGCAGCTTTTTTTGGAAGCCGCCTCCAGCACTGGTCAGCGGTAGGCTGGGAGAGTGTCCCAGATCGACCAAGGCTTCTTGCTCGGACGTAGGCATTGCGCCTAAGGCGCGGCCGGCGCTGCCTGTCCGGCGGCCCCGGCGCGCGAGACACACCGCGCGACCCGATCAACGGGGGCGGGGCACTCTTCGCGCAGCGGGTATAGCCTCGGAGCTATATTCCAAATCGGCATATCGCCGCGCAGAGGTGTCCCGCGCCAGCCTCGTCATTTGCCGTGACGGAATGCTCGAGGCTTCAGCGTTGTGCCGGGTGAGACCCCGCCCGCGTCCGCCCGCAGCGCGCTGCGCGCGAGGACGGCGCTTGGGAGGGGCCGTGCGCGGAGCCGAAGGCGAGCACACGGGGGGTGGGCAACAAACTCGAGAGCTCAGTCTGGTCGCAACGTGACGCGCACGGCGGCGCGACGCGCAGGGCCCCGCAACGGCTCGACAGCTCAGCGTCCGACCGCGTACGCGAGTCGCACGGCGGCGGCCCTCGCGTCGATGTGGGCGCCGAGCGCGTCGAGGCGGGCGCGCGTGAGCTCGGTCTCGGCGTCCAGGAGCTCGACGGTCGTGGCGCGGCCGTTCTGGTACAAAAGGCGCCGGGCGCGGTAGGACTCCTCTGCGGCGGCGAGGCCACGCGCGGAGGTGTCTGCGCTGACGGCCGACTCGCTCACGGCTTGCTGCGCGGCGAGCACATCCATCCGGATCGCGTCGATGAGCGCGGCGCGCTGTTCTGCGATGGCCCGAGCGCGCGCCTCGGCTTGGTCGGTGCGCGCACCCGCGGCGGCAGCGTCGGAGAGCACCCAGGTGAGTTGCACGCCGGCGTCCCAGCTGCCGCGGAACTCGTCCGCGGAGGGGAACACGCGCGAGTTGGGATTGGAATACTGCGCGTTGCCGAACAGGTCGACGCGCGGCACGTACGCGGCGCTTGCCACGCTGGCGAGCTTGCTCTGGCTCGCCTGTTGGGCCGTGAGCGCGCTGAGCTCGGGGCGCGCGCGCAGGGCCTCAGTCCACAACGCCTCGGTCGAGGACGCCGCCAAGCCCGGCGCGGGCTTTCGCACGTCCTCGCCAACGCGATAGGGAGCTGCCTCGGCGTCGTGCTGCAGGGTACGCAGCTGCGCTTCTCGTAGCGTGGCCAGGTTGCGTGACGTGACCACCAGCAGCTCGCTGCGGGCAACCTGCGACTCGAGCCGGAGCACGTCGGCGCTGGAGACCGAGCCCAGGCGGAACGCCGTTTGCGCGTCCTGATGGTGGGCCTGTGCGGTCGCCAGCGCCTGCTCGGCGACGATCGCGCTCAGGCGCGCGCGCACCCACTCGTAGTAGGTCAAGCGTGCATCGGCAGCCACCTGGCGCCGGCTGGCGCTGAGGGTGTCCGTCGCGGAGCTCACGCTGAGCTGCGCCGCGGCGCGCGAGGGGGCAATGCGCAGGAAATAGTCCGAGACCGGTACCGTGATGCCCGCCTGCAGCGTGTATTGATTGAGCGGTGTGTCGAAGGCGAGCGGCACGCTGAAGAGTTGCTGGCCTGCAGGCAAGGGACCGGTAGGCGCTCCAGGCGCCGCGACCAGGTTGCCGAGGCTGCTGCCCTGCGTGTCCGACAGGCGCGTGTAGCGGCCCGTCAGGGTGGTCGTCGGCAGATAGGCCAGCGTGGCTTGGTCGAGCGCCGCTCGCGCGGCGTCGAGCTCGGCGCTCCGTCCACGCACGCTCGGGCTCGTCGCGCTCACGTTTCGCGCGACGTCGTCGGCGGTGAGGCCACCTGCACCGGAGAGCTCGGCTTCGAGCAGCGCGTCGAAGGTAGCCCGGGTTGCGCTCTGGGCGTGGGCCCGCTCGGAGTTTGCGAGCGAGAGCGCGAGAGTGAGAGTGAGAGTGAGAGTGAGAGTGGTGATGCTGGTCTTCGAGTTCCGCATGGCGCCCGCCTCTTCACGCGCCGTGCCAGCCGCGGTCACGAGCTGAATCGGAGAGAGCGTGCGCAGCGCCCACCCGTGGCTGTCCGATCGCTTGCGCCGTGTCCGCGTGCCGGATGACGGGTGTCCGCGCGCCGGACACTCGGGCGCCGCGCGGCGGCTCGATCGCGAGCTTACGCCTGGCCCAGCGTGTGCAATCAGGCGGCGCATGACTCAAACATCTCAGCATCGGACGCCGCCAGCGACGCGGCAGGGTCTTCGCTGGCACGCGGCAGAGGCGCTCCGGAGCAGCCTCGCGCTCGCCTGGCTCGCCGGTTGTAGTGCCGTAGCGTCGGCAGCCCCTGCCGAGGACGCGGCACCCATCGACGTGCAAACCTCCGTGGCGACGGCCCGCTCCGTGCCGCGCACGCTGAGCTTGACCGGTAGCCTGATGGCTCGCCGCGAAGCGCGCATCGCCGCCGATGGCGGGGGCAAGATCGTCGCCACCTTCGTCGAGCGCGGCGACAGCGTCAGGCGCGGCGATCCTCTGGCGCGGCTCGACGCGCGTTCACAGGCTTTCGCGAGCGTGGAAGCTCGAGCACAGACCGAGGCGCTGCGGGCGCAGGAACAGACGGCACGGCTCGACTGCCAGCGCGCCGAGAGCCTGTTCGCGGGCAACGCCATCAGCCGCGCGGAATACGACCGCACGAGCGGCAGCTGCGCGGCCAGCGGACACTCGGTCGCCGCCGCTCGCGCTCGCGCGCTCCTGGCCGCCAAGGCCGTGGGCGACAGTATCATCCGCGCGCCCTTCGACGGCGTCGTGGCCGAGCGCAGCATCGACGTCGGCAACTACGTGGCGGTTGGCCAACCGATCGCGAGCCTGGTGGACGTCGACACGCTACGCCTCGAGCTGAGCGTGCCCGAGTCGGCGTTGGCGGCCGTGCAAGCGGGGGACTCGGTCGAATTCGGCGTCGCCGCGTACCCGGGGCGCCGCTTCTCCGGGCGCCTCTCACAGCTGGGGCCGGTGCTGCGCGCCCAGAGCCGCGATCAAGTCGTCGAGGCCGTGGTCGACAACGCGGACGGCGCGCTCCGACCCGGCATGTTCGCGGTCGCCGAGCTCACCGTGGGGGCTGATCCCCTGCCGGTGGTGCCCGAGACGGCGCTCGCCGGCAGCCGCGAATCGGGTCGCCTGTTCGTAGTCAACGGCGATCGCATCGAAGAGCGTGTGGTGCTCGCCCGCCAGCCGTCGGCGGGGGAGGTCGTGATCGTCAAGGGCCTGCGCGAAGGTGAGCGTGTCGTCGACCCCGTCACCGAGGCCGTCCGCGACGGCGCCCGCGTGCGCTGAAAGAGCAGCGTCGCGAATCCCCAAAAGGAACCCATCATGCAATGGTTAGCTAGCATCAGCGTTCGTCGTCCGATCTTCGCCAGCGTCTTGATCTTGGTCGTGCTGGTCTTCGGCGCGGTCGGTTACTCCCAGCTCGGCGTGGACCGCTTCCCCAACGTCGACTTCCCCGTGGTCGCGGTCACCACCCGCCTGCCGGGCTCCGCACCCAAGGAGGTGGAGAGCGAGATCTCGACCAAGATTGAAGAGGCCGTCAATACCATCGGCGGCATCGATGAGCTGCGCTCGATCTCGAGCGAAGGCGTCTCGCAGGTCGTGATCACGTTCGTGCTCGAGAAGGACGTCGACGTGGCGACGCAGGAGGTCCGCGACAAGGTGAGCAGCGTGACGGGTGACCTGCCCGAGGGTGTGGAGCCGCCGGTGGTGATGAAAATCAGCCCCGACGCGGACCCCATCTTGTACGTCGCCGTCAACGCCAACGCCCCCGCGCGCGAGGTGAGCGAGGTGGCGGACAAGATCGTGCGGCGCAAGATCGAGAGCACGCCCGGCGTGGGTCAAGTGCGGCTGATCGGCGGCAGCGAGCGCCAGATCAACGTCTGGCTCGACCCGGCGCGGCTGCGTGCCTTCGACATGACCGCGCTCGACGTCGAGCGCGCGCTCCGGCAAAGTAACCTGAGCCTGCCCGGCGGGCGGCTCATGGCCGGCCCTGAAGAGCGAGTGCTGCGAGTGCGTGGGCGCGTCGAACGCCCCTCGGAGCTCGCCAAGGTCGACCTGGGAATGCGCGCCGGCAGGCCCGTGACGATCGGCGACGTAGCGCGCGTGGAGGACGGCGCAGAGGCACCCGAGACGGCAGCCTTCCGCGCCGGTAGCCCCGCCGTGCTGCTCTCCATCCTGAAACAATCGGGTGAAAATAGCGTGCAAGTCGTGGACGACGTGCGCGCGCGGCTGCTCGAGGTCCAACCCGAGCTGCCCGCAGGCTACACGCTGGACGTGGTGCGCGACAACACCGAGACCATCCGCACGAGCGTGCACGCGGTGACGGAGCACCTGGTGCTGGGCGCGCTGTTCGCGGGGGCGGTCGTGCTCTTGTTCCTCGGCAACCTGCGCAGCACCTTGATCGCCGCCCTCGCCATCCCGGTCTCGATCATCGGCACCTTTGCGCTGATGTGGACGCAGGGCTTCTCGCTCAACACCATCACGCTGCTGGCGCTGGCGCTCGCGGTGGGCATCGTGATCGACGACGCCATCGTGGTGCTCGAGAACGTGCACCGCCACATCGAAGAGAAGGGCCTGTCGCCCGCGCGCGCGGCCATCGTGGCCACCCGCGAGATCGGCCTGGCGGTGCTCGCGACGACGCTGTCCTTGGTGGCGGTGTTCCTGCCCGTGGCCTTCATGAGCGGCATCGTCGGGCGCTTCATGCGCAGCTTCGGCATCAGCATGGCCTTTGCCATCCTGGTCTCGATGTTGGTCAGCTTCTCGCTGACCCCGATGCTCTCCTCGCGCTGGCTCTCGAAGGCCCGCCCCGTGGGCGGCGACGCCGGCGGGCGGCAGCACCAGCAGAACCTGTTGGAGCGCATGGTGAACGTGTTCTACGGCCCGATCGAGGCCGCGTACGTGGCCATCCTGCGCTGGGTCATGCGGCGCCGCTGGGTGGTGGTCGTGCTGTCCGTGTGCGCCATCGGCGCGAGCGTCCCCCTGCTGGCGATTGTGCCCAAGGGCTTCTTGCCCACGAGCGACGAGGCGCACTTTCTGATCAACGTGCGCGCCCCAGAAGGCACGAGCCTGGACGCCACGCTGGTCGCCTCCGAGCGCATCGCCCGCGAGGTGCGCGCGCTGCCGGAGGTGGTCGACACCATCGTCACCATCGGCGACAGTAACGAGCGCTCCCCGAACCTGGCCTCGGTCTACGTCCGGCTTCGGGACCCCAACCAACGCGGGCTGAGCCAGCAGGAGCTGATGGCCCAGGTGCGCCGGGAGATCCTCCCCGACCAGCCGAGCGAGCTGGTGGTCGACGTCTCGGAGCTCGCGCTGATCGGCGGCGGCGGCAAGTCCGCGCCCATCATGTATGAAATCAGCGGCCCGGACCTGGGCGCCCTCGAGCGCTATTCGTCGGAGCTGAAGCAGGCCGTGAGCCGCGTGCCGGGCGCGGTCGACGTCGACACCTCGATGGTCGGTGGCAAGCCCGAGCTCAGCCTGCGTGTCGACCGTGAGCGCGCCGCCGATCTCGGCGTGAGCGTGGCGGACATCGGCGCCACGCTGCGCTTGTTCGTGGCCGGCGTGGAAGCGTCGACGTACGAGGAGAACGGCGAGAGCTACGGCGTGCAGCTGCGGGGTGAGGCGCAGAGCCGCGTGGACATGAACAGCCTCGCGCTGGTCAACGTGCCGTCCTCGAAGGGCAGCAGTGTGCCGCTCTCGATGCTGGTAAAGCCCGAGCCGGAGACGGGCCCCGCCTCCATCACCCGCCTGAACCGCCGCCGCCAGGTCACCCTGTATGCAAACCTGGCTCCCGGCGTGGGACAGAGCGAAGTGCTGAGCGCCGTGGAGCGCGAGGTGCAGAAGCTCGCCATGCCGCCGGGCTACGAGGCCGCCCCCACGGGCCAGTCCAAGGAGATGGGCAAGGCCGGCAAGGCGTTCCTCGCGGCCTTCGGCCTGTCCTTCTTGTTCATGTACCTGGTGCTGGCTGCGCAGCTCGAGTCCTGGCTCCACCCGATCACCATCTTGTTGGCTCTGCCGCTCACCCTACCCTTCGCGCTGCTCTCCTTGTTGCTCTTCGGGCAAGCGCTGGACATCTACTCGATGTTAGGGCTGCTGGTGCTGTTCGGGGTGGTCAAGAAGAACGCCATCTTGCAGATCGACCACACGAACCAGCTACGGGCTCAGGGCGTGGAGCGCGGCGCGGCCATCATCGACGCGAACCGGGACCGGCTGCGGCCCATCTTGATGACGACCCTGGCGTTCGTGGCCGGCATGATCCCGCTCTTGCTCTCGAGCGGCATCGGCGCCGGCTTCAACCAGGCCACGGCCGGTGTGATCGTGGGCGGCCAGGTGCTATCACTGCTCCTCACCTTGCTGGCCACCCCCGTCGCTTATTCGCTGTTCGACGACGCATCGACCTGGCTCGAAAAGGTCAGCGGCCGCCGCGGCCGCGCCGCGAGAGAAGCGCTGCGCGCCGAGCTCGACGCTATCGAATTGGAGGCTACCCGATGAAACACACGCAGGCACCGCTCAACGCCACCCAGCCAAACGCCACCCAGCCAAACGCGATGCAGGCGCTGATCATAGGCGGCGGCATCGGCGGCTTGGCCGCGGCCGTAGCGCTCCGCAAGCGCGGCATCGACGCGCGCGTGTTCGAGCAGAGGCCGGAGCTCGCTGAAGTGGGCGCCGGGCTCTCGCTCTGGCCCAACGGGCTGCGCGCGCTCGACGCCATCGGGCTCGGCGGCGAGGTGCGCTCACGGAGCGTGCGAGACCTGTCGAGCGCGCTGCGGCGCGCAGATGGGCGCGTGATCGTGGCGGCCGACGGCGCGGCGCTCGAGCAGCGCCTGGGCGACGTCTCGCTCGTGATCCACCGCGCGACGTTGCTCGGCCTGCTCCGGCGTGAGCTGCCGCCGGAGGCCCTGGTCACGGGCGTGAGCTGTGTCGGCTTTAGCGCGGATGGGTCCGGCGTCACGGCGCGCTTCGCGAATGGGGTCGCCGCGCGCGGTGACGTGCTGATCGGTGCCGACGGGATCCGCTCAGTGGTCAGGGCCCGGCTCTTTGGCGCCCCGCCACCCAGGTACGCAGGTTACACCGCGTGGCGCGCGGTCGTGCCCTTCGCCCACGCGCAGCTCCTGCCGGGCATCTCGATCGGTCACGGCGCTCAATTTGGGCAGGTGCCCATGGCGGGTGGCCAGGTCTACTGGTTCGCGACGGAAAACGGCCCCTCCGGGCGCAAGGCACCGAGCACGGGCTGGAAGGCACACCTGCTCGATCGCTTTGCCACCTGGCACGCGCCCATCCCGGACCTGCTCGCCGCCACTCCGGAGTCGGCCATCTTGCACAACGACATCCTGGACCGCCCGCCGATCGCGTCGTGGGGCAAAGGCCGCGTCACGTTGCTGGGCGACGCGGCCCACCCGATGACCCCCAACCTCGGGCAAGGCGCGAACCAGGCGCTGGAGGACGCCGAGGCGCTCGCGGAGTGCCTGGCGGCAGAGGCTTCGGCGCGGCTCGGCTCGAGCGTACGGCCCGACCCCACGCCGGCGCTCCGCCACTACGAGGAGCTGCGGGCAGAGCGCGCCAACTCGGTCGTGCTCGGCTCGCGCCGGGTGGGGCAGGTGATGCAACTCGAGCACCCCGCGGCGTGCTGGGTTCGCGACGCGCTGCTCGGCACGCGCGCCGCCACGCGCCTGCAGATGCGCGAGCTGGCACGGGTGACGGCGGTGATATCGCCTGGCGTGTGAGGCGGCCGATCTGTTCGTCGCGGTCGCGCCCGGCGCGGGTGCCGTCGGTACGGACGACATCGGGGGCGGCACCAGCGCCACGGGCGATTTCAGCGCCTGCACACCGAGCGCGGCGGTGTCGGTGCTCGACGTGCACGGCACGCTGGACTCGCTCGTCCCGTATTCCCTCCAAAAGCCATCGCTCGAGCGGCTAGCTCGCCTCGCGGGTTGCTCGCTCACGACGCAGCCCGCAGTACAGCCTGCCAGCGCCGGTGACACGGAGTGCGTCACCTACGGCGGCTGCCCGGTAGGCATCGACGTGACCGGATGCACGATCCAAAACGGCGGTCATGCCTGGTTTGGCAGCGACACCTGTGGCACCGGCGCGCCGATCATCGGGTGCGCGGTCGTGGGCAACGACAGCGATACCTTCGTCAACACCGAGGCGATCTGGGAGTTTTTCAGCCGACACTCGCGCTAGCCTGGATCGCGCCGAAATGCTGGATTCTACGCAGAATACCGCAGCTGCGAGCGGGGCGCGGATCGGCCGACCTGCGCTGCCGAGCGAGGCTCGTTTGCACCCCAACAACGGACTCACTCACCGTGAGGGGGTGCCGCCCGCCACTCCGTTGTTTGCACCCCAAACAACCGACTCACTCACCGTGAGGGGGGTGCCGCGCCAGGGAAATTGTTTGCAGTCGAGTTCGTCGATGGCGGCGCGGCGGGTGGTGGCGCTTTGGGCTGGAGCAGCTGCCCGTGGTCGCCCATGCGCTCGGGGCCGGGCCGATTAGTGTCGAGGCGGCGTTGCAGGTCGTGCGCGTGTTGGGGGAGGCGGGTCGAGAGGCCTGGCCGGCGAAGTCGGGAAGCCACGCCGAGCAGCAGGAGCGCGAGCACCCCCGGAAGGGGGCTCCGTTGCCCGGTGTCGAGCCGACAACCGTCTGGCGCGTTTGACGGGGGCTGGGACTCAGGCTCGCTGGCAGGCGCGTCATTGGCCGCGACCGGCAGCGCGTCCATGGAGGTCGCTGGCGGCGGAGTCGCGACGCTGCCCGCATAGCCCCACGGCTGCACATCCGTCGCGAGACGCAGAACGTCGACTTGCCACTCGTTCCAGGCGCTCGCGCACTGGTCTTTGACGGCGCCCGGACACTCCACGAGCGCCTGCACCTGTTGCAAGGCGAGCTGTGGCCGCAGGGTTTCGCCGAGGTCGTCCGAGACGAGCACCGCGTTCTGGTCGGAAGTGGTGGGTGTGCAGACCCATAGAGAGCCCGCGCGGTCGCGATGCAGGCAGGAGACGGCCAGGTCCGGCTGCAGGAGGGTGAAAGGGTCACCGTGTTCGGAGCGATACAAACCTCCCGCTTCGTCCCCGACCCAGGCGACGTCGTCACCCAGCGCCAGGCCGCCGAAGAAGCGCACCCGATGCACGGTGACGGGTTCGCTTCCGGCGTTCATGCGCCAGATGGCGACATCGCGCGACGTCGTCTGGCTCGCGGAGAGCCAGAGCCGATCGGCATCCCCGCTCTCGACCGCTCGCAGGCTGACGAGGCCCGAATCACGCGGCAAGGGCGCCGTCTCGAAGGTCACTCCGCCGTCGATGGACCAGGCGAGGCTGGATTGTTCAGCGCTGGATTGGCTGACATAGATCCGACGCGGCGCATCCCCCGCGACCGCCAGACCCGTGACGGGTAACGCCGCTGAGAGCTCGGCGAGCACGTGCCACGTCGCGCCAGCGTCGTCGCTCCGGTAGAGCCGGGACTGGTCATCGACCACGTACAGCGTCGGCTCTCCGGGCGCCACGGCCACGGCCAGCACCGCGCGTTCACGCGGAAAGCCCTGGGGCGCTGGAGCCTGACAACCTGATGGAGAGATACGATGCAGGCCGCCGGGATCCGTCAGCAGCCAACCCTGGTCCTGGAGGCTCACGAGCTGCTGCTGCTCGTTATAGGGGGTCGTTCCGAGCTGCGCGTCACAGGCGTATTGGTAGGTGCCACCCGCTTGGCTCGCGAAGGCCACGCCAAACCCCGGGATGAGCACTGCCGTACGATCGGCGGCCGTCTCGAGCCCACGCACGATGGCCACGTGCGCCGCTACGGGCGACGCTGAGAGCCCACTCGCGATGAGCACGGACAGCGCGGCGCCCGACTGAAGAAAGCGGATACCCATGACCCTCCCGATCGATGCTGCTACAGCCCCACCGGGCCAGCGCTGGGATTGGGGGTGGCGGCGGGTGCCGAGTCAGCCGTGTTCACTTGTGAGCACGAGGCGTCGAAGCGGGGCACCCCGCCCTCGTAATAGTTGCCCTTCAGCACGGGCGCGGTGGCGGTGGTCGCGCCCAGGCACACCCCGATGTCAGATCCGTTGCCCGTGAACACGTTGCCCTCGAGCTGCGGGGCGGTGTTGAACGCCATGAGGCCGAAGGGCATGTTGCGGAAGGTCGAATTGGTGATGCGCGTACCTCCGTTGGCTACGTCCTCGGTGTGGACGCCGCAGTGTGCATCGGTGAACGAGCAATGATCAAACGTGGGGCTGGAAGTCCCGCGCACGCGCACCATGTCCACGAGTGGGGCGCCGCGATCGAAGGATGAGTTGGTGATGGTGGGTGAGGCGTCCACGATCGTCAGGGTGCCGTTGACGTCCGTGATGGGGGCCGCCCCGCTCAGGCTGAACGTGGGATCTCCCGAAGCGTGAAACGCCGTGTTGGAGAAGCTGCCGTCCGACTGAACGATGGCGGCTTTGAAGCTTTCGCCGATATCGGCGCGATCGACGCTGAAACTGGACCCGGGCAGAGCGAAGATGCCGTACGTGGCGCCCGAGATCTCGACGTATTTCAGATTGGCAGAGCTGCCCTCGGCGAGCACGATGCCCTCCCAGGAGCGAGGAGTACCCGCGCCGAGAAAGCGTACCGGCGCTTCCTGGGTGCCTTCGACGAGCAGCGTTCCCTCCACTCGGAGCGTGACGCCAACTGAGGCCGTCAGCGTCGTTCCGGCCCCGATTCTGAGGGTTTCACCCGCTGCCACCACGCGGTTTTGGGTGAGCGACACCTGTTCCCCGACGTAGTCGAACGGCACCGGGGCGGCGGCGACGGGCGGCACGGATGACCCCGACGCGGGCGTTGGCGATCCCATCGTTGCTGAGCTGGGGGCGTTCACACCGCCGGAGGGGACACCTCCGTTCGAAGGGGACGTGGGCGTCGTCACGACCGGGTTGCCCGCTGCGGGGGGCGCGGCACCGGGTGCGCCGAGGCCCGTGTTGCTGGGCGCCGGGTCGGCATCGGCGGCACCACACGCGGCGGCGCACCCGGCGGCGAGCAGCGCAGTCATGGAGCGAAACAGCTTCCGTGTTGCAATCGTTGGCATGTCGCGACCTTTCATGGAGGAGTAAGCCGGCAGCGTTCCCAAGCATCAGAGCGCGCCGCGGCCAATTTGGTTTGTGGGGTTGTTTTGTAGATCAGTGGACGCCCGACGCCGTTTGGGTGCACGGCATGCGCGTGCGTCGCGACATTCGGGTGTGGCGGCCTGGGTAGCGTGAACCGACTCGCCAAAATGGGTCTCGGCCAGTGAGCTGGAGCCGCGCCAGAGCCACGTGCAGCGGTGGTACCGATTCGAGACAAAAACGCAGCTGCGGAAGGCGCAGGCCGCGGGCTCGGCGAGCGAATGGACTCGACCCCGGACAAGGCTAGCGGCATAGAGCGAGCTGGGGAATTTTTGTCTAGCGGTTCAAATTCTTCATCCGCGACAACTGCTCCTGCTGGAGTTCTCAATGCACAAACTATTCGTCATCCTCGGTCTGTCTGCGTTGTCGCACGGCTGCTCGATTCAGCATGAACCGCTGGAAGCGCAGGACCCCGACGACCCGTCCGATGAGGCCTCGGACGACGAGGGCTCGAACGATGATGAGGGCGACGAGGCGGGCGGCGATCAGAGCGGCAACGACGAGGGCGGCGACGATCAGGGCGAATCGTCAGACGATCCGAGCTGCTGGCGCTTGCCCGTCGTCGACCGCGTGCGGCTCCTCCCGGCGCCAGGTCACGCCGCGGAGCTCGTCGGTGGGCTGATCGAGGGTTCGAGAAACAGCCCCACCAACAACTTCGAGGGGCTCACAGAAATCCGTGTCGCGCCCGCCGAGGGCGCATGGCTGGACCTACGGTTCGATAACGACCAGGCCTATCGCTACGTCAAGTATTACGGACCCCCGGGTAGCTTCGGCATCGTGGCAGAGGTCGAATTGTATGCCGGTGACGAGCGCCTCGCGGGCGCCCCCTTCGGCAGCGCGGGTGCGGGCGGGAGTCTGGAGAACGGCTTCGCATTGGCTCTGGACGGAGACGGGAACACGGTCTTCGAAGGCCCGCTCGAAAACAACAACTACGTGGGCCTGGACCTCGGTGCCGAGCACGCGTTGGCAGCGCCGACGTTCACGCCCCGGGGCGGCGCCCTCAACGCCGGCACGAGCGTCACGCTCAACGCTGACGAGGGCGCGACGCTCACCTACACCACGAACGGCAGCGATCCCAGGCAGGGTGGCGTCGAGTATGCGGGGCCGATTGAGCTGCCCGCCGGCACCACCTTGCTCAAAGCCGTCGCGTCGCGGGACTGCGCGCTCGACAGTGACGTGGTTCAGGCGGCATTCAGCGTGGTGACGGGCGGCGGGCCCGGTCCATCGATGCAGAGCACCACGCAGTCGTCCATGCACATCGGTAACAGCTTGACGGATACCATCGTCGGCACACTCGAGACGCTAGCCTCGAGCGGGGGCATCGCGCTCGACTTCAGTCGCTACACGATCCCGGGCGCGGGAATGTGGATGTACGAGACGAACCCGTCGGGCGGTTTCGGTGTGGCCAACGTGAAGGAAGCGATTCTCTCCCGGCCTTTCGATCACATCTCGGCGCAACCCTTCCCCAATCAACCGTGCCAGCCACTGCCGAGCCTGCCGACGAGCGAGGGCCCTGACCCCGGCCCGGACAGTGACTCCGGCTACCTGAATCAGGTCTGGACTGACGCGCGCACGCAAAACCCCAACGTGCAGTTCTGGGTGTATCAACAGTGGCCCGACCCGCTGCAGATCACCGATTGCCACACGGGGGGGACGTACACTCGCGGCGATTGGGATCCGCCCGCTCCTCAAAACTGGGAAGATGCAGTCGCGAACGGGCTCACTTATCAGGAGGTGGTGCGGGGCGAGCTCGCGCGGCTCAATCCCGACGCCCCCGCCCCTTACATCGTGCCGGGTGGCCTCGGGCTCGTAACGTTGAAGCACGCCATTGAGGCCGGCCAGGTGCCGGGGATGAACGATTTCTTCGCTAGCATCTTCGCCATGGGGGGCACCGACATCCACATGACGGGCGCCGGCGCCTACTACGTCACGATGATCTTTTACGCCTGCATGTTTCAGAAGGACCCCGCCGGGCTCATCAACGATAGCATCGGCGAATTGACGGATGAACAGGCCGCGGTTTTTCAAAGGCTGGCCTGGGAGACCGTGAACGGCTACCCGCTCTCCGGTGTGTCACGGTAACGGCCGGCCCTGGGGTGCGCATGGCGTGCTATTTTGCGCCCCCCGGCGTTCGACCATTGTATCGGCCGGCGGCTAGTGCGAGACGGAGCCATGCTCAATCAAGCTCGACTCCTCCGAACTGCCCCCGTAACGTTGGCTGCAACCTGGCTGCTTGGCGCGGCGGTTTCGGCAGGCATGCTCACGGCGTGTGACAACGAACCGGCGCAGGGCAAGAGCCAGGCGAGCGTGGCAGAGCCCGTCACTACCGCACAGGCGCCCCTGGTAGGCGCCACGAAGTACACGTTCTCGCAAGCAGGTTCGAAGTTCGAGTTCGTCGGGGCCAAGGTCACGGGCAAGCACGACGGCGCGCTCAACCAGTTCAGCGGCACGATCCAGCTCCCCGAGCCCAAGGCCGAGGCGGGCTCCGTCAACGTCGAAGTCGACATGGCGTCGCTCACTGCGGATGACCCCAAGCTCACCGGGCACTTGAAGTCTCCAGACTTGTTCGACGTCGAGAAGTTTCCCAAAGCTCGCTTTACCTCGACGGGGATCGCCCCGGGCGGGGCAGGAGGCGCCACGCACACCGTGACGGGCAACCTGGAGCTGCACGGTGTAACGAAGTCGATCACCTTTCCTGCGACGATCGCCCTCGGCGCGGACGCGGTCGATGTGAATGCGGAATTCGCGATCAACCGCAAGGACTTCGGCGTTAACTATCCCGGAATGCCCAACGATCTGATCAAGGACGACATCCTCGTCAAGCTCAAGCTCCACGCCACCAAAGCGAGTGGCTGAGGCTAAGCGCGAGCACGGAGCGCAGCGCCAGAACGGGGCGCAGCGCGGCTTCGCGTGAGCCCGCGCCGCAAGTGGCCTGAGCGCGAGGCCGGTGTCGTTGTTCGCGCTGGTCCCCAAGCGACAACACGACGGGCGTACAGGTCAAGCATCACCGCCAAATAGAGCCAGCCTTCCCCAGTTGCGATCGCCGTGACGTCAGTCACCCAACTTCGTTCGGCGCGGTGGCCAAGGAGGTTTCGGTCCAGAATGTTTGGCGCGATGGGGTCCGCGTGGCGGCTGTCCGTCGTCCGCTTGAATCGACGCCTGCTTCGTCCCTGAATGCCCGCGTTCCTCATCGATTTGCGACCGCCTTTCGGCTAACCACGACGCCTTGCGCTTGAAGTTCACGATGGACACGCGGGCTCCCTTAAGTGCCCCTGCTGCTCTCCTGAGCAGCTTTCACGTGTACCGCGAGCTCGGTTTGCTTGACGTCTCGCAACGCCACTGGGCGGCGACTCCAGGCGTAGAAGCCACTGCGGGAAACTTCGAGGAGCTGAGCACGACGCGCGCGGAGCTCGATCACCTCAAGGAGAAGACCGGGCCGCTCAACGAGAGAATCGAAGCGCTCAACAAGAGGCTGTTCGGGCGCCGTAGATCGAGGCGGTGCCCCATCGCCCGGACATCCCGCGCGCCGAATGCCACTGCGAGTACTGCGGCGACTGCCCCGACGATTTCCATCTCATCGGAAGCAAGACCTCCACCGTCTACTCGATGAGACCCGCGAAGTTGATCAAGCGCGTCCATACGCGTGACACTCGCGCTGGCCATTGCGGCAAGACCATCGTGTCACGACCCCCGCCCAAGCGCTTCGGCAAGTCGCAGTACGATGCAAGTGTCGTGGCCCATCTCCTCACTGGCAAGTGCAGCGACTCGTTACCTGTTGCACGGCAGAAAGAGCAGTTGCGCCGTCAAGGAGTTCCTGCGAGTCGAGCCACGCTCAACCGCGTGTTCCTGCAAGCTGGACGGGTACTGGCTCCCTGGCTGTGCGCATCCTCGCGCTCATCGCCGAGAGCGACATCGTCCTCGGCGATGAGACGCCCATCCGCCAGCAGGATCAAGACGGCAAAGGGCTACTTCTGACTTTCGGCAACGGCGACCTGTCGCCTACGTGTACAGCTCCAATCGCAGCGGCGAGACACCAAAAAGGGTCCTGGGGGGCACGAAGGGCGTGCTCGTCGTCGATGGGTTCACCGGCTACAACGTCGTCGCGAAGCCCGATGGTGGCCACCGCGCCGGCTGTAACTCGCATGCACTACGCAAATTCTGTGAGGCGCTCGCCAATGCTCCGGAAGCGCAGCATGTGATCGATCTCTACGCCAGCGTGTTCGTCGTCGGACGAGATGCGCGAGAGCTGGGCATCATGGGCACCAGGCAACATCTCAGCATGCGTAAAAGAAGAGCGCCCCAGCGATGCTGCAGATGCATGCCTGGTTGATACAGGAGAAGCCGCGCCATCTGCCCAAGAGCAAAATGGGGGATGCCATCGCGTACGGGCTCAACAACTGGAAGGAGTTGACGCGCTTCCTCACCAACGCCAAGATCCCGGTCTCGAACAACCTCTCCGAAGGACAGCTTCGAATCGTCGCTCTCGGGCGCAAAAATTACATGAGCGTGGGCGCAGAATCCGCTGGGCAAAGCATCGCAGCGCTTTATACGCTCACGGCGTGCTGCAAGAGGGCGAACATTGATCCGACAGCATACCTGGCGGACGTGATTCGGCGACTCGGACGCGATCCAGAATGCTCAGTCGGCGAGCTCATGCCTCACCGCTGGAAGCCGGTCGACACCAGCTGAGTGCAAGCGCACCACAGTCGCAAGCATGACAGGTCATCCAATACCGAGAGTGGTCATCCCGCGACGAAGGGCGCGGAGGCGCGGGGGATACACCCGAAGGGGCGGGCCACCCCGGACGTCCAAAGTAAGACGGATACTTTGTAGTTGGTGCCCCAGCAGCGCACGGCTCCCGCACTCAAGCAGCACGCATGTGTGAAGGGCCCCGGCCGCAACTTGCTTGACGGGTGCGTATTCCGACCCGATCCGATCGGCGTTCCGACGGCATTCGATCGCTGATTCCGACGGGATCCGTCAGCGATGCCCTCGGCAGGCCACGCCTTCGCGCTCGTCGGCGGGGTCCAACTCACTCAGAGTTGACTCGGGGAGGGGCTGGCGATATGTGAAGGCCGTGATGACACGCGCGCGAGCGGATGCTCTTCACCGCATCGGCGTTCGCGTTGCTCCGCCCTGCCTTTCGCTGCTGATGGTGCTCCCCATCTGGCTCACTCGGCATCCCCCGATCCAGGATTGGCCGCAACACTTGGCGGCCGTGCGAGTGCTGCATAGCTACTCCGATCCAGCGTTTGGGTTCCAAGACTTCTTCCGCTTGGCCCCAACGGACACGCAGTACCTGACGGTCTACTATCTAGCCCATTTCCTAGCCTACTTCGTCGGGGTCACGACCGCGCTCAAGCTCGTTCTGAGCGTCTCGATCGCTGCTCTGCCAGTGGCGGTTCGTAGCCTGGCTCGGGCATTCGGTGGCTCGGGCACGAGCGCCCTCTTGACGCTCCCGTTCGCTTACACCGCGCATACCATCCTCGGCTTCGTGAACTTTGTGGCTGCTTTGCCGTTGATGATTGCGATCCTCGCGTTGGCGGCAACGCAGCGGACGACGCCGCGGCGTAGCCGCATATGGATTCTGTCGGCTCTCTTGATCGTGTGCTTCTACACGCACGTCGTACCGTTCGGGCTCGCCCTGCTCGGCTCAGTGCTCCTCACCGTCGATTTGACCGCCACCTCGCTGCGTCGATTGTTGCCGTTGCTCGCGGTATCTCTCCTGGCGCTGCCCTGGTTTGCCATTTCACCCGCCGGGCAGACAGTGCTCGAGGCCGTCGGCATGCGCACCGAAAGCAGCGCAAAGCCCATCTTCACCGCGCCAGAGGAGGCATGGGCTCAGATTCCGCTCTGGCTCACGGATGTTTGGCGCGGAGATTGGGACACCTGGCTTCTGATGGCCTGGGCCGTACTGGCAGTGGCCTGGCTCGTGGGAAGCGTCACGTTCCGCCGCCATCAGGCTGCCAGTACAGAGCAGCTGATGGCCGCGCGAAGACTGTTGGTATTGCCGCCCCTGTGTATCCTCGCCTACTTTCTGCTGCCTGCATCCTATGCGTGGATTTGGCCCGTCAACACGAGGTTCCTGTTGCTGACGCTCCTCTTGGGCATACCCCTCATCGGAGACGTGCCCCGCCAGGCACAGTATGTGCTAGCACTGGCCGCCAGCGCTGTAGCCGTATTCAACGTCAGCTATGTCTCACGAGCTTTCGTCGCATACGAAGACGAGGTGGGAGACCTCCAAACCGCGATTGAACAGATACCACCGCGCTCGCGCGTCGCGGGGCTCATCTGGTCGCGCGGCTCGCGGGTGGTCGAGTTCTCACCCTTCTTGCACAGTGTCGCGTACTACCAAGCGGAGCGTGGGGGCGCCGTCATGTTCACGTTCGCAGACTTTCCACAGTCGCCATTCCATTTCCGTGCCGACAACCGTCCCCCGCCTGTGCAGCCTCGCTGGGAATGGACACCGGAACGCATCGTGCCCGATCGAGACCTGGCTTGGTATGACTGGATACTCAGCCGTGGAGGCGCGCTGAAGCAGCCTGATGCTCGCCAATTTTCGGTCGTTTTTAGCAGCGCGCCCTGGCGAGTCTACAAGCGCGCACTGCCTAGTGTTGCGTCTCCTAAGTAAGGATTGCTTCGTTCTCAGGCATGGAAATATTTGAACGCACCCGTGCGTTCACCCGCGGAATCGAGTTGGCGCTCGACGAAACAGCGGGAGAAGCACGGATGCAGAAGAGGGTAACCAAGTATCGAGTTCGACTCCAAGCGAAACCACGCCGCCGCCTGGAAGCGATCGTTCGACGTCGCAGCCCGGCGCACTGGAAAGTTATGCGCGCCCGGATCGGGCTATTGTCGCATAAAGGCAATGGTATCGATGAGATTGCGCGCGCGTTGTCGGTGGATCATCAGGTCGTGCGCCGCTGGCTGAAACGCTACCTGGCCCATGGCTTCGACGGGCTCAGTGATCGGCCGAAGACGGGGCGCCCTGCGGAAATCGAACCCCGGGTTTGGCAGAAGTTGGCCACGCTCGTCGTCCAGTCGCCCGAGAAATTCGGGATACCTCGACAGCGTTGGTCGGTTCGACCGCTCCGAGACTTCCTGGCTGTTCGGTACGATTGGAATATCAGTCGTACCTCCGTGAGCAGGTTCCTGCGGTCGATGGCGCTCAAACCCCATCGAATGCGCTATTGGCTCAACCCCAGTGACCCGGATTTCGATAAGAAAGCGGCCCCAATCTGCCGCCTGTACGTGAGCCCTCCAGCAAACGCCACGGTGCTGAGTCTCGACGAGAAGCCCGGGATCCAGGCCTTACGTCGACTGCAGCCCGATCGGCCCTTGCGAAAGGGCAAGCCCGCGCGTCTGGGGTTCGAGTACGAACGCTGCGGAACTCGCAACCTCTTCGCTGCATTCAACATCAAGACGGGACACGTCGTGGCGTGGATGACCCCCGATCGCAGCACGCCCTTCGTACTGGCCTTCCTCGATCATATCGTCCGTTACTATCGTCGTGGTCGACTTGTGATAATCACGGACAACATGAGCACCAGGACCGGGGCCGAAGCCCGCGTTTGGCTCAGCTCTCATCCGCGGGTCGAGTTCGTCTTCACGCCCAAACACGGTAGCTGGCTCAATCGTAAGCGTTCAGGGGCCTCGCAAATGGTCCATATTGCTCCACAAATATTTTTCACTTTTTTCCATGCGGACGCGGATGGGCGATTCGAGGCTTCGTGGCCCAGGACTGGCGGGATGAGCGAATCGCTGAGCTGGAAGCCGCGCTCGCTGCCAGCGCGGCAGCCCTCACCGTCGAGAGAGAGCGGGTCGCGCAGCTCGAGCAGCAGGTGGCGACGCTCGGCTCGCGCGTAGCCGAGCTGATCAGCAAGTTGGGGCAGAATTCGCGAAACTCGCATCTGCCGCACTCGACGGATCCACCCGGTGCTCGCGAGCAGCGCCGCGGCAAAGGGAAAGAGGGCAGGCGCAAGCGCAAGCGCGGAGGTCAGCCGGGCCATCGAGGAGCTCACCGCGAGCTATTGCCGCCCGAGCAGGTACCCGTTCCGCAGACCACGTCCTTCACGGTCAGGCGCACGCCGGCTAGCGCCCGGCGATGTCAAGAAAACGCAAGCGGGCACCGTCCCGCTCCCGAGATGAGTGGATCGAGCTCGTCAAGGCCTGGAAGGCCAGCGGCCTGAGCGCGGCTCAGTTTGCGGACGAGCGCGGACTGAAGCCAAAAGCCCTGTCGACGTGGCGGTGGCGACTTCGGGCGCAGCCGGGAAGGCGGTCGGAGGCGGCCGCGCCGCGGCTGGTGCAAGTGTCGGTTGCCGACCTGGTGGGGACGGGCGATACCGAGACCGGCCGATGGGAGCTGACGACGATCGAAGGGCACCGCCTGCGGGTGCTGGCGCCGGTGGCGGGCGCGGAGCTCGAGGTGCTGCTCAGGGCCCTCGTCCGCGGCCGTGGTCGGAGGTGACGGCGATGTCGCTGCAACTGCCGTCGACGATCT
>JAYTOL010000010.1:0-72620 GCA_043747815.1 Deltaproteobacteria bacterium
TCCTCTCCAAGTTGTGTGAGCTCGATCCGCAGCGCGCCAAGGAATATTACCAGCGCATGGCGAGCTACGCCGCGGAGTCCTACCAGGACGACCGCGCCATCAAATACGCGGCGCGGGCTGTCGAGCTCGGCCCGGATGACGCCCAGGGTCACCAACGCCTCGGCGAGATGTATCGCGAGCGGCAGGACGTCGAGCACGCGATCCTCGAGTTTCGTCAGGCGTTGAACAAAAACGATCGGCTGTTCGCGGTCCATTTCCAGCTCGCCGAGCTACTGCTGAATCGTCAACAGATCGACGAAGCAGATCAGCTCCTACGGCACGTCATGCGCGCGTCGCCGGACGAACAATTGATCTCGCGCGCGGCGCGGCTGAGCATGCAGATCCACCTCGGCCGCGGCACCCTCGAGTCGCTCGAGAAGGAGCTCTTGCCGATCGCGCTCGGGCATCCAGGGCGGCCCATCTATCGGCGCTTGCTGGTCGAGATTTACGGGGCGCTGGCGTTCCCGCTGGAGAGCAAGGCCAAGAGCCAAGACGCTGTAGCCTCTGCTGCGGCGCGAGCGGCCCTCGGACGCCTCGGGCAACGCGCCGTCAAGCCCCTGCTCGATGCGCTCGGCGACCCGCGCGACACCCAACAACGCATCGCCATCGAGCTCCTTTCGTACATCCAGAACAAGAGCTCGGGCCCGACGCTGCTCACCTTCGCCGGCAGCAGCGCCGAGCCCGAGCTGCGTCTGCGTGCCATGATCGCGGCCGGAGCTCTCGCGGACCCGAACCTGCGCGTCAGGTTCGAAGACTTCGTGTTCAAGGACGGCGCCAGCGACTCGGACCCCGTCAGCGTCGCCGCCGTGTGGGCGCTGGCCAACCTGCGCTCGGCCGCCGCCCGGCCCTCCCTGCTGCGGGTGCTTTCGGAGCGCGCGCCTACGGCGCAGGCCCTGGCCGTGCTCGGGCTCTCACAGCTCGAAAGCCGGCGGGACGCCAAGTTGCTCTCCTCGATCGTCAGTTCGCCAGAGCACGCACAAGTTACGCGCGCGGCCGCCGCCTACGCCCTCGCCGAGCTCGGCGAAGCTCGCGCCAGCGACGGCATGGCCGCGCTGGCGGATGCCACCGACCTCGTCGTGCGGGCAACGGCCACGGTGAGTCTGGCCCGGCTCGATGCGGCGGGCGCGCGGCCCGCCATCGCGGCCGCTCTCGTCAACCCGGACGCCGAGCTCGTCAGCGCAGGGGTGCAAGCCGCCTGTGTGCTCAGCGTCGAGCGCCCGAGCGTGGCCCCGCGCCCGCTGCCCACGCCCGAGGGGCGAGTCGACGCGCGCGCCATTCTCCAGCAGCTTTTGCCTAATGCTTGCTCACCCGACGCGGAAGCGCGGGCGTTGACGCTCTTGGCGCCGGATATCGCGGAGGCGGCTGCCCGCGCCGCGCTGAGCTCCCCAGCACAGGCGCGCAGCATGGCCGCGACGTTGCTCGGAGCAGACGGCAAAGCGGCCTTTTTGCCGCTCACGCTCCACCTCGAGGCGGCCGAGCCGGCGCTCCGAGCCAAGGCCAAGGACAGCATCGAGCTGATCGCTCGCGCCGTGGTCGACCCCTTTCTGCGGCTCGCCGAACACCCTGCAACGGAGATGCGGCAGAGCGCCGTTCGGTGGCTCGCGTCACGCTCGGAGCCCGCCGCGAAGAAGGCCGTGCTGCGTGCGCTGGCTGATGCGGACGTCAGCGTGCAACGCGCGGCGCTGGCTGCCCTCGCAGCTCACCCGGACCCCGCGGCGGCCCAAGCCATGGCCGAGTTGCTCGGCAGCTCGGACAACTGGTCCTTGCGGCGGCAGGCAGCGCTGGCGCTGGAGCAAATGGGAGAGGCCGGCCGGAGCGAGGACGTGCTCGCGTCGCTCGAACAGAGGGCCATGACCGATCGCTATGCCCTGGTCAGAGACGCCGCGTCACGCGCGCTCTTCGCGATCGATCCCCAACGCGCCGCGAGCGTGCTAGAGCGCGTCCAGCAGGCGGACCCGGAAGCACGAGTGAAAGCCACCGCCCGCGAGCTACTGGATCGCTTGCCGTGAACCGCCCGCCCCCCGCCGTCGCCCCGTCCCGCTCGAGCGTCGGGATTCCAGGGGTATTGCTCGCGCTCGGGCTGGCTACCGGTTGTCGTGATCTCGAGCGCTTCGACACGGGCGAGGCCGGCGCTTTTTGCGGGAGCATCATTGACAGCAGCTTTACTCGGGCGGGCTTTCAGCCCGGTGTCGGCATGCGGCTCACCCTCGACATCGACGCTCTGAACGTCGCGCCTGGCACACTGAGCACGAACGACGCCGAGCTCGGGCCTTGCAGCCCCTTGCCCGAGTTTGACGCGGCGCCCCTCCGCGTCACTCCCGAGCTGTTTACCGACCCGCTGTCGTTGCTCGAGTTCGGGTCGAATCGCGATCACAACTTCGTCGCGTGGGTGGATTCGAGCTGCCAGGGCAGCGCGTTGGCCGTGGTCTCCCTCATGCATACCGGCGACGTCGAGGTGCGGCTGCTGCGCAGCGGCTCGAGCGCCGCCGCTGCCTCGCCCGACCAATTCGGCGTGTTTCAACTGCTGAAGAACGACTGTGAGCTCTAGCTCGTGCTGACCCTCGGCATCGAAACCTCGTGCGACGAAACCGCTGCGGCCGTCGTCGACAGCTGCGGCCAGGTCTTGAGCGACGTGGTGCACAGCCAGGTCGACACGCATGCCATCTACGGCGGGGTCGTGCCCGAGCTCGCGTCGCGCGACCACTTGCTGAACATCGTTCCCGTCTATCGCGCCGCGCTCGAGCGAGCCGGGAAGCGGCTGAGCGACATCGACGGCATCGCCGTCACCTCGGGTCCCGGTCTGTCCGGAGCGTTGCTCGTCGGCATGCAGATGGCTCAGGGGTTGGCGTGGGCCAAGCGCTTGCCCATCGTGGGCGTGGATCACCTGGTGGGTCACTTGCTCGCGGTGTTCCTGAAGCACCCCGAGCAGACCCTGGCTCCGCCTGAATTTCCCTTCATCGCGCTGCTCGTGTCCGGTGGGCACACGGCGATCTACCGGGTCGAAGGCACGGAGCTCTCGCAGATCAGCGAGCTCGGAGCCACGCGTGACGACGCCGCCGGGGAGGCCTTCGACAAGGTGGCGAAGCTCCTGGGTCTGGGTTACCCTGGAGGCCCGGTCGTCGATCGGCTGGCGCAAGAGGGCAATCCGGAGCGCATCCCGCTGGCCCTGCCCATGCGGCGGCAGGGCTCACTCGAGTTCAGCTTCTCCGGTCTCAAGACAAACGTGGCGCGCTGGGTAGAAGCCAACGGCCCGCTCGGTGACGATCAACGCCTGCGTGACCTGTGCGCTGCGTTTCAGCACAACGTGGTCGAGGCGCTGCTCGGAAAGACCTTCCAGGCGGCACGCGCGCAGGCTCTCCAAACCGTCGTATTGGCCGGAGGTGTCGCCGCCAATCGCACGCTGCGGGCGCGCGCGGCGGCGTACGGAGCCCGCCATGGCATCCGCGTCGTGGTGCCCCACCTCTCGCACTGCACGGACAACGCCGCCATGATCGCCTTCGCCGGAAGCCAGCGTCTGCAGAGGGGGGACGATCAGAGCGGTCGGCTGGAGATGAGCCCCAAAACTGCGCTCGAGCGCGTCACGCGCAAGGGCGCCGGCCGCCGCTGAGGTGACCTGCTGCCCTTCTGTCGCTCGCTCACTTGGAGCTGATGAAGAACTCGACGTAGTCCTTGCGGAGCCGCACCTTGTAGGCGGGGATCGCGTCCTTGAAACGGAAGCTCACGCGCGTGGCGTCGGTGCCGTTCTTGGTCGAGACCTTCGCGATCCGCTCATCGCGGCGCGAAATCGCGCTGCCCGACTCCATCGCCTTGCGCCCGGGGATGATCACGTCAAAGCCTGTCGGGGTGCGTTCACCGCGCAGGCTCTCGCCGGGTTGGTCCAGCCGCAGGCGGTACACGATCGGCAGGCGCAAGCGCCCGCTACCGAACTCGGTGACGGCCGTGCGCTTGGCGCGGCGCTGCGCGACGGGAGCATCAGTGAAGGCTTGATCGGCGACCTTGACGCGCGCCAGCGCTCGATTTTCGATCGGGGTCGAGTCAGCACCCTCCGCCCCGTCTCCACTCAGGGACGTCGGCCCAAACAATGGCACCTGCGCCACCACGCCGGACGGTTCGTCGCTGTCATCCGCCTCGCCGTCCTCGGCCGGCAAGAGGACGCGGCTGCGTTCGGACGGCGGCGGCGGTGGATCCGATTGCGGCATGGTGCCCGCGGGCAGCGGCGCCGCCGACTCGGGTGGGGTCGCCTGAGCTGGCGCCGCCTTAGCGCTCGGGGTGCCGGCGGCATCACTCGGGGTGTCGCGGCCAAGCCACGTGCCAACCGCAGCGCTCACTACGAGCACCGCGCCCCAGGCGGCCCAGCGGGGGCCGCGTCGAGCCGCGCCCGCTTCCGCTGCCGGACGAGCGCCGCCCGCGGCGACGCGCGGGTTCTGCCGGGTCAGCGTCGGCCGCTGCCCGGTGCGTGGAGCCGCGCTGGTACGACGCAGGGGTGTGGTTGGGTGACGGGCGGCGACCTGACGCGTCGCGCCGCGCGCCCGTGAGACCAACCAGGTAGCGCTGCGCGATGCAACACCGCCCAGGCTCCGGCAGTGCCGGCCTGCGACGCGTGCCGCAAGCGACATACCGTTCAGGACGCCGTCCATGCGCTCTCGGAGGCGCTCGGCCTCGGACGCCTCGGACGCCTCGTCTTCATCCTCGAACCCGCCCGATGCGCGGCCCTCCTCCGCGGAGGCGGCGTCAGTGGGTGTAGGGCTTTGCAGCGCGCCCGCGCGCTCGGCGGCCGCGTCGCGTGGAGCCCCGACCGACCACGGCTCGTCAGCATCCTCCTCGCCGTCCAGAGGCGACCCTTCCGAGTCCGTCTCCTCGGATCGCGGATCGTGGAGCGCGGCGAGGTATTCTTCCTCGAAGCGCTCGTCTGCGGAAGAGGGCAGAGCGCGAGCCGCGGGCCTACGAGCCGCCGCGGCATGGCTTCGCGGTGCCGCTGGGCTCGCCTCGACCTCGACCTGCGTCGCCGGGATCTCGCGCGCCGCCACGCGGGGCAACTGTCGGCTCGCTGTGCTCGGCTCCCGCCGCACGGCAAGCGACGCCGCGCCACGCGCCCGATTCGGCGCAGGTAGCGGTGTATCGGGCACGTCGGAGTAACGCACCGACACGATCAACTCCGGTACGCGGCTCTCTTCGTCGACGCTGACGTCGATCCCGTCGATGCGGCCTTCGCGGCGTTTGCCGAGCACCAGGTCCTCGACCTCGAGGTTACGCCCCACGCGCAAGAACTCGAGCTGCGAGCCCACGGCCAGCCGGCGCGAGCTTTGCTCTCGGATCTGGGCCTGCATGGGCGTGGCCAAGCCGTCGATGTGTAGCTTCACCGTTACGGCCGCCGCGGGCGCCGGTTCGGTGTCCTGATCGCTGTCTTCGGCTTCTTCCGGCGCCGTCGCGTTCGGGGCCGCGTGCGGGTCCTCGACGCACAGGGCCTTCAGCGATTGGACGCTGCGGCTGTCGAGCGCGGTAAACCGTACGCCGAACTCCCCGCCGCCGGCCGTTTCGTGGCGCCAGGCCACCTCGCCCTCGGCGATCACCTCGGCCCCTTGCTCCTGAAAGCGAATCACGATCGGCGTGTCGAGCTCGGGGAGGTAGCTGGATCGGACCGACATGCCTCGGCCGCTGACGTTCAGCGACCTCCCTTGAAACGCAGCCGCCTGGGCCGAGCTGGCACAAACGTCGACGATCCGCTCGACCGGGACGCGCGTGACCCCCGAGACTCGTCGATCGGGATTGTGTTGCATGTTCAAGAGCAGTCTCCTCGCCGGCCTCTCGGGTAAGCCCAAGCGCCGCGATTGGCCAAGTTTTGACCCATGGCCAGCTGAGCTCGCGAGGCCGCGCAGCGGGCCAACTTTCCGCGCCCGAATCGCTTCCAAAAGCGCACGCTGGGCAAGCATTCAGGCGTCCAGCAGTCGCCACCGCAAAGTAGACAGTCTCGGTCTCGGCAGAGCATCATCACCGGCTCATGGCGTTGACTCTCCGGCTGCGATCGGGCGACCTCGATCCCGATCCCGAGCTCCACTTTGACGCGCCCCGCGTCGTCGTCGGGCGCGCAGCGGGCTCTGAGCTGCAGTTGCCGGACCCGAGCGTGAGCAGTCGACACGCCTCGCTGCGGCAGCGCGGCAGCGATTACGTCATCGTGGACGAAGGCAGCGAAAACGGGACGTACGTGGGGGCGTCACGCTTGTCTCGCCACGCACCGCACACGCTGCGGGACGGTGAGCTGTTACGCTTTGGGCGTGTCTGGGTCGAAGTACAGCTGCAGCCGGCACGCGCCGCGAGCGAGGCCAGCGCTTCGCGAGAGCTGGCACGCCGGCTCGTGGAACAGGCCCTCTCCGAAGACGCCTCGCCGCACGGCATGACGGTCGTGGCCGAGGGCACCGAAGCCTCCCTGCGCCTCGAGAAACCGCGCCACCCGTACCTGATCGGAAGCGCCAAGAAGTCGGATCTGTGCCTCGCTCAATCGGCTCTGCCCGCGCGCTGCCTCGAGCTCAGGCGGCACTCCGACCAACTCTGGGTGACTCTGCAGAAAGGCGTGAGCGCGGCCCTCGACGCGCGCCCGCTGCTGGAGGGTGAGCGCACCTTGTGGCCGAAGAAGGCCGTCTTGACGCTGGGCGAAGCGCGCCTGACCGTCACCGACGCAACGCTCCAAACTCTCGAGCGGGTCGAACGCGGTCCCACGGAGCGATTGGCCGAAGACGAAGTCATCGATCCGCCGCGCGGCGCCGAGCCGGCTGCGCAAGACGCGGGCGACGAAGCCGTTGAAGACGACGAGGCCGGTGACGGCGCCGAGGAGGGCGAGGACGACGGCGCCGACGTCGACGACTTGGACGCCGTCGCGTCGGAGACGCGTGAAGCTCGTGCCCGCGCCCCGGCGCCTGGGCTCGCCGGACGCTGGACTTTGGCTGACGCCGTAGTGATGCTGCTTGCCGTGAGCGTGCTGGGGCTGAGCCTCTGGGCCATTCGCTGGTTGGCTCAGTTCGGCTCCGCGTGAGCGTGGGGCTGCTCCCCGGTGAGCGCTCGTGGTCGCCAGGGCCCTGAGAACGTAACCCCCCTGGGGAGAGGTGCTAAGTGCTGGACTCGCGGCCCACGCCAACTGTAGGACCCTGGGTCTGTGTCCGCGGCACCCGATTTCGAGCCCTATCTGCCGCTCGGGCGGATCGAGACGGGAGCGACGAGCGACATTTATTTGGCCCGCCATGGCTCGCTCGAGCGGCACGTCTGGATCAAGGTGCTGCGCGAGCACGTTCCCTTGTCCTCGCCGTTCGCGGCGCGGCTCGAGCGCGAAGGCCAGCTCCTGGCGCGCCTCGATCATCCGAACGTCGTCGACATCATCGACTGCGTCAAGCGCCCCCCGCGGCTCTGGTTGGTGTTGGAGGCGGTCGACGGTTGGACGCTTGCGGAGGTGATCGCGCAAGTGCGGCGTGCTCGCGGCGAGGCCGTCATGGATGCGAGGGGCGTCATCGCCTTGGGATTGCAGATCGCGCGGGCGCTGGCCCACACGCATGAGGCGGGCATCGTGCACGGCGCGGTCCGACCCAAACACATCCTGATCTCCAAAGCCGGGCTGTGCAAACTGTCCGGCTTCTCGCTGGCCGAGAGCGTCGAACGGCGTCGCGAGGCCGAGGACATCGAGAGCGAGCCCGGCGCCTTCGAGCCAGCGTACCTCAGCCCCGAGCAGGTCGTGGGAGAGCACGTCGACGAGCGCAGCGACCTGTTTTCGCTCGGCGTCGTGCTGTACGAGCTGCTCGCCGGTCACCGGCCGTTTGACGGCTCCGGCGAAAGCTCGACCGCCCGCAGCATTCGTCATGACGCCCCAGAGCCACTGCGGAAGGGGCATCCAGAAGTCGCACCAGAGCTGGAGCGCATCGTCGTGCGCTGTCTAGAAAAGGCGCGCGAGCGTCGCTTCGACTCGGCGGGGCAGCTGGCGCGCGCGCTGGAGCACGTGCTCGGGTCGGAAGGCCTGGTGGACTTGAATCCGATGGTGGCCCGCGCGCTCGGCACGGCAGGTCTGCCCGTGCCCAGCGCCTCTCCCGGTCCTCGCACCCGCGCCGACGAGCTGCGTCAGCACGCGGCCGCGAGCGGGCTGCGGCAGTCGTTGGTCGCGCTGTTCGCGCTGTCAGCCGTCTTGCTCGTGGGCGGCGCGCTCCTGCACGCTTGGCTCGACTCCCAGCGCTCGGGTCCGACTCGCGCCTCAGCGCTCGAGAGCCCGGTCGGTCGCGCCGAGTTGCACGTCGTCGCCGATCCCTGGGCGCATGTGTTCGTGGATGGGCAAAAGCTCGAGACCACGCCCTTTGCTACGCCGCTGCAGCTCAGCCCGGGCCTGCACCACGTGCGCCTCGAACACCCCAATGCTCCGCCCGAGCGGCGCGAGATCGAGCTCGCGGCGGGCCAGCGCGTCGTGCTCGAGGTCGCCATGAAAGTCGAGCGCCGGCCCCTCGACGCGGGCATCGACCCCGCCCTACGCCCACCCGACGCCGGACGCGAATCGCCGTAGTGCGCAGACGTGCGGCATCGGCTTCAAAATCCGCGCGGCCCTGGCGCTGCCGCCGCGAGCCTGTCGATCAGCTACGCCAGAACTGACGCTCGTCCTTGTGCACGCGACCGAGGCGTCGTTGCTCCTGAATGAACGCCGCATAACTGGCGGGAACGCGCGAGTCACCGAGGAAGGCCAAGAGCACCCGACCCGCCGTGTGGGCGTCGTCGGTCGCGCGGTGCGCTTGCCCCGCTTCGATGCCCAGACGCTCGGCCACCAGCGACAGCGACTTGCTCTTTTCCGCCTGCTGTAGCTCGCGCGCCCACGTCAGCGGGTCGAGCCAGTCGACGCCCTTGCGCAAGGCGGGCGGCACCTCCGGGGCGGGGCCCGACAGCCGCGCGAACTCCGCCATCAAGAACGCGCGGTCGAACTCGGCGTTGTAAGCGAGCGGGATGCCCCGGGCGAGCACCGCCAAGAGCCGCTCGGCGATGGCGGAGAAGGGCGGCGCGTCCTTGACGTCGTCCTCCGAAATGTTGTGCACGGCCTGAGCCTCCGCCGAGATCGCGCGGCCCGGATTGACGAGCCAACCCTGGCGCTCGACTCGACCGCGGTGGAACACCACGCAACCGACTTCGATGACCCGATCCTCGTTGGGGTCGAGGCCCGTCGCCTCTACGTCGATCGCGACGAACGGCAGATCGTCCATCAGAGTATCGACCGAAAATTCCTCGGCCGTTCCGCGCCCGCGCGCCCGCACCAGGTGCGCAATCCCCGGATAATGGCGCCCGGTCGGGAAGCAGCCTCCCGCGTCCGCGCTAGCTCGCATCGAGGATCAGTTCTTCTTCGCTTCGGTGGGGGCTGCAGCGTGCAGCGCGAGCTCGAGCTCGAGCTCGACCCACGGCTGCAAGTCCTGCCGCAGGTCGAAGTGGTCGAGCGAGAAGTGGCGGCCGTTGATGTAAATCATCGGCGTGCCCTCCAGCCCCAGCTCGTCGGCTTGCTTGCGGTCCCGGGCGACGCTGTCGGCCGTCGTCTCGCTGGCCATGTCCGACTGGAAGCCCTTCATGTCGAGCCCCACGTCGCGCGCCAGCTTCAAGATACTGGGCTCGTCGAGCCCGGTCTTCTGCGACTCGAACAGCGCCTGCTGCAGCGGCCAAAATTTACCTTGCTGCTGCGCGGCCACCGCCGCTCGAGCCGCGTCTTCCGAGTGGGCGTGCGCGCTCAGGGGATAGTGCTTGAACACCAGCTGTACCTGATCGGGATACTTTTCCACGAGGCCCTTCAGCAGGGGTGCGGCCACCGCGCAGAACGGGCACTCGAAATCCGCCCACTCCACCACCGTCACGACGGGCTTGTCAGCGCCTTTGCTCGGCGAGCCCGCGATGTCGATCGGCTTCACCGCGTCAGGGGAGAACCGCGTCCGATACGCTGCTTCCACCTGGGCCCGGGCGTCACCCCGCCGCACCCGTTCGGCCAAAAACTTCGCGGCCGGCAAACAGCCCCCGCAGGGGCGCGACTCCGTCACGCACTGAGCCACGTTGACGGGCTGGTCCGGGCACGGCGCCAGGAGCTCCGACACATATTCGCGCCACTTGCCGAGCTCACGTGGGGTGAGGGTCGAAGTATCGACGCCCGGCAGCTGCGTGGGAGCCGTCGCCTCCTCCACGGGAGGTGGCTCTTTGGGGGAATCCGCCGGGGACCGACAGGCCGCCAGAGGCAACGATGTCAGGGCGAAAAATGCCAGGGCCCTAAATGCCGTTGAGCCCGAAGCGGACGACAGCCGATGACGCTCTGCCATGGCCGGTAGCGTAGTGCCTCGATTGTTAGGAATCGAGGCCAAACGAAATTAAGCTCCCGCCCGACGCAGCTCTGATCGCGCTACGAAAGCCCCCGGGGCTGGAGTAGATGTGGGCAGCCATGCGGCATGACGACGACGAGCTAGACGTTGAGATCCCGATGGAGATCGAGCCGCGAGTTCGTCACGTTCTGGCGATCGCCGGGAGCCGGGGTGGGGTCGGTAGCAGCCTCGTCGCGGTCAACCTGGCTGTTTATCTGGCGCAGCTCGGCCGAACCGTCGCCCTTATTGATGCGGACCCCTCGGGCGCCTTTCTGCATTCGATGCTCGGCGTACCTCCGGAGGCATGCTGCGGAGACGCCGAGGACTCGAGCGGCGACGTGCTCCGGCCAGTGAAGACCCTCGTGCCCGGCTTGTTGCTCGAGCCGCAACGCTACAGCGTCGGGTTGACCCAGCCGATACGCCCTGGCCGAAAGCCGCGCTGGGCTCGGGATCTGCGCAGCCTCGACGTCGACCACGTCCTGCTCGACCTCGGCGTCGGCACCCATCCGGCAAACCTCGAGCTATTTCTGCGCGCCGACCTGGGGCTGCTCGTGACCACTCCGGAGCCGCCGAGCGTCGAAGGCACCTACCGCTTCATTCGAGCGCTGTATCAACGGCGCCTGCGCGGGAAGCTGGTCCGGGACCGCTACAACCTGCGCGTGGTGGAGCGCGTGCATGCGTCGCTGCCCCCGCTGCCCGATCCATTGAAGGTCGTGCAGGGGCTCGCCATGTACGACAGCGCGCTCGGAGAGCTGGCCGCCACCGAGCTCTACAAGATGCGCGTTCGGCTGGTCGTCAACGGCGTACGTCTAAAGAACCACAACGACCTCGGCCCTGCGATGAGCGATCTGTGTCGCCGCTACCTCGGCGCGACGCTCGACTACGTCGGCCACGTCGAGCAGGACGACGCGGTCTGGCTTAGCGTCGCGCGGCAGCGCCCCCTGCTCATCGACGGCCCCGCCACGAAGAGCGCCAGAAATCTGGAGCGAATCGCCCGGCGCGTGCTCGGCCTCGCGAGCGCGCGCGAAGCGGAAGCGGCCGCGGTCCCCGGCGCGCTGTCGCCGAGCGATCCCACGCTCTACGACATGCTGATGACGCATCCCGCAGCCGGGGACGAGGAGCTCCGCAAAGCCTACAAACGCCAGCGCGAGATCTTTCAAACCGGCAGCCTGCCGCTGTGCTCGCTGATGGCGGAAGAGCCCCTCGCGGTCGAACGCGCGCGCATCGAAGAAGCGCACGACACCTTGCTCGATCCCGTCAAACGCCGGGCCTACGATCTCTCCACCTTTCCTGACCGCCAGCACCCCCCGTCGCCGCCCGACCAGGCCGAAAATGCGGCCCTGGGCGTGGAACGTGCCCTGCTTCGTGACGAGCTCGCGCACGAGATCGGCCCGAGCACCCCGTTCACTGGCAGCTTGCTGCGCAAGGTGCGCGAATCGCAGGGCATCGATCTCGAAGACATCTCGCGCCGCACAAAGATCAGCCAAGTCCAGCTCCACGCTATAGAAGAAGAAGACTTCGCAGGGCTGCCCGCGTCGGTGTACCTGCGCGGGTTCGTGCAGGAGATCGCCAAGTTTCTCAAGCTCGACCCGACCCAGGTCGCCCGGACCTACCTGCGGCGTTACGGCCAGTGGCGCGCCGACTCGGGCCAACAGGACCCCGCTTGATGTCCGCTCTGGCGGCGCGCGCTCGTGGCCTCGATCAGCAGCCGCCCAGCGCCCAGTGGCAGGGCGACGCCGAGGCCCGCGTGCGCTTCGAGCCACGCGACGCGGTGTACGCCGCCCTGCTGTTCGCGGTCGCCTTGGCGCTCAGGGTAGCCTTGGTCCTCGCCTTCGACGTGGCGCCCACGTGGGACGGCGAGTTTTATCATCGCGGCGCGGTGAGCATCGCTGAGGGCACGGGTTACTCCGAGCCCGCGATCATCGCAGGCCAGCCCGGGCGCGCCCCCTGGTCCCACTATCCCGTCGGCTACAGCGCCTTCATCGGCGCGGTGTACGCCGTGTTCGGCTCGGGTCACAGCGTCGCCCCGCTCGCCAACGCCTGCGTCGGCGCGTTCACGGCCGTGCTGAGCTTTGCGTTCGCCCTGGAGCTCTTGGGGCGTCGGCGCGCGCGTGTTGCGGGGGCTCTGGTCGCATTCCACCCCGGGTTAGCGCTCTACTGCGTGCTGGTCATGACGGAACCGCTCGCTGGGTTCCTGGTGCTGCTCACGGGCTACGTCGCCCGCAGCTTCGGCGAGCGACGCTGGGGAGTAGTCGCTTGCGGTGTCGCGCTCGCGCTCAGCGCCTACGTTCGCCCGCAAGCATTGCTCACGCTGCCCCTCCTACTATTGCTGTTCAAAGGCTCATGGCCGCGCCGCGTGGCGCGTGCGTCGGTCGCCGGCGCCGTGAGCCTGGCCTTGATCGCCCCCTGGAGCGTGCGCAACTGCGTCCTCCTCGATGGCTGCAGCCTGATTTCCACGAACGGCGGCTGGAACCTCGCCATCGGCGCGCTCAGCGACACTGGCCGCTTTCGCGCCCTGACGGCGGAGGATGGCTGCGTGGGCATCAATGGCCCCGTGGCACAGGACCGGTGCTGGGCGGAGCGCGGCCTCAGCGCCATCGGAAACGATCCGTGGGTGTGGCTGGCGCGCAGCCCCGACAAGCTGCGCCACACGTACAACCACGAGTCGTTCGCCATCGCCTACCTCGCAGAGGCCGAGCCCGCAGCCTGGGATCGCGATCACAAGTGGCACGTCATGAATCTGATGACGTCGTTTCACCACGCCCTGATGCTGGCCGCCGCTCTGGGCGCCGTGTCTCGCTTCTCCCCGCGGCGCTGGCGCGAACATTGGGGTCAGATCGCACTCCTGGCGGCGCTCGCCGCCTTCGTCGTCTACGCCCTGTCGCTGCCCGAGCGGCCCCTCTTCTGGATCGGCGTCATGATCCCGATCTTTGGGTTGATCCGCTTGCCCGGCGCTCCTCCGTTAAACGCGGGCCTGCGTTACCTCTATGGGCTCCTCGCGGTCACGTCTCTGACCCATGTGCTGTTCTTTGGCGACGACCGCTACCACCTCGCCATCAGCCCCGTCCTCTGCCTGCTAGCCGCCGCAGCCTTCCGCCGTGCCGCACAGGCGGCCCCCTCGACCTCCACGGTCGCGGTGAGCTCCCACGCCCCCGAAGTCCCGGCGCAATAGCCAATAGCCCAGCAGCCCGCCGGCGCTTCGTCCTTCGGCGACCTCTCCTCGCGTCAGACCGACAGCGCGGGTCCCCAGGAGCTTTTGCCGCTCGAGCAACTCCTCGTTCGCGGGCGCTCCCCGCGCTCTCTAAGGCCGCACCCCGGTTTGCCCGGCGTTCGCTACATGGGTCGAAACCCGGCGCGGCCTTCGGGTTTCTCCTACTATCCACGGGGCCAACCTCGCTGGCCGCCAGAACCGCTAACGCACAAAAAGCGACAACCGGTGATGCCATTGCATCACCGGTCGCCACTCAAGATGGACCCGGCGGCGTCAGGGACGCCGCCGGGGTCTTTGCTTCAGAGCCGCAACGCTCTATCGACTGTTGTTAGGGGCAACCTACGGGGCCGTTCTCCGCGACCGTCTGGAGGACGCACAGCGCATCCAGGTACGAGTCGGTGAAGATGTTCCGGTCGACGTAGCCGT
The DNA here is from genome assembly GCA_043747815.1 of Deltaproteobacteria bacterium. Lineage (GTDB taxonomy): Bacteria > Myxococcota_A > Polyangia > Polyangiales > Polyangiaceae > SZUA-265. The sequence goes on from JAYTOL010000010.1 coordinate 14,020, forward strand.
CCTTGGCTGAGAGGGGCGCGAGACGGGGATCCAGGATATCCAGGTTCTCGAGGAGCTCGTCCGCCGTGAGCCCGAGCTCACCCGCTGCGTAATTGAGGTTGATGTTGCCGAGCTGGAAGTCGAGGAACGTGCGGGTGATGGCATCGGGCGTTCCCTTCGGTACACCTGCGCGCTCGGTGGCGGTCATGTGCATGGCGCTGTCTAAGTCCATCCGCGCCTGGAACTCGGCACGATCCGGGTACTGCAGCATGACGCTCTCGAAGGTCTCGTTGTCGAAGTCCCGCTTGTTATCGAGCACGTACTGCTTGACCGTGTCCGTGAAGGTGATCAAGCCGGCGTTGTGGCAGCTGTGGCACGAGGCACCATTGCGGACGAGCCCGTTGTTCTGCGCGGGGTCGATCACGACACCGATCGGAGCCTCAGCCAAGCGCTGCCCGTTGGCCGCGGCGACGTAGTAGCCCTGCATGCCGTTCGGCAAGCTGAAGATGGCTTCACCACCAGCGAAGGCGAAGTCGAGCGGATCCGCGAAGATGCTCTCGTTGGCCACGTTGATCTCGAAACCGTTCGAGACGCCGTTCACTTCACCGTTGCCGTTGCCACCGTCGAAGTCGAAGCTGATCCAGTAAGACTGGCCAGCCGCGATACCGTTGTCGAAGCGGTTGAGCACGCGCTCTTGCTTGGACACGCCGGAGTTTTCGAAACCGGCACGCATCAGGTCGTCTTCCGCGATCTCTGCAATGGTGTCGATCTTGAGGACATCGCGCTCAAAGTCGAACAGGTTATTCTTGCCACCGATCAGCGTGTAGTAGAGGTCGTCCACCTCGGTGAACTGAATGAAGGCGTTCACGGGCATGAACGGGATGGCCGTCTGCGCGTCAGCCTTCAGGTCGTCGGCGGAGTCGCCAGCGAACTCCACGGCATACGGGAAAGACGCCGCAACGATCGCTTCCCAACCATCGACGAAGTCCACGCCGTTGGTGACGGGGTCGTTGTTGAGCAGGTCGATCTCCCGGTCCCAACCGTAGTCGCGGATGTCGATCCGGTAGATCAGCTCGTCCTGGTCAACGGCTTGCGGCTGGGTGACCGTCGTCGCAGTCGAGACGCTGTTGATGCCCTTGAACAAGGCATAGCGCTGACGCTGTAGCTCACGACCGCAACCACCGGCGTTGCTGTTGTAGCTGACGGTCAAGTAACGGGTGAACGGCTGGTCCTCGGCGTCGACGCGCGAGATGTCCTGAGCCATCGTCTCGATCATGTCGTCGTAGGTCAGGAACGCGGGAGCGTCCGTGCACTCCGCATTCGGGTCCTTGGGCAATTCATCGATGAAACGTCCCACCTGATCAATTTGCCCGAAGGTGGGGCGCTGCGTACGAAGGTACGCGGGCGGCATGCTCTGCTGCTGCATGCGCACGAAGATCTGCGAGTCTTCCTTGTTGCCGGGGACGATCTTGCCACTCTTGATCAGCTCGTTGGCGTCGAGAATGAAGCCCATGTCTCCCAAGGCGACGCCGTTCGAATGGCACTGCCCGCAGTTCACGTTCAGGATAGCCTGTACTTCTTGCCCGAGAGTGCTCGAGAAGGGGTCCGCATCCGGATCGTACGCGGCGGCCACGGGGGCGCCAGGGGTGCTGGTAGCGGGCGGAGTGTTGATGGTGCCCTGCACGGGGTCGATATCGACCGGTTCGGCACCGGGGGTACCGTCCGCGGCGGGCGGGGGAGCCGGGACGGTCTGGATCTCGGGATTACCGTCAATCTCTCCAAAGGAGCAGGCCATGGCGAGGGCCGAGGCACCGATTCCCAGGGTGATTGCTCTAAATTGACCCCGACGAACTCTCGCCGGCATGTCCGACGACAAAGCTTGTTTCATCACAGATTCCTCACTCATTGCGGCTACGATTGTTAACGTTGCACAGGCGGGAAGCATCCACCTGTCAGACCCTTAGTATTCGGTTCGCCCCCAACATAGTCACGAAAAATCGCCTCATTCTCGGGAGTTAAGCAGTCACGAAAATATTCTGGTCTACGTCGAATCCTACGTCGCAAAGACGTACAAATGGAGTTCAGAGGCGCACAAGTTAATTAGGTTGGGGGGTATCCCACACGGCTTAATCAAGTACAAGCTGGAGCGGCGGAAGCCCTCGAATCTAGAGCCGTTTCCCTCAAGGGTGACGTGCCCGATGTGGGCCTTCCCGATAAGTGCTGCTCGAGTGTCCGGCGTTTGCGTTGGAAGTGTTCCAGGCTGTAACAACGGGGCGCGGGGCGTTCGGCTCTAGGTGTTTCACCGAGTTCCTGGGAGGAGTAATAATCGTGGGACAGCGCAATCCATGGTCGCGGTGGCTGTGCATGCTCGGCGGGTGGTGTGCGGCGGCACTGACAGCTCGGGAGCTCGGCGCCTTTCCCCTCGTCGTGCAGCCAGGGGACACCCTGGCAGGCATCGCCCAGAGGATCTATGGCCGGGTCGAGCACGAGGGGTTGCTCGTCGCTGCCAATGGCCTGGAGGTGCGCGGGGGCATCGCCGTCGTGCCCGGCATGCGGCTCGAGGTGCCTGCCCTCGCCTATCGGCGGACGACACACGGTGACACGTGGCCCGCGCTCGCAACGGTCCTGCTCGGCGCCCCGCAGCGTGCCGCGGTGCTGGCATTTGCAAATGACAGCAAGCCGTGGCTACTGCCCACGGACAATGCCGAGATCCTCATTCCGTACAATCTCCGCTTCGTCGCGGAAGGCGGGGAGAATATATTGGATGTCGCTGAACGTTTCCTGGGCAACAAGAAGCGCGCGTGGATGCTGGCTGAGTACAACGGGATTAAGAACGTTCTGCTCGAGCCAGGCCAGCTTCTATTAATCCCCCTGACAGAGCTATCGCTGACCGAAGCGGGTCGTCAGGCCGCGCGCCAAGCCCTCGAGGGTTGGGGCGACAACGGGAGTGAGCGGCGAGCTCGGCAAGGTGCTGCCGCGGAGGAGCTGCCCGCGCTGCTCGCCGACGTGCGCGCCGGGCGTTACGCAGAAGCGGTGGCGCGTGGCGTGGGGCTGCTGGCCGGTGGCGCGCTGACGACGCCGCACACGGCTAGCGTTCAGCGGCAGTTGCTGGAAGCGTATGCGGCGTTGGGCGCCAAGGGCCGCGCTGCTGGCGCGTGTCGGGAATGGCGAAAAGCGGCCCCCCGGGCCAGCCTCGACCCGGTCGAGCTCAGTCCCAAGTTGCTCGCCGCGTGCCGCCCGCCCCGGCAGGCGACGCAGTGACCTTTCCCCCTGGTGACGCCGGGTGCGATTTGCTTGATTGCGAGCCCGATGCTCAGCGAGCTCACTAAGCACATCGATTGGGCGGCGCTCGGTCGCCTACGGCTGCAAGCGCGGCGCGTTGCCGACGGAGCTTGGGTCGGACAACATCAGAGCCGCCGGCGCGGTGCTGGGCTCGAGTTTGCCGGCCACCGTAGCTACGTCCCGGGCGACGACTTGCGCTGGCTCGACCAGCGGGCTCTGCTCCGGCACGAGCGGCTTTTGATCAAGCAGTTCGAGACGGAAACGGAGCGTACGTTGCGGCTCGTGGTGGACGCGACGGCGTCGATGGCCTTTCGCAGCGAGGCGAGCCTGCTTCGCAAGCTCGACATGGCCGCGGTGATAGCCGCAGCGTTGACCCGCATTGCGGTGCGCTCGGGAGATCCTGCTGGCCTCGACTTCCTCGGTGGCACTTCGGCCCAACCGCTGCCCGTGGCGGGTGGTTTGCAGGCCTTCGAGCGCACGCTGATCGAGCTGACACGCGTAGAACCCGGCGGGCAGGTGGGCACGACGCGAGCCGATTTGGAACGAGCGCTCGGCAAGGTGACGCAACGCGCTCCGCGCGGCACCTTGATCGTGGTGCTCAGTGACCTGCTGGAGCTCGACGACTCGGCCCCCGAGGTCTTCGCGGCCCTCGGCACCGGCGGCCGCCAAATCGTCTTGGTGCAAGTGCTCGACCCGCTCGAGGCTCTGTTCGCGCTCGACGGGCCCGTGCGGCTCAAGGCGAGCGAAGGCTCGCTCGAGATCGAGACCAACGCGAGCCTGGCCCGCGCCGGCTACTTGGAAGCGCTTGGAGCTCTGCAGCTCAGATTTCGAGAAGCCTTGCGCGCCCACGGCGGCGAGCTCGTCGTGTGTCGCACTGACGAAGACGCGGTGCCCGCCGTGCGGGCGGTGCTGCGCGCCGCTGAAGGCCGAGGACCTTGAGCTTCATCGCTGCAGCAGCCCTGGCCGTGGGCGTCTTGGTGCTGGCGCCACTGGTCGCCCATCTGCTGCGACGTGGCCGAACTCCGGAGCGCATTTTCCCGCCCGCGGGGCTGGTGTCGCGGATCGAGGCCCACTCGAAGGAGCGCGCACGGCTCGAGGATCGCAGCCTGTTGTCCTTGCGCATGGCGATGGTCGTCGTGCTCGCGTTGCTCGGTGCTACACCGCTCGTGCGCTGCTCGCGCCTGTCGGTGGATCGACCGCACGGCGCCTCCGTGGCGCTGGCGCTGATCATCGACGACTCGCACAGCATGCGCGCGCTCGAGCCAGGGGGTAAGGCTCGCTGGGACAGCGCGCGTGAAGGCGCACGCCAGCTCTTGCGATCCGTCCGAGACGGAGACGCCGTAGCGGTCGTTTTAGCGGGAAAACCTGCCCGCTTGGCGCTGAGCGCCACGACCGATCTCAGCGCCGCCAAGAGCGCGATCGAAGAGCTACGTCAAACGGACCGCAGCTCCGACCTCGACAACGCGATCAAGCTCGGCCGCTCTGCCATCAAGAATCTGGAGCAACCCGACAAGAAGCTCATCGTCCTCAGCGACCTGGCAGGCGCGAGCGTGTCGGACGTCGATGTGGTCGCGCCTCTGGAGAACGTCCGGCAACCCGTCGACGACTGCGGCTTGCTCTGGGCACGCCGGCACAATGACCGGCTCAACGTGACCTTGGCTTGCTCGCGCTCTGCGACGGTGCCCCGGAGCTTGCGCGTGGTCTCGAAAGAACCCCCAGAGTCCATCCTCAGCGAGCCGGATGCCATGACGCGCCTGTCGCTCGCGCCGCGCCCCGGCAGCCAGACGCTGAGCTTTGGGCTGCGAAGTGGCGCTGGCGAGTTCGCGCTCGAGCTCACCCCGGCGGACGCCAACGTCAGTAACGATCGGGTGCAGGCGTCGCGCGCAGGCGCGCAGCTCGACGTGGCAGTCATCACGGACGCCGCGCACGCCAGCGTGGTGACCGGAGGGGCCACCGTCATCGAGCAGGCGATCGCCGCAGTGCGGCCCGAAGTGGTGGTGCGCCCGCTCAGCATGTTGCCCGATGAAACACGCGAGCTCCAGAGCTACGCCGCCCTGGTGCTCAACGACCCCCCGGGGCTCGGCCCGGAAAGCCGCGGCGCGCTCTCCGAATGGATCGAGCGGGGGGGCGTGGCCCTGGGCCTGCTCGGGCCGGCGTCCTCGGGACTGCAGCTGTCTTCGACGCTCGAGCCGTTCGCGGAACGCGGGGCGCGCTGGGAAAGCACCGAGCTCGCGCTCGACGTCGACCCCTCGAGCCTGCCGTGGCTCGGTCCCGAAGCGGGAAGCTTGCGCGCCCTCACGCGCGGCGGTCGCATGCGGCTGGACGGGGCAGGCCTCCCGGGCAGCGTGGCCGTGGCGTCCTGGAAAGACGGCGTCCCCTTCATTTTGCGGCGCACGCTCGGCTCGGGCCTGGTGCTCACCGCTGGTCTGCCAGCGGCCGTGGAGCACAGCGATTTCGCCCTGCGTCCAGGCTTTTTGGCCCTGCTCGATCAGCTCCTCGGCGAGGCCGAACAGCGGCGCGGCCCCGGCGCCACGCCTGTCGGTGAATCGTGGACCTTTCCGGCTGCCAAAACCGTGAGCATCGAGGGACCGGCCGGGCCTCTGGCGGTCCTGACGGAGGGCTGCGACGCCGGGCATGCCCCCGCCGACTGCACGCCGGGGCAGCAATTGGCGACCCCCGAGCTCGCCGGGCCCTACGTGATCACGAGCGACGGGACGTCGCAGGCGCGTGTGGCCCGTCTGGATGAGCACGAAATCATCGACCCACCGGGCACCGCCCTCTCGGCACAACAAGCCTCTGTCGCGGGCGGTGATTCGGGTGCCGTCGACGCCTCCCCGGAGTTGGCGTTGGCCTTGCTCGTGCTGTTTGCCGGGGAGCTCGGGCTGCGCTTGGGCAGCGAGGCACGCCGACGGCGTCGGACGGCCCGAGCGCTCGGTTGATTCGAGGCACCCTATTCGAGGCCCATTCGGGACCCGGTGTCGGCCGCGCCGAGGCGAGCGCCGCCCTTCCCCAGTATTGGCGCCGTATAGATTCGCGAGTTTGGCCGTGCTACGTCGCTGGCCGATGAGATGCCGGTCAAGACGCTCGTTATCTGCCCCCGGGGCGTTGCTCGCACGGGCTGCGTGCCTGGCGCTGCTTGGGTTAGCTTCCGCGTGTGGTTCGGCCGGTCCCTACGGGTACAGCCGCGTGTATGCGCCGCTCAGCGACGAGGCGGACGCTGCCGACGAGAGCGAGCGCTACGACCCCGTCATGGCACGCCGGCTTCCCCAGGAGTGGCGGCAGAAGAAGCTCGAGGTGTTCGCCATCGTGCTGGGCCGTTCCGAAGGTCGCGACGGGCTGAGCGATCTCACGCTCAGCGTGCGGCGCCTCGCGGCCCGTAACTTGTGCGAAGCCGGAGAAGAGGAGACCTGCCGGGTCACGGTCGGAGACCAAGAGCTCGCCCGGCTGCACGCCCTGGTCAAGCTGCGGCAAGATGACGCCGTGGGTGACAAGCGCCTGAAGCCTCAGGCCCTCGTCCGGGTGATCGGCAAGCTCGAAGACCAGGCAAATAAGGACGACGGCGCAGACATCCTATTGGCCAGCTACTATCGGCATTGGCCCGCGGCGGAGTACGTCACGGAACAGGCGCGCTCCTACATGCGCAGGTAACCATCGTGTTTGATTCGTCCCCAAATTCCCTTTGTCCCCTCCGCCGCCTCGTCGTGGGTTTGTTCGCTGGTGCGTTCGCCTCGGCGTTAGTCCCGCTTCCGGGGATGGGGGCGTTGCTTGCGCCCTCCCTGGCGCACGCCACCATCGTCGAGCGAGTCGTGGCCGTCGTCGGAGACAAAGCCATCTTGCTGAGCGACCTGCTCGAACGCGCACGGCCTTTCCAGATGCAGGTCTACGGCAGCGTGCCCGAGGGTGCTTCCCGCAACGCCGCCCTCTCGCAGCTGTATCGGCAGCTGGTGGAGCGCCTCGTGGACGAGGAGCTGCAGGGGCGCGAGGCGGTTCGCTCCAACATCACCGTAACGGCAGAGGAGATCGAGTCTGCCGTGGAGCGCGTGGCTAAGCAAAACGGCGTCACGGTGGAGCAGCTGTTCGAGGAGGCTCAGAAGAACGGCTTGGGCATCGCGGAGTACCGTCAGGAAATCCGGCGTCAGCTGCTCGACGCCAAGATGCTCAACCTGCGCATTCAGGGTCGCATGCGCATTGGCGAAGACGACATGCGCAGCGCCTATAAGCGAATCGCGCAGGAGGAGCGCAAGAAGCTTGAGTTTCGCGCCGCCTGGGTCCGCATCCAGATCCCGGCCGGTAGCGGCCTCACCGGCGCGGCCCAGCAGCGCGAAGCCGCCGCTCAGGTCGCAGCGCGCGCCCGGGCTGGAGGGGATTTCGCCGAGCTCGCCCGCACTTATTCATCAGATCCAGCGACGCGCGAGCAAGGCGGCCTGCTCGCCCCCATGCACCCGGGAGAACTGCCCCCGGACATCGACGCGGCGTTGCTGGGGATAGAACCGGGGGAGGTGGCGGGTCCGATCCGGGTGGGAGACGCCTGGCTCGTCCTCAAGCTCGTCGAACGCGGCCCCTCTCAGCTGCCCGAATACGAGAAGGCCAAGCCCCAGCTGCAGACCCGTGTCTACGCGGAGAAGATGGACACGGCCCGTCGCCAGTGGCTCGACGGTTTGCGTAAGCGCAGCCACGTCGACATACGCTTGTGACCCGAGCGCCAGCTCGGCTTCGTCGCCGCGATTGAAATGTCAGTTTGTCGCGCCGGGCTGAGTCAAAAGCCAGGTTGTCTGCCGAGAGCCGTCTGCGGCCGGAGCCGCACCGACAATACCGCTGATTGCGCGTTGGCACGGAGTGTGCTGAAACGCCAAAGCAGCATGCAACGGCGAGTGGGAAAAACGTTCGACACGACCTCGCGAGCCGGCGCTTCGGCGAACCGGCGACACGCTTGGATACCGAAGAGCGTGCAGCGCCTCGCGGCATGCGGCGTGCTGATGGCGCTGGTGCTGGTGTGCGCGCCGGAGGCTTGGAGTCAGACGACCGGCGCCAACATCACGTTCAGTGCAAATACAGGTATTGACCGCATCCAGGAGGCATATACGCAGGCGCGGCCCTGGTGGATCAGCTACGCGGACTGCCTCGCGAACGACGTCTTCACGTTCTCGCTGGGGCTCGTCGATACAAGCAACCCAGTGGAAATCTGGGTCGGCAGCGAGAACTGCGCGACCAACCGAAGCAACGCAGATGGTAATCGGGGTCAGTGTTGGATCGTCGCCAAAGAAGACCGCCCCAGCGATCGTCCGACAATCGACGTGCCAGTGCGGAACGTAATCGCTCGAAGGGTTAACACCACGGTGGTGCCGAGCGGGCTCTCGGCGGATGTCTGTGATGACAGTACCGACCCGAGCGGAGAGACGCTCACCTTTTACATCATGCAGGTCGATAGCGGCCAGGCGGATGACTTCATCACGTGGGATGGCGCTCCACAGGGCACCGGCTTTGACGTGGTGGGTCCTGATCCGCCAGACAACATCAGCGTAGGCGTCGGAGAAAGTCAGCTCGCCATCAGCGTGCGCGACGCGGAGGACGAAGCCGACCTTGAACGCTTCGAAGCGTTTTGCGTGCCGGCAGGTACCAACGGCACGATCTTCGAATCTGCCGACGCCGGTGCTAGCGAGGCCGTGACGCCTGACATTGACGCCGGATCGGGTTTCAGCAGCACGGGTGAGCCAGCCCCCGCGGACTGCTTCACCAACCTACTTCGCTCGGGGGCGAGGCCACCGGTTGGCTACAGCTGCGCCGTGGAAGGCAAAACGTCGTCCACCCTGCGCACGACCATTCTCACGAACAACCAACCGTACGCGGTGGGCGTCGCCGGGCAGGACGTCTTGGGCAACGCGGGCCCGCTCTCGAACATCGAGTGCGGGACGCCCTTGCCGCTCGATGATTTCTTCGAGCTGTACTCGCGCAACGGCGGCCCCGGCGGCGGCGGCTTCTGCGATCTGTCCCGCATGCCCGCGCGCTCTGCTCCGCACGGGTTTGCCGCGCTGGGGTTGCTGCTCGCCGGGCTCGCATACCGCCGTTCGCGAGGCCGCGCGTGATGCCCCCAACGCCGGCGCCCACGAAACCCGTGCGTCCCGATCAGACACAGCGCCCGGCTGGCGCCTGCTCGCGCCGCTTCCTCCCATCGTTACCGAGCGCGCCCGTGGCGGCCCTGCTGCTCCTCGCCTCCTCTTCGTTTACGGCCTCGCGAGCGAGCGCCGCGGATCCCACCGCTGAAAGAAGGGCCCTTCGCGACCCGTTCAGCGACGTGTCCTCACAGCACGCCGCTTTCGAGCTGCGGTTCGGGCCTTACCGGCCCAACGTCGATCAAAATACGAACGCCAACGTCTTCGCCGATTTCTTCGGCGATGATCAGCGCCTCATGCTGGGCGTCGAGCTCGATTGGCAGATCCTGCGGGCGCCTTACGTGGGGACGCTCGGCGTCGGGGTGGGTTGGGGCTACACGCAAATGTCGGCACCGAACGCTATCCCCGCCGAGCTCGCGGCTCTGGATCCTCCGCCGGTCGCTCAGGAGAGCAGCCTCAACGTCATGCCCACGTATGCCGTGGGCGTGCTCCGCGTCGACACGCTGGCTCGCAATTTCCGCATCCCGCTGGTGCCCTACGGCAAGCTCGGCTTGGCGTATTCATTCTGGTGGGTGAACGACGGCATCGGCACCGCGACGAACGACGCTGGCGTCAAAGGCAAGGACACCTCCCTGGGAACTCAGGCCGCACTGGGCCTGATGTTCTTGCTCGATATCCTCGAGCCCTCCGCCGCCCGCGCCCTCGACGCCGAAGGCGGCGTCAACAACTCCTACCTCTTCTTCGAGTGGTCGATGAGCGACTTCGGCGGCGAGCAGATGAACGTCGGGGACAACACCTGGGTCACGGGCTTGGCCATCGAGATGTGAAGCAAGGGCGGGCCTCGATGCCCCGATGGCATCTGTATCGCCCGCAGAGTGAGGCCAGACCGCCTGTTGAAGCTGCAGGGTCACCAGTACCGGCGAGCGCCAGCGGCATCGAAGATGGATTCGTTACTGACGAGCAGCAGGTCTTCGGCCTGCGCTTGGGCGATCAGCATCCGGTCAAATGGATCGCGGTGCACGATCGGCAATTGCCCCGCGCGCTCAGCATGTTCGAGCGAGATCGGCAGGGCTCGGAAGCCCTGGCCGAGCACATAGGCGTTCACCGTGCCCGCCGTCGCGGGCCAGCCGAGCTTGCCAATGCGAACTTTGGTCGCAATCTCCCATGCTGACGCCGCGCTCACGTAGACTTCAGACTCGTCGTCTAGGATTGCCGCTCTGGCTTTGGGGGAGAGGCTCGGATGCAGGGTTGCCCACCAGAGTAGCGCGTGGGTATCGAGGAGGAGCCTCAAGGCTCTGGCTCCCAGCCGTCAATTTCGTCGGCTGGCAGCGGCTCGAAGAAGGCCTCTGAAATCTGGACCACTCCGCACAAAGTGCCGGGCTGCCGCTTCGGCAGGTGTTCGATGATGGGTACGAGCCGAGCCACGGGGAGATCGCCACGGGCGATCACAATCTCCTCACCCGCATGCGCCCGCTCGATCAGCTGGGAGAGCGTCGTTTTGGCTGCGTGGATCGTCACCTTCACGGGGATTAGGTTAGCTAGGTATATTAGCTAACGCAAGCTCGCGCAGAATCCCGGCATGAAGCAAGCGGCTCAGGACTGGAGTGTCGCTGCCGTTTAAGGGCATCCGAAATGGGGGACGCCCTCCATCCATGTCCCAGCGCGGACCGGGTTCGCAGTTCGGCCCGCGCCGGGACAGATACCTTAGTTTGCTCGAACCCCGGGACGCTTTGCGGTGCCACCAGCGGCTGCGGCTCGCACCGTGCCATTCGCTGCCTTGGCGGTCGCTCGGGTTTTGCCGCCCGACTCTTCGTCCTCCGAATCCTCAGCCTCATTGGCCTTGGATATGTCGTTGGCCTTGGATCCAGCGTCGCCCTTGGATCCAGCGTCGCCCTTAGATCCAGCGTCGCCCTTAGATCCAGCGACGGGAGCAGCGGCGGCACCCGCTGACGCCACGCTGGCAGCCGGCGCGGCTTCGACCTTACCGATTTCGTAATGTGCCAGAACTTGGGCCTCGAGCTTCGCCATCATCTCGGGGTGCTCTTCGAGATAGACTCGAGCATTGTCCCGACCCTGACCGATCCGCTCGCTGCCCACGGAGTACCAAGCGCCATTTTTCTGGATGAAATTGAGGTCGCCCGCCATGTCGACCACTTCCCCGGAGCGGCTGATGCCCTTGCCGTACAGGATGTCGAACTCGGCCTCTCGAAAAGGCGGAGCCATCTTGTTCTTGACGACTTTGACCCGCGTCCGATTGCCGACGACGACCATTTCCCCTTTGCGGTCCTTGCTGTTCTCCTTGATGGCCCCCACGCGCCGAATGTCCAGGCGCTGAGACGCATAGAACTTGAGCGCATTGCCTCCAGTCGTCGTCTCCGGACTGCCGAACATCACCCCAATCTTCATACGAATTTGGTTAGTGAACATCAGCACGCACTTGGAGCGAGCCACCGTCCCGGTGAGCTTCCGCAGCGCTTGGCTCATGAGCCTGGCCTGCAGCCCGACGTGAGAGTCCCCCATCTCCCCCTCGATTTCCGCTTTGGGAACCAGGGCCGCGACCGAATCGATGATGACGATGTCGACAGCATTCGAGCTCACCAGCATCTCGGCAATTTCCAGCGCCTGCTCGCCGTAATCAGGCTGGCTGATGAGCAACTCTTCGGTTTTTACGCCGAGACGCCGAGCGTACGTGACGTCGAGCGCGTGCTCGGCATCGATGAACGCGGCCACGCCGCCCGTACGTTGAATGCTGGAGATGGCGTGCAGCGTCAGCGTCGTTTTACCGCTCGACTCAGGGCCGTAGATCTCCACGATGCGCCCCCGCGGATAGCCACCGATGCCGAGCCCCACGTCCAAACCGAGCGAGCCAGTGGAAACGGCAGCCACTTCACCGCCAATTTTCTGGCCTTCCGCCAGCCGCATGATGGAGCCACGTCCGAACTCTTTCTCGATGCTCCCAATGGCGAGCTCCAACGCCTTCTGCTTGTTCTTATCGTCAGCCACGGCAGGGCTCCTTCTGAAGAATGTCCCGGGTGAGCTAGAGACTACTGATAATTCATTCAGTTGTCAAAGCCCTCTTCGGAACGCGCCCAGTCTCGCCCGTTCTGCCGGCTTCCGCAGCAGCCTTCTCTCCTCGGTTCTTGGAGGCGGGCGCTGTGAAGGGAGCTCGGCGGCTGATTTGCCGCGTTTTTAGCGCTCGCGCTTGGTGCGCCGGGCCACCGTCTCGGGCGGAACCGCCGGCGGGTCGCCGCCCACGACCCTACCGCCCTCCGCCGGCTCCGCCGACGGGGCTGCCGCGCCGTTGGCCGACGCGGGCTGCGCCGCGTCCCCGCCCCCGCCACGCCAAGCGACGAGGGCGTACACCGCGGCTGCGCCGAGCGCCACGCCCAGCAATCCAGCAAAGGAAGCGACTTTGCGCTGGCTCACGCTGCGCGGCAGCATTCGATCCATCCCTCGCAGTGGGGCGTTGGAGGGGCGATCGAACGCACCGACCACGCCGCGCACGGGCGGCAAACGATCGGTCGCGCGCCGCCGCGGGCTATCCGGCAACACGTCTTCGGCGCGCCCGAGCCGACGTGCCACGGCCGCCAAACGCTCGGCGAGCTCGCTCGCGGAACCCACGCGCCGCGTCCGATCCTTCACCAGGCAACCCTCCACGATCGCCGCCAGCGCGCGGTCGACGGCCGGGGCCAGCTCGCTCACGGGGCGATGCGGCCGCGTCATGATGTCGACCATGAGCGCGTTGTAGTTCCGCGACGAAAACGCCGCGACGCCCGTCAGGCACTGGTACATGAGCACACCGAGCGACCAAACATCCGTACGCGCGTCGACCTGCTCGGCGCCGCGCGCCTGCTCGGGGCTCATGTACAGAGGATTGCCGAGCACCGCGCCGTGACAGGTTTGGAAGGCGCCATCATTGGGACCGAGGTGCTTGCTCACCCCAAAGTCCAAGATCTTCGGGCAGACACCGTTGTGATCGCGTGAACGCGCCAGAAAGATGTTCGAGGACGACAGGTCCCGGTGCACGATGCCAGCGCGATGCGCGAGATCGAGCGCCATCGAGATCTGGGAGAAGTACGCCGCCACTTGCAGGGGAGGTAACGACCCCTCGCGCTTCAGCCGATCGTCGAGCCCTTCTCCGGCGAGCAGCTCCATGACGATGAAAGGCCGCCCATCCACCGTCTGCGCCACGTCGAAGACGTCGACGATGCTCGGGTGCTGGAGCTTCCCCGTGGTCTCCGCTTCCCGCACGAAGCGGTTGTAGGCTTCGTCATTGCTGGCAAATTCCTTGAGCAGGAACTTGATCGCGAAATCACGATTGGTCAGCTCGTTGCTCGCAGCCCAGACCTCGCCCATACCCCCGGTTGCCAGGCGCCGCAGCAAGCGATAACGCCCCGCAATCTTGTCGCCGATTTGCACGGCTGGCAGTGTCCACGGCTTTCAAAGCCAGGGCCAAGAAATCCGCGCCGAGGTCCGCTCCCGCCGCACGGCCGCGGCGGGGAGCCCGTCAACGGATGCTCAGCGCGGGCTAGGAGCGGGCCGCGGTGCTCGCGCGCCGGCGGCGGGGGCAGCGATGGCCCCCGCGTTGGCGGCAACACCCTTGAGCGCCTGCTGTTGCTGCTGAAAGTACTGCGCGACCATCTTCGAGCGTTCGACCGCGAATTGCTTCACTGTGCGATCGGGGGAGCCGGCGAGCGCGTTCAAGAGCTTCGTCACCTTCTCCATGTCACGCGCCTGGAACAGCGCCTCGAAGTAGTTGTTGGCGAGCCGCACGTCCCGCATCATCTTGGCCTCGTGCCGGCTCAGCAGGTCGATGATGGCCTTGAAATCACGGCGCTGGCCGTGGAGCGCGGAGAGGCTGACCAACGCGAGCGGATCGTCCGGATTGCGCTCGACGGCGCGCCGAGCCCAGTCGAGCGCCTTGTCCCGCGTCTCTTCCTTGGCGGCGTACACGCCCTGAACGGCAACAAACGGCGCCGCCGTCTTCTTGTTGGGCTCAGCCTCGCTGAGCCGAGCCACCAGGCCTTCGGCGGCCTCATCCCCCTCCGTCTCGCGGGCGCGGGCAAAATAGTAGGCCCACGCTTCGACACAGTTGGGATCGATGCTGATGGCCTTCTCCGCCATCTGGCGCTCCAGGCCGACGTCTTCGCGCGAACGGTACACCTTGGCCAGGTGGAGCGAGGGGAACGGGTTGTCAGGCATGAGGTTCTGCGCTCCCTTGAGCGTGCTCTCGGCCTTGTCCATCTTCTCCACCGCCACCTGCGCCACGCCCAGGCCCATCCAGTCCTGCCCGGTGCCGCCCGACGCCACGACCTTGGCCATCACCTTTTCGGCCTGCTCGAAGCGCCGATACTTCATCAGCTCCTGTGCATAGAGCCGCCCGCGATTCAGGTCGTCGCTATTTTCGTTGTAGTGCTTGTCGAGGCTTGCCAGCAGATCCTCGAGGCCCACGGTGATGGGCCGACCTTGCGCGTCCTGGATCTGCACGGCGGGGCCATTGAAGCCCAGGAGCTTCCACATCTGATCGGGCTGCAACGCCAAGGGCCCTTCCTTGAGCTTCTCGATCAACTCGTCCGTCGGCTTCTTGATCGGGAGGAGGATCAGCGCGCCCTGCGGGATGCCGCCCTGGAACGCGGAGATCGGAGCGAGAATGGCGGCGCCGCCCTCGATGGTGAGGTTGGCTTCGGCAACGCTGCCTTCGGGTGGGGTCGACTGGCTCATGAAGGTTAACCTGGCTCTCTGACTGCTGCCGGAGCGCGCTGAAAGGTCAGCTCACAAAGGCAGCTTGATGGGAATTCTGGCGTACACGCACCGCTTGGGAACATCGCGCTCGAGCGACCCCAGAGGGGCCAGTCGCTCGACCGGTCCGTCGCCCCCAAGCGGCTCATGGCTGAAAACGTGGCGCGGAAGCTAGCAGTGCCCACGCCACCGGGCAAGCAGAGGAACGGCCTCGCGAGGAGCCCAAAAAACGGCACCCATAAAAAAACGCCGCGGGTCGATCGCCAGCCTGCTCCGCCGCGTAAACGGTTCGACAGCGCTTCGTGAGCGCAAGCTCTTCACGTTCACCGCTGCCGTCCCACGGGCCGTGGCCACCGCGACGGCCCGAAGGCATGGCGGGTCATGCGCTCGGACACTATAACCAACGTTACCATCGATGAGTTTGATCGGAATACTAGCCGCCGTCTTCGGCCTCGCCCTGCTGATGATCGTTCACGAGTCCGGGCATCACCTCGTCGCCCGGGCCTTCAAGATGAGGGTGCTGCGTTTCAGCATCGGGTTCGGGCCAGCCATTTGGCGGCACCAGCCCCGAGGCAGCGACACGGTGTACCAGGTCGCCCTCATCCCGTTTCTGGCTTACGTGCAGATCGCGGGCATGAACCCGTTCGAAGACGCCGACCCCGACGATCGCGGGAGCTACGCCAACGCCACGTTGACCGCGCGCATCTTGACGGTGATCGCCGGTCCGATGGCAAACTACCTGTTTGCCTCGGTGCTTTTCTTTGGCGCGCTGATGATCGGTGGCCAGCACGTGCCAACGACCGTGGTGGAGCTGATTGACGGCGGCGCCGCCCAGGTCGGGCAGATGAAGAATGGCGACGAAATTGTGGCCATCGGTGGTGCGCGCATCGAGACCTTCGAGCAGATGCGGCAGATCATCTTGCGGAGCCCGAGCCAGGCGCTCGACGTGGAAGTGCTCAGAGAAGGCAAGCCCGTCACCTTGAAGGTCACCCCTGAGCCCAAGGGTGAAAACGGCGGTGGTCTGATCGGCGTCGCGCCAGCATCCACACGCCGGGTGCCCGTCGCCGTCAGTGAGGCCGTTTCGATATCCATCGCTCGACCCGCCGATGTGGTCTATCGCCTGGTCGTGGGGCTCGGGCGCATCGTCACCGGGAAGGAGAAGGCGTCACTCACCGGCCCGGTCGGCATCAGCAAGGAGATCGGCAAGGCGGCGCACCGCGGCCTCGACGACTATCTGTACATTCTGGGCATGCTGAGCGCTTATCTGGGGGGCTTCAACCTCCTGCCCATCCCGGCGCTCGACGGTGGCCGGTTAATGTTTCTGGTGTACGAGGGCGTCGCGCGGCGCAAGCCCAACGCGCGCATCGAGGCACATATCCACGCTATCGGGCTGCTCATGTTCCTCGCCCTGATGGTCGTGGTGAGTGTCTTCGACATCCGAGGCGAATAACGAGTAGAATCGGGCGGTGCACCGCCTCGACGATTCCGAGCCCCAGAGCGTGTCAAGCCCTGTCCGCGACCGCTCACGCCGGGGCAATGGTTACGACCAGAGGATTTGGCGCTACGGCGTCGCTCTGCTGTTGTGTTTAGCCGCCGTGGGCTGCGCCGCCCCCAAGGTGCAGATGTCACCCGGGCCGCGCGAGTACGTCGCGACCGACTACGAGTCGGTGCTGCGGCGCTGGACGCGCACCGAAAGCCTCATCTCATTGAGCGCGCTCGATAATTTCCTCACCGCGACGGCGACCTACGAGTCCTGGGATTTCCGTTGGGCGTATGTGGTGCGTTACGCGGAAGACTATCGGCTCACCGTGGACCAGCGACACGCCTTGCTCGAGAGCTCGCTCGCCGAGACTGAAGAGTATCACCAGTTTTATGTGGCGCTCTACGCGCAGCGCCTACCCTGGGCCGATCTGACCGCGAATAACCCTGCGTGGATCGTCCGGCTGATTGACGATCAGGGCAATGAAACCGCGCCGATCGAGATCAAACGCATCAAGAAGCCAGGCGCCATCGAGCTCACCTACTTCCCGTACACCACGCCCTGGCGAGCCACCCACCGCATCCGTTTTCCAGTGCTCACTCTCGACGGTCGCCGCACCATCTCCGACCGCGCGCGCTGGCTCGGGCTGCGCTTTGCTGGAGCGCAAGGCAACCAGCAGCTGCTCTGGGCCATCCAGGGCTGATCCGCTGGGGCTCAGCTCGCCAGGATTTCCAGGAGCGGCGGCACGCTCATCATGAGCTCGTGCGCGACGGGCCGCGTCGCGAACAGCACCAACCCACCTTTGGGGCCTGCCTTGACGTCGTGAGGCGCTGGCTCGGCGCCGATGACGCAACCCGGGAACAGAAATTCTCCGGCGCCGATCCGCGACTCTACCTCGGAAGCGACGTTCAGCTCGCCGACGGCGACCACGAACAGGCCTTTGAGCGGTTTGCCTCGCTCGGCCACGCATTCTTCGGGGGAGAGCACCCGCACTTGCAGGCGCTCGTAGACCGCGGCCCGCAGCGCGTCGTCGAGCCGCTCACCGAGCGGGCCGAGCCCGGCGCTGGCGTGAGCTTGGAAACGGTCTGCGAGCAGGCGCAGATCGTCGACCACCCAGGGGCAGTCACGCATGGCTTGCGTCAACTGAGCCTCGGTCCACGTCACGACGTGCGTCTGAGCGGAGTCGGCGATCAACCGAAGTGGCCCTGATTCGATCGAGCCACGCGCTGCCACCACCGCGCCGGCGCCGACGCGCGCCGCGCTGACGTCCGAGTAGGTCAAGGTGACGTGCACGGTACCTCGTGTGATCAACGCTGCGCCCTCGCGCAGCACGAGCTGTTGCCCGGAGGTGAGCGTCACCATGTGCCCGGACGCGCTGAGCTCGGTCTGCGCCTCTTCCGGTAGATCAGCCAGCGCCTCGACAGACTCGAAGGGCAAGCCGTCGATGGAGGGGGGTTGCTCTTCTGCGGCAGGCTCGACCTCGGGCGCCTCAGCACCTGCCGAATCGGGCGTCGCCGAAGCTGGCGGCGCGAAGGCCGGCGGCGCGAAGGAATTCGCTCCAAAGGCGTCGGCCCCAAAGGAGCTCGTCGCCATGGACGAGCCCGGGGCTAACAGCTTGGCCAGCTCCGCGAGCGAAGGACCCTGCGAGGCGGGCTCCGCCGCAGGCCGGGACGCTGCGAGTGATTGGAGCGAAGCGGCTCGGGGACGCGGCGGACCCGTGACCAGCGGGGACGGCTGCGTCTGAAAGCGTCCATTCTCGAGCGACTCGTTCCACGGCTCGGACGCCCCGATGGGCACCTTCTCGAGGTGCGGCCGCGTCGGGCGATCGGAGATAGGCCGCGGAGCGTAGGAGCTCAAACCCGTGTCTGGGCTCACGTCCATGTACGAGTCGTGGCGACTCGGATCCGGCTCGGGGCTGACGCTCATGTAGGCGTCGCTGTCCTCTTCGTCCGGCTCCGGGGTGATGCTCACGTAGGAGTCGCGCCCGCTGCCCGCTGAAGGCCGCTCTGAGTCGCTGCGCAGATCGAGATCGTCCGGCAACACTTTCGCCTGCTGTGTTGCATCGTCATCGTAATAGGTGAGGTCTTCGGCGGTGATGTCCGCGACCGCGTCGTCCGGCGTCGCCAAGTCCGTCTCCGTGAACTCGGTCTCAGTGAACTCGAGGTCATCACCCTCGAGCTCCTGCACCTCGATGACCTCGTCCGGCTCCCGGATCGCCGCTCGGCGCGAGCCCGCGACAAGCCGCATCGGCACCGCCGGCACGTCGTCGAGCGTCTCTTCTTCTGGATCGGTCCACAAAAATTCGGCGAGCCTGGCGGCGTGATTGCGCAGCTCTTCAGCTCGCCCCACCTGGCCGAGTTGCGTCGCGGTGTCTGCCGCCTTGCGCACCCACACGATCGCGTCGGCGCGCAGCCCGCGCTGCCACTGCACGGCGGCAGTTTGCAGCGTCCAGACGACGTCGTCCGCGTCGCTGGCGCTCGGTCGCGGAAATACGGAAGAAAGGCGATTGCTCATGCCACGACGCTCGCTCGCACAAGCTCGATGTGGAGCGCGCCGCGAGCTCTCATCAATGCGGCTGGATACATATTTCGCGCTCCTTGGACCCGTTCGGTGGCCCCACCATACCCTGGTGCTCCATCATCTCGACGATCTTCGCCGCCCGGTTGTAACCGATCCCGAGCTTACGTTGAAGCCAGGACGTCGAGCAGCGCTGCGTCTCGGCCACTATCCGCACCGCCTCGTCAAAGCGAGGATCGAGCGGTTCTTCTTCGGCAGACGCCTCGTCATCATCGTCGTCGGCTCGCAAGATATCATCGTGATAGACCGGTGTACCCTGTGAGCGGAGATGGTCGGTGATCGCGCTCACCTCCTCTTCGCTGATGAAGGGACACTGCACACGCAAAGTCTCGTTGGAACCGTTCATCTTGGCGAGCATGTCGCCTTTGCCGAGCAACAGCTCCGCGCCCTGCTCGTCCAAGATGGTTCGGCTATCCACCTTCTGAGCGACGCGAAACGCAACACGCGTCGGGAAGTTGGCTTTGATCATACCCGTGATCACGTCCACGCTCGGGCGCTGCGTCGCCAGGATGACGTGCATGCCCGCCGCGCGAGCCTTTTGCGCGAGCCGCGCCACGGCTGCCTCGACCTCCTTACCCTGCTGCATCATCAGATCCGCAAACTCATCCACCACTATGACGATGTACGGCAACCGGGCCGGAAGGTTGCGCGCCTCGGCGTCGGGGTCCGGGTTAGGTGACGTCAGAGCGCCGCCCATTCCGGTCAATAGCTCCATTTCGGCCGCGTCTGGCGCGGGGAGCTCCCCACTTCGGATGCGCTCCACCCAGCGGTTGTAGGTAACGATGTTCTTGGTGCCTGCATTGGCAAAGGCTTGGTACCGCCGCTCCATCTCGTCGACCGCCCATTTGAGGGCCTTGGCCGCCTGCTTCATGTCCGTGACGACCGGCAGCAACATGTGCGGGATGCCGTCAAAAGGCGCAAGCTCGACCACTTTCGGGTCGATCATGAGCAGCCGCAGGTCCTCCGGGGAGCGGCGGAAGAGCAGGCTGCACAGCATGACGTTCACGCCGACGCTCTTACCCGCGCCCGTAGCGCCAGCGACGATCACGTGGGGCATGGAGGCGAGGTCCGCATAAAACGGGCCACCGACGATGTCCCGCCCCATGACCACGGGTAGCGGCACACGCTCCGCCAGCTTCTCGAAGCGCTGATCCTCGATCAGCTCTCGCAAATTGACGGCAGCCCGCACGTCGTTCGGGATCTCGAACCCGATGCGCCCCTTGCCCGGAATGGGCGCAATGATGCGTACCTTGCGCGAAAGGCCGAGCGCCAGATCGTCCGACATCGCCGCGACTTTGCTGACTTTGGTGCCGGCCTCGGGAGTGACCTCATAGGTGGTCACGGTCGGCCCGGGGTGGATCTCCTCCACCTTGCCGATGACGCCGTAGTCCGCCAGCGTGCTCTCGAGCCGACGCGCCAGCTCCAGGACCCGTTCGCGGTCGACCGGGGTCGTCTCCACCGGGGTCGGATGCAGGAGATCAGGGGAAGGCAGCACATAAGCACCCGCCGCGGGCCCCGCGTCGGGCGGATCGGCGCGCAGCAGCTTACTGTGAGGCCGAGTGTCGACGATCTTTGGGCCAGCGCTCAGGGGCAAGCGGACGCGCTCCACGCGATCGGGCTCGGGTCCCGGTGCCTCTGGCTCGGAGACGGCCTTGGCACGCGCGCGAGCCGCCCGGCTCGGTCGCGGCAGGCTGGGCGGCTCCGAGGCGGGAGCCTCGACCTCGGCCGGCGTGGTGGGGAGCTCGGGCTCGGGCTCGAGCAGCGCATCGAGCGCGAGCCCCAAACCGCCGCGCAGCGCGGACGAGACGGCCAGCGGAGGGATGCCCGTTCTTTCTCGAGGCAACCAGCTCGCGTAGCCGTCCTCGGCACGTCCGGGGAGCTCGCTGAGCCGCGACGCCAGCGGCCCGTCCACCAGGGCGGGCGCGCCCAAGACCCCGGCAGCCCCCTGACGCCGTAGCGCCCGAGCTTCCTGCCAGGCCCGGCGCACTCGCCCGAACGCCTCAAACGCCCAGAGCCGCAAGCGCCGGACGGTCTCGGAGACCCGCTCACACCATTCGATGAACGAAAACGCGCTGCGCGCGATGAGCAGCAAGGCCGCCAGAGTGGCTCCGACCAGGAACGAGCCCAGGGTCGAAAACAACGCCCGCATGATCTCGCCGAAAAACAGCCCCACGTTGCCGCCCACGGGCAAGCTGCCGGCGTACAGGCTGTCCGTGAAGGCGACATGCGTCAGGGACGCCGCGATGATGGCCAGCGCCAGATCGCCGGAGGCGCGCAGACCGAGCGGTTGCAGCTCGCGGTGCCGGAACAAGGGGGCCGCCACCAGCACCAGCTCGAGCGGCAGGAGCCAAGCCACGACACCGAAGCCTCCGGCCAGCAGCTCTGCTAGCCAGGCGCCCACCGGCCCGACCCAGTTACTTTCCGCTGCTTCGAGGTCGAGGCTCGCCAAAGCCAACGCCAGGTAACACGCCGCGGCAACCAGCAGCACTGCAGCGGCTTCGCGACCGGCGCGATACCCGGAGGATGGCGCTCTGACGCCACCATCCGGGCTGACTCGCGGAGAAAACAGCCGGACACCCATTTGGCTACCTTAACCTACACCTACTACCCTGCGGGGACAAATCCACGAGGGCGAACGCTCGCCGGCGGCCCGCCGGAGGTTGCTCGAGTAATGACCCGGCAACTTGAGCAGTTTCGTTGGCGGGTCGTATGATCCGCTCAGACACCGCGTCGCCGGTACCTTCACCGACCTCAAGGGGACAAGCCAGCATGACAGACCACGCACGCATCCGCCGCAATATCTACAGCTTGGCCCTGGCGGCAAGTCTGGGGGTAGTGGCGGGCTGCCGAACGGATGCCGAAGACGTGCACCGCTGGGCCAATACGCAGCAAGGGCCGCGCAAGATCGTTGCGGTGATGAGCCACGACAAGTACCCCGAGGACCTGCGTATCGAAGCCGCGCTGACGCTGGTGCGCATGAAACCTCGCTCGGGGCGGCGCGTCGGTATCGACGAGCTCGTGGCGGGCCTCAACGATTTGCCAGCCGCGGGTCGAGCCAAAATCGTGAGCGGGCTGGTGCCACTCTTGGAGAAGGAAATACGCCGGCCCCCGCCGCCGGAGCCAGACGCCGCAGGTGCGCGCGAGGTCGACACGACCTTTCCGTACAAAGATGCCGCGTTCGCGTTGCTGACCAACCAGGGCGAGGTGCTGGTCACGAGCAACCAAGACCGCCAACTCTTGCGAGCGGCGCTGGGCGACTGGGCGATGGCTGACTTCTCGGCGCGCATGGATGATGCTTCGCAGGCCTACGGCATGCAACAGCTGCTCGCCGAGCTGGGAGCGGACGGAGTGCGGCGGCTGCCTCAGCTGATCGCGCCAGACTCCAAGAAAATCGGCAACATTGCGGCGCTGATCGCCGAGCTCGGCGACCCACAAGCGAAGCTCGAAGCGAGTGAGCGACTCGTCATTGTGGCGCGCGATGTCGACTCCGAGGCGTGGTTGAAGCGCAAGGCGACGGCGTTGAGACAAGCCAACGAAGCCTCCGGGCACAAGGTGGATGGGCCACGCTTCGACGCCCAGCTCAGCCTGTACCAGGAGGAAGAGCTGCTGCGCGTGTTCTCGTCCCTCAAGCAGATCGGGCAGGCGCCGGCGGTCGACTACTTGCTGACCTTCGCGATGAACGCGAGCCATGGCGAGAAGCGCCGCGAAGCTGCTCTTGCAGCCATGGAAGGCCAAGTCGATCGCAAGAATACTGCGCAGGTGGACCGCCTCTTGGCGCTGGCAGGGGCTAACGAAGTGCCCGACTCCGTGCGCGATCAAGCTCTGCGGCGCGTGGGCGAGCTGCCGCGCAAGCAGGTCATCGACGCGCTCTACGCGCTGTTCTCCCACAAGAATTGGAAGGTTCGCTGGGTCGCGGCAGAGCTGGTCCTAAAGACGAGCGAAGTCCAACATTTGAGCGAGTTCATGAGCAAGCTCGGCAGCGCTCGCAACATGGCCATCACTGAGCCCATTCGCTACGGCAAGCTGATCGGCGCCTTGCCGGGAAGCCCGCCCGTGCGCGACGTGATCGTTCAATACCTGGCTCCTCAACAGCCCACTCAGACACGGCTCACGGCGCTCGGCTACTACCTGGACCAAGGCACCGGCGCGGAGCTCGCGGCAGTGGAAGCGTACGCTGCAGATCGCTCGCGCGTGCCTGAGTGCACGAAGGACGCGGAGGGTTGTGAATGGCGCTGCGAGATTAGCAGCGAGGGCGAGCAGGTCGTGAAACCCGTGCAGACGGTCGGGGATTTCGTGGAGTTCTGCGTCAAGCCCGCGATGGTGAGGCGTCTGAATCCGGCGGCTCCAGAGGTCAAGACCGCGAAGAACTAAGGGAACGGGTCAGTCGGCTCCGGGCGCGGCGAGGCAGCTCCTCGAGACGCCCGGAAAGCGGCCTGCCGCCGCGCGACTTCTCATGAAAAATGGCACCCTTGCGGGAATGCGCTAGGATGGTGCGAGCTACAGCACAGCACGGGCAAATCCCGGTGCGGGAGCGTACCTACGACTCGATCCGAAGAGAGGAATCCGCCGCTTTGACAGTTGAAGGGCGTACCGACACCTGGTAGGCGGTTATCGCATTCTGCTGCTGGATCGCGTGATGCGGTCTGGCCACAGCCACCGCGGTCCGGCCGCCATCAAAGCTCCGTTTTCAAGGTTTTGACCATGAGCGACAACAGACAGACCACCCGAACTTTCCAATGTCGCGAAGCGCTCTGGGCGTGCTTCGAACAGATGGCTCGAGAGCTCGAGTGTTCGGTGGACTACCTTCTGAACGACGCGATGAAGCAGTATGCGCGGCAGCGCGGCTATAACAGCATGGGCGCCGACTCGCACGCGCCGAGCCCGGCGTCGAGCTCGATGCCCCCGTCGCTCAGGCCTTCGACGCCGATGCGCGCGCCGATGCCGCCGGCACCCATGAATCAGCAGGGCATGAACCCGGGCATGCAAGGCATGGGCTCGCAGGGCATGCAGGGCATGAACCCTCAAGGCATGAACCCTCAAGGCATGAACCCGGGCATGCAGGGCATGAACCCGGGCATGCAGGGCATGCCTGGAGGGCACTTGCCGCCGGTGCCGCAACCGAGTCGTCCGGCGCCGTACTATGGCGCTCCCCCACGCGGTCCATCGGGCGCGCCGTTGCCGCCTCCGTCTCAGTCGATGGCGCGTCGGCCACCGCCTGCACCGCTGCCGCCGCCGCCGGCGACGCGGCAGATGCCTGCCGTGGCGCAGGCAGGCTATTACGTGCCTTCGTCCGTTCCGCCGCAACCGAACTATATCAATCACCAGGCACCGCCCGTCGCGGCACCTCAAGGTCAGCCTGGCGCTCGTCCCACCGTCCACATCTACTACATGGGTGAACGCTTCGCGGTGACCAAGGACCGCTTCATCATCGGCCGCGGGCGGAGCTCGAGCGATTTGACGATCAAGGACCCGAACGTGTCGCGGCAGCACGCCATGATCGAGTACCTCAACGGCTACTACTACATCGTCGACATGGGCTCGACGAACGGCGTGGAATACGCGGGGCAGCGCATCCAGCGGCGAGTCGTGGGTGAAGGCGACACCTTCCGGGTTTGCGACCACGAGCTCCGCTTCTCGTACCACTGACCCGAGTAGACGGGCGCCTCCGTCATCACGGGGGTCGTTCAGAGCGGGGTGCGTTTTTCAAGATTCGCCACAGCTTAAACCCCCGAAAAGCGCGGGGCCTGTTGCGTGGTCGTCCGGCTTTCAGTACCGGGTCACCCCGGGCTTGCGCGGAACCGTAGGTGCTACCGTGAGGACCGGAAGCGCAGGGCGACATAGCAGATGGCTGCCCGGGCCGCGGGGGTGTCCCCGCAACAGAGGCTTCGGGGTCGTGCCGTTTTCGAGATGTGATCAATCCTGAGGGGTGCGGTGTCGGGACCGCACTCACCCGTGGGAGTCGACGGCGCCGGTGGGCCAACGCCGCGTGAAGTACTGGCCACGGGCAATGGCTTTTTTGTGCGTTCGGTCTAGATATTGAGGCCGCGCAGGGCGGGCGGCGAAATCTCCCAATGGTCTCCATCGTTCATGCAGCACGGGACTTGGGCCGGGTGCGGGACATCTCGAAGGTGCTCGTGCGGCACGGCTTCGGGGAGATCGTCACGCGCCTCGGCATCAGTCGTGGGCGCAAGAACGCCGATGACCCGCTGAGCGAAACGCGGGTCGTGGGGTCGCTCGGGACGCGCATTCGCAACGTGCTCGAAGATCTCGGGCCGTCGTTCGTCAAGCTCGGGCAGATCGCGTCAACGCGCTCGGATATTTTGCCGGCGGACGTCGTTACGGAGCTGAAGAAGCTGCTCGACGACGTGCCGCCCGTATCCGCGGAGGCGATAAGGCTGCGCATCGAGATCGCGCTAGGAGCTCCGCTCACGGACATCTTCGAGTCCTTCGATGACAGGCCGCTCGCGGCAGCCAGCGTGGCTCAAGTTCACCGGGCCACGCTGCGGACCAAAGACGGTCTGCGTGACGTGGTGGTGAAGGTGCAGCGCCCAAACATCGCGGAGACGATCGCGAGCGATCTGGATCTCTTGCATACGTTCGCGATGCTGCTCGAGCGGGCCATCCCCGAGAGCCGCAGCTATTCACCCGTCGGCTTGGTGCAAGAGTTCGACCGCGCCATGCAGAACGAGCTCGACTTCACCATCGAGAAGGGCAACGCCGAGCGTTTTGTCAGTAACTTTCGAGATTTCCCGGGCGCACGCTTTCCCTGTGTGTACGGCGAAGCGTCGAGCAAACACGTCATCACGCTCGAGTTCCTCGACGGGCTGAAGATCTACGACGCGATCAAACAGGGCTTCCGGGGCCGTGATCTCGCCAAGCTGGCGATGCACATCATCGTAAAGCAGATCTTCGAGGATGGCTTTTTCCACGCGGACCCGCATCCCGGCAACGTGCTGGTGCTCGGAAGCGTCGCAGTGCCAGAGTATGCGCTGATCGATCTCGGCATGGTCGGGCGCCTCGGGCCTCGCATGCGCGACCTGACGGTAGACCTGATGGTGGCGGCCGCGCGTGAAGACTATGAAGCCGTGGCGGACGCGATGTACGCGCTCGCGACGCCTACCAAGAAAGTGGACATGCGCGCCTTTCGTGGGG
Source organism: Deltaproteobacteria bacterium (assembly GCA_043747815.1). Taxonomy (GTDB): domain Bacteria; phylum Myxococcota_A; class Polyangia; order Polyangiales; family Polyangiaceae; genus SZUA-265. Next base: position 40,339 of record JAYTOL010000010.1, read on the forward strand.
AGGTGGCGCTACTCGCTGAGAAGTACCTAAAGAAGAACCTGAAGGACATCGCGCTGGCCTCGCTGATCCACGATCTGATCGGTACTGCGACGCGCTACGGGCTCGAGGTGCCGCCTGATTTCGTGTTGGTGGGCAAGGCGCTGATCACGATCGAGGGCGTGGGCAAGGAGATCGCTCCCGACTTCGATATCATCGCGGAGTCTCGGCCGCTGTTCTTGGACCTGCTGCGCAAACGTTACTCTCCGCAGCGCCTCGGCAACGAGCTGCTCCGGCGCATGGAGCGCCTCAGCGGCGCGACGAGCCAACTCCCGGAGCAATTTGCGGAGGTGCTCGAGGATCTGCGGATGGGCCGCCTCGCGGTGCGCATCACGGACACCGAGATCCGGGATGCCTCGGACCGCCTCGGGCGGCGAATCTTCTCGGCGTTGATTGCTAGCGCGTGCTTACTCGCCGGCTCCGGGCTGCTGATGCAGGGCCACCACCGCCTGGGCGCGACACTGCTCAGCCTCGCGCTCGCGGGGGTGTTCATGCATTGGCTCGCCGACGCCTATCGCAGCTTGCGCCGGAAGCGTTAGTGCGGTGAAGCCATCGGCTGCCTGGTGACTCGCAGCCCAAAACCTCGTGCCGCGTTTCGCCCGCGGGGGAGCACGCTCGCCCAGCTGGTTGCCGCGTTCGGCCCATGAGACCGGGCCGGAAGCGGCAACCTCGAGAGCGGGGCTCAGCCCGCTTTGTCTTGCAGCAGATAGGCGACAGCGAACGCAAACAGCACGAGCGACTCGATGAGCGCCAAGCCGATGATCATGGGCGTCTGGATGCGCGAGGTAGCGCCTGGATTGCGGCTGATGCCCTCCAGCGCTGCCGCAGCCGCCCGACCCTGACCGAGCGCGCCGCCGAGCACGGCGAGGCCGATGGCGAGGCTCGCTCCGATGGTGGCCGCTGCCTGCATGTCGAAAGTGTTGGCAGCACTGCCCACTGCCTGGGCGAGTGCGGTGCTCGGCACGAGGCCGATGCTAGAGATGGCCGCGATGCTGGCGAGCACCCGCTTGTTCCTGGTGAACATGACTTCAAGCTCCTTATTGATGAGGCCGGATGGGCTCTCTTGTTAATGCGCCTCGTGCTCGGTGGCGAGGCCAATGTACACGGTGGTCAGCATGGTAAATACCAGCGTCTGCACGATCAAAACCAACACGCCGAGCGCCATGAACGGAAGCGGGACGAGAACCGCGACGAGGCCGGCGAAAATACCCACGATCAAGTGATCGACGGCCATGTTGAGCATCAGACGCAAAGCCAGAGTGAGCGGCCGCACGATCAGCGAAATCGTCTCGATGACGAACATCAAGGGCGCCAAGTACCAGGCCGGGCCCGCCAGATGCTTGATGTACGCGAGGCCGTTCTCCTTCAAGCCATAAATGTTGAAGAGAATGAACACCACGAGGCCGCAACCTAACGTGACGCCGAGGCTCGTAGTCGGGACCGGGGAGCCCGGTACCATGGCCAGCGCATTCGAAAAAAACACGAAGCAGGCCGAGGTGCCGATCACCGGAAAGTACTTCTTGGCACGCTCGGGGCCGAGGATGCTCTTCGCGAGGTCATAGAAATACCCGAGAAATAGCTCCACGAAAGTGAGCAGCGAGAGCTTTGACTCGGGAACCACTCGCTCGTCGACGCGGCTCAGACCGGCGCGGACAGCGAAGCCGATCACGATCAGCGCGAGCGCCACGAGGAAGGAGGCGATGATCGGCTCGGTGCTTTGCCACGTCGGCGGCTGACCTTTGACGAAGGTGTCGCCGAGGTAGCGCGCGTTGTGCGCCAGGGTTTCCTTGGCGTGAGCCAATAGCAGGGTCAGGAAGCTGGTATGCTCAGGCACGGCACTATCACATCAGGGGTTGGCCCGGCCAAGCCGGGAGCGGGAAGAGGCTGGCGGCACACTACTCGCACGAGGCAGGAATACGCCAGTGAGAGGTAAGAGCGCAAAGCCGATGGCGAGTGGAACCGGCTGAGCAACGCCAGCGTGGACCAGGGCGAAGGCGGCCGCAACCAGCCCGATGAGCTTGAACGGCAAGGCAATCGCCCACGCTGCCGAGCCCCCGCTCGCCGCGGAGAGCCCGCGCATGATCCGACGCATCAGCAGCATGTTTGCCCCAGCGAGCAGCACACCGAGCGCGCTGGACACGGCCGCCGGCCACCCGAGAAGGGCCGCTGCGATGCCGCTCACCACGAGCAACACCACGGCAAAATGCAGGAGCAAGCGCGGCAGAGCTGCCGGCGGGGCGGGACTCGAATCCTCCGTGCTGCTCGCCACCATCACCGCCTCATTGCTTGGGTTGGTCATCGTAGTATCGCTGTCGCCGAGCGCGTTCTTCGGCGTCTTCTCGGTCCGCTTCTCGGTTGGCGGCCTTGGCCGCTCGATAGATGGCTCGGTAGCCAGCCGCCATACCAAAACCGCCACCGACGAAGGTCAGCCAATGCTCGGTGCCGAGCCTATGATCCAGCCAGCGACCCGCGAACAGACCGACGAGCAGACTGAGCCCGAATTCGAGCCCAACGGTCGCGTAGCTGGCCATGCCTTTCCAGTTTTGCTGCACTCCCTGACCGCCACACGCTGAGCCACGCAATGCCGGGCGCGGCCGGGTTCGCCCAGCGGCATCCGCAGCGCCACCTGCGCGGCGCGCGGATAACACGGCGCTCAGGGTCGGTCAAGCCATACGACGGAGCGCTTCAGGACCAGGTCATCCACAGCTGCACAGCGGCTCAGTGCGGCCCGGCAGGTCTGGCACCGCTTGAGCAGCGTCGATGTGTAGCGCCTGCGGAGCGGATGGCGTTCGCACGGCAACGCAGGTGGCGGAACCACCCTGGCCTGCGGTGACCGTCCTTATCGTTCATCGTCAACGTGGCCTCCTACACTGCCCCACGGCATGGGCAGTCGCGTGCGGATACTGGAGCGCAGCGTTGGCTTCATGATTTTTGGCTTAGTTAATTTCGTAGGCATCCGTTCAGAACATCTAGCACGCGGCGTACTCCCTCCGATCGATTCACTCCACTTCGCACTACCCTCGTCACACTGACAGTTGTTTCGGCTGCGACGGCGATGATGGCCTCCTTCTGCGGCGCTCGATCCACGCAAGGCTCCTGACTCGAGGCACCTGGCGAACGCCAAACGCTTGCGCCGACACGCTGCCGAAGGCCGGCTGAAGCTGCACCGACGAGAGCACGACGGCGCCCTGCGGGGCGCCGTTCTCACGACCTGATTCTCAAAAGGCGAGCCGGACAAAAACACATGAAGCCACTACGGATTGGCGCGACAGGGAAAGGTCCAACGAAGAATCGTTTACCAGCCTGTCCCAGCCGTCGAGCGATGCGCGCGATTGGCGGGGTCGTAGTCCAAACAACGCTCGCGAGTAGCGCTGTGTGGGGTTGCGCGGATTACAAACCCCCGCCCGCTGGTTCCACAGACGTCGAGGGCAGACCCACATGTGCGGCAGGGGCAGTCGGTTGCGTGCCCCTGGGCCCATCGACGACGGCTTGCGCGACACCGGCCGAAGGCTGCCCGTGCGACAATGGCAGCGCGACGATTGACTGCGGCCAAGTGCACAGCGTCGTCGGCACAACAGTCAACTGCTCCATCGGCAAGCGGGTTTGTGTCGACGGAAAGTGGGGCGCCTGCAACGGCGACTACGTCGCTAGCCGCTCGTCGACAATCGGTTCCGGATTGAGGCTCACCGCGCTCGGACTCACTGCAAACGGGTGCGCCGAAAACCCATGCAATCCTTCCTGCGCCGAATTCGCGGACACAGCCCACGGCCTGGGCGCACCGTCCGACAATTTCCTCGAAGTCACAGACGCAGGCCTAACGCTGCAGGCCGGCGTCTACAACGACGGACCTGAATGCACAGCGTTCAGCGTCAGCCCATCGACTCAAACTATCACGGTCACGGCCATCAACGGAAGTAGCCAGCTTCCCACGACGACCCCGGCGGCTCTGACGTACGCCGGGGCCTTGACCCCTGCGGGGTGTTTCGATGGAGATCCGCCTGCGAATTGGGTCCTCGACCGCGCCGATTTGGCAATCATGACGCCGACGGGGCAGCTGACTGTCGTGGCGCCGGTAGCGGGTCCCATCTATGGCACCGCATATCTCGGCTTGTTTCCGGGCGTTGCCGTCACCGCGAACGTGGTCGTCAACGCCAACGAAGTCGCTCCGGCGGTTTCTGCAACAACCCGGGCGCGATTTGGCGGGACGTCGAGCATCGCGGACCCCATGACGATTCTGTATCCGTATCCCGTCGCGTCGGGACGTCCGACGGTCTTTCCGCTTGGGCTCGCGGCGCCCGTCGTGCAATGGAACACCGGCGGCTCGGCGGCAGACGCTATCAAGATCTCGCTTCGGTACCCTGCTGGCACGGGCGCGCTCTTCAGCTGGACACGGATCCTTCCGGAGGGGCCGATCACGCTGCAGACCGGTCCGTTGGTGACCTCCCACGGTCCGGCCGCCAGCATCTCGCAGGACGTGTGGTGGGCGTTCGAGAACTCCGCCAAAGGAGCGGACGCGGTGATCGCCGTCCAGCGAGTGGTGGGTGGCGTGCTGCAAGCCGAGGAGACCATCCCCATTCGCTTCGCGAACGGCGCGTTGAAAGGGACCGTCTACTACCAGTCGTACGGAACGAACCTCGTCAAGAACTGGACATCGATCTATCGGAGCGGCGTCGCGGACAACCGATTCGGCGCTGCCACGCTCTCCATCAAACCCGGCGCAGAGCAGCCCGAGCTCGTGACCAGCTACAGCAGTGGGGGCCCTGGCCAGACGGACTCAAATGGTTGCATCGTGTGCCACTCCGTCGCGAGCGGCGGAACACGCCTGATCACGATGACGCAGAACGGTTATAATCGTCTGCTCGTGCCGTTGCCGGAAGGCGCAACCAGCTACGGCTCCGTCGTTTCGGACTATATGGGTAATAGCTCTCGACCTTTCGGGTGGCCCGCGCTGTACCCGGACGGCACGTTCTTCTTCTCGAGCTCCAGCAACAATGACGGAGACACTCCGGGGCAGGACTCCCAGCTCTATGGGATCACCGCGTCTTCACCGTCGGTGACCGTCGGTACGATCACGGCCTCCGGCAGCCGCGGCCTACCCGCTGGGTTACAGGCGATGTTGCCCGCGTTTTCTCCGGATGGCGCGCACCTCAGCTTCGGGGTCCGCAACGCGCCCAACCCGGTCGCCCTGGGCATGCAAGCAGGCACGAACTGGAACACGTCGCGCGACCTCGCGGTGATGGATTTCGACGTGTCCTCCTATTCGTTCTCGAACCTGCGGCGCGTGGCGGTTGCGCCACCAGCTCCGAGCGGCAGTCCCTTTGCGAGCCCGTTTCAGTCTGCTTCGATGCTCCCGACGATCCCCGACCTCGCGTCAAAGTTTGGCGCCGCTGCCTGGGTCCGTTGCGCTGGCGAGAACCAAACGTGCTCGTTCAGCGGCACCGCCAGCGTTCGATATGGGGCTAACGGTACCTACTACACGCGGACCGCAACCAACGGCATCTCCTGCAGCAATGGCGTTTTCGGCGACCCCACTCCAGGGGTCGTCAAGGCGTGTGACTACCAGACTGTGGCCGGTTCCGGGGTTCAGCCCTATTCGGGGTCTCGGGCGCACCAATCGGCGACGGCGAACGGCACGCACCAACACTACTTCTACGGGGCGGCATCGGGGTTACCGATCGGCGCGGGAGACACGCTCTTCGCTTACGTTTACCTGGATCCGACGAACCCGCCGTCGCAGGTCATGCTCCAGTGGAACGACGGGAGCTGGGAGCACCGAGCCTACTGGGGAGCAAACTCGATTGGTTGGGGCACCAACGGAACCGTCTCGCGCCTCTACAGGGGCGCTCTCCCCGCGACCGGTCAATGGGTTCGGCTGGAGGCGACCGCTGCGCAGGTTGGCCTCCAGGGCCGCTCGCTGAACGGTATGGCGTTCACGCTGTTCGGCGGCAAGGCGACGTGGGACAGGGCCGGGACCAAGACGTCTGGCGGCGTCGAAACGGTCTGGGTCGAGGATTCTGTCCCCGCCGGCGCGACCAGTGCCTTCGACGGCGGCGATGCATGGGATTGGATACAAGTGTCCGCTTGCAGCTCGGATAGCCAGTGCAGTCCGGGCGTCTGCGCCACGTCCGGTGCACGTGCCGGGCTGTGCACCTGCACGGCGGACAGCCAGTGTAGCCCAGGCGTCTGCGCGACCTCGGGCGCAAAGCAAGGGCTGTGCACCTGCACGGCGGATAGCCAGTGCAGCCCAGGCGTCTGCAACACGACCACCGGACAATGCGCAGTGTGCGCCACGAACGCCGATTGCGCGCCGGGCGTGTGCTCGTCCGGCGTCTGTGGCTGCACCCAAGACAGCCAGTGTTTCCCGCTCGGTTCCTGCTCGAGCGGCAGCTGCGTCTACGGCGGCTCGTCGAGCTACGCCAATAAGCCCATCTGGTCGAGCTTCACGCCCGCGGGCGATAGCGTCGTGTACGAGCTCCAGACGGTCTACAACGGCCACGACTGGGCCGGTACCCGCTCGGAGTGTGATCAGCGAGGTCCGGTCTCGTGTCAGAACACCGGAGCGCGCGGCGAGCTCTGGATCGCGGATGCAAGCGGCTCCAGAAGCCCCGTCCGCCTGGACGCAGCCAATGGCATCAGGGGCAGGACGCCGTATCTGCCGCTGCTTCCCGCCCAAGGTCACAACGTGGGCTGGGAAGGCGAGCTCAACTACGAGCCGACGGTCAATCCTCACGAATCCGGCGGCTATGCGTGGGTCGTGTTCGTGTCGCGCCGCATGTACGGGAACATCGCCACCGTAAATCCCTGGTGGAGCGATCCGCGGTTCCAGGATCTCTATGAAGAGCCCACCACGAAGAAGCTCTGGGTCGCTGCCATAGACCTCTCGGCTCCGCCGGGGACGGACCCGAGCTATCCAGCATTCTACCTGCCCGGCCAGGAGCTTCTCGCAGGCAACTCGAAAGGCTATTGGGTGCTCGATGCGTGCTCCTCGGTCGGCGCAGAGTGCGACACGAACGAGGACTGCTGCGGGTCGTCGGGGTCGACGCCGACCGCCGCGTGCCGGGTCGTCGTCAATCCCGCGCCACCACCCGTGGTCAAGCAGTGCCAGGCCATCTCGTCGACGTGCACTCCCATGGGCAATACCTGTAGTTTGGCGACCGATTGTTGCCAGTTCCCACAAGCCAATTGCGCGGCAGGCGTTTGCGTCCCTCCCCCTCCCGTTCTGACCTACGAGAATGCGACTTACACGCGCGTCTATCGCGCGACGTGCAACGCTCCCAAGAGCTGGGTGTGGGGCACGTTTGGGTGGGAGGCGGTCACGCCGAAAGACTCTAGGATCGACTTCTTCGTACAGACATCCGATCAAGATACGCCGGCGGCCTGGACCGCGGCGCCGACGATTTCGCTCGCTTCGGTGCCCGATGGGGCGGGCGTCAACGCCTATCCGCCCAATTGGATGACCGCCGACGTGGACGCTGCCTTGCAAGAGGCGGAAGTCCTCCCGAAACAGTTTCTCCGCGTCAGCATGCAGCTGGTCCCGTCGAGCGACTCATCGACAGCTCCCGTGCTGGTCGATTGGCGTCAGAGGTTCGATTGCGTGGACGCACAATGAGCGCGACGCTCGTCCTGCACAGCACGAGCACCAGGCTCGCCTGGCTCATCGTGGCAACGAGCGCTGGGTGCGCAGGGGGGACCGCGGACCGCGAGGCGCAGCGGCAGCCAACGGGCGGAACGAGATCGCTGCCAAGCGGCGTTTTACAGAACCAGGTGGACGCTTCTCCCCCGGACGAAAATACTCAACGGGACGCGTTGACCGGAGGATCGCCAATCGAAGACGCCGGGGGCGAGTCGACAGGCCGGCAGTTCCCTCACGTAGAGCATGACGCGTTCCCGCCGGCGCCGGAAGCACCCCTCTGCCCCTCGGGCGGAATGCTCAGGATCACTCCGACCGAGACCTTCTTCAGACTCGGGGCGAGCGACACGATTCTGGGCAGCGTTTCACCCGACGGTCTCAGCGTAGCGTGGACGATTCCCGGGTCGAGCTCGCCCGGCGGTTCCACGCCGACTGCGGTCTTCGTCGCCGATCGAAGCTCGACGAACGACGCTTTCGGACCGCCGCAGGCCGTCGACTTCGGACAAACACTCGTCGCTCCGGACAAGGTGGCGCTGAGCCCTGACGGGCTGAGGCTCGTCGCGGTGCGTTCGGATCAACAGGCCTTCGTAGAGCTCCAGAGGAGCGCACCGGCGAGCCCCTTCGGCTCGCCGTCGGAAGAGAGCTTCGCCGCCATCAATGCGGCCGCGCAAACGCTGAGCGACCGCCTCGGAGATCCCACCATTGCGGGCGACGATCGCGCGTTCTTTTACACTCGGGCGCTCGCCGTCATCGAGTCGAACAGAAGCTCGACCGAGCCCTGGCCCGAGGGCACAGAGACGCTTCTCGACTACTCGCTGAACCCCGGGCAGCGCCCGCGGCTCTCGGCCGTCTCCGAAGACCACCTGACGCTATTCTTTTGGGATGACGAGAGCCGGGTCGAAAACGCTGCTTGGCGCGTTTTTCTGGACGACCCATTCCACACGACCGTACGGCTTCCGCTCGTGCCCAGGGCACAACCCAGCGCTTCTTGCACCAGTCTGTTCTTTGCTTCCACCGATCCCAGTGGAGTCTCTCTCGCGTTGGCGACCATGACCTTCGGCCCCTGAAGATAGGACGCCAAGACTTGCGCCTTCCGTGTACGAGGCCCTGGCCGTGCGCAGTAGCTGCGGCAGGCGCCTCACCCGAGCGCGTCAGTGCGGCACCTCGCTCGGCGTCGCAGGCGGCTTGACCGGGAGCTCGATGACGAAGCGCGTCCCGCGCGGTTGGCGCCGCTCGCAACGAATTTTACCCCCGTGCGCCTCCACGATCTCCTGAGTAATGGCCAGACCGAGCCCGTTGCCGTGACCTTTGGTGGTGAAGAACGGCTCAAATAGGTGCTGCCGGGTCTCGTCATCGATGCCGCCCCCGCTGTCTGCAACCGAGATCTCGAGGACCTCGGGGGGCACGGGAGGCCGCAGCGCTCGCACGGCCACGATGAGCTCGCCGCCGCCGGCCATCGCCTCTCGCGCGTTGCGGATCAGGTTCAACATGACCTGTCGGATCTGTGCTTCATCCAGGCACGCCGTCGGCAAGTCCGCCTCGAGCTCCAGCTGGCTTCGAATCTCGTGCTGGCTCAGCTCCGCTTGCGCCCCTCTGACCGCGTCGCTCACGACCAGCCCGAGATCCTCCTCCTGGAAATCAGGTCGAGACCGCCGGGCGAGTGACAGGTACTTCTCCGTCAGCTGGGTGAGCCGTTCGACCTCGAGCTTGACTGCGGTGAGCAAGGCCGACGCTTCGCCGCCGCGCCCGCCCAGCTCTTCCTCCAGGAGCTCGACGTTGAGGGCCAGGGACGACAGTGGGTTGCGCACCTCGTGCGTGACCTGTGCGGCCATCTTGCCGATGGCAGCCAGCCGCTCACTGGACAATAGCTCCGCGTTGGCGCGAGCGATAGCCGCCACCATGCTCTCGAAGGTGCCGGCGAGCTCGCCGATCTCGTCGTTGCCGACCACCACGGCCCGCGGCGTGAGGTCGCCGCGGGTCACGGCCTGAGCCCGCTGCGTCACGGCGGTCAGCGGGGCGAGCAAGCGCCTCGCGTGCCAGGCCACGAGCAGACCCACCAGCACAGTGAAACCCGCGGAGACCAACAGCAGCCGCACAGCCAGGCGCTCACGGGCTCGCGCTTCATCGAGCAGCGTATCGACGCTGCTCGTGACAGCTCGTTCGAGACCCGCCAAGCGCAGGCGGCCCTCGTGGCTGCGGCGCACGAGCTCGTCGCGGAGAGCTTGGGCCTTCTGAGCGTCGCGCGCCTGCAATGCCTCAAAGAGTCGCCCGATGAGCTCGCGGTCGGCGCCGAGGAAGGTCTCAATCTCCGTAGCCTCGCTCGCCAACTCTTGCCCCAAGGAGCGCAGCTCCGAGCTTTGATTACCAAAAGCCAGAGACAGAGCGAGGCGCGCCGCCGCAAAGGCTCGGGGTCGACCCACGGCCAGCGCGGAGTCGAACCATACCCGGGTATCGGCGGGGTTTCTCGCCGTCGTGACGTGATTGAGCTGGCTGCTCCAGATGTCTTGGTCGCGCACCGTATCGCGTAGAGCGAGCGCCAGCGGCAGGTAACGCGAGCGCAACAGCTCGGCCTCCTGGGTCGCGGCGCGTAACGCATATACGTTCCAACCCGCGACCAGTGAGAATGCCACGGTCACGATCAGGTACGACAAGGTGACGCGCTGAGTGACGCTGCGGCGGCGTAGCGGGGTGAGGCCGTTGCGCAATGAGGACGGGGGCCCCGAAGCTCCGCCCACGCGCCGCGCCGGACCGTCGGCGCCCTGGGCATTCACCACGCGCGCACCGGGTGCTTGGAGCGCAGGCTATGGATGGGAGAGCCGACCAGCGAAGCGCCTCGAGCCGAAGCCTCAGATCGACGGTTCATCGGCCAGAACCCCGCGCTCAGGCAGCACGGATTGGATCTGTATGCCTTGAGGCAACCGCATCTCGAAGGTCGCGCCTTCGGGCGTCGAACGCACCAATATCTTCCCCTTATGCTCTTCAACGATTTTTTTTACGATGGCAAGACCGAGGCCCGTGCCCCCTTGCTTGCCGGCGGTGACGAAGCTCTGGAACATGCGTCCTTGAATCTCTTCAGGGATGCCAGGACCCGTGTCGCTCACGCCGATCAGCAGATCATCGGCGTCCATGCGCGCGTAGATGCGCAGCACGCCGCCTTTCTCTGCCATGGCCTCGACGGCGTTGCGCGCGAGGTTCTGCACGGCTCTTGCCACGCGCGTCTCGTCGAAACGCGCGGTCACTTTCGTGTCGATCTCGAAATGGAGCTGTATCGGCTGGCCCTCGACGTACTGCTCCATTTGCTTTTTGATGTCGTCGAAGAATCGATTCAAGTACACGCGGCGCACGAAGATGCGGCGTTCGCCCCGGGCAAAGTCGAGGACTTCACGCTGCATGGCCGTCAGAGTCTCGAGTTGCTTGAGCACACCCTGAGCGTGCTCGGCGCGCACCTGGGGGTCCTCGGCCGTCGTCATCATCTGCACGTGGCCGCTGATCACCGTCATGGGAGTCTTGAAGTCATGGATGACTTGGGAGAGCAATCGACCGATGGTGCCGAGCCGCTGGCCCCGTTCCCTCTGTACACTGGCGCGGAACAGGCGCACCGCCGTGGACACGTTCGCTCCCACGAGCGCCATCAGCGAGCGATCCTCTTCCTCGAAAGGCCGACCGCCGCGCTTGCTGAACAGGCCCATCGCTCCGAAGACCTGCTCGCTCGACAACGGCATCACCAGACACGAGCGCACCGGGAAGGAAAAACGGCCCTCCACGCGCTGGTGGTGGTGGGGGTCCAGGGCCGCGTCAGTCAGCTCGATCGTCTCGCCGGTGGAGAGCGCATGCCCAGCCAGGCCTTCCCCAGCCTTGATGCCAAAGCGGTCCAGATTCTCGGGTCGATCGGAGTCATACACGTACTGGAATAGGTCGCCGGTGTCCTCTTCCCCGAGTAGCAGCGTCGCGCCCTGGGCCTGGCATGCTTTCGAGAGCGCCGAGAGCGCTGCCCGCGCCAGATCCTCGATGGTCTCGGCGCGCGCCATGGCGCGTTCGAGCTCGTTCAACAGCTGCAGGTCGGCGACGCGCCGCTCCAACTTCTCTTTCGTGCTGAGCAGCTGATGGTTCTTCTGAATCAGCGACAAAAACAGCCGGGAATTGTCGATGGCTACCGCCGCTTGCGTGCTGAGCGCCGACAAAATCGCCTCGTCTTCTGCCGTGAACTCTTCACCCGTCGTCTTGTTCAAGACCTGGATCACGCCGATGGTGCGACCCATGTGGTTCTTGAGCGGCGCCGCCAACATGCTCTTGGTGCGGTAGCCCGTGAACAAATCCCACTCGGGTTCGAAGCGAGAATCGGTGTACGCGTCCTTGAGGCGTATTGCTTTGCCCGTCTTGGCAACGGCACCCGCGATGCCGTGCCCGACGCGCACGCGGATCGAGCGCACTTGCTCACCGATCACGATGCGTGAAACGAGCTCGGCTTTAGCCTGGTCGAGCAGATACAGCGTGCAACGATCTGCCTCCAGGAGATCGGTCAGCCGCCCCAGGATCAATTCGAGGAGATCGTCGAGATCCAGCGTCGTGCCGAGCGCGTTGCCCACCTCTCGCAGCGCAGAGGCAATGCGTTCTTCGCGCGCGAGAGCCACCCTCAGCTCGGCGATTTCATCGCGCCGTGATTCTGCCTCCTGGCCGACGGTCACGAACGCTAGGGAACCATGGACGGCGAGGGAGGTCTACTGCGAGTGCAGCAGATGCCCCCAAACTGACGGGAAGCGGAGTGGAGGTGGGATAAATCCACAAGGGCAACAACAATCCTTTGCTCTCCAGGCTAGTTTTTTCGAAACTACGGGTCCATGGCGAGAAGAAGGTCGGGAATGGCTCTGAAGCAGCTGCAGCTGATCGTTCGAGGCCGTGTCCAAGGCGTTTATTTCAGGGCGTCCGCTCAGCGCGAGGCGCGGCGCCTCGGTCTCGTGGGCGTGGTGAGAAATCGGGCCGACGGCTCGGTAGAAATTGTGGCGGAAGGAGAAGAGACGTCCATTCGCGAGCTACACGGCTGGGCGCAGAAGGGGCCGAGCGTGGCGCGAGTCGACCGTGTGGACACGCGCTGGCGCAGTTATTCGGGGGAGTACTCGGACTTCCGCATCGTCGAGTGAGAAGGCGGGGTGCTTGGGAGAGCGCTTGGGCGGAGCTGGTGCACGCGCTGTGCTCAGCGGGGGACGGCCCTCGCCGTCGTGGTGCTCAGTCTGGTGCCGAGCTCGGTGGCGCGTGGAGGCACGCCGGACGCGGGTAGGTCCGGTGTAGCGGCCGACGGGCCGCCGGCCTTGCCTCTCCCCCGGCTCGTCGAGCCTGCGCTACCGGAGCCGGAGGCAGCCGACCTCGCTCGGCTCGATGGCCTCGTCGCCCGGCTACTCGCCGCTGACCTGAAGGAACGCTCTGAAGCAGCGCGGCAGGTGCGGGAGGTTGACTCGAGCTGGCTGCCGGCTGTGGCCCAGCGCTTCGAGCAACTCGCGGAGGGCGCGAACAGGCCGGCGTTGAGAGCCTCGTTGGAGCGCATCCGGGATCAGGCACGCGCAGAGCACGACCGAACCTCGGCTCGCGGGAGCGAGGCGGCGCCCAGCGTCACCCCCGATCACCTCGCGATGCTCGTCGCTCACCCCGATCGCAGCTCGGCGTTTCTGCGTCCCCTGACTGAGGTCGTCGCCTACAGCCGCATGTTCGAGGCGATGCGCACGCTGCCGGCGGCGCGTCGTGTGGTCAGCGTCTACGTGCGCTTCGGGGAGTTTTTGCGCGTCGACACGCAACTCGCTTTGGCACGCATGAAAGACGCGTCCATCGCGGCGCTGATCGAGGCCACGGCGCACCCGGAGCCCCGCATCGCCAGCTGGGCGAAAAACCAGCTCGACGACTTAGGTAAATCCGTCGCCAGCGAAGCCGTGCAGGTGACGGACCCGGTGCTCAGGGCGGATATCCTGCGGGCCTACGGCAAGGTCCGTGACCTCGAGACCACGCGCCTGCTCATCGCATTCGCCGCAAGCGAAGGAGCCCTGGAGCGCCTGGCGGCCCGCCAAGCCGTGACGATGTTGGGTGAGGCCGCCCTGTGGGAACTCCGCGATGCGTACGAAAAAACAGTGGGAGAGCGCGCTCCACGAGGCTGGCCCTGGGAGCGTGTCGCGAGCGAGCTGTTCGCCGAGGTGGATCGGCAGCGCCAGGCTGAGATTTACAGCTTGTTCAGCCAGGGGCGAGCTGCCGCAAAGCGCGGCGACCTGGACGCTGCAAAGGCAGCGTTCGATCGAGTCCTGGCCTACGATCCCCTATTTGAGCGCGGTCCGCAGCTGGCGCCCACCTACTTCGCCCTCGCGCAGCGGCTCGCGGAGTCTGACCGTGAGGCAGCCACCCTGGCGCTGCGTCGCGCCGAGCGGCTCGATCCCAGCGGCCCGTTTCACGCGCCAGCGCTCAGTCTGCGGCACACGCTAGAGGCGCGCGCTCTGCTCGAACGCGGCATCGTGGACGAGGTGCTGATCCAGCGGGCGCGCGATCTCGATCCTGAAAATCAGCGGGCCGAGGCGCTGCAAAACGAGCTCGCAGCGCGCTCCGGCGGGGACCGCGTCGAGTGGCGGGGCTACCTGGCGGCTGCCGTTATCGCGCTCTCGAGTGTCGTCGGGCTGCTCGTCATGGCCGTGCGACAGCGCCGCGCTCAGAGAGCCAGCGCTGTCACACCTACCTGACACTCGGCTTCGGAGCGAAGCCCTGTGATGGCCGCTCCGCCGCCGCTCACTTCTCGTTGCGCCGGCCGATCTCGAACGTGCTCGCGTCGACTCGCGTCTCCAGGAAGCGCGCCAAGCGATGGAAGTCGCTGCCCGGGACCACGAATCGCACCTCCGTGATCAAGGTCTCCGGATTGACGAGCTCTTTGAATGGGACGTAGCGAAGGTCGAGCTGGCCGCTAACGCTGACCATGTGGCCATCGAGGCCCTCCTCCACCAACGCGCGGTACGAGCCAATCCCCAGCTGGCTGCCGAGCATCACGTCGAAAGCGTGCGGCGGCGCGCAGCGGCTCTCGTAGCCGACCTGCACGCCCGTCAGCTTCTTTTTGCGACCCGTGCGGGCCTCGTAGCGCTTGCCCACGCGATCGGCCACCATCTTGCCGAGGCTGATATTGCCGAGCGAGATATGCCCGTGCTCGTCGCGAGGCACGCCCTCGAGGTGCTTCTCCGACAGGTGCTCGGCGAGGCCCTCGGCCAAGACCACCGTTCCGTAGTGCTTCTTCCGCTTCTCTCGCGTCAGGATCAGATCGATGATCCGATCCGCGAGCTTGTCCAGCGAGAGCTTGTGCTCACCGTTTTCCTCGATCGTCAGCGTGCTGTCGATGTCCTCGACCGTGAGCACCAGGTGCGCCTCACCGGCGATGGCCACGCCATAACCGAGCCAGCCCGCTTTGCGGCCCATCGCCTCCACGATGAAGTAACTGCTGGTTGCCATGGCGTCGGCGCGCAGGTTCATTACTTCCTTGGCCATCACGTCCACTGCCGTAAAGAACCCGAACGTGAAGTCGATGCCGCGGTAGTCGTTGTCGATCGTCTTGGGCAGGTGCACGACCCGCACGCGACGGGCGTCTGCAGGTAGGTGCTTCTGGTACTCGTACAAGAAGTTGGCGGTCTTGAGCGTGTCGTCGCCACCGATCGAGATCAGCGCGTCGATCTCCATATCTACGAGAGCGTTGTAAACGTTGCGTAGCCGCGACGTTTTGCTCTCGTCCTTCAAGTCCTCGGGCCGCTTGACGCCCTTGCCCGGGTTGGCGCGCGCGGTACCGATGATGATGCCGCGCTCGTTGCGCAGCCCACGCAGGTCCTTCTCATTGAAGACGCGATAGTGCTCACCCGGCACCAGGCGATGTGTGGTGGGGTGATACTCCGCGAGGTTACTGTAGCCATGGAAGAAGCCGATCACCTCGCGATGATCTTCCATGAAGGAGGTCGCCGCGGCAGCGATGACGGCGTTGGCCGCGGGCGCGGGCCCGCCCGAGAAGATAATCCCCACGCGCTTTACTTGGTCACCTTTGCGCGGGCTTGACGAACTCGATGTCATACTTGTTTGTTCCTGTAATTCAGTAGAAGAACTTGCCCAGAGACACCAGGTCCTCGCACGCCTGGACGAGCCGAGCGGTCATACCCTCCTCGGCCAGAGAGAGCCACGCGCGTGGATCGAGGTGCTTCTTGTTTGGTCTATCCGCGCCCTCGTGGTTCCCCAGCTGGCTCTTCAGGTACGCGTCCTTCCGATCCACGTACTCTTTGACAGGGTGGGTGAACGGGTCTCCTGTGTCCTCTCCTACGCTCGCGCACGCGATGGACCAGGCTCTGCATGGTCGCCGACGCCACACGCCCAGTGCAAGTGCTTCGCTACGGTTGCTGCGTCCTGCTCTCCGTGCCCCGGCGTCCTCCCAGTTCCAAACGGGGACACCATCACGAGCGCAGCCGCGAGCCTAGCTGAAGCCCCGGCTCGCGTCTCGCGAGAACCTGCGGGCGCTCATCTCGTTCAGCGTCCTCTGACGTCGAGAGGGCGGAGCCCTGAGCAGGGGCGTGAGGCAGCTGCAGAGCGACGTCCCCAGCGCTTGCAAACTGCCTCCGCTCGAGCTCTGAGCGAACGCTCAGTGGCGCGCTGCCGTGCTCCGCGCGACGACACACCCTCTCGGCGCTCCCCAAACGCCAACCGCCTGCATCATTGAGATGCAGGCGGCACGCTAACGCTGTTGCTGCGAGGCCAGGCCCCGCGGAGGCTGAGCAGACTACGCCGCCGACGTCTCGGCGCTGGCGCTCTCCGCCTTGGTGCTCGCTTTGGCCTTCTTCGGGGGCTTCACGGCGTCGGTCGCCGCGCCCGCTTCGACCAGCTCAATCAAGGCCATCGGGGCGTTGTCACCGCGACGCCGGCCCAACTTGATGATGCGCGTGTAACCACCGGGGCGGTTCTGGTAGCGAGCGCCGAGCTCGACGAACACCTTCTCGACGAGGTCGACCTTGGTGCTCACGCCATCTTTGCCCTGCTTGACCGCGAACCGCTGAAGGAACGCGCCGACCTGTCGCTTCGCAGCGACGCGGCGTGCCTTGTCACCGTCCGAGAGCTCCGTGCCCGCGGTAAACGCGACAGTGCCCAGGCGC
Source organism: Deltaproteobacteria bacterium (assembly GCA_043747815.1). Classification (GTDB taxonomy): domain Bacteria; phylum Myxococcota_A; class Polyangia; order Polyangiales; family Polyangiaceae; genus SZUA-265. The sequence goes on from JAYTOL010000010.1 coordinate 57,142, forward strand.
ACCGCGCGCGTGATCAGCCGCTCCGCGACGCGCCGCAGCTCCTTGGCCTTCGCGTCCGTGGTCTCGATGCGCTCATGCAACACCAAGTTCGCGGTGAGCGCCCGAAACATGGCCCGGCGGTGACTGGTGTTGCGTCCAAACTGACGACCAAGTTTTTTGTGTCGCATGATAGCTCCTCGGGCTCATCCCTCTCGAAGGATGACTGGCGCCCAACGTTGTCGCGCCTGCCGCTTCTGTCTCATCTGCGCCTGCGGCGCGGTCTCTTTGCGCCTGCGGCGCCCGTCTCATTGCGCCTGCGGCGCCCGTCTCATCGCGCGCCGTCCTTGGCGCCTGACATTCGCTCCTCGAGAGGCGCCCGGGTCACCGAGCGCCTGCCGTGGGGCGTTCTCTAGTTTTGCGCCTGCTGCGCCTTCCAGCGTTCCAGCATCTGGGGCCAATTGTCGAGCTTCATGCCCAACGAGAGCCCCATGGTGACCAAAATTTCTTTGATTTCCTTCAGCGACTTACGCCCGAAGTTCTTCGTCTTGAGCATGTCCTGCTCGGTGCGCTGCACCAGCTCGCCAATCAACTGAATGTTGGCGTTCTGCAGGCAGTTCGCCGAACGCACCGACAGCTCGAGCTCATCGACCGAGCGGAAGAGATGCTCGTTGAGCGGCTCTTCTTCGGCGCCCGGGGCCTGGTACTGCGTCTCCTCGGTCTCCTCGAAATTGATCCAGATGGAGAGCTGCTCCTTCAAGATCTTCGCGGCGAAGGCGACCGCGTCGGCAGGGACCACCGCGCCGTTCGTCCAGACCTCGAGGATCAACTTGTCGTAGTCGGTGATCTGCCCGACGCGCGCGTTGCGGACAGTGTAATTGACCTTGCGAATCGGGGAGAACAGCGAGTCAATCGCGATCGTGCCGAGCGGCATGGTCGGGTTCTTGTTGCGCTCTGCCGAGACATAGCCACGACCCACGTTGACCGTCAGCTCCATGCTGAGCGGACCCTTCTTATCGAGCGTCGCGATCAGGTGATCCGGGTTCAGGATCTTCAGGCCATCCGTCAGCTGAATGTCCCCCGCCAGCACCGGACCGGGGCCTTCCTTCTCCAGGCGCAGAATATGCTGCTTGGGGGCGTCGGCACGCAACACGACCTCTTTGAGGTTGAGCACGATGTCGGTCACGTCTTCCACGACATCGTCGATGCTCGTGAACTCGTGGAGCGCGCCGTCCACCCGCAGCGCCGTAATGGCCGTGCCCTGCAGCGACGACAAGAGCACTCGCCGCAGCGAGTTACCCACGGTGATGCCGTACCCCCGCTCGAGCGGCTCGCAGGTGAACTTCGCGTAGAAGTCCGTCGCTGTCTCCGGCTCAATCTGAATCGAACGCGGACGAATCAAATCAATCCAATTACGTGCAACTTTTGCTGAAACCATGCTCGCCGCTCCTTTGTGTGGGGGTTTAGCGCGGCCATCCCGACTGCAACCGGGAACCAGCTCCCGTCTGCACTCCGTGACCTGCCCGCTGTCGTCGACCGCTAGCCATCTGAAGTTAGAACCAAACTACTCGCACTGCTCAAACTCGTACTGCCGAAAAACTGCGGCCCACTCGTATCCGAGCGGGCCGTTGTCCAGCGCGCGGACGCCGTTACCGTGAATAATACTCCACGACGTACTGCTCCCGAACTGCGGGATCCTGCAGCTCCTCGCGCGGCGGCGCGCCGCGGAACACGGCGCTGAAGCTCGCCTTGTCCACGTCCACCCAGCTCGGAATGGGCCGACCCTGCGCCGCATCCAAAGACGCCTGGATAAAGCCGATCTTTCGGCTCTTCTCGCGCACCTCAATCTTGTCACCCGCCTTGACGGGGTAGCTCGGGATGTTGACGCGCTTGCCGTTGACGAGGATGTGATTGTGCCGCACGAGTTGGCGGCCCTGAGCGCGGGTCGCGGCCAGGCCGGAGCGCAGCATCAGGTTGTCCAGACGCCCTTCGAGCAGCCCGAGCATCGTCTCCCCAGTTCGACCCTTCATGCTCGAGGCATGCGTGTAATAGCCGCGGAACTGCTTCTCGAGCAGCCCGTAGATGCGCCGGGTCTTCTGCTTTTCGCGCAGACGGAGCCCGTACTCGCTCATCTTGAAACGGCCCTGGCCGTGCTGGCCTGGCGGATAAGGGCGCCGGGTCACGGAGCATTTATCGGAGAAGCAACGTTCCCCCTTCAAATAGAGCTTCGTGCCTTCGCGGCGACAGAGTTTACAAACTGCTCCGATATAGCGTGCCATTTTAAAATCCTAGACGCGGCGCCGCTTCGGGGGGCGGCAACCGTTATGGGGGACCGGGGTGACGTCCCGGATCAATGTGATCTTGAAGCCCGCCGACTGCAGCGCGCGGAGCGCGCTCTCGCGCCCTGCTCCGGGGCCCTTCACGAACACGGCCACGCTGCGCATGCCGTTCTCAATCGCGCGGCGAGCGGCGTCTTCCGCCGCCAGCTGAGCCGCGAAGGGCGTGCTCTTCCGCGAGCCCTTGAAGCCGCGCGCGCCCGCGCTCGCCCATGACACCGCGTTCCCGGCGACGTCAGTGATCGTGACGATGGTGTTGTTAAAGGTCGAGCGGATGTGCGCGACACCGGTGGGGATGTTCTTGCGCGCGACCCGCTTGGTTCCGCGCTTCTTACCTGTAGCTGCAGTGGCCATCTCGTAATTGTCCTTTGGTGGTGTCTCTTACGAGCCTACTTGGTGCGCCGTGCGACACCGCGCTTTGGCCCCTTGCGAGTGCGCGCGTTGGTATGCGTCCGTTGCCCTCGCGCCGGCAACCCCCGGCGGTGCCGAAGCCCGCGGTAGCTGCCGAGATCCATCAACCGCTTGATGTTCTGCTGCACTTCGCGCCGTAGATCACCCTCGACCTTATAGGTCTCGATGGTCTCGCGCAGGGCCTTGACGTCCGTCTCGGAGAGCTCGTCCACCTTGCGGTCGAGCGGGATGTTGATCCGCTTGCAGATGGCTCGGGCCGTGTAGTTGCCGATGCCGTAGATATACGGCAACGCGTACGCAATCGCCTTGCGCCGTGGGAGATCGACACCAGCTATGCGAGCCATGAAAATCCCTTGGTGGAAACCATCTGCCCGACGGGCTTATTAGTCGCTTTCATCTTCATCACCATTCGAACCGTCAGCCCTGCCGTTGCTTGTGGCGCGGGTTATCGCAAATGATTCGCACCACACCCTTGCGGCGGATCACTTTGCATTTGTCACAGATTTTCTTAACGCTGGGTCGAACTTTCATGGTGGCCTCTCACGTAAACCAGGCAACTTTTCCGCGCTCCGGCAAACGGCTCCGACAGGTAGCTCCGATAAATAATGGTTGCCCGTGCTTACCGGCTAAAGCTTACGAACGATCTGACCCCGACTCGGGTCCCGTGCCGCAAGACGAATCTCGACACGGTCCCCGGCAATTAGCTTCACCAAAGTGCCCTGGCAAACAGCATCGACTCCCACCCTGAGCAAGCGACCCTCGCTCAGGCGGACTCGATACATGGCGCGCGGCAATACGGCTTCGATGACGCCCGTCTGGGTAGGATCAGTCTTCGTTCGCCCCTCCTCGTGACCGAGCCCCGCCGGTTACGGCGGCTCCGTCAGAAGTGTGCGTCAAATCCAGGAGCGCACGGCGCACACGCTCCCCCACCTCGTTGGGCGTACCAGCGCCGTCGATGTGGCGTAGGAGGTTCCTGCCCTCATAGTAGGGGACGAGCGCGGCGGTCATGTTATCGTAGGCATCGAGGCGTTTGCGGACCGTTTCCTCTCGGTCATCATCGCGATGCACGAGCTCAGCGGAATCGGGGGGCGGATTATACTTCAGATGGTAGATCTGTCCAGTCCGGACGTCGGCCCGACGCAAAGTCGCGCGCTCCATCAGGAGCTCACGCGGCAGAAGTATATGGACCGCGGCGTTGATGCCGACGCCGCGGCTCTCCAGCAGCTGATCCAGAGCCACGGCTTGGGGCACCGTGCGCGGAAATCCATCGAGGATGAAGCCCCCTTGCGCGTCGGGCTGCTTCAGGCGCTCGTCGACGAGGCGTATCACCAAATCGTCCGGCACGAGCTTGCCCGCCGACATGATGCCGTCGGCGATCTTGCCCAGATCGGACCCTGCGTCGCGTGCTGCCCGAAGCATGTCGCCCGTCGATATCTTTGGGATCCCGAGCGCGACGGCGAGCGTCTGCCCCTGGGTGCCCTTGCCGCTCGCCGGCGCGCCGAGCAGCACCAGGCGAACGCCCGGGTCGGACTTCGCGCCGTTCATGCGGGCCCTCGACCCGTGAGCCGCGTCGCGCGCGGCCCGGTGAGGCCCTCGTAGCTCCGCGTGATCAGGTGCGCTTCGATCTGGTTGACGGTCTCTAGCGCAACGCCCACGCAGATCATCAGGCTCGTGCCGCCGAATTGAAAGGGCATCCGAAACGCCTGGGCGACGATCGACGGAACGATACAGATGGCGGCCACGTACAGCGCCCCGACCACCGTCAAGCGGCTGACGACGCCGTCGATATACTCGGCAGTTTGCCGGCCGGGACGGATGCCGGGGATGTTCGCCTGCTGCTTCTTCAGGTTGTCGGCGACGTCCACCGGCTGGAAGGTGACCGACGTGTAGAAGAACGCGAAGAAGATGATTAGCGCCGCGAACAGCGTGTTGAACACCCAATCGCCACGGTTGAGCACGGCGCTGAACTTCGCCATGAACGGGATGTCCATATTCGAGAGCGTCGCCGGGAACATCAACAAGCTCGAAGCAAAGATCGGCGGGATCATGCTGGCCATATTGACCTTCAACGGCAGGTGCGCGCTCTGCCCCCCGTAGATGCGACGGCCCACTTGGCGGCGCGCATATTGGATGGGGATGCGCCGCTGGGCGCGTTCGAAGAACACGACCACCGCGATGCAGGCGAGGAAGATCGCGAACACGACCAGCAGGGTTAGAGGCTGCACCTCGCCCGCGTTGGCCGCGAAATAGTTAGTCACCCCGGACGGGATGCCGCTGACGATGCTCGCGAAGATGATGAGCGACATGCCGTTGCCGATGCCGCGCTCGGTCGCCTGCTCACCCATCCACATGACGAGCGCCGTACCCGTCGTCAAGGTGAGCATGGTGAGGAAGCGAAAGCCCCAGCCTGGCTCGCTCACGACGTCGGTGAACTGCGCCCCGCCCATCTCGCTGTTGAGCCCCTCGAGCCAGCTCGCCAGCGTAAACGACTGCACCAAGCTCAGAACGATCGTGCCGTAGCGAGTCCACTGCTCAATCTTGCGCCGCCCTTGCTCGCCCTCCTTGCGGAGCTCCTCGACGTTCTTGCTCACCATGCCCATCAACTGCATGATGATGCTGGCGGAAATGTAGGGCGTGATGCCCAGCGCGAAGATCGACAGCTGGGCGAGCGCGCCGCCAGAAAACATATTGAACATGCCGAGCAGGCCGCCCTGGTGGGAGACGACCTGCTGCATGACGCTGCGATCGACGCCCGGAATGGTGATGAACACACCGAACCGGTAGACCGCGAGGATGGCTAGCGAAAAAACTATGCGCCGGCGCAGCTCCGGCACCTTGGTGATGTTAGAGAATCCACCAAAAACGGCCATGAAACGGCCTCAGGACTTCTCGGCTTGGGTATCGGAACCCGAATCGGCGGCGGCGGTCGGCGGCTCGAGAACCACGACTTTGCCGCCAGCGGCTTCGATCTTGAGGCGCGCCGTCGCGCTGAACTCATGCGCCACGACCGTCAGCGCCTTCGTCAGCTCGCCGTCACCCAGGATCTTGATACGGTCGAGCTTGCCCTGAACGAGCCGGGCCGCCCGTAACGCGACCTCGCCCACCTCGCTCTTGGCATCAAACCGCTCGAGCGAAGAAACATTCACCGCCACGATCGTCGCCGGGAACGGCACGCGGAAGCCGCGCTTTGGCAGGCGCCGTTGCATCGGCGTCTGACCGCCCTGGAAGTTCAGTTTGCCGAGGTTACCGGGCTGCCGCGCCTTCTGCCCCTTGAAGCCACGACCCGAAATCTTGCCCACGCCGGAGCCGGGGCCACGGCCCAGCCGACGTTCTTTCAGACGCGCGCCCTCGGGCGGCGCCAACCGCGACAGAATACTGCTCATGACTTGACCTTCTTGGGGGCCGCTGCTGGCGTGCTCGCCTGGGCCGCAACTTCTTCCACGCTCACGAGGTGCAGGACCTTACGAATCATGCCCCGGATCGCGCGATTATTCGACACGACGACCTCGGAACCGGGACCGCGCAGGCCGAGCCCCTTGAGCACGAGGCGCTGCGTCCACGGCCTCCCAACGACGCTACGCTGCTGACGTACGAGCAAACGAACCTCGGCGCTCATCCTGCGCCTCCTTCGGTCGGCGTCACCGCCGGCTTCGCCGCGTTGTAGCGCGCGACGGGGTAGTCGTGGATGACGCTCTCTAGATCCACGCCGCGCGCCTGGCTGATCTTCTCAGCAGAGCGCAGCGACTGAAGCGCCGCGACCGTCGCATAAACTGCGTTGTATTTATTGCTGGAGCCGAGGCACTTGGTGAGGATGTCGTGGATCCCTGCGGACTCCACCACCGCCCGCACCGCGCCACCGGCGATCACGCCCGTGCCCGGGGCAGCAGGCTTGAGCAGAACGCGGCCCGCCCCAAAGTGACCAATCACTTCGTGCACCACCGTGCTACCGACCATGGGGACCTTGAACATACTCTTGCGAGCCTGGTCATTGCCCTTGCGAATCGCCTCTGGGACCTCGTTGGCCTTACCCAGACCCACGCCGACGTGGCCAGCCTCATCGCCCACGACCACCAACGCCGCAAAGCTGAACCGGCGGCCACCTTGGACGACTTTCGCGACGCGGTTGATGTGAACCACCCGCTCCTTGATTTTGTCTTCGTCTAGCTGTTCGAATGCCATAGCCTAATCGTCCTCGAGCCGCGTTTACGCGGGTGGCGGAGCCAAAAGCCGCCTGATAACTCTCCAGATTGTCGCCCGCGGAGAACGACGCTCAGAAATCCAAACCCGCTTCGCGGGCTGCCTCGGCCAGCGCCTTGACGCGACCGTGGTACATAAAGCCGTTCCGGTCGAACACGACCTTGCCGACCTTGCGCTCTAAACACATCTTCGCGATCAGGGCGCCCACCTTCTTCGCAGCGCCCGTCTTGTCGTCGGCCTCCAGCGTGCCCTTCAGGTCGGGGGAGAGCGTCGATGCCGCCGCCAACGTCTTCCCGCCCGTGTCGTCGACCACCTGCGCGTAAATGTGCCGCGCGCTGCGGAACACGCTCAGCCGCGGCCGCCCGCTGTCGCCGGAAATCTTCTTGCGGATCCGGGCCTTGCGCCGATCCCTGCCTTCGAGCTTTGCCATTACTTCTTACCCGCCTTGCCAGCCTTGCGCAGGATGTTCTCACCGCGATAACGCACGCCCTTGCCGCCGTACGGCTCGGGAGGGCGAAAGCCGCGGATCGTCGCCGCCGCCTGTCCGAGCGCCGCCTTGTCCGGTGACTCGAGGTGGAGCACGCTGCCCTTCGAGTCCGGCGCGACCTTGCCCGTCACCGTCGGAGGCAACTGGTAAGCGACCGGATGGGAGAAACCAAGCGCGAGGTGCACCACGGTACCTTTGACCTCGGCGCGGTAACCCGTGCCGACGAGCTCCAACGTCCGCTCGTAGCCCGCCGATACGCCTTGCACCAGGTTGGCGAGCAGCGCCCGCCCGAGACCCTGGAGCCGGGCGCCATCCGAGCCCTCGCGCTCACTGCTCACCGCCAGAGTGCCCGCTTCTTCCCGAACGATGACGCTTTCCGGCAGCTGAAACGAGAGGGTACCCTTGGCGCCCTTCACTTCACACAGCCGGTCCTTGAACGTGACCGTCACGCCCTTGGGCACCGGGATGGCGATCTTGCCCACCCGCGACTCGCGCTTGGCAGGCGCCTTCTTATCGGTGCCCAGTACAGCAGCTTGTGCCATCACCACACCTCACAGACCAACTCGCCGCCGACCTTGCGGCGCCGAGCTTCGCTATCCGTCATTAGACCCTGAGACGTGCTCAGGATCGAAGTGCCCAGGCCGCTGAGCACCCGCGGGATGCGGTCGTGCCCCACGTACACCCGCCGCCCCGGCCGAGACACGCGTCGAATGCCCTGGAAGGCACACGAGCGGTCGCGATCGTACTTCAGCGCCAGAACGATCTCGGGGCGCTTAGTGATCGGGTTCTCATCGAGGCGCACATCCGCGATGTAGCCTTCCGCTTTCAGGATCGTCGCGATGCTCTGCTTCACTTTACTGGCAGGCATACGAGTAATCGCGTGCTGCGCCATCGCCGCGTTCCTGACGCGAGCCAACATGTCCGCAATCGGATCGGTCATCATGGTTTCACGCTCTCCTCACCAACTCGCCTTGGTCACGCCTGGCAGCTCACCCTTGAGGGCGAGCTCGCGCAAACAGATCCGGCAGAGCTTGAAGTCCTTGTACACCGACCGCGGCCGGCCGCAGACGTGGCAGCGCTCGTGCGCCCGCGTCGAAAACTTGGGGGGGCGGTTGAGTTTCGCCCACTGTGACGCTCGTGCCATCCTCTAACTCCTAAACGGCATTCCGAGTCGCTTGAGCAACTCGCGGCCCTCTTCGTTGGTCTTGGCGGTGGTGACGAACGTGACGTTCAAGCCGCGCGTCGCATCCACCTTGTCGAATTGGATTTCCGGGAAAACGATCTGTTCCTTCAGGCCCAGCGTGTAGTTGCCAGCGCCGTCGAAGGCCCGCGGGCTCACGCCGCGAAAGTCTCGCACGCGAGGTAGCGCTAGCATCACCAGGCGCTCCATGAAGGCCCACATCCGTTCACGCCGCAGGGTCACCATCACGCCGATGCGCATACCCTCACGCAGCTTGAACGTCGCGATCGACTTCTTCGCTCGTGTCACCACGGGGCGTTGACCCGCGACGGCACCCAGCTCCAGGACCGCTGCGTCAATCACTTTTGGGTTTCCCACCGCGGCGCCCATGCCCATGTTCAGGACGATGCGCTTGAGCTGGGGAACCTGGAACTTGTTCTTGTACTTGAAGTGCTCGATTAGCCCGGGCACTGCTTCGTCCACGTATACTTTTTGAAACGCGGGAACTTTCTTGTCGGCCATTGCTCGTTCCTAGATCTTCTCGGCTTTTGGGCTCGAGCGCGCTTCAGCGCTGAGCCACCAGCGTCGCGCCGCTCTTGGCCACGCGAACCTTTTTGCCGTCTTCGATGCGCACATGCACTCGCGTCGGCTTGCCCGTCTCCGGATCGACCGGCATCACTTTAGAGGCATCAATCGGGGCCTCGACCTCGAGAATGCCGCCGGCGCGTTGCGCCGTGGCTTTGACGTGGCGCTTCACCAGGTTCACGCCCTCGACGACCACGGCGTTCCGCTCAGACAGGATGCGGGTCACCCGACCCTGCTTGCCCTTATCGTTGCCTCGCGTCACGCGCACGAGGTCTCCGCGAATGAGCCGTTGCATCACAGCACCTCCGGTGCAAGCGAGACGATCTTCATGAACTTCTTGTTGCGCAGCTCACGCGCCACTGGCCCAAAGATGCGCGTCCCGATCGGCTCGCTCTGGGCGCCGATCATCACCGCGCTGTTCGAATCGAACTTGATGTAGCTGCCGTCGGCACGGCGCCACTCGCGCTTGGTGCGCACCACGACAGCGCGCGCGGTCTCGCCCTTCTTTACCTTGCTGTCGGGCAACGCTTCCTTGACGCTGACGACGATGACGTCGCCCAGCTGAGCGTAGCGGCGCCTGGACCCCCCGAGCACCTTGATGCACTGCACCACCTTGGCGCCGGAGTTGTCCGCAACATCCAATACCGTCTGGACCTGAATCATGGCTAATCCCTAACCGTCTCTCGTGAATTGCTCGGTCGATTGTCGCGTCACTATGGCGAAGCTCGGGTCGCTGTACCTGGGTCACTGACCACGGGCCGCCGCGGGCGCGCGCTCGGCGGGTTATTCCTGAACCGCTCGCTCCACGAGATTGATCACCTTCCAGCGCTTCAGCTTGGACAGCGGGCGGTGCTCGATAATCTCCACGCGATCGCCAATTCGATACGCGTTCTCCTCGTCGTGAGCCTTGTAGCTCTTCCGCACGCGGACGTATTTTTTGTAGACCGGGTCCATCTTCGAGCGGACGACTTCGACGACGACCGTCTTGTTCATCTTGTCGCTCTTGACGCGCCCGACCAGGGTGCGTTTGAAGGACGCGAGGGCGTGCTCGTCGGCTGTCTCGCCGCCGGCCCCGGCTTCGGGCGCCTTGCGGGCCGCTGCCGGTACCGCCGCTTTGGCAACGGGGACCTTGGCCGTTGATGCCTTCGCCGCGGCTTTGTCGGCCTCGACCTTTGGGCTCGCTGCCTTATTGGCCCCTGCCTTTGGCGCAGCCCCTTTCGGGCCGCCTGCTTGTGCCTTACTCACGTCTTACTCCCTGATTGCTCGGCCGAGGCCTTCTTCTGGGCGCTCTGCTCTGCGGACCGCAGCCCCTGGATCTGGGCGATCCTCGCCAGATCCCGCCGCGCCTTCCGCAGTTGGCTCGTGTCGTCCAACTGCCCCGTGAAATTCTTCATGCGCGAGCCGAAGAGGTCCCGCCGTAGCTGTTGGCTGAGCTCGGCGAGGTCCTGATCGGACCGATCCCGCAGTTCTTGCGCCTTCATTAGAAATCACTCCGCGCCAGGAACTTGGTGGTCACCGGCAGCTTGGTGGACGCGAGCGCGAAGGCTTCGCGAGCGACGTCCTCTTGCACGCCGGCGATCTCGAACAGCACGCGGCCGGGCTTGACCACGCACACCCACTCTTCGACCGCGCCCTTGCCCTTGCCCATGCGCACTTCGAGCGGCTTCTTCGTGACCGGCTTGTCCGGGAACACGCGGATCCAGAGCTGCCCCTGGCGCTTCACAGCCCGCTGAATTGCCATACGGCCGGCTTCGATCTGCCGGGCCGTCAGGTGACTGGCGTGGACTGCTTGAAGACCGAAATCTCCGAACGAGACGTCACTGCCGCGCCAGGCGAGGCCGCGGTTCTTGCCTCGCATCTGTTTTCTGAACTTCGTTCGCTTGGGAGAAAGCACGATGCGCCTCGATTATTGGAGGATGCGGCGAGCCTTGCGCTGCAAGACCTCGCCCTTGAAGATCCAGACCTTGACACCGATGATCCCGTAGGTCGTCCGCGCCTGAGCCAAACCAAAATCCACGTCGGCGCGCAGGGTATGCAACGGCACACGGCCTTCGCGATACGTCTCGACGCGCCCCATTTCCGCGCCGCCGAGGCGGCCGGAGCAGCGGATGCGGATGCCCTTCGCGCCAAATTTCATGGCGGTGCTGAGGGACTTCTTCATGGCCCGGCGAAAGGCGATCCGGCGCTCCAACTGGGTCGCGATGTTCTCGGCGACGAGCTGCGCGTTGGTCTCTGCCTTGCGCACCTCCTGAACGTCGATGAAGACCTCGTTGGGGGTGAACGACTGCACACCCGGGAACTTCGTCTCGCCCTTGGCGGCCGAGTCGAGGTTACCGCTCTTCAGGATCTCAATCCCGCGCCCGCCCTTGCCGATCACCATGCCGGGGCGGCCCGTGAATACAATGACCTTGACCTTGTTGGCGGCCCGCTCAATCTCCACGCCCGCGACGTTCGCGTTGAAGAGGTAGTCCTTGACGGCGCGCTTGATCCGAATGTCCTCGTGCAGCCACGTCACGTAGCGCGAGTCTTCGTACCACTTGCTCGTCCACGTCTTGATGACGCCGAGCCGGAAGCCATATGGATGTGTTTTTTGTCCCATTTGCTATTTCACTCGCGGAAAAAAACCAGTCAACCTTCGCGCGGGAGCGACTGCCCACCTGGGCGATCTCGAGAATTGGCACCTCGCGCTTTACCGAGGTCCCGCGTTTGGAGCCCGCCCTGGGGCAGAGCTCGCGTTCGGAGAAACTAGGGTTCGACGGCTTGCGTTGACGGATCAACGCCGATTTATAGCGCGTCGAGCTCCAGATGAATGTGGCTCACGCCCTTGGTGACCCGTGTCGCGCGACCCATCGCCCGTGGGCGCCAGCGCCGCATGTGCGAGTTTGGCCCCTGATCGACGCTGGCTCGGCTCACGTAGAGCGTGTCCACGTCGACCCCTGGCCGCTTCACTTGCGCGTTGGCGAGAGCACTGCTGAGCAGCTTCTTCACGAACAGCGCACCCGCCTTGTTCGTGAAATCGAGCAGCTGCAGTGCCTCGGTTGCCGACCGACCCCGAACGAGGTCGATCACCATCCGTGCCTTGCGCGGACTGATGCCTTGAAAGTTTGCTTTTGCCTGGCTGATCACTTCGACAGTTTCCCGGTTTGAGACCCGTCGCCCCTTGAGGTCACTGATGGCGAAACGTGCCTTTCGGCGCAGTCGCTTCAGTTAATTTCCTCGAACGCCCTGACGGTGAGTCTAGGGGGCGCTCGGGAGAGAGGCCGCCACCAAGTGGCCCGAGCCCAGAAGGGCTAGCGAGCGATCGGTGATGCCTCCCAGCAAGGGGAGCAGGTTCTATCAGAGAGCTCTCAACCCGACAAGCGCCTTGACGCCGCCGGGTCATCACAATTTCCTTCTATTTTCCGCTGTTCGATTCAGCTAGACGCATGAACAGCAGATGCTTCGAAGGCGCTACCGCGACAGGCCCGCGCGCGAAGCTCGAGCACTGGCCGCGGTGTTCTCAGGTCAGCGCGCGGCGACCTTTTTCTTGTCGCCCGAGTGCCCGTTGAAAGTCCGGGTCGGGGCGAACTCCCCGTATTTGTGCCCGACCATGTTCTCCGAGACGAACACCGGGACGAACTTTCGACCGTTGTGCACCGCGAAGGTCAAGCCCACAGCCTGCGGAAAGATCGTGGAACGGCGGGACCAGGTCTTGATCGCTTTGCGCGACCCCGAGCTCACCGTGTCTTCGATCTTCTTCGCGAGATGGCCGTCGATGAACGGCCCCTTCTTGATACTCCGGGCCATCCTACTTGTTCCTTCGATGTGTGACGATCATGTTGTCAGTCCGCTTGTTATTTCGGGTCTTCTTACCCTTGGCGAGCTGACCCCACGGCGAGCACGGGTGCCGACCACCGCTGGTTCGACCTTCGCCACCACCCATGGGATGGTCGACGGGGTTCATGCTGACGCCGCGGTTGTGAGGCCGCCGGCCTAACCAACGCGAACGCCCGGCTTTACCCAGGCTCACGTGCTGATGCTCACCGAACGAGACCTGCCCAATGCTGGCCCGGCACTCTTGATGCACCAGCCGCACTTCACCGCTCGGCAGCTTGACGGAGACGTATTCGCCCTCTTTGGCCGTGAGCCGGGCGGCGACGCCCGCGGAGCGCACGAGCTGGCCGCCCTTGCCCTTGCGCAGCTCGATGTTGTGGATCAGCGTACCAGACGGGATGTGCTGCAACGGCAGCGAGTTGCCCGGGCGGATGTCGGCAAAACGGCTCGACAGCACCTGGTCGCCCACCTTGAGGCCATCCGGCGCGAGAATGTAGGTCTTCTCCCCGTCGGCGTAGTTGAGGAGGGCGATGCGCGACGTACGGTTGGGATCGTACTCGATGGTCGCCACGGTCGCGGGGATGCCGATCTTCGCGCGGCGGAAATCGATGATCCGGTAGCGGCGCTTGTGCCCACCGCCACGAAAGCGGCTGGTGGTGCGACCGTGATTGTTACGCCCGCCCGAGCTCGACTTCGGCGCCAGGAGCTTCTTCAGCGGCTCGGTCGCCGTGATGTCGCTCTGATCGCTGAAGGAGTAACCGCGACGGCCGGCGGAGGTGGGATTGGTTTTCCTGATTGCCATTGCCTGCTTACTCCTTCTCGGCTTCGGTGAAGAAGGAGATGTCGTCGCCCTCACGCAGGGTGACGATCGCCTTCTTCCAGTTGTGCCGCTTGCCGTAGCCACGGCCCATGCGTTTGACCTTGCCGCGCTGGAGCAGGGTGTTCACGCTCAGCACCTTGACCCCGAACAGCGCTTCGACGGCGCTCCGGATCTGAATCTTGTTGGCGCTGCGGTCGACCTCGAACACCACCTGGTTATTCTCGGCCTTGAGGCGCGAGGCCTTTTCCGTCAGCGCCACCGGGCGCTTGATGATCTGGGAAAGTTCAAGGCTCATGCGGCCTCCTTGCTGCAGCGGGCTTCGAGCTGGGCCACCGCGTCTTTTGAGAGGACCAGGTGGTCGTGCCTCAAGAGGTCATAGACGTTGACGCCCTCGGGCGGCAAAAACAGGTGCTGGTTCAGGTTGCGGATCGAGAGCCTGAGGTTCTCGTTGCTCTTCGCGTCCACGACCAGCGTCTTCTTCTGCGTCGGCTTCAGCACGCCGAGCACGGACGCCAGCGCCTTGGTCTTGATCTCCGCCAACACGAAGTCCTCGACGACCGTGAGCCGGCCTTCTTTGACGAGCAGACTCAGCGCGCTCTTGAGCGCCGCGAGACGCACTCGGCGGGGAGGCCGCCGCGCCCAGTCTTGCGGCTTCGGCGGGTGCGCCCGCCCACCGCCGACGAACAGCGGCGCGCGAATCGAGCCGTGACGGGCTCGGCCCGTGCCCTTCTGCTTGTAGATCTTGTGGGAGGAACCGCGGACCGCCGCGCGCTCCTTACCGGCATGGGTACCGGCGCGCTTGCTGGCGAGCTGGGCGACCACGACCTCGTGGAGCAGCTGCTCAGCGACTTCCACTCCAAATACATCGTCGCGAAGCGTAACGCTCCCGACCTTATCTCGTTTGAGATTAAATAAATCGACCGTCGGCATACCGTAGGTCTTTCTTGGTTTGAATGAGCCCCGGTTCTGGGGGGCGGGCCACTTAGCCTAGTTTCGGTGCCTCGGCAAGCCCGGCAGCTTTCCTGCGAAAGCCTAGAAACGTGTTCGGGTCGAACCCCTGGCAAGCTCGAGTCAGATGCGCCGTGTCGCCCGAGAACCGGCCCGGAACCGTACGTAGTACGGTGAGGACCGGAAGCGCAGGGCGACCAAGCAGATGGCCGAGATCGGCAGGGGGCGTTTCAGGTGGCGATGACGCGCCTATTTGGTCTTGATTTCGACGTCGACGCCGGCGCTGAGATCGAGCTTCATCAGCGCATCGAGGGTTTGGGGGGTGGGCTCCATGATGTCGATCAGGCGCTTGTGCGTGCGCACCTCGAACTGCTCGCGCGACTTCTTGTCGACGTGAGGCCCGCGCAGGACGGTGTAGCGCCGCAGCGAGGTCGGCAGCGGAATGGGGCCCGCGACCCGCGCGCCGGTGCGGCGCGCGGTCTCGACGATGTCCGACGTGGACTTGTCGAGCAGCTGGTGATCAAAGGCCTTGAGGCGAATCCGAATTTTGGTCGTATCTGGCATGAACTACTCGACTTTTCTCACTCGACAATTTTGGTGACGACGCCGGCGCCGACGGTCTTCCCGCCTTCGCGGATGGCGAAGCGCATCTGCTCTTCCAAGGCGACGGTCGTGATCAGCTCCACTTCCACCGTCACGTTGTCGCCCGGCATCACCATCTTCACG
>JAYTOL010000011.1:0-236687 GCA_043747815.1 Deltaproteobacteria bacterium
TTCTGTTTTCGCTCGCTCGATTCGCCCCCTCTGGTCTATCCGGGCACCTCTGGCCCACCTCCAGGGTCAAATTTCTGCGGATCTACGTGGCCGTCAGCAGACGTGTCGTCGAGCCTGCGGTTCACACCCGCGGGGACCACCCCGGTCGGCGAAACGTCGATCGCGGGCTCGACGGCGCTGCGCGCGGCACGGACGCGTCTACTCCGACCGACAGCCGCGAGAGACGGGAGCCGGGCCGGGGTGGTCGGGGTGAAGCTCGCGAAGCGAGCGAGGGGCCCGCGCCCCTGTGCGGGGGTCCGGGGGCAGAGCCCTCCGGTGAAGACCTCGCGAATCTGGATGGGAGCCCGGACGTGGATAACATCCGGGCTCAAACACCACCGGAGGACGAGGAGAGCGAACCTTCGAGGCCCAAAAAGCGCCAGTTGCCAACGACATCGGAAGAGGCGCGATGTCCGTTACTCCTGCAGCGCCGAATCGATACTCTGCACATCGCATATCAAGCGGAACTCGACCGACAGATTCTGATCGAGATGACCAGCGCTCAGGAGCGCGCTCGCCGCACAGGCATCTCGCAGGTGTTCTTCGTGGCGGGATCATCATTTGAGCTGCACGGCTCGGGCGCGGGTAAAAAGGGGTTCCGACTGACAAACGCACACGCCAGCGTCGTCGTCGGCGAGGACCGCTTTGGATTCACCGTTGTCGTCGAGTTCAGGGCCATTTTCCTCGCCACGACCACGTTGGCCGATACGCTAGATGTCGCTGAGGCGCTGGCGCGCTTCTTCACCGGCAAGCCGCTTGGGGAGCAGACGGTACGCCGGCTGGATCTCTGCGCGGACGTGACAAACGTCCACTTCTGTAACGATGACCTTGAGAATTTCGTGGGGCGATCGCGACGGTCGGTCGAATATCACGCTGCCCAGGCGAACGCGCAATTGACGCGGTAAGGCCCCCTTTACACCGGCTTCTCGTTCTCCAGAGGCAACCCGACGATGGCCCGGCTCTACAACAAGACGCGGCAGCTGCAATGCTATGCACCCGATGATGAGAAGGTACTAACTGAAACCAAAGCCTTCCTTGCCGCAGGATGGGACGGCTGCTCACCGGTCTGGCGGCTAGAAGGTCAACTCAGGAGCGAGGCGCTCCGGAGCTTGGGCGTAAACAGGCCGGAAGACATCGAGAGCATGCTCGATCCAATCTGGCAGCACCTGTTCGTGGGTGGCACCAGGACCGGCGCCTGGCTGAGACTCGTCGACCCCAAGACATCCACACGGCGCGAGCGCTGCTCTGTCGACGAGCGATTGAAGGTGTTCACTGAGGTTCGATTCTCGCTTGGCGCCTCGGAACCCGCCCAACGCGTGTTGGGTCGGCGGCGCGGTCTCTCGGTGCCCGAGGTCACGGGAGGTCTTCTGAGTCACCTCGGCAGTGCCGGTTTGCTGCAGACGCCGTGTAGCAAGCTTCCGATGGAGCAATTGGAACGCGACACGTGCGTATTCCTCGACCAGGTACGTGCCTCGCGCGTTGCGCACGACTATCTTCAGCGACGCGCAGCCGCTTCCGCGCGCTTCGCTGGGCTGGACATGCCCCCAAGAGTGAGCGGGGACACCGCATCGTCGACCGACGTTGTAGAGAACGTGGTGCCCCCCACGGTCGAGGAGCGAACCAGCCTGACATTCTTGGAGTACGTTCGACAACGAGAAGCCGACTTGTTCTCCAACGCGCCCGATTTTCAGCGGACGCCAACGTTCGACGAGCGTCCTGAATTCGTGGCTCGCACGCGCTACTACGAGCGCCGCCTGCGGGCGTACTCAGAGGCTTGGACGAACGCACCGACGCGGCGTGCAGTACCGGACACGCAGCTCTCGCTCGCATCCATCGCCTCGCGCCTGCAGCGGAAGGCGGGCGAATAGCCGATGAAGGCCAACCGATTTCTCACCGCGCAGGACGTTGCGAGCGAGTTGCAAATCTCGCTCGCGAGCGCGTACCGCATCATGCGGAAACTGCTCCATTATCGTGACGGGCGCGTGCTGCGTGTTCCACGCTCGGCCTTCGAGGTGTACCTTCGGCGCCAGGAAGGCAAACAATGGCAGAGCGACTCTTCAAGCGCGGCCCAATCTGGTACGCCTGGTTCTACGACGCGAGCGGCAACCGCTACCAGCGAACGACCCGGCAAACCGATCGGCGGGCAGCCGAAGCTACGTTGCGTGAGTGGGAGCGACGAGCCGCCGATCCGAGCTACGCGGCCTCGCACGAAAACTCGCTAGAGGACGCGCTGCGCAGCCTGTTGCGAGACCGCAAGCTGAAGGGTCGAGCCGAAGGCACCTCGACTGCTACCGGGTGAAAGCTGGGCATCTGACCCGCATACTCGGAGCGGGCCTCACGCTGCACCAGGTCACGGCGCGGGTGGTCGACACCTTCGTGGATCAGCGGCTCGACGAGGGCGCCGCCCGCAACACAATCCACAAGGAGCTGACCGTGCTGCGCAGCACGCTCAAGGTTGCCAAACGTCGCGGCGAGTTCCCGGGCGACATCGCGGCGGTGATGCCTGACGGCTTCTCGCCAGAGTACAAGCCACGCGAGCGGTATCTCACCCCCGTGCAAGCGCAGGCGCTGCTCGCCGAGCTCGAGCCGGACCGGGCCGCGCGCGTCGCGTTCATCCTGGCGACGGGCGCTCGGTGGAGCGAGTCGGACACGGCAAGCCACGGGGACATCCACCTGGAAGGAGACGTGCTGCGTCTACGCGGAACCAAAACGGACGGCTCCGACCGGCGGGTGCCGGTCGTGGCGTTCTCGGTCCCTCTGCTTGAGCACGCGCTCACGCACGGCGAGGGAGAAGGCGGTCTGCTGTTCCGTGCTTGGGGCAATGTCCGGCGCGACATCGCCGCCGCGTGCGCACGGGCTGGCATCCCGAGCTGCACTCCTAACGACCTCCGCCGAACTTTCGCGACCTGGTGGCGTCACCACGGCGTCGCCACCCACGACATCGCCGCGTTGTTGGGCCACAGGCACTCCAGGATGGTGGAGCGCGTCTACGGGCGGACCGATGCCAAGTCGCTCGGGCGGGCCCTGGAGCGCCGCGTCGGGTTCGGCGAGAGCCCTTCCCCTACCCCCGAAAGTCGCTGTAGCGCATTTGTAGCAAACGCCAGCGAATCAGAGACACTGCAGAGAACCCCCGAAGTGCCATTTCCCCCGATAAAAGTGGTGTCCGAGGACGGAATTGAACCGCCGACACGAGGATTTTCAGTCCTCTGCTCTACCGACTGAGCTACTCGGACGCTTAACGCTAGAAACTTTAAGCTGTGGGCTCGGAAGCCCGGGGAGCTTGTAGCCCAGTCGCGTGATGACGGGCAAGCGGCTTTTGGTCGGCCGGGGCGGGGCCGCCTGCGGGTCGGAGCCGAGTGGGGGCTACGCCTGTCGCAGGCGCTCGAGGTGCTCGACGATGGCTTTGGCCGAGAGGCTGCTTTTGTAGACGTATAAGGCGCCGCTGGGATGCTCCGCCAGGACTTGCTCACTCACTCGCAGTCGTTGGCTCGCGGCGAAGAGGAGCTTGTCCCCGAGCCCCTTTTGGACCATCTCGACGCGTTGCCAGACCGCGTCGCGGCTCCAGTAGCCGAGCACCTCGAGGAACACTACCGCGCCACTGCGATGGCTGAACCGGACGTCTGGGACGCACAGACCAAGCCCCGGGAGATCGATGATGCGCTCCGCGGGTTCTGCGCTCCACCCGTCGCGGGGTTCGCCGAAGGCGGTGAGCAGAGCCTCGACTTCGTCCGGCAGGCGAGCGCGACCTTCCGAGCCGTCCGCCGTGCCCTTCCGTTCCAGGCTGAAGAGCAGCGGGCTCCGGGTTTTTCCCCAGCGCAGCTCCGCCTGGAGTGCGATGCGCTCGGCGCGCAGCAGCGCGGGTAACATCAAGGCGAGCTGCAGGCCATACTTGGTAACGCTCTCGAACAAGCTGAATGGGCCATCGATCTCGATGCGATAAGTGCCCCCCGCCTCCGGCCGGATCTGAAACAGGAGGCGCCGGAATTTGAGCTTTCGGAAGATTTCGCGGTAGCCTTCTGGCGTCGCACAGGACACGACGGCCGTGACTTTGACGGCGCGGAGGAGCACGGCCTGCAACTGAGCCAGGTCGTAGCGGTTCAGCAGATCCTCTGGGTCGAGCTCGGGAGCCTGGAGCAAGCGGTGCTCCGCTCTCAGGTCGGAATACAGCGCTCTCTCCACCTGCTCGGCGCTGTGACCATGGGCCTGCCCCACCCGCGCGAGCAGGGCGTTGCGATCGAAGCGCTGCTCGTCAGTAAGGTTGCGCCGCGTCCGGGCCGCCAGGGTGAAGAGCTCGCTGCGCAGCTGACGAGGCTCGATTTCGACTTCCGCGTCAAATTCGCAAGCGTCCTCTATCAGCTTCAACAGCCCGGCGGCGAGCTTGGCTTCGCGTGCCGCGACCTCGACCGCCGCCCAGGCGGCTTTGAGCTCCTGGTAGGAGTCGCCCACGTGCGCATGGGCGAGGCCAATATAGCCCTCGGCGAGCTCCGCGGCTCGCTGCCGCTGCTTGCCCGAAAGCACCGTCACGTGCAGCTGGCCGCCGCGACGCGTCGCCCGAACGAGGTCAGCGCTCAGCATCGACGCCCCGGGCTCTCAGCGGTACGCAGCATGATCTCGACGCTTGGCACTCGTATAGGTCTCCGTGGTGTCGCCCGACACCAGCTCATACAGATGAGCGCGTTTGCCCTCGCGGCGCCGCAAGATACGGCCCAGGCGCTGCACGTGCTCGCGTACCGACCCGCTGCCGCTGACGATTACCGCGACGTTGGCCTCTGGTACGTCAACGCCCTCGTTCAACACCTTGGACGTGACGACGACGCCGTACTCGCCCTTCCCGAAGCGCTCGAGGATCTCGCTGCGCTCGGAGACTTTCGTCTGGTGCGTGATGGCGGGGACGAGAAAGCGCCGTGAAATTTGGTAGGCAGTGGCGTTGTCTTGAGTAAAGACCAGCGCCAGGTCGCCGCGGTGCACGTGCAGCAGGAATTCGAGGTACTCGATCTTGGCGGGCGCCGCCAACGCCAGCTCGCGCTGGCGCCGGTACGCCTGCATGGCGCGCCGCCCGGCTTCCCCGCGCGACGAGCGTTGCACGAACTCCATCCAGCCCTGCGCGCTGCTCATGCGGATGCCCTGGCTGCGCAGAAAACCCACGTAGATGAGGCGCTCGGCGTCGTATTCGGCGCGCTCGCTCGGGCTCAGGCTGAGTGTCACCCGTTCGGTCTCATAGTCCGAAAGATACTCACCCGACAGCTCCACGATCTCCTTGCGGTACACCACCGGCCCGATCAGCTTCGACAGCACGGCTTCGCGCCCGTCGGCTCGCTCTAGCGTGGCTGTGAGCCCGAGGCGAAAGGGGGCCAGGCACTGCTGCGCAGACAAGGAGTACGCTTCCGCGGGCAGGTGGTGGCACTCGTCATAGACCACGAGGCCAAAGCGCGCGCCGAGGTTCTCCATGTGCAGATACGCGGAGTCGTAGGTGGTCACCGTCAAGGGTCGGAGCGAGTATTCACCGCCTCCGACGACGCCAACCTCCACACCGAAGCTGGTGCGCAAGATGTCGTACCATTGCCGGACGAGGTCCAGCGTGGGAGCAACGACGAGGGTGCTGCGCCGCCACTTGTCGATGGCCATGATCGCGACGTGAGTCTTGCCTGCCCCAGTGGGCAAGACCACGATGCCGCGGCCCCTGGCCTGCTTCAGCGCGTCCAGCGCCTCGCTCTGGAAGGGACGCGGCTCACGATGCGCGCGCACGCCGAAGTCGAGCTCGGTGTACTTGCGTGCTTCGTCATCAAAGCTCAGCCCGCGCTCCTTCAGCGCCAACACGAGCGGAGCATAGGAGCTTGCCGGCGCCCGAAAACAGGCGCTGCGCCGATCCCATTCGCAGCTCTCGGGCAGCCCCCCGAGGTCTCCCGCGGTGCCGCGGAGCTCCAGAGTTCCAGCTACGAAATGCAGGGACGGCACGCTCGCCTCGTAGCAAGGCAGGGGGTCGGCGTACAGACGCTGCCGACATGCTGACGTGACGATTGGGGAGTGCCGGCCGGATCAGTACAAGAGGCCCGCCGCGCCCCCGCTCGGGTCGCCGCCGATCAGCTCCAGAGGCAGATGCCACTCGATCTCGCCCATGTACGTACCGCGCCGCTCGCGCAAAGAGAGCCGCGTTGCCGAGCAGTTGCCAAACTTGAGCAGCAGCACCCGCGGCACGGGCTGACAGATCAGCGCCTTGGTCAGCTGAAACATCAGCCCGCCGTGGGAGACGATGAGGATCCGGTGTTCCTGCGCGCGGTGGCGCTCGAAGAGCCTCGCGATGAAACGCTGCACCCGGAGCTGAACGGCGTCGTAAGACTCGCCCCCGAACTCCGCGTAGTCACCGAGCCCGTCGATGCCCCGCGTGTAAAAGCTCGCGTGCTCTCGGCGTAGCTCGGTGCCCGTCTTGCCTTGCATCTCGCCCGCGTGAATCTCCGCGAGGTCAGGCTCCTCGACGGGCGTCGGAGAGCCGAGGTGCTCAGTGATGATGCGGGCGGTGTCCTGCGCCCGACGCAAGGGTGAGCAGTACACTGCATCCCAGACCATGGCACGCTCGCGGAACCAGGTGCCGAGCTGATTGGCTTGACGCCGGCCAAGCTCGCTCAGCGGGGCATCGTATTGGCCTTGAAGGATGCCGTCCCGATTGGCCGTGCTCTGGCCATGCCGCACCAGCGTGAGCTCCACGCTAGCGAGCCTCGGCCAGCGAGGCGTCCTTGAATTCAGCGACGGCAACGCCCGCCAAGCACTGCTGCTCATCGGAGCCGCCGATGCAGCGCACGCCGACCACGTGAGTCGCGCCGATCCGCGCCGCCGCCGCTCGCACTGCACCGCGCACGCTCTCGGGCGAACAGCGCTCCGCGCAACGCGTCCGCACATCCCCGAGGCTCACCTGCCCGACCCGCGGAAAGTCGATTTCGAAGACCGACTCCGGATCGATGGCGGCGACCGCCACTCGGCCCGGCGCAGGCCAGAAATCGACCCGCACTCGCCACGCCTCCTCCACGCTGCCCAGCGTCGGCGCCCCTGGTGCTGCTGGCGCGCGAGGATCTACATTGACCGGCAAGGCTCGCGCGGCTGGCGCCTCGAAATGAGCGACGTCAGCCGGGCCCCAGGATTCGGCCTTACACCGCAGCGTGCCTTCGAGCTCCTGCTCCCCAGCGGCCAACCCTGGCGTGCAGTGCGGCGCGACCAAGAACGAGCCCCCCACCTTGGCAGCTCCCTCGCTCAACATCGCGAGCAAGAGGACGCGAGAACAGCTGACATCACTGAGCCGAGCGCCGTCGAGCCCGGCGCGCACGTCGACCCGGGTACACTCGACCTTCAGCTCACCCAGCCGGCGTTGCCCGTCCGGCGCACGCTCCACCGAGGCGACGCTCGCGGGGCCGACCACCGGCGGCTGGCTCGTGCCGGAAAAGCTAAAGCCACTGGGCCCGCATCCAAGCAGCGGCACAGCCAGAAGGCCTGCCACGGAGAGCCATCGCCGCCGCATCTGACTGTGAGGCATGAGAGCTAGACTTTCAGCGAATGCGCCTTGGCGCAAGCCTTGGTTGCTTGCCATGAAAAGCCTTCGAGGCGATTCTCGCGGCGTGCGGCATCTCCTGCGACGGACTCTGGGCCCTGCATGAGCGGCCAGCTCACGAGCAGCGGCGATGGCGGCGGGTTTGAACACTGCGCGAGCTGCGGAGCGGTGGCCGCCGGCCCCTGCGCTCGGTGCCGAAAGCCGCTGTGCGGAGACTGCTGCGTCCTCACCCGACATGGTGCTACCGAGTGGGCCATCTGTTTTCGATGTGACCGAGGCGGTGGCCGGTCGCTGCGCTCGGCCTGGCTGTCGCTGCTGTCCTGGCTGGCCATTCCGGTCCTCATACTGGCCGGGCTGATCGCCCTCTTGTACCTGCTTACGGCGCGCCTATAGCGCCGGACCCTAGCTTTCGCCGCGCTTGATGGCGCGGCCGTGTGTGAGCTTGGTCGGAACGTCCACCGCACGCCGAATGGCTCGAGCGCCGAAGCGCTCGGTGATCGCATCCAAACCGCGGCCACTCGTCAGGGCTCTAACGCGACGCCCGCGATCAGCGTGCCGTCGTCGGTCGGCGTGGGCAACGTCCCGCTCCGTCCGGGCACAGCTGACGCGCCCGAAAACCAGGCATCGCGGAGCGTACCCCATAGCGCCGCGCTTCGTACGACGCCGCAGCCACGACGCCGCAGCCACGACGCCGCGCTCCGACGAGGCCGACTATCACCGGTCGGCCGCGCGTCACAGCGCTCGGACTATAACTCAACGCGTGCGTACGAAGTCGATGGCGCGCAGCAGATCGGCCGCGGCCACCGGCTTAAACAGCAAAGGCGCCTGCAAGCGATCGAGAAAACGCTGCGTTTTTTCATTGGGCAGTCCACCGGTGCAGAACACGACCCTCGGCATCAACTGTGGGCGCAGCTCGAACAGCTCCGAGAAGAAGGTGGGGCCATCCAGCTTCGGCATTCCGATGTCACAGATGATGGCGTCGACGCGCTTGTCTCCCAGCACGACCTTCAGCGCCTCGGCGCCGTCGCGAGCGGTCACGATCTCATGGTCGGCCTGGAGCACGCGGCGAAACGCCCGGAGAACCGTGGGATCGTCGTCGACGACGAGCACGCGAGCGGGCGCGACGTCCACTTGCGTGACGGGGCCATCCTCTTCGACGTCATCCTCTTCCACGAGGCCCTCCGCCGGCAACGGCGCAGGCTCGGTCGCGACGTTACTGCTCGAGTCACTCGCCGGTGGAGACGAAACGGCTGGTGCGCTACACACGCTCCGAGCCATCTGCTCGCAGTCGCTCAGCGCCTTCCAAGCTCGTTCTAGCGTTTGCTCGTGGCTTTGAGCAAACATCGCCAACTCGATCAGGGCCTCTTCCCCGCCGAGCGAACGCAGGGCACCCAGGCCCTCGACCACCGCGGCGACGTCCCGAAAGCGCTGGCGCAACCGCAGGAGGCTGGACATCAGCTCGGCCTGTATCGGTGTCCTAGAAAGGTCGACAGCGACGGGAGCGACCGATGGTAACGCTCTCGGAGAATGGGGACGTAGAAACGGCTTCGGCGGGTCCTTCGCGACGTGCTGTTGTACTGGGACGGGGTGTGGGGGCGGCGGCAGCCCTGGCGAAGCGTTTGCTTCCCGCTCTGGGCGTTGAGCATCGCGGGACGTCCGTCCCGTGCCTCGCGCGTCACCGGTGGAAGGAGTTTCCTTCACTACATGCCTGAACGGCCACCTGATAGGCGAGCTTCACGGATCTCTCTTCGAATGTCCACGAGCAGAGGACGCTACCCGTTTTGATACCCGAGCGTTCGTGCTGTGAACAATGCCGTGGGCCGGCCGAACCGACGTCGAGAGACTGAACCGTCGTGAACCGCCCGCTAAAGAGTTCGGCCGGGTTCGCCGCTGCTGCAGTTGGACGGCACTCCTGGCTGATCCCTCGCGTGGCATCGGAGCATCGAATCATGGCGTTTCGGCGACCCCTCCCAGGCGAGGAGGGCAATCCAAATCTCTCGCAGGACGAAGCGGCCGTGTTGGCCTGCGTCGAGGCCGGGCTCGGGCGGGTCGCCACCTGCGAAGCGACTGGCCTCGACCCAGACAGGGTCGAGACGCTCGTTCGAGGGTTGCTCGATCTGCACGCGCTGTCGGAGCCGAGTCAGGCGCAGGCGCCAGCTTCGAGTGAATCGCCGTTGGAGGAGGACCTCCCGCTGGGCGTCGAGCCCTGGCACGGCGACGACATGCCGGAGGGCTCGGCGTCGAGCCATGACCTGCTCGCGCCCTCCTCGCGCGGCGGCGATCCAGGCTCGGTATCGTCCTTTCCCCCGAGGCACAGCCGCCCGCCCCCCCTCGACGAGCTCAACTACCGGCGTATCTATGAGACGCGCTTCCGGCACATGGAGGTCGGTGAACGGGAGGACTCGGCGCGACACGTCCACGAGAGCGAGTTGTTCGCGTTGTGTCTAGATCAGGCGCCCCAGGTGGTGGCCGCCTTGCTCGACAACTCGCACTTCGGGCTCGATCACGCGCGCGTGGTCGCGCTGCACCACAAGAACCCTCAGGGGCTCGAGATCCTCGCGCGCAGGGCGCAGCTCTTGAAGGACAGCCACGTCCAGCGCCGGCTGCTCCAAAATCTGCAGACGCCCGAGATGGTGCTGGAGCGTATCGTGCGCTTTAAACGCCTGATCGACGTCTATCGCCTCAGCATCGATCGCGATCTACCCGAGCGCAACCGGATACGGGTCCGCAGCCGCCTGCGGCCACTTTTTACCAGCGGAGAGCCTGAAGACCGCGCCGCGCTGATCATCAAGACGGAAGGCCGCTGTTTGATCAATCTATCGGGCTGCACCTTCGACGCCAGGACCACTCAGATCTTGTGCAACCAGTCCGCCCTCTCGACTCTCTTCATTCAGAACCTCGCGCGCTTCCCGGCGACGCCACCGCAGCTGATCGCCAAGCTGTTGCGCTCACCCCCAGTGCAACGGCAGCCGCAGCTACGCCTGCTCCTCACCCGGCATCCCAACGCGAGCGGCGAGTTGAAGCGCAAGGGCTGAGCCGCTCTCTCAGCCTCTACTTGTCGATGAGTGGCCAGGGCTGGAGCAGCGGTAGAGGTGCGTCCGGTCCGCTCTGCAAGATGGCGCGCTCGCAGTCGGCGACGCTGAGGCGCCGAGGGCCGAAGATGCTCGAGTCCGCCGCGTCGGCATCCATCAGCGACGTGGGCAGGTCGGCGCCGAAGTCATCGGGGTGCCCAGCCACTTGCAGCAAGACGTGGCCCAGCTCGTGCGCCAGCGCGAACGAGCGCGCCCCCGCGCGCACCCCGGCGCGGTCTACGATGATCGCATTGCGAACGCCGAGGCCGCCGGCATCGACGAACGACTCACCTATTCGCCCCACGGTGACGAAGTACGGGAGCAGGAGCACGTCGATGGTGGAAGGGTCGTCATCGGCGATGGCTTTCAGCAGCGAGCGCTCTTCTAGCGTGCCCGCGGCGGCGTCGGCATCGGTGAAGTGAGTCAAACCGTCGGTCAGGTTCACGGCGCCCAGGCAGACTTCCAGGCCGGTCTCCGCCGAAGGCCTCTCCGCGGGCAGCACGTCGAGCGACACGTATTGCCCTCGCGCTCCACGCACGAGCACGTCCACCGACGCATTCGCCGCGAAGTTTTCCCGCGGATTGGGGCTCAGCGCCACGCGAAAACCCGCGCGCGCGATCCGACTCGCGACGAGCTCTGCCACCTGCTCCGGCGTCGAACCCGGCCTCGTCACCAGCGTGAAACGTCGCGTGCCTATCATCAGCTCGAGCTCGCCACCGGATGCAGGAAGTCCCAAGCCGCAGCCCACCGCGAACAGATGGGGCGGGGGCGGATCGACGATCTGCACGTCGAGGTCGTTGGGATCGCCGAACTGAACACCGCATTGTCCCCAGAGCGCGTTGGCGTTGGCAACCTCTTGGCGAGCAATCTCGATGCCACCTGCCACATCCGAGCCTACGGCCACGCCCCCGCCCGGCCCAGTGCGCAGCACCCGTACCCGCAGGCGAGCGCGATAGCGATCCAGCGCTCCCAGGCGCGTTTGACGGGGGCCTCCTACGCGAATGCTGCCCGCCTTGAGGCCCAGGCTGAAGACCACTAGCCTGCCTCCGACCTCAGCGTGCAGCGAAGGTTCCGGAGCCCTGGGGTGCGCTCGATCGAGGCGGTCAGTGGCGGCGCGGATCAACGCGCTCGTGCGGCAGCCGAGCTCCGGCGCTGTGCCCGCAGGACACTTCGCCGGGAGCAGTGCGACGTGCTCGAGAGCATCCAGCGGGCGGCCATCCGCTGCTGTCGATCGGACGGAGATCTCTCGCGGTATGCCCGATGTAGGCCCCATCACGAGCCAGCGCAGCGCGTCCGTCTCGCGCTCCGCTCGCTGTTCTCTAGGCAGCAAAGACCTGGGCAGCGTGCGCGACAGCGAGGCGTGCGACGCGACCATGTCGACCCGCACGCCCCCGGCATCGAAGGCCATCATCTCGTACACGCGCGCCGCGAGCGTTCCGGAGCTGAGCTCGACGCGCGCAACTCCCGCCGCGACACCGAGTAGCCCAAACTTGGCCTCGAGCTGGCTCGGCGGGCTGCCCTCTGAGAATTGCCCCTCACCGCTCAAGACTCGCAGCGCGCGCCCCCGAATCGCGCGCAAACCGGGCAACGCCCCGTCAGCCGCGCTCAGCCATTGCACCTCGGTGCCCGTGCGGGAAGGCCCGAGTTGGTCGCGATCGGCCACGCCGTCGTCGTTTTCATCGTCTCCGTCTACGAATAAGACCAACTCCCGGTCGGGCGGGCCCGGGTTCGGGACGTTCTTCGGCGCGCCCGAGGCAAGACCCGAAGATGCACCGAGGGCTATCGCAATGAGCGCCAGCGCACGCGCGATGGAGACCCGGAAGGCGGAAGCGAGGCTCACGTACGATGGTCAGCGTAGCACGCGACCCTGCGCGCACCGCTTCGCGGCAGCACGCCAGCCGGCATTTGTCGTCGCGGCCCAACCTAATTTGACCATGACCGACCGGCGGCATTAGGGTTCGCGCCGAGGAGATGGAATAAATGCGAAAGATTGCACTTCGGGCGGTCATGCTTGGCTTGTTGGGCACCTGCTTGATTGGGGCTTGCAGCAAGAACGAGGAGCAGCCACCTCCGGCACAGCCGGGGCAATACCCGGCATACCAGCAGCCGGGCTACCCGCCCGCCACAGGGCAACAGCAGCAGTACCCCCAACAACAGCCGGGGTACCCAGCAGCCCAACCCGGCTATCCCGCGCAACCACAGCCCGGCTATCCAGCCCCCGCGCCGGCACCGGGAGCCCCCACTTCTCAGCCGTCCGCCGTGGCATTTCCGTGTCAGACCGACGTGCAGTGCCTTTCCCATCGCTGTAACGTCCAGGTCGGCAAATGTTCTTGGCCTTGCCAATCGAACGACGACTGCCAACCGGGCTTTCAGTGCGTGACCCCGGCATGCGTACCCGCTCTACCTCAGCAGTGAGTCGGGCCCGCTGACAGCCAAGCAGCGAATTTCCTGCGTGCAATCCGCCGAGGGCCCGGGCATGACTCGGGTGGCGTGAACGACACTTCGGAGAAGGCTTACCAAGCCCGGGCATTTCCCGAGCTGGCGGCGTTGGTCGATGCCTTCGACGCGTTTTCCGACGAGCTCTTTGCGGAGCTCGCCGGTGACGTCATCACCGTCGAGTTTGCTGACCAGACCCGCTACATCGTCAACAGTCACCTGGCGGCGCGGCAGATCTGGCTCGCCGCGGAGCGCAGTGCCTGGCACTTCGACTACCTGGCGGAGCGAGCCGAGTGGGTGGATCGCCGCTCTGGAGCCGAGCTCTGGGCAAAGCTCGAGGGACTGCTGGCAATCAAGCTCGGTCGGGCGGTCTCGCTGCCTAGAGCTTCACGAGCGCCACAGTAGCCGGTCAGCGCCGGAGGCCTAAAGCGTCGAGCAGTGCGCTTGGAGCGTCGGCATTGAGCAGGTCGCCGATCAGCGCGACCCCGTCCGCGCCTGCCTCTACGAGCTCGGCGGCGTTACGGCGAGTGACTCCACCCAGCGCATATACCGAGCACGGCCCGAGCTCGGCGGGGCGGTCGCGCCGTGCGGCCTGCGCTGCGGCCAAACCCCGAGCGCCTAGCGCGGCGCGGCCTTTGCGTGGCTCGGCGATCGGGGAGAGCAAGAGCGCGTCAGCCCTCGAACGGGCGACGTCGTCCGGAGCATGGCAGGCCGCCGTGATCTGCCACTTTTGCCGGTGCTGCTGGCCGAAGGCGCGAGCGTCCTCGACGGTGACGCTGGCGCCCGACAGGTGCACGGCGTCTGCGCCCAACAAGACTGCCAGGTCGAGGCGATCACTCACCGACAAGAGTTGCCCGTGTTCTCGGGTGAGGATCCGAAGCAGCTGGCCAAAGCGCTGACGGTCGCGAATGTCGAGCTGCCGATCTCTGAGCAACACCTGCACGCTTCCCGGCACGGCCGCCGCTGCCAGGTGTCCGAGCTGCGTGAGCCACAGGTCGATCGGGGCGCGCTGCGTGTCTGTGATGGCGATCACCCGCAGCGGAGAGACCAGCGTCACGAGATCCGCGTCCGAGTCTTCGACGCCAACATGATCCCGCCGCACAGGGCGGCCCCGACGGCAGCGCCCAGCGCGTCGGCGATCCAGTCGAGGAATTCACACGTGCGATAACTCAAGACCGCCTGCCAGAGCTCGAGGGCTCCGCCGAGGAGGACGCTGACCGTAAATCCGCCGAGCAACACCCAGCGCAGCGCGACGTCGGGCCAAAGCTTCACAAGGGCTCTGCACCACAGAGCCGCGAGCAGCCCGAAGCCGACAAAATGCAATAACTTGTCACTAATTAGCTGCGTCGAAGCAGGGCCGCTCGGCAGCGACCCCATCACGAAAATCGCAACCCCGTAGACGAACGCCAGCCAGACGTCGAAGGCTCCGATGCGGGAAGCGCGGCGCCGGTACGTCATCACCGTTGCTGCTGGCCTCGAGACCGCGACCCGACCCCGCGCCATTCCAGCGCAGGCCGCGCCGCTCCCCAGCTCAAATCAGCCCGGACTCTGGACTGGAGGCCGCCGCGTGCAGTCGCATCGGCATGCGCCCGGCGAGAAATGCCTTGCGCCCCGCTATCACCGCGCCCCGCATGGCTTCTGCCATCAGAACCGGATTTTTTGCGTGCGCGATGGCCGTGTTCATGAGCACACCGTGGCAGCCGAGCTCCATCGCGACGGCTGCATCGCTGGCGGTTCCTACCCCGGCATCGACGATGACGGGTACCTTGGAGTTCTCGATGATCGTCCGCAGGTTATAGGGGTTGCGTATCCCGAGCCCGGAGCCGATGGGGGCAGCCAGCGGCATCACCGCCGCACATCCGACGTCCTCGAGCTTCTTGCAGAGCACGGGATCGTCGATACAGTAAGGCAGGACGACGAAGCCCTCCCGCACCAGTATCTTCGCAGCTTCCAGGGTTTGCTCATTGTCCGGATAGAGCGTGCGCGCATCTCCGATGATCTCTAGCTTCACCAGGTCAGCGATGCCGAGCTCACGCGCCAACCTCAACGTGCGAACTGCCTCATCGGCGGTGTAACACCATGCGGTGTTGGGCAGCACGGTCCAGCGCTTGCTCGATAAGAGCGACATCATCGAGCCCTCCCCGCGCTCTTTGAGATCGACCCGACGCAGCGCGACCGTAACCACCTCCGCCCCCGATGCCGTCAGCGCAGCCTCGGTCTCCTGTACGTCCCGATACTTGCCCGTCCCTACGAACAAGCGGGAGCCGAACTCGTACGGCCCGATTTTCAGCCGATCCGACTCAATCACACAAAGCCCGCTTTGCGGCCCTTTTCGCGCGAAGCTTCGATGGTACCGGCAAAGATATCCTCCAGGCGCACCAGGTGCGTCTCCCCACGCGAGCCCTTGGCATAGATGAGAGGCCCGGCCACCTTCAGCTCTTCGATACGGGAGAGGCTGAGGGACGCTCCGTTGAAGGCGGTATGCAGGGTCAGAGTGTATTGCCCGAGGCTCGACCAACCATCGTCGGCCTTGCCCGCTTCCGCGAGCTTGAGAAGGGCACCGATTTGCTCACCAGTCATGCTCTGATCCAGCACCAGAACCGCAGCCTGCGTCAACCCCTGCCACCGGCCCTCACCATTTTACGCACTGCCCACGCCGCGCCCGACCCAACACAGGCCCACGGGCCGCCAAATCGGACGTTATGGTGCGAGGCGCGTAGGACAGATGCGACCCTCCTCGCGAGCACGACCCGTATGGCAGCGCCGAACCTCAACACCGAAGCCGAGACCCACATCGAAGTCCAGGACGTGTCGAAGTCCTTCGGCGAGAAGCAGATCCTGAAGGACGTCAGCCTCGACTTCAAGCGCGGAGACATCAGCGTCATCATCGGCGGCTCAGGCACCGGCAAGACGACACTGCTCAGAATGTTGATTGGCCTCGAGAAGCCGACGACCGGAGCGATTCTGATCGACGGCGAGGACATAGTTCCGCTGGGTGACACCGCCATGAACCGCGTACGCCGTAAATTCGGCATGGTCTTTCAGTACGCAGCGCTGCTCGATTCGATGACGGTGCTAGATAACGTGGCCTTTCCCCTGCGCGAGCACACCTCGCTCAAGGAAAAAGAAATCGCCGAACGTGTCAAGCAGAAGCTGTCCGACCTGGGTTTGGAAAACGTGGGGGCCCAGTTCCCGAGCGAGCTCTCCGGCGGCATGCGCAAGCGGGTTGGGCTGGCTCGCGCCTTGATGCTCGATCCGAAAATTATCGTCTACGATGAGCCTACGAGCGGGCTCGACCCCTTCACCACCGAGCTCGTTGACGACATGATCCTCTCGACGCGCGACAAACACCACGTCACCAGCATCGTGATCTCTCATGACATGGCCAGCGCGCTCAGAATTGCCGATCAGATCCATCTGCTCGTCGAGGGCAAAGTTGCCGCCAGTGGCACCCCCGACGAGCTCGCGGCCGGCAAGAGCGAGATCGCTCTGCGCTTCATCCAGGCGAGCGGAGTGGACTTACAGAGCGCTCGCGTCCGCGGAAACCGCTGACAACCCCGCCCTGGGGGCGTCCCGCCGCAGACTTGCATCGAGCTCAAAAGACGCCGCGCAAGCTTTTCAGGCGGCACCCACGCGCGCGCACACCTCCCGGAAAAGCAGGCGCTGTGATAAAAAATCAGGCAACTTCCCCGAACACTGAACGATGGCTGCCGTGATGTCTCCCCTCGGGTGGCCGTTCTCCCAGCACCGCCGCGTCGAATCCGACCTGGCACTGGCGGCGTCGCCATGACGACCGACGCCAGTGCCCTGTTTCCGGCGAACCAAGCTGTAGTGCTTCGTGCGCCAGAGGGCGCTGCGGGGCTGGAGCTCGAAAGGGCGGTGATCTCGGAGTCGCTGGGCCGCCCTTACAGAATCGATCTGGAGCTGATCGCCACCGCGTCCCCCTTGGTGCCGGCCTCGGTGCTCGGCAAGCCCATGACGATCCACCTGAACCTCAACGCGGCGCCTCCTCGGCATTTTCATGGGCTCGTGAGCGAGTGCGCGTCGATGGGCACGCGCGGAGACAATGTGCTCTACCGCGCGACCTTGCGTCCACGTGTCTGGTTTCTCTCCCGCTCGGCCAATTGCAGGATCTTTCAGAACAAGACCTTGCCCGAGATCATCAAGGAAGTATTGCGAGCCCACGGCTTCAGCGACATAGAAGAGCAATCGCTCACGCTCGACTACGAACGCAGGGAGTTCGTGGTCCAATACCGAGAGACGGATCTGAACTTCATCAGCCGCCTCATGGAAGACGTGGGGCTCTACTACTATTTCAAACACGAAGCCGATAAACACATACTGGTACTGTGCGACGAGATCGCGACTCACGAGGCTGCCGCAGAAGCCGCGGCATTGCCGTTTTTCCCGCCTGACGCTCAACGCCGAGAGTATGTCGAGCACATCGATCGCTTCGAGCTGGCGAGCCGCGTCGAGGCGGACGTTTACTCGGTCAAAGACTTCGATTTCGAAAAGCCGCAGAGCCCGCTCGCGGCCAGGAACCAGGCGGACGGGATCGCCAGCGTCGGGGATCTCGAGCTCTACGACTACCCGGGCCAGTTCACTAGCGTCGATCAGGGTGAACAGCGCGCGCGGGTCCGACTGCAGGAGCAGGTTTCGCTCGCCGAAAGGGCTGAGGGGCACTCCAACGCACGCGGAATCTGCTGCGGCAAGCTGCTCGGGATGAACGGGCATCCCGTCGGAGAATTCGACCGAGAGTATCTGGTGCTGGAGACCGTGATCCGAATTCAAGGTCACGCGATCGCGTCAGGGGCGATGAACGAAGACGGGCTCATCAGCTGTGACTTCGTCGCTCAAGCCGCTGATCGCCCGTTTCGGCTGGCGCGGATTACGCCGCGCCCCATCGCGCAAGGCGCGCAGACCGCCATCGTGACCGGGCCCGCGGGCGAGGAAATCTGGATGGACCAATATGGCCGCGTGCGGGTCAAATTCCACTGGGACCGCCGCGACGTGGTCGGCGACCTCGCCTCGTGCTGGGTCCGTGTTTCACAGCTCTGGGCAGGCGCAGGCTTCGGCGGCATGCACATCCCCCGGATCGATCAGGAGGTGATCGTCGAGTTTCTAGACGGCGACCCCGACCGCCCCATCATCGTGGGCAGGGTCTACAACGGCACGCACGACCTGCCATTCGCCAAGCCCACGCAGAGCGGCATCCGCAGCGCGACCGTCCAGGGCGGCTTCGACAAGCACAACGAGATCCGCTTCGAAGACGCCAAAGGAGAAGAGGAGCTCTTCATCCAGGCTCAGCGCAACAAGACCTTGCGCGTCAAGGGGAGCCGCTCATCCAGCATTGGTGGCGACGACGCGCTCGACATTGGAGAGAGCCACACGCTCACCGTGCAAGGCAATATGCAGGTGACCGTGGGAGACAAGGGCGGGAAGTACGAGCTCGCCGCGTCGGCCTCGGTCCAAATTACGGCTCCGGAATTCATCGAGCTCAAGTGCGGCGAGAGCACGCTACGCATTACGCCCGGCAAGATCACGTTACAGGCCGGCGACGGCACCGGTCTCGTGCTCGACACGAACCTTCAGGGCCACGCCTCCGGGGGCGCCGAAGTGATCCTGAGTGACAGTGTCACGGCGACGTCCGCGAACGGACAGTCCTCGCTGCTGCTCGATGCAGCTGCAACGCTCGAGAGCAGCCAACGCGTGAAGCTGCAAGGCATGGAAGTGGAGGTCGTCGGCACCCAGCAAGTTAGGATCAACTCTTGAGCTCGAACTGGCGAGCCGCCTCGTCGAGCCGCACGAACGCATAGCCCGCGCCTCGGAGCTCTCCCACCACCGCGCGAAGCACCGCCCATTTCCGCTCCAGGCGCAGGCTCAAATCAAACTGGTGAACCGCCAGCGCCTGCAAATGGTCGTGCTGGTCCAACAGGTCCACACCATGCAGCTCGAGATTGATCAGCGGCTGACCGACGAGGCTCCGGGCCATGCGCCGCGCGAGGCGCGGACCCAGCAAGGTCAGGTTAGTGCCGATGAAAGGCAACCTCAGCTTGGGAGTGACCTGGATCGGAAGCTCCAGCACGCCAGCCCCGGCGCGCCAGTAAGGCCGCCCCACGTGGTAAGGAAGACGCGGAGCGCCGAGCACCTGCGGCCCGCTCACGATAGAGTGCGAGCTCTTGCCTCCTAGCCCGAGCAGAGTGATGATGGTCGCCTTCGCCACGTAGTAGTACGGGCATGGAAACAGCGACGAGCTATACGTCATGCCCGCTTCGCCGAGCGCGCGGTAGACCGGGTCGCTCATCACGTAGCCGGGTGCTCGAAAGCCAGACGGGCGTTGGCCCGTGTGCGCGGCGATGGCGTCGTTGGCACGGGATATCTGCTGCCGGATCTGATCCATCGTGCGACGGGACAGATCGTAGAAGTGATCGAAGCTGTGGTTTCCGATCTCGTGGCCCCGAGCGGCGAGCTCGCGCAGGCGGCGGCCGTTCTCGGGCCGCGCCAGATCGGCACCCACGGCGAACAGCGTCAGCGGCAGACGCTCCGCGCTCGCAAAATCGGCGAAGCGCTGCAACGCCAAGTCATAGACGGCGTGCTCCTCGCGCCCCCCGAGAGGGGTCGCGAGCCCGTGTATGCCGTAGTAGTGATGGATCTCGTCGAGGTCGACGGAGATGGCGCAGACTCGCATCGTTTCCGCAGCCTGTACGAGGGTCGCCCGCGCCCATCCATACCCTGGCGCGCCGTCGACGCCGTGGTGGTGGGACGGCACGGCGCGCCCCTCGCGAGCGTCAGCTCAGGTTTGCCCCGCCATGCGTCGCGCCTCTTCGGCGAAATCAGTGGCCGGAGCCGTCGCCAAACCTTCGCCGCGCTCGTAACGCACGAAGCCCTTGATCGCGAGACGAGCGCCCAGCTCTTTCTCTGCGGCCGCGCGCACCTGTTCGACGGTCTTATCGCCGTCGAGCACGCTCGGCTGATCGAGCAGGCAAATCTCCTTCATCCACTTGGCGAGCTTGCCTTCGACGATCTTCGGTCGCGCTGCCTCGGGCTTGCCCTCTTCCTGAAGTTGGGCGTCGAAGAGCTGGCGCTGCTTGACCTTCTCGGAGTCTGGAATGGCTGAGGTGTTGACGAACTGCGGCGCCATCGCGGCGATCTGCATCGCGGTCTCCTCGACGAACTTGTTCAAGACCGGGCTGCTCGAGCTCTGGGTCGTCTCCACCGCGAGCAGCACGCCGATCTTCCCGCCCATGTGCACGTACGAATAGACCAGGCCAGCCTCGGCCACGGCGAGCCGATCCCAGCGCCGCACGTTGATGTTCTCGCCCAGCTTGCCGACGAGCGCTTGGCGCTGATCTTCGAGCGTTCCAGCTCCCTCGGCCGTGGGCTGCGCTCCCAGCTCGGCTCCGGGCGCGCTCTTACTGGCCACGCTGACCACGTCGCCTACGAATCCGAGGAACTCCTCGTTTCGGGCAGCGAAGTCGGTTTGGATGTTGACCTCCACGATGACGCCGCTCTTGCCGTCGGCCGCCACGCGCGTCGCGACGATGCCTTCGGTCGCCAGGGCGCCCGCGCGCTTGGCGCTCTTCGCGAGCCCCTTCTTGAGGATGATCCCCACCGCTGCTTCCATGTCGCCAACAGCTTCGACGAGGGCGGCGCGACAATCGTTCAGACCTGCTTGGGTCCGATCGCGCAGCTCCTTGACCTGGCTCATGTTCACCTGAGTCATACTTTGCCTTCCATCAATGATGGCCGAGAGCCCCTCGAGCGGGCCGCTCTCGGCGTTGGCCCGCGGCACCTGCGCGCGAGCCTCAAAATATTCACACCCGCACCTCCAAGCGGACCAGACGGCCCGCTTGGAGCACCCGCAGCGCGGGGTTCGTGGGCTTCCCGAGACCCTCTGTGGCTGTCAGCTCAGCGCCGATAGACGACCGACGTATCCGGTCCGCGGCGGTCACCGCCGCCGCGCTCGCCGCCGGCTTCGCGGTCACGCGAGGCGGGCGCCTCACGTCGACGTGAGGCACCGAGCAAACAAGCGTCAGCCAACGCGCCCGTGATCAGACGAATCGACCGGATCGCGTCGTCGTTGCCCGGGATCGGATAGTCGATGAAGCTCGGGTCACAGTTCGAGTCTGTGATGGCGACCAACGGTACCTTGAGCTTGCGCGCCTCGGCAACGGCGATCGTCTCCTGCGCCGGGTCGACCACGAAGATCGCCTGGGGCAAGGAGCCCATGCCCTTGACGCCGCCGATGTACTTTTCGAAGCGCGTCCGCTCCTTCTCGAGCTGCGAAATCTCCTTCTTGGAGATGTTCTGGTAGGTGCCGTCCTCCGCCATGCGCTCCAACGTCCGCAGGCGCTCCAGGCCACCCTTGATGGTGCGGAAGTTGGTCAACGTGCCGCCCAACCAACGGTTGACGACATAATATTGTGAGGCGCGCTGCGCTTCCTCTCGAACGATGTCTTGCGCTTGGCGCTTGGTACCGACGAACATGACGTGACCTCCGCGCGCCACGACGTCCGACATGAAGGTAAAGGCACGGCGAAACAACTGCACCGTCTGGTCGAGATCGATGATGTGCGTGCCGTTGCGCGAGCCGTAGAGATACGGCCGCATCTTCGGGTTCCAGCGGCGTGTCTGGTGACCAAAATGGACGCCCGCTTCGAACAGTTCGCGAACGTTGAGGGGGCGAGCTGGGTCTCGGAGTTGAGCCATTGTACCGCCAGCGATTGCGTTGGCGGTATCGGGGGCTGCCGGCTCGACAGCTTGAAGCATTTCAGACATGAGGCGCTCTCCTTTACGGTTATTGCTTCCGCCTCACCACCGAGAAAACCCTGAGCCTTGCGGAGCTGGGCACCGACCTCGATGTTTGCGCTGTGGGGCGTGTATTTTTGAGGAGCGGGTTATTACGCTAGGACGGCGCCCCGGACAAGACGCAGAGGCAGGCTTTTCTCTCGACCGCCCGGCCGCACTGCATCCGGAACACCCGCTCGCCATGGGGACCCGCCGTGCTGTATGAGGCACGCTGCATGGCGCTCTCTACATCCGAAGTGTTGCACATCGCGCAGCTGGCCGATCTGGCGTTATCGCCGGCTGAAGTGGTCCAGCTGACTAGTGATCTCACGGCCATACTGGCGCACGTCGAGCAACTTGCAGAGCTCGATACCTCGGACGTGCTCCCAACGGCCTACCTCGAGGTCTTGCAGATGCCGCTACGGCCCGACGTGGCTGTCCCGGGCCTTTCGCAGGAGGCGGCCACCGCGGGAGCGCCTCGGGTCGTCTCCGGAGGCTTTGCCGTCCCGCAGTTCGTGGATGAATGAGCATGGCCGCGCTCCTCGATCTCTCAATTATTGAGCTCGTAGAACACGTGCGCAGCGGCAGCGTCTCGGCCGAGCAGGTGGCGCTCCAGAGCCTGAAGCGCATCGAAGACAGCCGCTCGCTCGGAGCTTTTCTACATGTCGCGCGAGACGCGGCGCTGGACGCCGCGCGGCGCATCGACGAACGGCGGGCACGCGGTGAGGCGTTAGGCGCGCTCGCCGGAGTACCCTTGGGCATCAAGGATGCCCTTTGCACTCGCGACGCGCCGACCACGGCGGGCTCCCGCATCCTGACGCGCAACCCGGAGGCGCCGATCGACTCGGCACGAGCGGGCGCCTGGCGCCCACCTTACGACGCCACCGTAGTCGAGCGCCTGCGGGCCGCCGACGCCGTGCTCATCGGCAAGACCAACATGGACGAATTTGCCATGGGGTCTTCCACGGAGAACAGCGCGTTTTTCCCGGCGCGCAACCCCTACGATCCGCGGCGCATACCGGGCGGCTCGAGCGGCGGCAGCGCCGTCTGTGTGGCGAGCGGCGCCGTCCTAGGCTCGCTGGGGAGCGACACAGGAGGCTCGATCCGGCAACCCGCGGCGCTCTGCGGCGTCGTCGGCGTAAAGCCGAGTTATGGTCGCGTGTCGCGCTTCGGCCTGCTCGCCTTTGCGTCCAGCCTGGACCAGGTTGGGCCGATGGCGCGCGACGTGCGCGGGGCCGCCCGGCTGCTGGAGGTGATCGCCGGGCACGACCCGCGAGATTCGACGAGCACACAGGTCCCCGTGGGCAGCTACGAGCTCGCTTGCGGTCAAGGCGTGCGTGGCCTCCGCATCGGAGTGCCGCGGCAGTACTTCGAGGCTGGGTTGGATACCGAAATCGCCGCAGCCACGCAGGGCGCCATCGAGTCGCTCGGCCAGCTCGGCGCGGAGATCCTCGAGGTGGACATGCCCCACACCAAATACGGGGTCAGCACGTATTACCTGCTCGCTACCGCCGAGGCCTCCACCAACCTCTCGCGCTACGACGGCGTGCGCTTCGGCCTACGCATCGACGGAGACCGCCCAGAGATTCACGCCATGTACCGGGCCACGCGCGGCCGGGGCTTTGGCACCGAGGTCAAGCGCCGCATCATGCTCGGCACGTATGCGCTCAGCGCCGGGTATTATGACGCTTACTACGCCAAGGCTCAGCGCGTTCGCACGCTAATCCGCCGAGACTTCGAGCGCGCCTTCGAGAAGGTCGACGTGCTCGCGGCCCCGATCAGCCCTACGCCGGCCTTTCTATTGGGAGAGAAGGTGAACGACCCGCTGGCGATGTACCTGGCCGACATCTACACGCTGCCGGCGAGCCTGGCTGGGGTGGCCGGGCTGAGCGTCCCCATCGGTACGACCCGCGTCCAGCCCGATCGTCCGGCATTGCCGATCGGGTTACAGCTGATGGCGGCGCCCCACGCGGAAGCCACGCTGTTCCGGGCCGCGGCGGCCTGGGAGGCCGTGCGCCCGGAGCGTATTTTGCGACCGCCCTCCCCCGCGGGCGCATAGTTACCGAGGTGGACCTGACCGGCATTCAGATCGACGTGGCCGCCGCACGGCACGGGCAAGGGCTCGCTCAGCTCTTCGGAACGAATGGGTATGGCTGCTACTGCCGCTATTGGCATTTCGCGGGGACCGCTCGCGAATGGTTGGCGCGTTGCGCGCATGAGCCGGAGCAAAACCGGGCGGAGATGCTCTCTGCCTTGAACGGCCGGGGGCCGGAGATGCATGGCATGGTCGCGGAGAACCGCGAGGGTGAAGTGATCG
Organism: Deltaproteobacteria bacterium; assembly: GCA_043747815.1. Classification (GTDB taxonomy): domain Bacteria; phylum Myxococcota_A; class Polyangia; order Polyangiales; family Polyangiaceae; genus SZUA-265. The sequence continues at coordinate 24,188 of JAYTOL010000011.1, forward strand.
GGTGGTTAAAATTGGCGCGCGCGGACCAGCTCACCAAGCTCTACGACCAGCGGCTGTACAAGGGCCTAGCGGCTCTCGCGCGCCACCCCGACGCTATCTGGGCGGTGGGCTGCGTGTTCGTGCGCGAGGACTTTCGACGCCAGGGCGTCGCCCGGGCGCTACTCAAAGGCGCGGTCGGGGCTGCCGCGAGCTGGGGCGCCCGGGCGCTCGAAGCGTTCCCTCGCAGCGACACTGACGTCGCCGATGCCGCGTTGATGATGGGGCCCCTGAAGCTATTTACGGACGCCGGGTTCGAGGTCGTTCACGACTTTCGCCCCTACCCCATCCTGCGACTCGAGCTCCAGGCGGGCGGAGCCACCGCGTGAGGGGCTCATCCGAGCGCGAGGAGCCGCATGGCGTGCTGGTCGTAGACAAACCTTCGGGCCCAACCAGCCACGACATCGTGGCGCAAGCCCGTCGTCATTTCAGAACCCGCCGGGTGGGCCACGCCGGCACGCTGGATCCGATGGCGAGCGGGGTGCTGGTGCTGCTCCTCGGTGAGGCGACGAAGCTCTCTGACGTCGCCACGTGCAACGACAAGACGTACCGGGCAGAGCTGAGCTTTGGGCGTGCCACGGACAGCCACGACGCCGAGGGTACCACAACGGAGGAAAGGCCTGATTCGTCCTCTCGGATCGACGCCCACGCGCTCGACGTCGCGCTCGATCTGGAGCGAGGGCGAGCCTTACAACTGCCACCGGCAGTCAGCGCCCTCAAGGTCGCGGGCCAGAGGGCGTACCGCCTGGCGCGTGCGGGCGTCGTCCCAAAGCTCGAGCCACGCCCAGTGACCGTCCATTCGCTTTCGCTTCTGAGCTTTGGCGCTCGGCATATCGAGCTCGAGCTGTTGGTGGGCAAGGGCTACTACGTGCGCGCGCTGGTGCGAGACCTCTCGGCCGCCCTCGGAGTCCCCGCGCATCTCTCAGCGCTGCGGCGCACGCGGAGTGGCAGCTTTGGTCTGGATGAAGCGCATCCTTGGCCGCCAGCTGGGCCGTGCGCGCCGCTCTCGCTGCGCGAGGTGTTGCCGCGCCTCGTGCCGACGTTGCGTCTGAACGACGCTGGAGTACAGCGCGCGCGCCACGGCCAACTGCTGACCGAAGCGGACTTCTTGGACCCGCCAGCGGGTGCGCACATCGTCGCAGATCCTGCGGGCCTAGGCGTTTTCGCCTGGACGGACGCGGCGGGAGCACCGGTCGCGCTCGGTCACAGGTATCTGGAAGGGTTTCGAGTGCGCCGCGGCTTCTCGGCCGAGGCGAGCCTTGCGGAGGAGGCCCAAAGAGCTGGCATGTCAGTCACTTACGTCTAATTTGATAATATCCGCCTACATCTGCGCCAATGTATTCTCGACCCATCGACCAGGCGTAGGACTGCCTCGAATGAGGTCCCGGGTTGCGAATCCCGCGTAACATTCGTACCCTTTTCAGTTGTGGGGCGTTCCGCGCAGCTTTTGTGCTGAAGCCTTGCCGACTGCTACGAGATTAGTTTGGATCCCCCAGAACAGATTGCGCAGCTAGCGTTCCGGGCTCTCCCTGCGCTGGTTGCGTCGGTTTACTCGGCGGCTAGTGGGGTGTTCGGAACCATCCCGCACACGCGCCGAGTAGCATTGCTCGACTCCCTTTCGGAACGGCCGCGCGCCGCGCTGGAGCGCTACCTCGAACACACGGGCGTCATCGAGACACGCTGGCTGGTGTTGCGAGTCTTGGGCGTGGCGGGAAGCGCGGTGGCGATTTATCCCATCGCGCCCGGGCCGAAGGAGTTCTGGACCATCGCGATGGTGCTCTGCGCCTATGCCATCCCCAGCCACCTTCTGATCGCCTTGTCCCGCCGGATAACCGAGAAAGCGCTACCAAGCTGGCTCGGGTATTTGCGCCCGCTGGAGTGGCTAGCGGCGCCGATCGCCGCTCCCCTCACCTTCGTGGGGAACCTCATCGGCCGCCGCGACAGCGAGCTCGAGCGCGAGCACGATATGTCGCTCACCGAGACCGAGGTGGAAATCCTGGTCAACGAGGGCGAGCTCAACGGGTCATTAGACCACGACCAGTCCGAGATGATCCGGAACGTGCTCGACTTCGGTGACGTACAGGCGGGTGACGTGATGTTACCGCGGATGCAGGTCTCGGCCATCGCGGTGGAAACGCATATCAAGGATGTGCTGCGGATGGCCGCGGAGACTGGCTATTCGCGCTACCCCGTCTATCGCGACCGCATCGACAACGTCGTCGGCTTCTTGCACGTGAAGGACCTCGTCACACGCGCGAACATGGAGGACTTGGGTCAGCTGAAGGTGAGCGACCTGATGCGGACGCCTGTCGTGTACGTTCCGGAGACGCAGTCTGCCTCGAGCGTCCTTTCGGGCATGCGTGCAGGCAAGCACCATATCGCGATCGTGATCGACGAGTTTGGTGGGACCGCGGGCATCATCACGCTAGAGGACATCATCGAACGCATCGTCGGGGACATCCGCGACGAACACGATGACCCAGAAAAGGCTCCGCCGATCGTGGAATTGGGCGAGGGGCGCTTATTGGTCGACGCTCGCGTGACGATGGCCGGCCTCAGCAGGCACCTCGGCGCAGAGCTGCCGGAAGGGGGAGACTACTATTCGCTCGGAGGTTTCATCGTGGAGGCTCTCGGCCAAGTGCCACGCCCCGGAGCCATTCTGAACAAGCTGGGCTTCGAGTTCATCGTACGCGAGGCGGATGAGCGACACATCACGCAGGTCGAGGTCATTCCGAGCGCTGACGTTGCCCCACGCACTTCGAGCCGTCCCAGCCGTCCGCGCCCCGCAGCATAGCCAGACTGGCCCACCCGCTGGTGGGCTTCCTCCATCCGCCGACGCTCTGCGCGTCGTCCTCTGGGCGCCGCACTCTGCTCTGGGCGCCGCACTCTGCTCTGGGCGCCACACGGCGTGGCGCCTCAGAGGCCGCGAACGTTCAACCGCCGATCGCGTTCAACTGCTTTTTGATGTTGTCGCCGAGCTGCACGATCCCAGTGACCTCTTGCCCCGGCGTCTCGTCACCGTTCAAGATCTTCTGCATGTCAGAGAGCTCGCGACGCAGGCGCACGATAGTGTCGGTCGGGCACACCGCGTTTTGCGAATTGGGTGCGATCGGGATGATCTGCCCGCCATCGGCGCCGCGGACTGGGTCACCGCCCGTGTAGCGCTTCACAGCGACCTTCTGGGCCCCATCGTTTAGCTCGAACTCGCTGGGCCAGCCGCCTTTCTCGCCGGTGACGGCAAAGGCAGAGGGCAGCACCTGCATCGTCCCCCAGGGACCTTGCGGCCCTTGCTGGACCGACACGCCCCAATGGATTTGCGGCTTCGTGTTCTGAGCCAAGAGCTCCTCCACGCCCTCTTTCGAGAAGCTGAGCAACCCGCGGATCCGGTCTTTCTGACTGTTGGCCTTCGATGCCGCCTCCGCGTAACTGATCAACATCGTCACGAGCTGCGGCTTGAAGCGGCCGATCGACTTACCGGAGAGGTTGGTCCCGTCAAAGGGGATGTTCAGCCCCCCGAGCTCCTTCACCTCGGTGTCGGGATACTTGCCCTCTTTCAGCGACTTGCCCGCCGCCGCGAGCACTTCCGAGAGTTTCCCGACCGAGGCATTCGCTGCATCGATGTCTGCCGAGAGACCCTTGGCGCCAACGACCGCCGCTTCCGCCACTTTGTTTTTCTCATTGAGGCCGCCGACCGCAAACCCCAAGATTGCGCCGACTAAAGCGGTCGCAGCAGCCAGAAAGATCACCTTCTTTCGGCTACCGCGGCGAACAGCGGCAAACTCCTCGTCCATCTCCATGGCGTTAGGCGCTGGCGCCATCCGGACTTGGACCGGGGCTTGCGCCGAGGCGACTCCCATCTGCTCGTACCGCGGCTGATGCTGAGGCTGAGCGTAACCCCCGCTTGGTGCGGGGTAACCACTACTATGGCCGCCCATCGGGGCACCGCTTCCGGGTTGGGGAGGGTTCACCCCGACCGGTGGCGGAATGGAAGCGCTCGCCGGCGTCGCGCCCGGTCTGCGTCCGAGACGCGCTTTGAGATCGATCTTCGGCTTAGACATACGCTCCTGTCAGTCAGTCTCCTCGAGTGAGCCTCCCCTAACCGCTGGATATGGCTATGAGAGGGACGAGGGACCCTAGCCACCGCTCGCTGTTTCGGCAAGGTTCAAAACCTCGCAACGGACCACGATGGCGCTGCAACTGCCCCATACGGACCCGAACCGCCAACGGCCATTGGGCCGCCGGCACGCGATCACGCTGCCTCAATCAGGGATGGGCTGCGCTGGCTTTCTCCACCAGCAACGTCAGACGCCGCGCGAAATCCGCCGGATCTTCGAGCGGGCTGCCCTCCGCAATCAGAGCCTGATCGTACAAAGTCCGAATCCAGGAGCGCACGTCCGCCGAGTCCGCAAACGCTTTGAATACCGTGTCCAGGTTACGCACGACAGGGTGCTCGGTGTTCACCTCCAGGATGCGCTTGGATGAGGGAACATCCATCTTTCGTGCGCGCAGTAGCTGCTCGATGTGCGGTGCCATCCCTCCCTCGGCGATCACGAGGCACGTCGGCGAATCGGTGAGCCGCCGCGAGGCTCGCACGTCCGCGACCTTGTCACCGAGAACCGATTTCATGTGTGCGAGCAGCGACTGCCGCTCGGTCGAGGACGCTTCGGTCTTCTTCTCCGCATCGGCTGCCTCTGTACCCTCGGCACTCGCCTCGATCTTTAGATCGTCGGTCATGGCGTTGACGAGCGGCTTGCCTTCGAACTCGTTCAAGGTGCTCACCGCGAACGGGTCGATCGGATCAGTCATGAACAGCACCTCGTAGCCGCGTTTGCGCAGGCCCTCCAGGTGCGGGCTGTGCTCGATGAGAGATCGCGAGGTGCCGGCGGCGTAGTAGATCGCCTTCTGATCGCTCTTCATCCGCGAGACGTAGGCCTCGAACGTCGTCCAACCTTCCGCCGCCGAGGACTCGTACTGCACGAGCTTCGCGATGCGATCGCGCTCCGATTCAGCGAAATGCAGGCCTTCCTTCAAGACCGTGCCATACGCTGCCCAGAAGCCGTTGAAGGCCTCGACGTCATCCTTCCTGAGCTCTTCGAGCAGCCCCAGCGTACGATTGGTGATCTGCTTCTTGATGACGCGAACGGCGCTCGAGTCCTGAAGCATTTCGCGGGAAACGTTCAGTGGCAAGTCCTCAGAATCGACCACGCCGCGCACGAAACGCAAATATCTCGGGACGAGGTCGCTGCAGTTGTCCATCACGAACACGCGCTTCACGTGCAAGCGCATGCCGTGCTTGCTCTCCGCGTCGAACAGGTCGAACGGGGGCCGCTTTGGCAGGAAGAGCATGGCGTAGAACATCTGCGTCCCCTCGACTTGGAAGTGCCGATAAGCGATCGGATCCTCCCAATCGTGGGTGAGATGCTTGTAGAAGCCCACGTATTGCTCGGGCGTCAGCTCCTTGGCTGGGCGTCGCCAAATCGCGCTGGCCTGGTTGACTCGTTCGAAGCCGGCCTCTTCCCCCTCACTGCCCTTGCCCGGCTTCTTAGCGAGCTCGATCGAGTGAGGAATGTAGTCAGAGTAGCGCTCGATCAGCTGCCGCAGGCGGAACGGCTCGAGGTATTCCTTGCTCTCCGGCTTGAGGTGCAAGATGACCGAGGTGCCCTGCTCGGGGCGCTCGGCGGCGTCGATGCTGAAGCTCTCTTTCGCATCCGAGGTCCAGCGGAAGGCCTCCGTGCTCCCGGCGGCGCGACTTATCACCTCGACTTTGTCTGCAACCAGAAACGCACTGTAAAATCCGACACCGAACTGGCCGATCAACTGGGGCCGTTCCCCCTCCTTCTGAGCCGTCTCCAGCGCCTCCACGAACTGACGCGTGCCGGAACGCGCGAGCGTGCCCAGGTTCTCCTCCAGCTCCTCTTTGCTCATACCAATCCCGTTATCCGAGATGGTCAACGTCTGTTTCTCTGCGTCCGGCGCGATGCGCACGCCGAGGGCCGTGCCGCTGGGCATCAACTCCGGTTTGCTCAGGCTTTCAAAACGCAATTTATCCAGCGCATCGGAGGCGTTCGAGATGAGCTCTCGAACGAAGACCTCAGGGTTGCTGTAGAGAGAGTTCACCAATAGCTTCAAGAGCTGGCTGACCTCTGCCTTAAACGGACGGACGGTTGGATCACTCATGGGTTCGCTGGTCATCAAAGGAGGGTTTCTGGACCCGCAGGATTATCATGGAACCCTGAGTGTCAAGGGGGTTGGACTTCTCGCCTCGGCTGGGCTAGCGGGAGCATCCGGAAGGTTCCCAAGAACATGGCTGCTCCCGCGGGCGACGATATTTGGCGAAACTGCAACATCTGCAAGACAGGCATCGCCTTTGGCGCTGAGTACTTCGTGTGCAGCGTCTCTACCTGTAACCGCAAGCGCACGGGGCTAATCTTTTGCTCGCTGGCGTGCTTTGAAGCGCATCTGCCGACGGCACGGCACCGCGACGGTTGGGCGGAGCGGGAAAAGGCTCCTTCGAGAGCCGAATGGCAAGCGGTGCTCGCCGAAGGCGAAGGCCGGGCTCGCGAGGCGGTCTCTCCGAAAGCGCCCGCGGGCGCGCCGGCACCAGCCGCTGCCGAGAACCCGGGCGGGGAGGCGTCGCTCGAGGTTCTGGTCGTGGTCTCGAAGCTGAAGAAGTACGTGCGTGACTGGTCGGGGATGAACACGTCCGATGGGGCGGTCTCGGTGCTCTCTGACCACCTGCGCGAGCTGTGCAGGGAAGCAACTCGGCAGGCGGGTCTGGACGGCAGGCGCACCGTGCTCGACCGCGACTTCGCTAAAGCGCTCAAGCTGCGGCGCGACGCAAGTTGAGAAAAACGATTTTGACTCCCGCCGTTGACAGGTTTCCCAACAGCATGCGAAACCACCCCGCCGGCCGCGTCGGCGAAGGCGAGAACGATTGGTAAAGGATGCGAAAAACCACTGTTATTGCCGTCGTGAGCGCGGGCCTTACGGGCTTGTTCGGGCTGTGCGGCCTGGCCCACGCGCAGCAGCCGGAGCCTCCGGCTCCAGACCAGCCGGAGCAGCCCGACGCTGCACCGCCACCTGCGCCACCCGAGAGCGAAGCTGCTGCTCCGGCGGTAGAAGAGAGCGCCCCCGAAGCTCCGCCGTCGGCTCCAGTACCGGCACCGGCGCCGCTCGATAACTCGCTCTTTCCGAGCCCGGCGCTCGACACGGATAGCCTTCGTCAGCAAGGCGAGGAAAGGCCGGACGCCCGTCGCGAAGGCTCTTCAGTGACGCTCGAGGACATCTTCGCGGAAGACTGGTGGTCTCACGCGCGGCCCATCTTCGAGTTTCACGGCTACTTCCGGACCCGAGCGCACCTCTTCCACAATTTCGCGTTGGGCAGGCGCGATCCACCCGACCAGGCGCTGTACCCCCAGCCGTCTGACAATCAATACACGAGCATCGCCGGCAACATGCTGGCTAACCCGGTTGGCCCGACCCTGTGCACCTCCGATGAGAGCGACTCCTCGGTCGTGATAGGAACTCTGCGCGGCTGTCAGAGCAAGACCCAGGCCGGCGCGAACCTACGCTTCCGTCTCAATCCTCAGCTGCATGTCTCGGACAATCTGCGGATCAACAGCCAGGTCGACCTGCTCGACAATGCGGTGCTCGGATCGACGCCTGAAGGCTATGAGCTTCGCCCAGCGGAAACCGGCGGCTACGCCGTCCTACCGCGCAACGGGTACGTGCCGAACGGGTATTTGGACAACACGCAAGCTCCGCCGAGCGCGGGCGTGAACGGGCTCGAGGACAGCGTGCGAGTCAAGCGCGCGTGGGCCGAGTACACGACCCCCCTCGGAGAGGTAAGGTTTGGGAGGATGCCAAACCACTGGGGTTTGGGCATGCTGTACAACTCGGGCGACGGCTACGACGACGACGCCCAGTCGACCGTTGACCGCCTGATGGTCGCGAGCGGCGTCAAGCTGCTCGACCTCGTCATCGCCGGCATGTGGGATTTCCCGAACGAGGGGGCCCTGTATCGAGCGCCGTACACCGGCAGCGAAGTCTACGATCGAGGTCAACTCGACGACGTCAGCCAGTACGGTCTGATCGTCATGCGCAGCAAGAGCCCGGAGTTGACCAAGCTCGAGCTGTCACGAGGTAACCTGGTCCTCAATACGGGCCTATATCTGACCTATCGGGACCAACTGCTCGCCAATGATCAGGCGGGTACGGCCGGAGCCAACGTGCCCGGCGCCAGTGCGTTGACCCTGGCGAACGGTGGCTACTCTCGGCGCGGGGCCAGCATGTGGGTGCCCGACGTCTGGCTCCAGCTTTTGTACAAGAAGCTGCGGGTCGAGGCCGAGATCGCAGCGGTGCTCGGCTCGGTCGAGAGCACGACGACCGCACCCAACAACGTCAACGACTTTGCGGCCACGGAGCAGACGGAGAGGAAGCTCCGACAATACGGCTTCGCCTTCGAGTTGCAGCAAAAGCTCGTCGAGGATCGGCTGCGCCTCAACTTCAAGACCGGCTGGGCCTCGGGCGACCCCGACGCCTTTGACTCGACCAGTGCGGGCAACCTGATCCCGGGCCCGAACGAACAGCAGATCAACGACGATACGATCTCTACGTTCCGGTTCCACCCCTCGTATCGCGTCGATGCCATCCTGAACCGCTACATCTTGCAGCGCATTCAGGGCACATACTACTTCAACCCGAGCCTGGACTACGACTTCACGCGTGAGCCTAACGGGCAGCGCTTGGGAGGGGGAATCAACGTCGTCTGGACCCGGGCGAGCGAGTTCGTGCAGACGCCAGGGCACGCCGACGACCTGGGCCTCGAGCTCGGTGGATCCCTCTACTTCCAGTCCAAAGATGGGGCCATCAACGATGACCCGAACAAGCCCGGCGGCTTCTTCGCGCAGCTGCAATACTCCGTTTTGTTTCCTCTCGATGGGCTCGGGTACCAAGCTTTCACCGAGGACCAGCTCGCGGTCGACACGTCAGCCGCGCAAATGTTGCGGATGTATCTCGGCGTCCTGTTCTAGGCGCCACGAGCGGCGCATTACTGGTTGAACGCTGGGCAACCGGGCCGCGCGCGCTCGATTGTGCCCAAACGGCACAACCATGCGACAGATCGGAGCCCGCACCTCAGGGGTGGAAACGCTTCGCTCAACTCTGGCCAGAACCAGCCGTCTAATGATCCAGGATGGTCTTGCCCGAAACGGCGCGAGGGTCGCCACCCGGTGTCGAGCCGATGGCGTTGGAACAACCGACGGGCGCTTCTGGCACGCGTCTGAAGGTCGCTACGCGGCCGTCGACGGTAGGGACCACTTGGCTGGATCTGTTTCATCCCGGGACCCCTTCTCGACTCAGCCTCGAGGCGAGAGTCCGGGTCGTCGCCGACATTGCCGGCGCGTTGATTCAGATTCACGACAACTCGGGCATCCCGCGCCAGCATCGCCGCCATGGGCGGGTCACCCCTCGCCACGTGCTAGTGGGGGTGGACGGCAGCGCGAGCCTGTTCACTGCCAAAGAGCCCTTCTCCAAGCTGCTTCCACCGCAGCCGGACCTGGGTTATCTCGCGCCCGAGCTCCTCACCCAATCCGGCCCCTCCAACCAGCAGAGCGACGTCTTCAGCCTGGGCGCTTTGCTCTGGGAGGCGTTGGACAATGGACGCCTGTTTCCGCACCGACGCGCAGCGGCGATCAGCCGCTTGATCGCACGCAGGTCGCTGCCCCCGCCCCGGATCGAGGAGGAATGGGCCCTGCCGCTCAGCGAAGTGGCGATGAAAGCCTTGCTGCCCGATCCGGAGGAGCGCTACCTGGACGCTACAGCGTTCTGGCTGGCACTTCGCGAGCATTTGCCGCCGCCGGATCAAGCGCGCTCGACCCTGTCCCGCCTCGTGCAACGGGCTCTCAGGTTGGAGCTGACGACTGAAATTCGAGACGCCCCTCCGTACCTGGTATCGTCACAAAGCCTGATCCGTGGGACCCTGCCGCCGGCTCATGACAGCCTGCTCGACAGTGCACCGCCCGAGGCCTCGGCACGCTATTCGATGCGGCCCGAACCGAGCAGCCGCCAACCCGAGGCAGCGAGCCGTTCGCCCTACGATAATCCCGCCTGGGCTATCTCGGACGTGCCACCGCGATCGTCGCAGCTGGATCTCCGCGGCGCGGACGAGATCCGAATCTCACACGCCCCGGCAGCCCTGGGCCCAAGCTCGCAGGTGAGCACGTCGCACCCCGGCGGTTCACGGCCCTCGACCGCTCCGAATCCGAGCTCTCACGTTCGCGCGCCCCAGCAGGCCGTCGCGCAGCAGCTGCTGGGACACCAGGCCGCGGCACAGGCCATGATGCAGGCGCACTCCGAACCGCCCATCTCAACCCTTCACTTCAATTTGCCGAGGGACTTGGTCGACGCTTCGCTGCCGTTTTACGTCTCGAGTCAGCCCGCCCCGCGCCCGTTCCCGTGGGGAGCACTGAGCTTCGCGGCGTTGATCTTCTTTGGCGTTGGGGCGGCCGTGGCCTTCGGTGCGGTGACCGCATTGCGAACCGTGTCGCATCCCCCAACAGCGCCGACGCCGGCGGAGCTCCGGCCAAGTCCCGCGAACGCAGCTCCGCCCCCGCTGCCACAGCCTGTCGTCCAGACGGTTCAGGATGCAGTCGGAGCTTCGCTGCCAACTCCTGCAGCCACACCGAATGCCGGCGCTGTCGTGGCGGGGCAAGCAATCGAAGCACAGCCACCCAAAGAGGCGGCGCGCACGACGGAGACGCTCGCCGGGACAGCGAGCGAGCACAAACCGTTGCGTCGTGCAATCAAACCGCCCAAGCCCAAGCGCTCGGCGCCGAAGGCGCCTCCGCCTGAAAGCACGCCGCCCACAGTCCTCGAAGCCGAGCCCCCAGCGGACTCCATGACAGAGACGAAAGAGGAGCCCCAACCAGACTCTACGGAGGACCTGCCGTTCATCGAGCAACCTTACTAACCGCCCGTTGCGGGTGGTCAGAGCTGGTCACCGTACCGCTCCGGGGTTAAGCCAGACGCCCCCCCGTGACCATTCCCGCTGCGCCTGCCCCCGATCCCGCTCGCCGATCCGGCGCCGTGGTGGCCCTGATCGCCGCGTTCATCGCGCTTTACGCGGCGCTCGTCGTGTCAAACGTGCGAGGCCTATATCAGCTCTCGCCGGGCTTGGTTTTTTATCAGCATCTCTCTGGCCAGGTCGAGTGCCATCCGATCACCGCGGAGGCGTTGGGGGCGACCGAGGGCTACGGACGGCTGTTCGTGCGTAAGGTCAATGGTCAAGCCATCCCAAGCGAGCGGCTCGCTTTAGAGCGGATCACCGCGCTGCTCGATCTCGAGGTCGGCGCGGGCAATCAGTTCGAGCTATTGACCTCTGGCGGTGAGCTTCGGAGCGTCTCGCTGCACACGGCCACGCCTCGCTTCATTTACCTCATTCGGCGGTCGCCGGACCAGGTCCTCTACACGCTCGTCGGGCTCCTGTATCTCGCGCTTGGGCTCTGGGTCTGGTGGAAGCGACCGGGCGACAGGGCCGCTACCTCGATGCTGATGTTTACGCTCGTCGCGGGCAGCACGATGCGGCTCAACCTCGGCCTGGACTCGACGGCGCGCCTGCTAGGGCTACTCGAGTCGTTCGTTTTCCCGCTGTACGGGCCAACGCTGATCAACTTCGGCGTGAGATTTACTGGGTACCACCAGAACCGCGCGCTCCGTCACCTGACGCGCTGGGGGTACCTCGCCGCGCTTCTGCTCGGAGCACTGCAGGCGTTTTATACGGGCAAGAACCCACAGGTCTTCGAGGCGTCCCGCTTGGCGATTGGGGCCCTGCTCTTCTCTAGCGTCTTAATCTGCATGGGCCTCGGGGTTTTCGTCGCGCGTTCACACAGCCCACTCGCCCTGAGGAGACGCGGCCGGCTGCTCGCCACGACGAGCCTGGTTGCGTTCTTCTTGCCGAGCCTGAGCGTGATCACCCCTGACCTGCCCGGTGAGTGGGTCGTCATCATCAGCCTGCTCACGACTTTCCCAATCGGCATGGCCTACGCCATGGTCCGGCACGGCGTCTTCAATTTCAGGATCGTCCTCAAGCAGGGGCTCGTCTACGGGCTTTTGTCGGTGAGCGCGCTGGTGGCGTACCTGGCTCTGGTGCTGCTCGTGCTCGCGGCCGCCGAGCAATCTATGCGATCGACCGCCGTGGCGATCGGGGGGGTCGCCGCTGTCGTCGTCTTGCTCAGCTTGCTGCAACTCCGGGTGCAAGGAGCGATCAATCGCTCGGTGTTCCGCTCGCGCTACCTCTTCAGCGACGCCATCGCTCAGGCCAGTGAAAAGCTGGCGAGCGCCAAGAGTTGGACCGCCGTTACGGAGGCCATGGGCGCTGCGCTGCTCGGCAAGCTGCAACTCTCGCGGGCCGCGCTCGCCATCAGCCATGGCGGCAAAACTTTGGAGTGTATCTCGCTCGGGACAGCCACCTCCCTCGGCGTCGAAGACGAAGTGAGCCCGCTACCGACGCAGCTCGTCCCTTCCCTGCTCGCGCCCGTCCGCCGCGCGCTCAGGGCGCAACACATCGTGACCGCGTACGACAGCGTGGCGGCCTCGGCGCAGGTGGCACAGCAGGAGCGGGTGAGCGCTTCCGGCACCGATTTGTCCGCCCAGTGCGACGAGGGCACGTTCTGGACCCGGTTCGGGCTGGAGGCGGTGGTGCCGCTCGCCGTGGGCACCGGTTCGAATCGCAGCCGAATCGTCGGTTGCTTGCTGCTCGGTCCCAAGCTCGACGGCAAACCGCTAGATAGCGCCGATGAGCACCTGATCTTTACGCTCGCGAATCAGCTGTCGGTAGCGGTGGAAAACACGGTCGCCTTCGACGAAATTCGCTCGCTCAAAGACAACCTCGAGCAGCAAGTACTCGAGCGAACCCAGGCGTTATCGAACGCGCTCTCAGACCTTCAGAAGGCACAAGGCCAGCTGATCGAATCCGAAAAGCAAGCGATGCTCGGTCGCTTGGTGGCCGGGATGGCCCACGAGATCAACACGCCGCTCGGCACGCTACGCTCGTCGGTCGACACCCTGGGGCGGGTCATCAACGGCTATCGCCGGTACGTGCACAGCCTGAGCCTGCAGGGTGACGCCGAAGCCGTGCGCCTCGAGAGCTCATCGACCGCGGTAGACGCCTTGTTGGACGTGATGATCAACAGCGCCGACCGGCTGAACCAACTCGTCAGTAGCCTGAAGCGTTTTGTCAGCCTCGACCAGAGCTCGTACCAACGTCTCGACGTTCGGGACAGTATCGATAGCGCTCTAGCCGTTCTCGGCCCGAGCCTGACGCCTGGCATCACAATCCGTCAGAACTACGTGGACTCGGACCTGCGCATCAAGGGCGACCCGGCCAAGCTGAACCAGCTGTTCTGGAATCTCCTTCAAAACTCGCTGACTGCGCTGCAAGGTAAGGGCGAAATCCGCATCGACGCTCGCCGCGACGCGGGCGAGATCAAGGTCGACCTCTCAGACAACGGCGTCGGTATCCCCGAAGAGCGCCTGCATGACGTCTTCGACTTTGGCTTCACGCAGAAGAATGGGCGGGTGGGCTTACGCCTCGGGCTGCCCATGAGCAAGCTGACCGTCGACGAGCTGGGAGGGGAAATCTCGATCCACAGCGTGCCCGGTGAGGGGACGTCCGTGCACCTGCGCCTACCCGGATGACGCCGAAGGACTACTTCAACCCCAGGATACGCTCCAACTCCAGCTGTAAGCGTGCGTTCGCCCGTTGGCTCGCTCCGGCGCTCTCCGCGCGCTGAGCTTTGGCTGCTTCCCGCATGCGCTGCCGTAACAGTTGGCGGTCGGCAGCGGGGTAGATTGCGAGGAGCTCCTCGAGCGCCGAGTCACCTTCCGCGATCAAACGCTCTCTCCAGGAGAGCGCCCTCGTATCCGCGCTCAGCACCGGCGGCGTCGCCTCGGCGGCAGCCGGCAGGACCGAGGGCGCGAGCTCTCGACCCGGCGCCTGCAGCCGCTCCTCTAGCTCCTTGGCGGCGGGCCCGAGCTCGCGCAGGTGCTGCCGAACGACGTTCACCTGGCGATTGCGGGCCGGCGCGCTCGGCATCGCCTGCGCCTCACGGATGGCCGCGAGCAGACGCTCGTCGAGCGCGAGCCGCTGGAGCGACGCCAACTTCAGCCCGACGAGGCGAACGGCCAGCGCCTTGAGCGCGCTTTCACGCGTGTTCTGTTCGCGCCGCCGATCGGTACGCGATTCCAGATCGCGATCATCAGCCTCGGCTTGTGCCTGTTCATGACGGCGGCTCGCCAGTGTTCGCATGACTGCCGCGGTGTGACACGCCGACCCCAAGCTGTCACGCCGAACCTCGATCGGCCACCGAGCCCGGGTCGAGGTGTGTCACTATTTGCAGTGTTCTTCTGGAACCGCCAAACGAATCGCCTGCCCGCGCATCGTCGGACGCAGCAGCCTCGGTCGATGCTGTTGGTCGTGGCGGCCGTTGGGGGCGGCCTGCTCGCCTGCGGTCAGCACAGCGATGAGCCCGAGCCGAGCGTCCACGCTCCCACCGCGGGGTATCCCGCGACGACGTCCCGACTCGAGCTGAGCCTCGGCGGACAATTCGAGAAGCTGTGCCATGCGACGCTGGTCGATGCGAGCTGGGCGCTCACCGCGGCGCACTGCTTCTCTGGCGTCGCGCCCGACGGGCGTGGTGCGCTCGAGGGCTTCGAACGCAACGTCTCGGCCCAAAGCGTCGAGTTTTATCCGGGTGCTCATCGGAGCGGCGCGACGCGGCGCGACGCCGTGTGGGAAAGCGCTGAGTTCGTGGCGGCCCACGACTTGGCGCTGATACCCATGTCGCCGCCTATCGAAGACATCGAGCCCGTCTCGCTTTGGGCTCCAAAGGCAGATTGTTCGCTTGTGACGGACACGCGGCAGCTTCTGGGGCGCTTCGGGCAACTCGGCGCGGGCGACCGCGCCCAAACGGCCGAAGCGGCGATCATGGGGCTCGTCGCGGCGGCTGAGCTACTCGGGCCCGAGCATTCCGGGCTGCTGTTGTCAGCTCGAGGAGCACCCGTGGGCCCGGGCGATTCGGGCAGCGGCCTCACCGCTGATCAGGCGGCGCTGGAAGCCGCTGCTCCAGAGTGCGAGATGCTCGTGAGCACCGGCAACGACCAAGTGCTCGTGGGCGTGATACAAGACGCCAAGCCCGACCTTTCCACGCTGCCCTTCGGTGTGGTCCCCATCTATATCCGGGAACACGCCGCCTGGGTGGCAAAGGTCATCCAGGCGAAACCTCTGCTCCGCGATCCCCCGAGATTGGACCCATGACCCGTCCCCCGACCCTCCGCCCATTCGCATCGACGGATCTCACGAGCGAGCGCCGCGATTATTCAGGGCCACGCCTGTTGGAAGCGGAGTCGCCGCCGGAGCCGCTCGAGCTGTTCTCGAGCTGGATCGAACGGGCGCGCTCCGACGGGTTGTTGGATGCGACCGCGATGGTGGTATCCACCGCGACCCCCGATGGGCGGCCGAGCGCGCGCGTCGTTTTGCTGAAGGGTCAAGATGACCGCGGCTTCGTCTTCTTCACCCGCTACAGCACGCAGAAGGGCGCTGAGCTTGCAGCGAACCCCCGGGCGTCGTTGCTCTTCCATTGGCGCGAGCTCGACCGGCAGGTGCGTATCGACGCGAGCATCGAACGCTTGCCTCTCCACGAGAGCGAAGAGTACTTCGCGAGCCGCCCACGTTTGAGTCAGCTCGCAGCACATGCCGCATCGCGGCTCGAGCAGGTCGCTGCGGGCGCGCTCGAGGCGCGTTTCGCGGCAGCGGCTGAACGTTGGCAGGACCGACCGATCGAGATGCCCGAAGATTGGGGCGGCTATCGGGCTCGACCCGGGCGCATCGAGTTCTGGCAGGGGCGACCCAATCGCCTGCACGATCGGCTGGTGTACGAGCTCGACGCTACGGGACGCTGGTCTCGACACCGCCTGGCCCCTTAGCCGGTTCGCCGTTTCTCGAGGGACAGACGACCTTTCGGCCGGTGGCGCGGCGCGTAGAGGCTCCCGCATCACTGCGGAGCACACGGACGCGGAGAGACGCTAGCGACCCGGAAACCTACCGAGACTGTTGCCGCGGGGAGCCATCCGCGTTTTGCCTACAATCAGTCGTTATTATCGGCAGCATGGTCAAGCTAGACTGGAAGCATGGACCAGTATCGGCGCTTCGACGAAGCCTACTATCACCGCTTCTACGAGAACCCGAAGACGCGCATTTACGGGGCGAAGGAGCACGCTAACCTGGCCCAGTACGTCTTCTCGTTCGCTCGCTGGAACGACATCGCCCTCTCGAGCGTGTTGGACGTCGGCGCCGGAATCGGCCTCTGGAAGAACTGGATCGCCAAGAACGCAAAAGAGGTCGAATACACGGGCACCGAAGTGAGCCAGTTGATGTGCAAGAAGCACGGCTATCAGCACCGTGACATCGCGCGCTGGCGCGACCGTCGGAAATATGACCTCATCATCTGCCAGGGCGTTCTGCAGTATCTGTCCGACCCCGACGTCGCTCCTGCGGTTGCAAATATCGCGGCTATGGCAGGAGGCCTCGTCTACTTCGAGGTCTTGACCCGCGGTGACCTGAGAGAGCGGGTGGACATGGAACTCACGGATACCGACGTGTTCGTGCGCAACGGGTCTTATTATCGCGGCCTGTTCGGCAAGCACCTGCTGCCGCTCGGGGGCGGCCTGCACTGGACGCGTGAAATCCCGCCTCCATTTTGGGAGCTGGACGTAGCGGGGACGAAGTGATCGGCAAGGCTATCTCGCTCCTGTTTCTCTTGGCCACCGTCCTCGCCGTCTACAACGTCTACGGCGACAACAGCGAGCTCATCAAGCGCGCGGAGGGCCTAGCCTGCGGCTCCTCCGCGTGCGTCAGGCTACTCCGTGCCGAGCGTACGCCTATCGGTCAGTCGTTCACCTTTCAGACGAGCCTCTCACCCGCCGTAACCAAGGACGTCAGCTGCGCGCGCGCTTACCTCCTGGTCGGCAACTTCAGCTGCAGCTCGAGCGCCCGTTGAGCCCCGTCCACGGCGCCCTTCAGAGGCGCCGCGCGCGCGTTCGGATCGTGTAGATGCCGTCCCCGCTGAGCACGCCGCCGCGCGCCAAGAGGCGCCCGTTCTCCCAATTCGACAAGCCGAGCTCGGGACGTCGAAGCGCCAGCTGACCATCCACCCAGCGAGTGTGCCCATCACCCACGAACGGTGCGTTGACACTCTCGAAAAAGCGACGTTGCTCTGCAGCGTCTGGGCTGAGTAAGGACGCAATGAATTGCGGGCTGTACGTGTTGAAGAGCCGCACGGCGTGGTCGATGCCGTCGACCAACTTGAGCGTCACCTCCGGAGTTTCTTCCCACTCCCACTCGCGCCCGAGATCGGCCTCGGCGATGATGTCAGCCTGCGCCTCTTGGACCACGCCTTCGGCGCGCACGACCGGGACGCGACGCGCAAACAAATCGCGCGTCCACTCCGTCTCGTCACCCGCGACGACGTGCAGCTTGAACTCTTGACGGCGCCGCTCGCCGGCTTTGGCGAGGCCGCGCAGAAAAGCCGGCACGAGCCACTGCGCCTGAGCGCGGGGGATGCAGCAGACGTTGAGCGAGTTGCACACCTTGCGGTCGAGGGACAACGTGACCGCTCTTTCGAGGTCTGGCACCGCCGCCTCGGGCGAGGCCACGAGCCATGCGCCGCCGGTGCCGTGCAGGCTCAGCGGCACGCCGGAATGCCGCGCCAAGCTCCCCAGAACGGCGACGGCACGCCCAGAGCCGCGGGCCACGGCCAGAGACACCCGACGATCGCTGAACAGCGCCCAGCCCGCGGCGTGTTCAATGCTGTCGACCAAGCTCACCGCATGCGCGGGCAGCCCAGCGTCCATGAGCGCCGGCACCAGGGCGGCCTGCATGATCGCGTTGGCCGTGCGCAAGGCGTCCCGGCCGATCCGAAAGACAACCGTATTGCCGCCCTTCAAGACCCCCGTCGCGTCAGCCAGCACGTTGGGGCGCCCCTCGAAGACGAACGCCACCACACCGAGCTCGGCGGCCACGAGATCGACCGCCCAGCCCGAGTGCTCGATGGTCTCGATGACCCGCCCGCGAGTGGCACCGAGCGCTGCCCACCCCCGCAAGCCGTCGATCATGTCTTGGCGCAAGCGCTCGGAAGCCAAGAGCCGCGTCGTCGAACGTTCGCGCCGCCGCGCATCATCGACGTCGACCGCGTTCGCCTCGGCGACCTTCGCCCAAATCTCTTCTGTCGCCAAGCGCGCGGCAAAGCCTTCGTAAAATCGATTGACCTGGCGTTCGCTGACGCCGCGCATCTGCTCGAACGCGTGTAACGCGCCATCCACGGCCGTGGTCGCGGCGAGCTTCTCGGCGCTCGGAATCAAGAGCAGCTCGTCAGTTGCTTCCGCATAGACGAGCGAATCCCCCGGCCGGAAACGCTCAGCGAGCTCAGAGGAGACGGTGATGACGCGGTCTCCGCTCACGATGACCCGGAGCCCGGGCGCTAAACTGGTCAACGTTCGACTGTTCAAGATCGAAACATCCTCTCGCCGTCCGCTGCCGGACTCATCAGGAAATAGCCGATCTAACCCCAATGAGGCACGCCGTCCATGCGACTCGTACGCACCGATCACCGGCTTTTTGGCCGCAGTTCTCGACGAGCAGCACGACGGGGCAAGCCCGCGTCGTGCTCTCGAGACCACTCTCGTTGCTCGAGCCGACGCTAGTACCGGTAGAGCTCCGGCTTGAACGGGCCCTCGATGGGCACGCCAATATACTCGGCTTGGGCGGGAGTGAGCTTGGTCAGCTTGACCCCGAGCTTATCGAGATGCAGCCGAGCCACCATCTCATCGAGCTTCTTCGGCAAGACATAGACCTGCTTCTCGTACTTGGCCTGGTTCTGCCAGAGCTCGAGCTGCGCTAACGTCTGGTTAGTGAAAGAAGCGCTCATCACGAAGCTCGGATGCCCCGTTGCACAACCGAGGTTCAAGAGCCTGCCCTCGGCGAGCACGAGCACGCTATGGCCATCGGGGAACGCCCACTCGTCGTACTGGGGCTTGATGTTGATCTTCTGAATCCCCGGCAGCTTCGCTAGGCCCGCCATGTCGATCTCGTTGTCGAAGTGGCCGATGTTGCCGACGATGGCCTTGTCCTTCATCTTGGCCATGTGGGACGCCTGGATCACGTCCTTGTTGCCCGTCGTCGTGATGAAGATATCGGCGCTCGACACCACGTCCTCGAGCGTCTTGACCTCGTAGCCTTCCATCGCTGCTTGCAACGCGCAGATCGGGTCGATCTCGGTCACGATGACCCGGCAGCCCTGGCCCTTGAGCGACTGCGCGCAGCCCTTGCCGACGTCGCCGTATCCGCAAACGACGGCGACCTTGCCACCCATCATCACGTCGCTCGCGCGGTTGATGCCGTCGATGAGCGAATGGCGACACCCGTAGAGGTTGTCAAACTTGCTCTTCGTCACCGAGTTGTTGACGTTGATCGCGGGGAACGGCAACTCGCCGCGCTTGTAGAGCTCGTACAAGCGGTGCACGCCGGTCGTCGTTTCCTCACTGACGCCGCGCACGCGCTTCTCGAAGCGCTCCCATTTCCCGGGCGACTCCTTCTGTAGGCGCCGTAGCAAATCCAGAAATACGATGCCCTCCGCGGATTCGTCTGCCGCGGCCGCAGGCACTGCGCCGGTTCGATTGAACTGCGCGCCCCGCACGATGAGCATGGTCGCGTCTCCGCCGTCGTCCACGATCAGGTCCGGGCCGCTCCCGTCAGGCCAGGTGAGCATCTCGTCGGTGCACCACCAATACTCCTCGAGCGTTTCGCCCTTCCATGCATAGACCGGCACGCCCTTCGGCCTTTGGGGAGTACCCGTCGGACCCACCGCGACGGCCGCCGCCGCCGAGTCCTGAGTGCTGAAGATGTTGCACGAGGCCCAGCGCACGTCCGCGCCCAGCGCAGCCAGCGTCTCGATCAGCACGGCAGTTTGCACCGTCATGTGCAATGAACCCGCGATCTTGGCGCCTTTGAGCGGCTTCTTCGCAGCGTGCTCCGCTCGCAACGCCATCAGACCGGGCATCTCCTGCTCGGCCAGCCGAATCTCTTTGCGCCCAAACTCGTGCAGCGACAGGTCAGCGACTTTGAATGGAAGCCGCGCAGCGGAAGAACGGGCCACGGAGTGGTCGGTCAATGAGTGCTCGGTAGATTGCATGTTCGTTTGGCTCCTTGCGGGGGTCCACGCAGCCGAAGACCGCCCGTAAACGTGAGGGCGTATAGCCCACCGAGCCAGCTCCCGCACGCACAAAACTTTGTGCGCATGAAAGGCGTCGAGGTGAGCGGGAGGGCCCGGACCTGCGCCGGTGAGCGCTGGCCACGTCGGGTCAAAAGCTACCGCTCGCTCCCAGGGAGGGCAGCATCACCACACTGTCGTCCGGCTCGACGCCAGCCCACGTGAAGTCATCCAGGAACGTCTTGAGCAGGTCCAAGCTGGCGCTGGCCGTGACTTGCCTGAAGGTTCCTGCCCAGCGTTCGCTGGCAGCGGCTCGCCACGTGCCGGTGACGCGCGCACCAGCGAGCAGAGTCTTCAATGGAGAGAGCTCGCGATCCCCCGACCAGAACTGACCGCGTGGGCCTAAGCTCGGCTCCCCGCCGGTATAGTCGTCGCTCCAGAAGCTGGATCCGGTCTGCACGTAGGCTCGCCCGTGGACGAAAATGTCGAGCCACGGCGCCAGATAGCGCTCGACGCTGACCTCGGAGGTAAAGCTCTGGAGCTCCCACGAGTCGCGATAGGCGCGACCGGACACGCCGAGCGCGGTCTTCAACGCCTTCGAGTAATATTTCACGCCGAGCGCCAGGGCGGCTCGGCTACGATCGCTCGGGTGGTTCTCCTGCGCGGCTTGACCCGTGGGGCCGATCACGACCTGCCGATAGGGATTGCCCAAGAACCCGTGTTGCAGACCGCCTGAGAAGATCAACTGGGTCGTAAATACGGGAGTCCAGGTCTGAGTCCAGGCGACGCGAAAGTTGTCGAGACTGATGCCGAGGGATTCCACTCGGTCCGACGCCGTGAAGCAACCTTCCGAGGTGTCGAGACCCTGACGTAGCGTCGCGGGAAGGTTTTTCTGAGCTAGGCTGCACACCTCGTCAAAGCCACGCGAGTAACCGATCTCGACGTTGGTGTTACGCTGTGAGAAGTCTGTCCCCGCTGCCACCGCGAAGGCGCTCGATCGATAGTCATTCTCCGTGCCGTACGTATATGACGCGTTCAGCGTGGCGTGCTTGCGCGCGAGCGCGAACCCGCCGGACGCGATGTGCCGAAAGTCCCGCACCGAGGCTCGGCTGACAATGTCCGGCACGCCCGCCAACAATGGCCCCGCCTTGACGACCTCGCTGGCGCCCGTCACGGCGTCGGCTTGGTAGGATGCAAACACGCGGAGACCCTCGGTGGGCGCCGCCGAGATGCCAATTTCGGGCGTGTACACTGTCATCTTGCTCGTGGCGGAAGGCTCGTGAAATACCTGAGTCCGCACGTCCACTTCCGCGACCTGGCCGCGGCTCTCGGCCGCAGCGAGCCAGGCGCAGGCGGCGAGCAGCAGCCCGCGCCCGCTCAGTTGCACCCGCACCCTCCGCCTCGGACCGAGCCTCCTCCGACCGAGCCTTCGCGATTCTCGAGCGCGTGATCCAACGCCGCCTGAGCGCGCGCATTCGCCCCAAACTGCATGATCTTATCCGCCAGGATGGCGCGCTGCTCCGGCCGCACTGGCGAGCACCCCGCGCTCGGCAGCGAGGAAGCCAGCACCAACAGGCTGCCGAGCGCGCGCGCTCTCGACTCCGACCAGGGTCTCCCACCCGCTCTCCGCGCTTTCATTCGTCCTCGCCTTCCCGTCACGCTCAGAAATAGCTGCCGAGCCCGCCGACGTAGCTCTGGAGGTTGCGGTACGAGTCGGCGTCGAACAGCACCGTGTTGGTGGCTTCGAGGCGCAGGATGATACGCCAACGCAGCGACACCAGGAGGCCGCCCCCGGCGCGCGCATGCAGCAGGGTTTCCTCTCGCTGAGTGAAGGCGTCCGCGTTCGGAAGGGTCGTAAAACCGCCCGTTCCCAGGCTCAGGTAGGGAGCGAGCGCCCAGTCAGGCGCCATGTTGACCGTTGCGCCGAGCCCGTACAGCAGGCTGCGGCCGGAAACGCTCATGACCAGCCCAAGATAGGGTTCTAGGGACAATGACGAGTTGAGGACCAGCGCGGGCTTGAGCTCCGCGTAGCCGCTGCGGTCAAATGCCCCACCCGTCATCGCCAGACCGCCTCGCGACGTCGCGAGCGGTGGAGGTGAGAAGATGCCGGGGGTACCCGCCGCGCCTGCCTCGATGTCAGCGAGGAGCATTGTATCCGCGGTATCTCCGAGCAAGTAAGCCGTGCGCCCATCCACCAAGTAAACTCTCAGCCAGAAGCCGGTGGGCTCACGCCCCTGAATCGGAAAAGTGTCACCGCGTTCGGCGCGGTGGATGACCCGGTAGGCAAGGCCAGGTCCCGCTCGCAACTCGCTCTCCGACGAGGTAACTCGGGCCACGGTGTCGATGCCTTCGCCCAGCTCGATGTCGGCATTTTGTGCGCCCGCCAGGGGCGCTCGTAGGGCCCAAAGGACGATCAGCGCCGCGCCGGCGAGCCACTTGCCGTAAAAGCACGCCAGGCGTCTCATCGGCTGGAATACCTAGAGCCCCAGGCGCGAAGGATTTCTGCCTCCGCGGAATCCGGCTGAAAGATGGCACGTGGGTGCGCCACCGTGCTCGTCGGGCGGTTGAGCAACGGAGACCGTTCCGGGTCGATCTCCATCTGCAGCTGCGCCGACTGGTAGTTCTGCCGAGCCGCAGCAGGGACCCCCAGATCTCCTTCACGACCCTCCGCGCAGCGCTCGGCGGCCAGGGGCTCGTAGTCGGTGAGCCGCAGCCTCTGTCGGTTGAAATGACACCCTTGTGCCGACTCACCGAGGCCCGGATCCCCGCTGCCGCAGCCCTGCGCAAACAGCATGGGCTCGACCTGACAGTAAAAATAGCTCTCGTCGTAGACGACCTCGGCAACCTGAAAGTTCTCGCCCACGTCAAGCGTGCACGCGATCGTCAGGCCGCCCAGCGGCAAGGCCAACGTGATGCTGCGTATGAAGGACCTCAAAAGGCACAGATCCTGGCGGGGTTGAACCAAAGGCGGGGCGGTGCGAAGGGCCGACGGACTCGCGGCCTTCCACGTAATGCGGACATGTCGAGCCCGTTCCTAAGGTCTGTCGTCGCCCGACCTAGCCGAGGGCCGCGATCTTCGGTGGTCGTGCCGTTTTTCGAAATAGGACTATTGAACAGCCCCAACGGCAGGAGCTCGAGACCGAGCAGACACGTCCGTTCGGTTGACCGCGAGTCGGCCCGAGCCCGGGACCAGGCCCAGCTGCAGGGAATTATCGTACGTTCGGCGAACGGTCTTGAAGGGACCTGCCGGCCCGGCTAAGTCTTGGCCTCTTTTAGTGCCCCTATGTTACCGTTCAGCACGTTCAGCCAACGGGTGCTCGCGATGCCCCTGGCCCGAAGCTTGGCCATGCCCCATTGCGCCCATACCACGCCGATGCCGAAACGCCCCGCGGGGGGGTTCGACCACGAGCGCCAGGGCGACACGCCGGAGATCACATGATTCGTAGTTACTGGTATGTACTGCCTCCGGCCGCGGCGCTGGGCATGGCGGCGATGGGTCCCTATGGGACGCCTGTTTTGGTGCTGGGCTTGGCGCTTGGGATCTTCTTTGGGACGGTCTCGCTGCGCGGTCATCGGACGCACGACGCGACGAGCACGCACCCTGGCCTATAGCGCCGGTGCTTCGAGCGGATGAATAGCGATCCGCCTCCCCCGTCGACGCGACGCGTCGCCGAACGTCAGACCGAAGGTTTGCGAGGGCTACGCGATCTCTCCGAGTTTAGCCTTCAAGATGTCGATGCCGTCCGCCTGATCCTACGCGGTGATTCCGTCATCGATTGGCATCGGCTGAACATCTCCGACAAGCTGCAGGCGACAGAGTTCATCCGCAATCACGAGCTCGACCCCGACGACGAGCGCGACGTCGAATACATCACCGCCTTGAAGGAGCAGGCCATCGCCTACCTTCGCCGTAACTTCTCTCTGGCTTTCCCCAAGCCGGTTCAGAACGCGCGCGCGGAAGAACTGGTGGTGATGGCCTCCGGGACTGGGCACCGCCAGCAGGCGGCGTGCACCGTGCTCAAGGCCATGCAGATCATCAATCACACGAACGGCCGTGAGCTCCTGTTTCGTCTGCCTGTGAGCGATCGCGACCTATTCCACCTCGTAGAAGAAAAAGTCTACCGAGTCGTGGGTACGATGCTCAGCGAGGGCTTTCCAATCACCGAGTTCGTCGGCGGCCGCAAGAACCTCGATTCTACATATACAAAGCTGCTGTCGAAGCCCGAATCGTCTGCGGTCGCCCTCTATGACAAGCTCCGGTTCCGTATCGTGACGCGCCAGAGGGAAGACCTCTTACCGATCCTCCTCTACCTCTCCGAGAAGATGTTCCCGTTCAACTACGTCGTACCCAAGCAAAGTACGAATACGATGTTCCACTTCAGGAGCTTCTGCGAGTCCCACCCGACCCTCAGGAAGTACATCCCCAAGTTTCAGGGGCCTGTCGAGGACGCGCTGACCCCCGGAGACAATCGCTTTAGCTCTCCCGCGTACCGCACCATTCAATTCGTTGCGGACGTGCCCGTTCGGGTGCCTTCACACATCATGGAGCTGGCGCCGCCGGGCTCGGGCAACCTGGGCCCCATTGTGTATATGCTCTGCGAAATTCAGCTGTTGGATGCGGAGACTGAAGAAGCAAACGAAACCGGCAGCGCCAATCACGAAGCGTACAAGCAACGGCAGCGAGAGGCCGTTCACCGTCGAATTCGGCTCGGTGCCCGGACCCCCAAAGATCCGAACTCGACAAAAAGCTAGGCGCCTTCCGACAAATTGACGGGCAGACTTTACCCGAGCGCGTCCGGACATTAGGAATGTGTCCATGTGGCTCACGCGCGCCAAGCTGCCTGCGCTGGCTTCTGCCATCGTCAGGTCCTTGGTTGACCCCCAGCTGATTGAAACAGGCACCCCGCAAGGCGTGCAGGCTGATATCCTGGCCGTGCTGGAACAGTACCTGCGCGACGAGCAGGACATTTCGACCAAAGCCCGCGAAATCGCAGCGGGTCGTGGCGCGTCCGCGACGGATGCGGGCCGCATCAAGCGCGAGCTCGCCCGTACGCAGGGCGTCGGGATTGGTGAAGAGGCCGTCGATCACCTCCTCAATCAACTGGTCGAAATGCTCATGCATTCAGGCAGCGTCGATGAAATCTTCGCCGAGGATCACCAGTTGAAATTGGCCATGCGTACGCCGCTTCGAAAGGAGCAGGCCGCTGCGGATCAAGTTGAAGAGACCGTGCGGAAAAGGCTCAAGCACGTCGAAGAGGGCTCGTCTCAGTGGGAGGTCGAGTATCAGCGCATGCGCGAAGAAGTAACGCGTCGCCGCACCTGAGCTCGGAGCGCCACCTTTACGGTGCCATTTTCGGCAGTGGTGAACGGGGATCGATTTTCGGGGTAGGCACCATGCGCAGCATGACGGGTTTTGGCCTCGGTGAGGCCACGTTGGGGGATGGGCGCGTGAGCGCCGAGGTGCGCTCCCTCAATCATCGCTTTCTGGAGCTGCGCATCCGACTGCCGAACGAAATCGCCGATCATACGTTCTTCGCCGAGCAGCTCTGTCGCGAGCGACTCGGTCGCGGCCGCTACGACGTGAGCATACGCGTCGATGCCACGGCTTTCCCGCCCTTCGAGGTGGACCTCGAACGTGCACGCTCCGTGTATTCAGCGATCCAGCGGCTTCGGGACGAGCTATGTCCCGGCAGTGAAGTCTCGTTGTCCCTGCTGGCGAGCTTTCCGAACCTGTTCGTGGGGACCAACGCCTCGAGCGCGGAGCCTCTGCGCAATGCGCTCGCCAAGAGCATCGGGGCCGCCCTGGACAGCCTGGACCAGATGCGCGACGCGGAGGGAGCGTCCCTGGCGGTGGAGCTTCGAGCCCGACTCACGAGCCTCAGGGAGCTCTCCCGAGTGCTCGCCGATCACGGGCCCGCGCTCGTCGCGGCTCAAGAAAAGCGGCTGACGCAGCGCCTCGAGCGTCTGCTCGGCGGCGTGGGAACGCCGGATCCGGCCCGCCTCGCCATGGAGGTAGCCCTGCTGGCCGATCGCTGCGACATTACAGAGGAACTCGTGCGCCTGGGCAGCCATTTCGATCAGTTCCAGAGGCTCATCGACGCTCAGGGCCCGAGCGGGCGCAAGCTCGATTTTCTGCTGCAGGAGATGGGCCGCGAGACGAACACCATCGGCGCCAAGTGCCAGGATGCGAGCTTATCCCACCTCGTCGTCTCGCTCAAAGCCGAGGTCGAACGGTTACGCGAACAGGTTCAAAACATAGAGTAGACTTTGCCGGCGAACTGTCGCACTCCACGAGCCCCCGGACCTCCACATCGATCATGGAAGAGCCCACGAGTTCCCCACTGCTGCTCATCGTTTCGTCACCATCGGGAGCCGGCAAGACCACCCTCACCAATGCGCTGCGGGCTCGAGTTGCGGGCGTCAACTTCAGCGTCTCGCACACTACCCGCAAGCCGCGGGAGATGGAGCGCAACGGCCGCGAGTACTACTTCGTGGATCGGACGGAGTTTCAAGCGTTGATCGAGCAGGACTCGTTCCTCGAATGGGCGCTCGTGCACGGGAATTTCTATGGAACGAGCCGCGGCGAAGTGGAGCGTGCCAGCGGCTGCCGGGCGTTGCTCTTCGACGTCGACTACCAAGGTGCCCGCCAAATCAAATGCGCCGAGCCCGATGCCGTTACGGTCTTCATTCTGCCCCCGGACATGCACACGCTCGAGGCTCGCCTTCGCGGGCGAGCGAGCGAAGACGAGGGGGCCGTGCAGCGGCGATTTCACGCGGCCAAGGATGAGATTGCCCACTACGGCTTCTTCGACTACGTGCTGGTCAACGACGACCTGGAGCTAGCGATTCAGCGCTTGATTGCCATCTTCCTGGCGGAAGAGTGCCGCCGCAAGCGCAGCGCGTCACGCGCGGAGCAGCTGCTGAATCAGGTGCGCGGCTTCGGGGGCACGACCCCTCCGAGGTGATCGTCCCGGCGCGTGCGAGCTTGGCGTCGGGCATTGCCGGCCGCTCTCCAGCCGTGATACCGGGCACCGGTGACATACGTGCTCGGCATCGTGGGCGGCAGCGGCATCTACGAAATGCCCGGCTTGAGTGGCGTGACGCGCGAGCGGGTCGATACGCCGTACGGCGCTCCGAGCGCGGACGTGGTGCGGGGGTCGCTCGGCGGCACCACCCTATTGTTTTTGCCGCGCCATGGTCGGCAGCACGAGCTGCCGCCGCACCAAATCAACTACCGGGCGAACATCTGTGCGCTCAAGAAGCTCGGCGCAACCCACGTCGTGAGCTTGTCGGCGGTCGGCTCGATGCGGGAGGAAATCGCGCCCGGTCACGTGGTCATCGTCGATCAATTCATCGACTTGACCAAACGACGCACGAGCACCTTTTTCGATGACGGCATCGTCGGGCATGTGGCGTTTGCCGATCCCGTCTGCCCGTTGCTCGCCGACGCCCTGGCGGGGGCGAGCCAGTCCGCTGGTGCAACATTGCACCGAGGCGGGACCTACGTGTGCATGGAGGGGCCGCAGTTCTCCACCCGCGCCGAAAGCCGCTTGTATCGCCAATGGGGAGTGAGCGTGATCGGCATGACCGCCATGCCCGAGGCCAAGCTCGCCCGGGAAGCGGAGTTGCCCTACGCCACCCTGGCGCTCGCCACCGACTATGACTGCTGGCACGAATCGGCAGACGACGTGAGCGTCGACGCCGTGATCGCAGTGTTGAAACAAAATGCAGAGCTCGCTCAGCGCACCGTGGCGCTGCTCGCCGCCTCGCTTCCCTCTCCGGAGCTGAGCCCGGCGCATGGCGCAATCAAAAACGCGATCTTGACCCCAGCTGCAGGGCGCACGCGGGCCGTCCTGGATCGGCTGTCTTGGCTGTTACCCTCGGCGTGAGACCTTGACCCCGGCCCGTTTGTGGGGTTGATTCACCGAAAATGAGCGACTCTGAACTCGACGTGGTCGGCGTGGGCAACGCGATCGTGGATGTTTTGGCACCGTCCACCGACGAGTTCCTGCGGGAACATGGCCTCACGAAGGGCAGCATGCTGCTCGTAGACGAGGCGCGGGCCCGAGATTTGTACGCCAACATGGGGCCAGGGCGCGAGGCGTCGGGCGGGTCGGCAGCCAACACCATGGCGGGGGTCGCGTCGCTGGGGGGTAAGCCCGCTTACATCGGCAGGGTCTGCAATGACCAGTTGGGCGAGATATTCTCTCATGACATGCGAGCGAGCGGCATCCACTTTTCAGTCCCGCCCGCCTCTGAGGGCCCGTCGACTGCCCGCTGCCTGATCCTGGTGACACCCGATGCGCAGCGCACGATGAACACCTACTTAGGTGCTTGCGTGAACCTGTGCCCTGATGACATTGATGAAGATTTGGTGCGGCGCGGAAAGGTGACCTATCTGGAGGGCTATTTGTGGGATCGCCCCAAGGCTAAGGAGGCCTTTATCAAGGCCGCACGCGTCGCGGCGGAAGCTGGGCGGCGCGTGGCGCTCTCCCTGTCGGACAGCTTCTGCGTCACCCGGCACCGCGAGTCCTTTCTCGATTTGGTAGCCCATCACGTCGACATTCTGTTTGCCAACGAGGCCGAAATCAAAGCCCTCTACGCCACGGATTCCTTCGATGAAGCCGCGCGGCAAGCTCGCGACCAGACGAAGCTGGCAGCGTTGACGCGAGGCGCGAAAGGCAGCGTCCTCATCGCCGGCTCGGAGCGCGTCGAAATCGCCGCCGAACCCGTCGCCGAAGTCGTCGACACCACCGGAGCGGGGGACCTGTACGCGGCAGGCGTACTGTTCGGCATCACCCACGGCCAGTCGCTCGCGGAATCGGGTCGCGCCGGTGCAATGGCCGCCGCAGAGATCATCAGCCACTACGGAGCACGCCCCGAGAAGCCGCTCTCCAAGCTCAGAGCATCGGTATAACGATCCCGGTCTTCCGCGCCGACCAGGCTGGGCGGTCGACGCGGGCGTGGCGCCCGTGCTCAGGCCGCCAGAGTATCGTCCGACGTGACGAGGACGTCAGAGGCAACCAGGGTCTGCGTCGCAGGACCCAGCCGCTTCGTTCGTTCTTGCGCGACGACCGCGCCTAGCTCTTGCTGGGTCGCCACACCTAGCTCGATCATAGCGAGCATGTAGCCGTCAGCGATGCCATACGAGCGCCCGAGGCGAGCCCCGGCCCCTCCTTTCTGATGCAACGCAAAAGCATCACCGAGCAGTCCTCGCAAGGTACGGATCAATGCATCTCTCGAAGGTGTTGGCATGGCGGCGTCTCCTCTCACTGCCATGTGGATTACGCGACGTGCTCCGCGCCGGCCAAGTTCGCGGTATCAAACGCTGGTGACTGGGCGCGCCTTCAAGAGACTAACCTCCAATAGGCCGGGCCGTTGCTCGTTACGGCGCCGAGGCGGGACGGTTGGGCGACGCCGAACTCTCCGGCTTCGGCGTCGAGCCGCCGCCACTCCGCGCCTCGCTCGCGCGCCGGCCGGTCCATTGGGCGGTCATCTCCTCGGCATAGACCATCAGGCGATCGAGCTGCCGCGGCGAGATGCGCACCTGTCCCGTAATCCGCTGACCCTTGGCCTGAAACTGGAGCTTGTCGATGAAGGCGATCGATCGCAACCCCACCAGAGCGCCCAGGGCTCCCAGATCGGGGTTAGTCACCGCGTTCAGCGCAAGCGATAGGCTGCTCGCGTGTTCCTTAGCCAGCTGAGCATCGGCGTCCTCCGCAGTGATCCGCAGCTGTGCGCCGCCATCCTGAAGAGGGAGGACGTCGAGGCGAAGCCAGGCGATCGATTCTGGCAGGCGAAACGGTAGTCCTATCAGGGCGCGCCAGGGCGTCTTCACGTGCAAGACGAGAGCCTCTCCCCCTTCCGGCGACGGGAATGCCGTGGGCGGGGCGGCCAAGACTTGCTTCTCCAGGTGTGGCGGCGCGACGACTAACACGTTGCGTGCCGTGAGCGCGAAGAGGCGCTCGGCGCGGTCCGCATAGGCGAGCGCCATCGGCATTTTCTTCGTGGGCAGCCAGCGACCTCGAGGAGGCCGTTGAACCAGACGATCCACGGCGCGTTTGAGCACAGCCAGAGGCAAACCATGCTGCAGAATCGCCACAACGTCCGCGGAGCGACGAAACTGCGGGCCAACGATCAGGATGCGGTTGATGTCTCGCACCGGATCGATCTCCCCGGACTCGAAGAAGCTGCTCCACTGCGGGAAGTTGACGATCAAGTTGCCGATCCGCGGCCCGAGCGGGTGCTGCCGGATGTTCTCGCTCAGCAGCAGTAGATTGACGCTGGCGTTACTGTCGATCACCTCCGAACGGATGCCCGTCATCGCGACCGGGTGCGGGATCTCCCTTGGCGCGGCGGGCGCCGGCGCCGGTTTTTCGAGCGCCTCGGGCGCGACCTTCGCGATGTCTGGTTTGGCTGGTTCTGGAGCCTCCTGGGCAGCGGAAGCGGGGCTCGGCTCGGGTGACGAAAGGACCTCTGATACCCCCGCAGGAGCTGCGGAGCCGCTGCGCGTGGCGTCGGCGTCGGCCGGGTCGTCAAAGCCAAGGAAGGTGATGGGTATCGAGCGCAGCTGTTCAGCGCCGATGTCCTCGACGGGGGGAGCGAGCAACCAGGCAAACACCCCGAGCAAACCAGCCAGCGGAGTGAGCACGAGGTGCACGACCGCTGACAGCGAGAGCGCCCATACGATCAGCCGCAGCCGGGGTTCGCGCAGTGTTCGCCACGCGGGTGCGCTCGAAAGGTCGTTCACCATCGCATCCACGCACGTTGCCTGCACCGCGCCCGTGCTCCCCGCTCGGCATCGTTCAGGTCCTGGGCCACGAATTGTATTACCACGCTGATACGCAGGTCCAGGAACTCGCCTTCCTTCTTCGGCCAGGTGGCCACGTCGGTCACGCCGGCGAAATGCCGCCAAGTGGTCAAACGCCGTCGTTATGATTAAGAGTCCCGCATGTTGTCCGGGCTCGAGCCGCGCACCCGGTTGCAGCTTCTCGTCTTGGCGATCTTGCTACTCCCGATCGCCTGTACGGGTGGTTGCGACCCCGAACCCCGCGCAGGGGATACGGCCGCCACGGCAAATGGCAGCAGCCTCGCGCCCGATCGCGCCACAACCGAAAGCAGCGAGCTAGGGGATGCTGGGACGAAACCGCAGCCCCCGGGCGCGCTCATTGAGGCGGTGAACGCAACTGACGCCGGCGCTCACGTCGCGCCCTGGGCAGGGCCGTTCTTCACCGTCACATCGGGCTCGGTGGGCCTCTACGCCAAGCCGTCGGCGGATCGAGGGCTAAAGATGGGCTATGCCCGTAGCGGCGGGCGCCTGCCGGTGATGCCTGACAAGGTGTCCGGGGACGGCTGCCGCTCAGGTTGGTACGAGCTCGTGGGCGGCGGATACGTATGCGGCGCCGAAGGCACGATCGATCCGGAAGACCCGCGAGCACGTTTGGCGGTACAGGCGCCCGATTTGAGCGCCACCCTTCCGTATCCCTACGGGCGCAACGCGCAGAACGGCACGCCGCTCTACAGCTCCGTCCCCTCCAGAGATCAGATGGCAGCTTACGAGCCGTATCTGGAGCTAGAAGAAACACCGAAGCGAGGGCCACCGGACGCCGGCACGCTGGCGTGGTGGCAGCGTAAAGAGGCGCAGCTCAATGAGGTGCGCCTCGCCGAGTTGGCGCTGGAGTCCGATGGCGTGCTGGCGCGCCGGTTGGTCAAGGGCTTCTACATCGCCATCGACAAGGAGTTCGAGTGGAGCTCGCGCACCTGGTACAAAAGCACGAAGGGAATGGTCGCTCCCAAGGACCGATTCGTGGCCGTCGAGGGCTCGGACTTCAGGGGTGTAGATTTGCCGGAAGCCGACTCCCTGCCCGTCGCCTGGGCGTACGGGTTTCGTCAAAATCGTCCCAAATATCAGCTTGCGGAAAGCGGCACGTTCAAACCAAACGGGTCGATCGAGCGCCTACGGCCGATCTACCTGACGGGCGACCCCGTCGTTTCCGGCGGGCATGCTTACGTGCGCTCGTTGGAGGGTTTCTGGGTACGCATGGACGACGTCCGTATCGCGCGCCCGCCGCCGATTCCAATCGATGTACGACGCGACGAGCGTTGGATCTATGTCGACTTGCGCTCCCAGACCTTGGTCGCCCTCATTGGCTCTACCCCGGTCTACGCCACACTGGTCTCGAGCGGCAGAGAGTCCGATGACGAGGAGCAGGACCACCGCACTCCACCCGGTCAATGGAACATCCGCGAGAAGCACGTCACCACCACCATGGACGGCGACGGGACGGCCGCCGGCGACCTGCCCTACAGCATCGAAGACGTTCCCTACGTCATGTACTTCGAGGGCTCATATGCGCTGCACGCTGCGTTCTGGCACCGAAATTACGGGGTGCGCATGAGCCATGGGTGTATCAATCTGGCACCGCTCGACGCGAAGTATGTATTCTTTTTTACGGGGCCGAGCGTGCGGGAGGGCTGGCACGGGGCCTGGTCGGGAAACGGCCAGGCCGGAAGTCGGGTAGTCATCGACGGTCCTGAGCGCGGAACGCGGGCCGGACGCTGAGGCGCGAGGCCCGCTGAGCATTGGCTGGGCTCACCGCAGCCAGACCTTGACTTGGCAGGCCGAGAAGACCATCACGAGGGAAGAATGGACCGGTTCTCGGCACACCTCGATCGTGGCTGGGACCTCGTGCAACACGGGGATTCACAGGGCGCCGAGTTATCGGCGCGCCGCGCGCTGGAATTGAACAAGCAGGCGCCCGAAGCCTATAACCTCCTCGGTTACGCGGCGGCATTGCGGGGCGATTTCGAGGCAGCGATCCGGCACTATAACCAGGCGTTATCCCTGGACGAGTCTTACTTTGAAGCCCTGCTCAATGCGGCAGAGGTCTTGATTCACCCTCTAGCGGATTATGAGGAGGCGCTCGAGATGTGTGACCGCGCGTTGGAGCTGGCCGAGACGGACGACGAGCTAGTAGACGCATTGCTGCTGAAGTTCGACGCCTTGCTCGGCGAGGATCGGATGGAAGAAGCGAAGGCGCTGTGCGCCCGCTTTCCGGAGGGCCCGTTCGAGAACCCGAACCACGTGTTCCTGGTCGGCCGTGCGCTGTATGAGGTGGGTGACATCGAACGCGCGGCGCCATTGATTGAGCAGTCGGTGAAGGCGACACCGCAAAACTCGGAGGCCTATTATTACCTTGGCCTCATGCGGGACGAACAGGGCGATCGCACCCGGGCGACCCAGGCCTTCATCAAGGCGCGTGCTCTCGACTTGCAAGGGCCGGTGCCCGATTGGTCACTCTCTCCCGAGGCGTTCGAGCACACCGTGCGCCGAGTGATCGATACCCTGCCCCCGCGGCTGCGCCACGGGATTCGACCGGACGAGATCTACGTGGCGGACATGCCGGGTATCGAGTTCGTCATCGATGGTGTCGATCCGCGGGCACTGATCCTGATGGACGACATTTCGCCTAGCGCGCTGGAAGCGCCTTCGGCCCGCTTGTTCGTGTATCAGAGGAACCTGGAGAGGCTCGCTGGCGCGCTCGAGTCGGTAGAGGCTGAGCTGCGCGCGGCGCTGGAACGTGAGCTCACCGCAGTTCTCGACGAGCAAGACCACACGGAGCTCAGCGGCAGTGACCGCAAGCTCTTGAACTAGTCGACGCTCGGGCAAACAATCCACCGCGAGGGTCAGCGGTCG
This sequence comes from Deltaproteobacteria bacterium, assembly GCA_043747815.1. GTDB lineage: Bacteria > Myxococcota_A > Polyangia > Polyangiales > Polyangiaceae > SZUA-265. The sequence continues at coordinate 58,181 of JAYTOL010000011.1, forward strand.
CGCCGAGCGCGGGAGGTAGGAGGCTCAACGGCTACGGTCGGCGAGCTGCTGGGCCACGCTACGGAGCAGTGAACGCGCGGCAGACGCCGGCAGCAGGTCAAGGTATTCGGTCGCCTTGGACGTGTAGCCCAGCGCTCGGGCGCCCACGCGCTCGCACGCTCCGGAGGCGATGACGCTCTGGCGAAGTGACGCAACCAGGCTCTGATCCCCCGATCTGATCTGGCTCAGCTGCTCGAGCAACTTGGGATCGTCCTGAACGGCCAACACCAATGGCAGTGTCAGCTTGCCCTGACGCAGGTCGGCAAACATCGTCTTGCCGGTGGAGTCTCCCGCATAGTCGAGCAGATCGTCGACCAGTTGAAACGCCATCCCGATGCACTCCCCGAAGTCGGCGAGCAACCCTTGCAAACGTTCGGGCGCGCCCGCCAACTCCGCGCCGGCGCTCGTGGAGAAACGAAACAACGCGGCGGTCTTGTCGCGCAGAATCGAGGCGTAAACCGCCTCGCTGACATCGAGCTCGGACCTGCCACGCAACTGAACGATCTCGCCCTCGACGAGCTTTCGCAACATGCCGAGCAAGGCGGGCATCAGCGACGGGGCGTGATGCTGGGCCGTCACCAGGGCGTGCGTCAGCAGCAAATCGCCGCTCAGCACGCTCACGGCATTGCCCCACACGATACGCGCCGCGTCACGACCTCGGCGTTCGGTCCCCTCGTCGATGACGTCGTCGTGGAGCAGGGTCGCCGAGTGGATCAACTCCACGCACACGGCCATATGGCGACTTGCAGCGGGAACTGGCCCAAAACACGCCGAGGCGAGCAGGAGGGCCATCGGCCTGACGCGTTTGCCGCCCAGCTCCACCAGGTGGCGCGCCGCATTCGACCCGGGCTGGGGACCCTGGGCGGCGCTCTCCCGCAGGGCCCGTTCCACCCAGCTCAGATCGTCCTTCAGCAGGGCCTGGGCGTCGGCAAGGCGGGCTTCCAACGACGAGTCCACCGCCGAGGTGGAAGCACAAATTGCGAGGCTTCCCAAGGCGGCTTCAGTCGTTAACGTCATGTCCAAGCGGCGTCAGGCGCGGAGTCTTAACAGAAATTGCTCGCTCTGCGCCCCTGGTTTTTGGGTTTCTGCCATCGTCGTCACTTCCACGTTTGACGTCTCCCTCGTCATCTGTGCACTACAGCAACATGGAACGGGAGTCGTCGGATGCGAGGTCGGCGCGCGTCCGACAGCTCGGTCGGACGCTGGGCATCTCATTCTACGCGCTCGTCGTCGCTGGTTTCACGGTCGTCTGTTCTGTGCAAATTTGCTTCCAGGTATGGGCCCCAAAGATAGAACCAGCACCGTTCGGCTGCTCGGCTGGCACATTAGCGTTGATCGAGTCCGTCGAGGCGGCGCGGGTCGCTGCAGAAGATGAACCGAGCGAACAGGCCGCTCTCGCCAAATTCCGCTTGGCCTTGTCCCCCGCCTGGAAGTACCGACCCTCACTCACAAAGGCATGCGCTCCGGACCGCGAAGCCCTACGCCGCCTACGCGCCGTAGACCGCCTCCGCTACGCCGAGGAGCATGCCGTAAGATACGCCGCAGTTGACCTGGCCCAACGCCGTCATGAAGTCAAACGGCTGATCCCCACCCTACGACAATCAGCAGAGCGCACGCTTTAGTTCATGACGCGCTACGCTCTAGCTCGCATCCGATTTCCGCCATGGCAATAGTATCCGAAGCCGAAACTCCCAAAGAAGAGCAGCCCACCTTTGACGTGATTCCGCTCAGCCCCGAGGTGAGGAGCGCCGTCGCCGAGCTGGGCTACGTTCACCCCACACCAGTGCAGCGGGCCGTTTTCGAATCCGCTGCGCGCGGTAAGGACCTCGTCGTTCAAGCGCGCACCGGCACGGGGAAAACAGCGGCGTTTGGCCTCCCGCTCGTGGATCGCTTGGTCCGGCGTAAAGTCAAAGCGGTCCAAGCCCTGGTGCTCTGTCCCACTCGGGAGTTGGCCCTGCAAGTCACTCGGGAGCTCGACGCATTAGGCAAACACGCCGGACTCGCCGTGCTTCCGGTTTACGGCGGAGCCCCGATGCTCCGGCAGATCGAGGGTCTGAAGGAAGGCGCGCAAATCCTAGTTGGCACCCCCGGGCGGGTCCTGGACCATCTGCGGCGCAAGACGCTCGACCCGAGCAAAATCCGCGTGCTCGTGCTCGACGAGTGCGACGAAATGCTCTCGATGGGGTTCCTGCCGCAGATCCTCGAGATCTGGAATCAGCTGCCCAAAGAGCTGCAGGTGCTCCTGTTCAGCGCCACCGTGCCACGTCCGGTACTGCGGGTCGCCGATGCGCGGCTACGCGAGCCCGAGTTCATTACGCTCAGCGGTGATCAAATCGGCGCGCTCGAAATCGAGCACTATGTTTACATCAGCCAAGGGGACAAGCTGCAGGAGCTGCTGCGCATCCTCAAGGTCGAAGCGCCGGAGAGCGCCATCGTGTTCTGCAATACGCGCGACGATACGCAGCGTGTCGCGACGGAGCTGCAACGTGCGGGTTATAACGCGGATTGGTTGAACGCCGATCTCTCGCAGAAGGAGCGCGAGGCGGTCATGCTGGCGACGCGCGAGGAGCGCTTGGCCTTCCTGGTTTGCACCGACGTCGCGGCGCGAGGCATCGACATTTCCCACCTCACGCACGTGATCAACTTCGACTTCCCCGAAGCCACCGAACAGTACGTGCATCGGACAGGGCGAACGGGGCGCGCAGGGCGCATGGGCACGGCCATATCGCTGGTCAGCCCCCAGTCCATTGGTAACCTTTACTACCTGCGCCTCGAATACAAGATTCATCCCATCGAGCGGCAACTCCCGAGCGATCGAGAGTTGCGCACGCGCGCCGAGACGGAGACGGTGCTGCAACTCGCCGGGCGCTTCCAGGCACCACGCGAAGCGGAGCGCTCCCTGGTGCAGAGGCTGCTGACGCACGAGCGAGCCGAGGCCATCATCGCGGGCTTGCTTCGGGAGCACCTCAAGGCAGCGGGAACCGACACCGCTGAACCTGCGCGTCCGCCCAAAGCGCGCGCTGCGGCCGCACCACGAGCAGCTGCGCACCTGACGAGCGATGCCAACGGCGAACGCTCGCGTCGTCGAAATTCCTCGGAGGCGGGCGCTGGAGCCAGCAGCAGTCCGGGTGTCGTGCGTTCGAGGCGCGAGCGCGCCGTCGAGGTCGGCGAGACACGCGCAGAGCCGCCTCCCCGTTCACCTGCTCTCGACCGAGAGAAATTGGAGCACAGCTCGACCGATGCCGTGCGTCCCGATGCCGTGCGTCCCGATGCCGTGCTCCCTGCAACAAGGCTGCCGCTGCCCACGCGCGTGCGTCGTGAACGGGCGCCAGCGGAGCCTGGTACGCGATCACCGGGTCAGGAACGGCGCCCGCCTCGCAGCCCTCGCGGAGCGAGCACGAGCTTCTCCGAAGACGGCTTTTCATACCAGGTGCGAGAGGTGTCGGCGGGCGATCTTGCAGGCGTCGAGCCCGTTGCCGTAGCCGACACGGCGCCCTCCCTCACTCCAGAGCTGTCCACGCTGCAGTCCGACGCAAACTCATCGGGTGGATGGGAAGGCGCTGTCGACGAAGCGTTCGTCAACGTCGGTCGCGAAGATGGCATCCGCACCAGCGACCTACACGAGGCCCTGAGCACTGCGGGTATCAGCCACGACGACACGGCGTATGTGCGTATTCGCCAACGCCACACCTTCATCGGCGTACGGCAGGGGCTCTTAGAACGCGCCGTCTCAGGGCTGAGCGGCCAGAAAATTGCGCAACGCTCGGTCGAAGCCCAACCCGCTAGGCCGCGCCAAGCCAGACGCTAGGCTTCGTTCACGCGACGGCGTCGGTGTGGTCTTGATACTCGTCCTCATCTTGGGGCCGCGCCGAGCATCGACTCTCGTTGCTGAAGGATGGACTCTCGCGTGCGTTGGCCGCGAGATCGACGCATTCACACGGGCGCGCTTCGCCTGCGCAGGGCAACTCGGATCGTGCTCACCGCCGCTTTAAGTCAAACAAAGCAAGACGCGCAGTCAGGTTCGAACAGTACGCTCCGAAGCTAGCGCGACCTCACAAATCGTGCTTCGACGAGGTGCTGCCCGAATCTGGTGGGGCGGCACAGCTCGTGGCGGGTCTGCCCGTTATTCGCCTGTCTGGGGAGATAGTTTGCAAGCTCCGATTTGCGATCCATAATTGCAGGTTGGTGTCGCGCAACGCCCGCGCAATTTGCGGGCCGAAAGGAGGCTGACAAAGCACGAACGAGCTCCGCCAATCGTGCCCGAAACAAGACCCTCGCCTCGCAAAAAGCCGTTGCGCGGGGTGCTTCTCGAAGCTACGACAAACACCGATGGCAAGGCCTGTAAACGTCGAGCGGCTGCAAAGCAACATCGCCTGGGCGGTCGCCCACGGCCTTGGCGCTCGCGATCTAATCCCGATGCTCGAGCGTCTGATCGAGCATGCTCCGGCAGGGAGTGATTGCAAAGTGGCAGCGGAACGTCAGCTCGCCGAGCTCATCGTAGAAAACGCCCCGTGGCGGGCTGCTTTGCTGACGCGCGACGTGTTGAAGCACAAGGACGATGACCGCGCGTGGGCGCTTTTTGGCCTGGCGCACACGCTCCTCGGTAACCATCGATCGGCGCGCCGGGCGTACCTGCGGGCCTTGGCACGAGCGCCGGGCTGCGCGTCATATGCACACAACCTGGGGCATCTAATTGATGTGGCCTTTGATCAACCGAGAGATGCGCTGCGCTGGTTGAAGCAAGCGCACGGTGCGGCACCGCTCGAAGAGGAGATTGCTGCGTCATACGCCCACGCACTGGTGCGCAGCGACCAGATAGCGCAGGCGCAGCTGGTACTAGAACGCGTGCTGAACTCTCGGGATCGAGCCTTGAAGTTGATCGAGCGCTGGCTGGGGCGAAACGCCCGTTCGCCGTCGCGCAGCCGCGCGCGAGCGAACGCCGAACAGGCGTAGCTTCGGGGCAATGCACACCCGAGCGGGTTAAGCAGGGCGCCGCTTGGAGCGACGTGCGTCGAAGATGTATCGGGCCGGTGACATCGAAGCGCGTCTCAGAGCGGAAGAAGCCCATCCCACGCCGACGCGCGTTGTGTTGCGCGCAGCCGCGAGGGACCTGTCAAGCCTACGGGCATTGGTGTTGCGCTACTCGACGCGTGCCAGCGCGGTCACTCCACGAGGTCATCGAGTCGGCGTACAGACACGGGTGAACACTTAGTGAACCAGCTCGGCGGCCCCGCGCCGGAGGCTGTTTGTCCTTGCATGTTTGGGATTCGACACTATCGATTCGGGCGATGCGCTCGTTCAACGCGTGCCTGTTTTGCCTTTGCGCCAGCGTCGCTTCCGAGGCAGCGGCGCAGGCTCCAGTCTCGCCGCCTTCCGTCTCACCTAACCCCGTTCCTGGCGCCCCGTTACCCGACGCGGATCCCTCTCGAAGTGGCGTTCCGGACGTCAACGACCCAATGCTCGAGCCCATCGAGGTGCCGACGCAGGTTCTCGGCAGCTGGCGGCAAGCGCTCGCCCTCGTCCAGGTCCGCTCGACCTCCATCGCGGTAGCGCAGGCGAGGATCGCCGAGGCCAACGCGCGCTCTCGCCTGGCGCTCGCGGGCAGCCTTCCCGAGATCTCCGCCAGCGGCAGCGTCCGCCGTAGCTTGTTGTTCAGCACCGGTACGAACATCGACTCCACCGGCGTGCGGCCCAACGTGCGCCTGCCCTCCCCTGCAACCGTGTGGGACGCTGGCGTTTCACTGCGCCAGCCCTTGCTGGACCTGCGGACCTGGTACGACATCAGCACGTCGCGCACCGCGGTTGAAGCCGCTACCGTCAGCGCCGAGGACGCCGAGCGCCTGGCGCTAGGCGCGCTTGCTGACACCATCGTCACCGTGATTACCGCGGAGCGGCTGGCGGACGTCAGCCGCGTCTCTCTGCGCTCGAACCTGTCGACGCTGGATCTGACGCAGCGGCGCACTCGTCTCGGCGCCGCAAGCGCTGTCGACGTGCTCCGCGCGGAGCAGGAGGTGGCGTCCAATCGGGCGGACGTCGTGCAGGCAGATGAATCCGTCCGGCGCGCGCGAGAGTCGCTGGGAATGGCGCTGGGCTACTCGGACGCTTGGGGCGTGGCAGCGAACATCAAGGTCGACGGCCTCGCCGCCGACGCCCAGTCGGTCTGCGCCCCAATCTCCGATCCCGAACAGCGCAGCGACGTGCGAGCGGCAAAGCTCAATGTAGAGGTGAATGAACGCAGCGCCTCCAGCGTCGGCTACAGCTATGCGCCGGCGATCGATCTCGTCTCGGATTTCTCGTACACTACAGAGCCGCGGAGCCCACGCCCGGAGCAATGGTCGATCGGTGCGGTGCTGACCATCCCCATTTACGACGGCGGGCGGCTCGCAGCAGAGCGCAACGTGAATGTTGCGAACGCGAACGTGGCCCGCCAGCAATTGACGGAAGCGACGCGGCGCGCCCGCCTCGAAGCGGCGCAGGCGCAGCGCTCCATCCAAGTCGCGCAGGTCAACTTCGTCGTCAGCCGACAGGCCCGCGATATCGCGGAAGAGAGCGCACGCCTGGCACGCATCGCTTTCGTTCACGGGACGGGTACGAGCTTCGATCTCGTAGAATCCGCCCGTCGCCAGCGCTTGAGTGAAATCGACGTCACGATTAAGGAATTTGAAGTGGTCAGGGCGAAAATCGCGGCGCTGCTCGCGCTCTCGAACTGCAATATATGAGTCGGGGAAGCAGCTTGGCGATCCTGCGCTTCCCCACTCGGGCGTCAACTCGTCAGCTGCGATTGAACGCTTCCAGAGCAGCGGCATATCGGCCGTTGGCACTGCCCTGTCTTGTCGCGATTGAGTTCTCCAGCTAGGCTGGTTTGTCGCTCGGTCCGGGGGCCCGCTCTCTTTGACGGGCATAAATCTAGTGCCCGCTGGTTGGATCCGGCAGGCCCACTCAAAAACCCTCTATGACTAAAAAAGACGCGCTCTTTTACGGGATCTTGGCCGCGTTCGCTGCCGCGCTGACGTTCACCATACCGACCATCTTTCTGTACACGCCGAGCGCCCAACTCCAGGCCGGAGGGCTAGCGCAGAAGATTTTTTACTTCCACGTCGCGGTCGCGTTCGGCGTCTACATCACTGGCGGGGTCTGCTTCCTGGCGAGCGCCATCTACTTGGTTCGCCCGACGGAGACGACCAACGCTTGGGCACGGGCCGGCTCGGACTGCGCCGCGTTTTTTGGGACGATGGTGCTCTGCAGTGGACCGCTGTGGGCAAAAAAAGCCTGGGGTGTCTACTGGACGTGGGATCCGCAGCTGACGACTCTGCTCCTGAGCGTGCTCATCTATTATGCGATCGGGCTGCTCCGGGCCTTCGCGGGCGATGGTGCTGCGGAGCGCCGCTTCGCCGCGGCCCTCGGCGTGATGGGGGCGGTCAACCTCCCGATCATCTACTACTCCGTGCAGAAGTGGGGTGGTAACCACCCAACGGTCAACCGCGAGGGCGGTGGCGGTCTGGACCCGTCGATGAAAGCGGCTTTCTACATGGGCATGCTCACGATGTCTTTGCTGTTGCCACCGTTGCTCCTTTGGCTGAGAAGTCGAGTTGCGCTGCTTCAAGCCAAACTGGAACACACTTGGCAGGAAGCACTCACTCGGGGCATCGTCGACCACCTGGATGACGTCGACCCGACGGAACACGCACTGCCCGACGCGCAGGGACTAAGGTAGCCGCAGCAATGAATTTGAATTCGACTTCGAGCATGCAAACTCGAGGCACGCCAGAAGAACGCTCCACGACTTTCGTTCCAGTGGGGGCTGGCGATCCTGAGGCTACGGATGCCGGCACGTTCATGGTGGCTGCCTACGTGCTCATGTGGTTATGCACGGTGCTCTTCATCCTGCAGACGTGGCGCAAGACGCGAAACGTTCAACAGCGCGTCGACGAGTTACAAAAGGCCGTCGCAAAGCTGCCCGAAGTGGGTGAGTGAGCTTCTCTCGAGGCACGCCCTCTCGCCTCGCCGAATACGTCAGGTCGCGCCGTGACCTTTGAGCACATCATTTACATCCCCGCTGCCCTCTTGGTCGGCGTGATCTTTGGGTACACACTCGGCGCCAGAGCCGTCCGCCGCGAATTACAGCAGCTGCGTCGGAGGGTGAAGCGCTGATGCAAGCGGCAACGGGGTTGTGGGCCCAGAGGGGATCGCCGATCACACCACAGCCCGAGGGGTTATTGGCCGCCGCTATTGCGAGAACTACGGCCAGAGGCTAGCTTCCCGCCGTGTTTGGCGTCTCCTTACCCGAGTTTATCGTGCTGGGCACGGTGGCTCTGCTCGTGCTCGGTCCCGAGAGACTGCCGGGCATGCTGCGGACCATGGGTACATGGATCGCGAAGTTGCGACGCCTGACGACGGAAGTTCGCCACCAGAGCGGCATCGACGACGTGCTCCGCGCTGAAGGTTTCGACGGCGGCTTGAACGAGCTGCGCTCGATGATGCGGGGCGGCGGCGGGATGGCAGCGAGCCATACACCGATCCATCGGCCCCAACCCGTTGTTGAGCATTTCGTGCCGGATCGAAGCCGTGAGTACCCGACCGAGGGTCCCGACGCGTACGGGGCGCTGCCCGAAGATCTCGTACCCGGCGCGGTCCCTACCGCTCCGATTGCGATCTCGGCGCCAGCCGAGCTGGAAGCTACCGCCGCGGCACCCTCAGGGCTTGCCGAAGAGGCTGACGCCCACGCTGCGGTTGCGTTGCCTGGAGCCAACCCGACAAAGCCCACGCCGCCACCCGAGGCGAACGGATGAGCGCGTCGACGAACGAGGAGCTCCAGATGACGTTCTGGGAGCATCTGGAGGAGCTGCGGGGGCGAATTCTGAAGGCACTGGTCGCGTTCGCCATCGGCGCCGGGGTCGCTTGGTACTTTCGCGAGCAGGTATTGATTTGGCTTACGACGCCGTTCGTCACCGCCTGGAAACAAGCCATTACTGACCAGCGCCCAGCGCTGCACTTCCCTGCCCCTGCCGCGCTGTTCATTTCGTACCTGCGCTTGTCGCTCCTGTCCGGGTTCGTCTTCGCGCTACCGGTGATTTTCTATCAGCTATGGGCGTTCGTAGCGCCCGGGCTTTATGCACGCGAACGGCGTTTTGCGATCCCCTTCGTGGTCTCGTCCACGCTCCTGTTCATCGGCGGCGGGTACTTCGGGTGGAGGTTCGCGTTTCCCGTAGCCTTCAAGTATCTGCTCGATTTTAGCGGCTCGATTCACAACTCCGAGATCGCCCTCGACATCGAGCCGACGGTGATGATCGGCGACTATATCGACTTCATCTCGCGCATGTTGTTGGCGTTCGGTTCGGTGTTCGAGCTGCCAGTGCTAGTTTTTTTCCTGAGCGTCGCCGGCATCATCGACCACACCCACCTGATCAAATTTTCGCGCTACTTCGTCGTTCTCGCGTTCTTCATAGCCGCGGTCATCACGCCCCCAGACATCATGAGCCAATTCCTGTTGGCCATCCCGCTGTGCCTGCTCTACGTGCTCTCCATCGGCATCGCGTGGCTGATGGGCAAAAAGAAGACGCCCACCGATGCTTGAGCCCCCCGCCGCTCGGGGGAGCCCCCAGCGCTACCGACCTGGCTCTACTCCAACGCCTGTCGCTCTTTGTCGCCGGGGCTGACGGGGACGGGGATTCGCGGCGCATCCATCCAGAGCCCGTCGAGGTCATAGATGCTGCGCCACTCCTCTTGGAAGACGTGGACCACTACGTCCACGAAGTCGATCAACACCCAGCGCGCGAGCGGTAAGCCCTCGAGCGCCAGGGCCCGGACCGAGGCCTTGGCCAAATCGGCTTCGACGCCACGCGCAATGGCAGCCACGTTGCGATCGCTGGCGCCGGTCATCAACACCAAGTAGTCCGCGTAGTCGACCTTACCCACTACGTCGATAATCTTTACGTCTTCGGCCTTCTTGTCCAGGCCAGCTGCCGCGGCGAGCAAGGCGATGCGCTTGCCGGCTTCGCGAGAACCACTGGACGACTCCGTGGCTGCTAGCGCGTTGCTCCCGCGTGCGACGGCGGCGTCGACTCGGTCCCGCAATGCCCTCACCTGCGAGCGACCCAGCTCGATACCGTCCGCATTTCCGTTTCTTCCTGTCATTGTTGCTTCAGTACCCTTTCAATTGGAGCGGGTGGCACGGGCCGGCCCGCGTCTGTCGCCATCGCCCTGTCAATTTCGTCCTCGAGCGAGTCGTTGCCGGCGTTTGAGCCCGGAGCGCCGGCGTCTGCCCACGGTACGAGGGGAGCAAGTTCGTAACGCGGCGCTGGACCAGCGGGCCGCGCGTAGCGCTCGGCGGAACAAGCCGAGCAGGCCACTAGCACGAGGAGGGGCCATTGTGACAGGCCCAGGGCTCCTCCCTGCCGCTTGCGAGGCAGGCCCCTCAAGTCGGCACCCAACGCTCGTCGTCGACTGCATGAAGCGTCTCGTCGATACCAAAAGCAGGTTCATACCCAAGCACCACCCTGGCTCGCTGATCGTCGACCATGCAGACGTACCTCACGAAATCCAGCCCTGGCGCGGGAAATGACGTCATCCTCAAGTTCCACAGCCTCTTCACCCCAAACCTTGCCAAGGTGTACGGAATCGGAACGTAGGAGCGATTCAGCTTCCTCAGGATAGCGGACAACCTCAGGGCTTGCGGGCCTGCCATGTTGAAGATACCACGAATGCCCGGCCGCAGAGACAGCTGAATGGCAAGCACCACATCGTCCTGGTGGACGGTCTGTAACATGGGGTCAAATCCCATCAGTGTCGGGGCCACCTTCAACCGCAGGTAGTTGCTCGGAGCGTTATGCACGGTACCTAGGATGTGCGTGGGCCGCAGGATGACGGTCTCGATCTCTGGGTACTTCCAGAAAAATGACTGCACCAGCATGTCGAGCTCGACGAGATCGCGCATGTCGCTGAATGCCCCGGCCGCCAATAGGGGCGCATCCTCCTCCAGAAATTGTGCGTTGTCGGGTCGCGGTCCGTACACATTCGCGCTCGAGAGCAGAATGAACTTCTGCACGCGGTGACGGCTCGCATACTCGAGCAAGCGTGAGAGGCCGCCAACATTCCAGGTGTGGTGCTCCTCGCTGTTGTCGCGCGGGTCGTGCATGACGCCCAGGTGGACCACCGCCTTGATCGGGATCTCTCGGAAGATGCCTTCCACGCGATGGCGCCGGAGGTCTATCGCGAAATGCTCGATGTCCTTGGGCTTACCTGGAAATTTTCGCCGGTCGAGGCCGATCACCCGGCGCTCGCGGTGCAGATGCCTCGCCACCCGGCGCCCCAGATTGCCGCAGATGCCGGTGACCAGCACTGCGCCTTCATCAGAAGAAGACACTGCGTCGTCTCTCCAGACCTTGCACGAGCAGACGTTGAATCGTCTGCCTCACTAACCACACATGCGCGCCCACGCTGCGCTCGTCCGCCGGATCACCCTCGAAGTTGAGAGGCTCACCGAAATACAGCCGGTACTTGGTCGGCAATGGGAACACACCTCCGGGCAGCATCAGCTGCGGGATGACAGGCAGCGCCGGCAAACCCATGGCACGCGCGGCCCACTCGAGGTTGCCCACGCTGATATACTGCTCCTCGGCGCCGATCACTGCGACCGGAACGATGGGTGACCGCGTCGCCAGCGCCAGCCGCATGAAACCCTGGCCGAACTCCTCGAGCTGGTAGCGGCGAGTGTACGGCTTGACTATGCCCCTGACCCCCTCGGGGAATGCCAAGATGAGCTCTTCGCGCTCTAACAGCCGCTGGCAGTTTTCCGGCACCCCCACGACCTGACCCAAGCGAGCGATCAGGGGCGCGATGAACGGCAAGGTCTGCATCCACCGCTCCACCATCGCGCGCATCAAGCGCGGTGGGTTCGCGTCAAAGAAGAGCGCCAAGGCCAAGATCAGGCCGTCGATGGGGATCTGCCCCGAATGGTTCGCGATCAAGAGTGCTCGCCCCGGCGGCACGTTTTCGATCCCGTGCACTTCAGTCCGGAAGTAGCGGCGATGCATGAAAGCGGTGGCCATCGCGCCGTAGCGCGTAAACTCAGGATCCAAGCCGAACGGGTCGTCTCCCTGCGCCGCGTAATGATCACGAATGTGCTGCGCACGCTGCTCGAAGTCCTCGCCGAGAGTCGTCACCGCAAGCTCGTCGGCTGCGCGCCGCGCTCCAGCCGCGAGCTCTTGAACACGATCCAGCCACTTTCGGACGCCGGAACCGGGTGTTCTCTCGAATGCTGCCATCAGGGCGGATTTACTCACGCCGGGCGGAGCGCTCAACCGATCCCTCTGCAAAAGCGCGCGCCCCCCGTCCGGGTGACCGCCTATAGTGCCTTAGTGCTCTATCCGTCTCCGATCAAAGCCGGTGACCGCTTGCGCGTGATCGCACCCTCGGGGCCATTTGATCGCACATTGTTCTTCCGCGGGCTCGCCTGGCTCGCGCGACGCTACCAGGTGGTCTGGAGCCGCGGATCGCTCGAACGCGCCGGTTATCTCGCCGGCACGGATCAGAGGCGCCTCGACGAGCTGAACGAAGCTCTGCGCGACCCCGACGCTCGCGCGCTCGTGGCTGCTCGTGGCGGATACGGCGCCACACGCATCTGCCACGCAGCGGACTTCTCGAGCCTCACCCGATACCCCAAATGGTGCGTGGGTTTCTCCGATTTCACCACGGTCCACCTGGAAGCGGCGAGTGTCGGCGTGGCGTCGATACACGCGCCCAACCTCACCGCGCTGGGACGCGCAGACGCCGAGACGCGGAGTGATTGGATCCATGCCATCGAGCAACCCCTGGCTCGGCGCTGCTTTCCAGCCCTTTCGGTGCTCGCGCTCGGCGAAGCCCGAGGCACGCTCATCGGCGGGAACTTGACGCTGCTGTTCGCTGCGGCCGCAGCGGGGCGACTGCAGCTGCCTGATGGCTGTTTGCTCTTCATCGAGGAGTTCAATGAAGCCCCGTATCGCATCGACCGGATGCTCACGGCGCTCATGGTCTCCGGCAAGCTCGCCAAAGTCGCCGGAGTCTGCGTTGGCGATCTCACAGACTCGGGCCGCGAGATAGATCGAGAGCGCGTCCTCGCGGTCGTCGCAGAACGCCTGACAAGCCTGGGTGTGCCCGTGCTGTCAGGGTTGCCCGTTGGCCATGGCCTCGTCAACCGCGCGCTGCCCCTCGGGGCACCCGCCATTCTGAGCAGTCGCCGGTCGGCACTCATCGTCAACCCGACGATAACGGACGGCGATTGATGCCCTACGGCGGCCATCAGCGCTCACAGCGAGAGGGCTTCCGCTGACGTCATGTCGGTCCGAGCTGGCGGGCCGCAGCCGCGAATCGAGCTCACCGACAATCAGCACGCCCGCCCGAGAAGGCGCGCGCTCTCACCCGAGAAGGCGCGCGCGCTGTCGAGAGCTCAGCCCTTTCTTGAACGACGCGATACGTTTGGCTTGCGGTGCACGCCCGTATCGGTGGTCGAGCGAGCGCGCTTCCGTGAACGCTTCCGCTTTGCGGGTTGCGAGCCAGACGCCGTCGCCGCGGAGCTCAACGGGGGCGGTCGCAGGCGCAGGCCGGGACCCGCTGCCTCTGCATATTGCATCACCGCACGCTCATCCACGGTAGTCACCGGATCGTTGTCTTCGTCCTCTTCGTCTTCTAGCTCGATGTCAACGTCGAGATCGTCCGCGCCGCGCATCCCGCCGTTGTCGGAGCCGTCGAACGCGCCATCGACGTCGTCGTCCACGGCCAAGTCTTCGTCCCGAACTTCCTCGTCATCATCCACGCCGAAATCGGCCGACTCCATCACCTGACTCGACGGTGGATAGGACGAGCCACTGCGATCCGGGAGCGAGCTCGGACCATTGGGTGACGGCACCCCTGCGGTGGGACCGGTGCCACGGCGACGCCCGCCAGCGGCGGCCGGCGAGCGACGAAAAGGCATTGCGCGTTTGGCGATCGTCAGTCCCTCCTTGGCCTCCGAATCCCCTGGCTTCATACGCAGCACTCGGCGCCAGGCATCGGCCGTCTCGCGCGCGTCCTTGAGCTTGTCACGCCAGATCAGAGCGACGCGGCGGGCCAGCTCGGCGCGTGCGTTTGGATCGCGACCGCGCAGTATTTGGTTTTCATACAGTTGCACGAGCCCGCGATAGTCACCGAGCTCGGCGTACAGGGCCTCGAGCTGGCGCAAGATGCCTTCATCACCCGGCGCAAGCTCGTGCAGACGCTTTAAATCGTCGGCCGCGCCCGCCGCGTTGGACAAGTAGGTTTTCCGGATGACTGCGCGCGCCTGGAGGAGCTGACGCACGGAGGGCACATCGAAAACCTCTTCCAGCGCAGCGGTGAGCACCCCTTCGGCCTGACCGTGATCGCCGAGATCGAGCGCGAGCTCGTTCAGGCTCTGCAGGACCTGGGCATCGACGTGCGTGACGAGGGCATCGGCCAACCACGCAAACGCCTTCTCGTGAGCACCGAGGTCGCGGTGCGCGAGCAGAGCAGCGCGGCTCAACAGTACGCTTCGAGCCGTGGCGCTGACGCCTGGACCCTGCCCGCCTGCGGCGAGCGCGTCGGCGAGCACGACCCGCAGCGTCGTATCGCGATTACCACGCCCTGCGTCCGACGCCCGCGCCGCTTTCTCCAGCATCTCGAGCCCGCCATCCGGCACCCCGTCGTTCAGCGCTTGGTCGAAGAAGCGTCGCGCTCGCTTCAGGTCGCCCTGATCGGACGCGACCTGCGCCGCGCGGCTCAACGCAAACAACCGCTCCGCTGCGGTCTTGCAGCGATCGGTCTGGCGCTCGTAAACGTCGATTTTATGCTCGACGGAGTTGGCGAGGGAAGCCAACCGTTGCAAGAGCGGCTCGACTCGATCCGGGGCGACGCTCGTCAAAGCTCGTTCGCCGTGCACGATGGCCATGGAGCCTTCGAGACCGGTCGCGTTGAGCACCTCGGCTTGACGCACCATTTCCTCGGCGCGTGGCACCCCGCTCAAGTCTCGAACCTTGAGCTCCAGGGCCATGTTGAGCACGTCGAGGTCCCGCGTCTTGGTAGCGACGCGTTCGAGCGGCTCTGCGATGTCCACGTCGGCCGAGCGCGTACGGGCCAGCTCTTTCGCGACGAGGACGATTTTATCGTCGTCCCCTGCGGCGACGAGCCGAGTGAATGCGCCATGCAGAGCGTGCGCGCGGCGCGGGCTCCCGGTTTCAGGCGCATACCACTGAACGAGCTTCTCGGCGGCGATCACGGGCTTCTTCAAATCATCAGCGAGCGACACGAACTGCTGGCGACAGCCTTCGTCACCGCGGTCCGCGATCTGCTCCAAATACTTGAGCGCCTCGTCACTGCGCTCCAGCCGCTCGTGCAGCACCGCCGCCAGGCGACGGGTCATCACGCTGACTTCTTCCTCATCGCCTTCGATCGCGATCAGGCTCTGCAGATGACGGGCTAGCAGCCCCCAGTTCTCCGAACGCTCCGACAGCTCGCAGATGCGTTGGACGGCATCAAAGTCATTGGGGTCGGTCGCGTGCACGATTTGCAGGACCCTGAGCGCCCCCTCCACGTCGTTGAGATCAGTCTCGTAGAGATCCGCCAGACGCACACCGAGGTCGGTCTTGTGATCCGCGGACGTCGCCAGCTCGAGCTGCCGCTCCAAGGCTTCAGCTGCCTTGTCTGGCTTCCCACGCTGCAACTCCAAATCCGCGAGCGCCGCGAGGGCGTCGAGATTCTTCGGATCGAGCTCGCGAAGGATGGTCTCGTAGCTGCGGACCGCGCCATCCAGATCTTTCAGCCCCTTGTGCCGCAGGTGCGCCTCGCGCAGCAGAAGCGGAACGCGGCGGTGCTCGTCGCGAAGGCTGATCAACCGGCGCAGATACCCGACGGCCGTCGCCGCGTCCCCGCGACCTTCGGAGTCGTCCGCCAACAAGCTGAGGGCCTCGGCGTCGTCGGTCTCTTGCAACACGAGCTCGTAAGAGCGCCGGGCCGCGTCGAAGTCTCCGAGGTCGTGGCTCTGATACTTCGCGGCGCGCTTGCGCAGCGCGACGCGCTTCTGCGTGTCCTTCAGCCGAGCCGCTCGCTCGAGCAAGAACGCCGGCAGCTCATTGCCGCGGCGGCTCGACAGGAGCTGCTTTTCGATCGCGTCGGCGTACTCGTCATTGACGGGGTCCAACTCGGTCGCGCGATACAAATTTGCCAAGGCCCGCACCGGGTCCCCGGACTCGGCGAGGTACTGGGACGCCCTGACCAGCAGGGCCGCCTGGCGCGTGGGCTGATCGGCGAGCAGACGCACGCGCTCGTTGTTGGCCGCAACGGCCTTGTCCAGCTGTTGCGCCTGTAAGTGACTCGTCTCCGCCAACTCCCAGAGATCTAGGTCGTTGCTCGTCGAGGCCGCTTCGGCATACGCCAGCGCCGCCGCGCTCGCATCGCCCGAGTCGAGCCGCAACGTCCCGAGTCGCGTCAATAGCTCCACCTTGGCGGTCGGATCTTCGACGCTGTGGATGTTGTCGGTGATGACCTGGATGGCGAGATCGTGGCGGTCACCGGATTCAAACAACTTCACGGCAGTGTCGATCGCTACGTCGTCGCCAGGCGTCAGCCCTGCGATGCGCGCCCAGGCCTCCCCCGCCGCGACTGGATCTTCCAGCTTGGTCTGATTCAACCGGCTCAGGTCCTTCTCGAGCGCGATCCGCGCCTCGAGATCGGACTGCTGGTCCGCTTGAGTTCGCAGCAACTCAGCGACGTCATGCCAACGACCTGCCCGCTCGAGCAAGCGCCGCAGCTGACCCGCAGACTCGTCTCCCGCACCCAGGTCAGCGAGTTGCCGCCAGGCTTGCAGCGCCCCGTCGAGATCTTGAAGCTGGCCTTCGGAGAGGCTCGCGACCTCGCGTAGCCAGCTGGCACGTTGTTGATAGGTGACGCCTTCGACCCCCGCCGCCGCCGACAACAAGCTCCGGAGCTCGTTGAAACGACGCGTGCGCCGCAAGAACGTTTGCATGTACTCGATAGCGACCGGTTGCGCAGGCTCTATCGCGAGCGCCTCTTTATAGGTCTGCGCGGCTTCGTTGCGGCGATTTTTCTGAATCAACTGCGCCGCGGCCTGCAGCAGCTCCCGTACGGGGCCTGTCACGTTCGAAGCGATGGGTAGCTCCGAGGGGCGTGGCGCTGCCTCAGAGAGCGCGGCCAAGGCCGCTTCTTCCTCGTCGAGCTCCGCCTCAGAGGCCGAGTCCGCGTCGAACGGGCTGAGCCCAAAGTCTTCTCGCCCGCCTGCCTCGTCCGAAGCGAGGCTCGCGGCCCCTCGGGAGCCACGTTCTTCTCGAGCTGCACCGCCGCGGCGGCCGTTGCTCGTGCCCCGAGCAGGTCGCTCGCTCCGAGCGCGCCCAACGGCGCCAGCGCTGCTCGAGCCATTTGAAGCTCCGTTGCTGCCTGCGGCGCCACTCGCGTCAGCCGCTGTAGCGAGCGCCCGCGGGGCGACGTCGCCGGCGACGCGACGCGCCTCTTCCACCAGCGGCCCACCGGGATTGCTGAGCACGTAAGCGGCAGCGAACGGCGCCACCTCGTCCAGGCTACCGAGCTGCGCCGCGTAGTGAATCGCGAGCTGGATGGCGCGATCGTGCGTCGGCACCATTTCCAACGCACAGAGCGAGTAAGCGAGGGCGTGTTCGGCGAACTCCTCCGCGAGCAGCACGAACATGTCAGCGGCCTCATGCCGCAGGTTCAAATCCACTTGGCGCCCGGCTCGCACCAGCTCGAGCACCACCGTCCCCAGCTGTTGGCGCAGATTGGCGTCGCCCGGCTCGAGCGCTACTGCATGCCGCAAGGCGCTCGCCGCGAGCTCTTCTTCTCCGGCAGCTTTGCAGACGTCAGCCTCGTCTAGATACAACGCAAGCCGACGCGCGGAATCGGGCGAAAGCATCCGCTCCATTTCGAAGTACGGGATCGCTTCACCGTAACGCTCAGCTACCTTGAGCAGCTCGCGCGTGGCGTAGATCGAGTACTGGCTCTTGGGATCGTACTCGATGGCTTTGCCGTAGTTGTCGAGCGCCTTGCTCGGGTTGCCGAGCGGAGGCTCAGCCCACAAGCGCCCGAGCTCTTCATGGATGGCGACGACCGTCGCGCGCAGCTCCGGGTCCGTGCGCACGAGCGACGCCAAGGCGCGAGCCCGGCGTTCCAGCAGAGCCACGAGCGCCTTCGAGTCACCCTTTTCACGATACAGTCCTGCGAGGCGCTCGGCTGGAATGGCATCCGTCGGATCGCGCTCGATCGCGTTCATCAGCGAGCGCGCTGCTTGATGCACGTCCCCGAGACTCGTGACCCACACGTTGGCTGCCTCAGTGTACCAATGGCTCGCGAGCGACGGTTCCTTCGTCTCTTTGCCGACACGTTCCAGCAACGCCGCGTATACGCGAGGATCGCTCTGCCCCGAACGGTGAGCCTGCGTGATCGCCGCCTGGTCATGCGGGTTCTCGATCAAACGACGAACCAGAGCCTCGATATCGTCCTGAGTTTCCATAGCGGCGGTACGCTAGCACGCCGTCTGGACGACCTGCAACGCGAACACCAGGCGAATAGTCGCATCAACGCACGGGCGCACGCCCCACGTCCAGACTATACTTTTCGCGTGGCTGGGAAAACCCCTTGGGTTCATAACCCCCTCCGCGCGAAGGTCGCCGATCGGCACCAAGTCGAGCCTGCTGGGCCGGCATGTGAGGGGCTAGCTCGTGGTACTGGGTACAGCTGCAGCCCACCGAGGACGCGCCTCAAACAAATGCTGGCAGCTGCCCTCGCGCTCGCAGCGTGCGGTTTCGGGCCACTCGCCGCGTTGGGCGCAGCTCTGGGCTGGGTGATTCGCTCGCGCTTGCGGCTGCTCTCGCATCACGCGCAAGGCCTGCGCTGGGCTAACGTGGCGATCGGCGTAGGCCTGATCAACTCCACCCTGTGGCTCGCGGCGTGGACGTGGATCACGCTCGAGCCGCCCGCACCTCAGCAGCTCGCAGAGGATGACCTGTCCTTGCCTTTCACCACGCAACCTATGGTGGCGACACCGAGGTTTCAGGACTTTCCCGAGCTCGAGACGCTGCCGGTCATCGCCAAGGACGGGACGGGAGACGCAACGTGGACGCGGCGGCTCGGTCAGCTCCTCCTCACGGACGTGAACGATGGAGTGAACTCGCTCAGCGTCACGCTGGAAGAGCAGGCCAGTCTGGCGTACGAAAAAGGGCGCGTGCCGGTCGTATGGCTGGTCGCTGCGGAGTGCAGGCGCTGCGATGACGTAGCGGGAGCTCTCAAACACCCTCGCCTACAGCGTGCGCTAAGTCACAGCCTGTTGATCCGGGTGGACGCGAGCCAGTTCGGCGCAGAGCTCATGGATCTGCAGCTGCCCGTCGGTGACCTACCAGGGTTTGCAATCTTGTCCCGCGAAGGCACACCACTCGACTTCCTGCACGCTGGCGAGTGGGAGGATGATGTCCCTCTCCACATAGCGCCGATACTGGAAAGTTTTGTAGAACGAGCTCCGTTGCATCGGCGGTTCCCTTGGCGCGGCGGGCCGCGTTCCGATGAAACGCCGATTTGAAGCGAACGGCAACTCGACGCTCTAACCGCTTAGGGGCCGTGCTGCGCCTGCCGATCTACGTCGCCAGATGATAGGGGCGATTACAGGCAGCGTAGGTTCCGCCGTTCTCCCGGCAACAGGCGGCTGGGCTGGAGAGTCGGGCGGGGGCCTGATAACTATTGCCCCCGCGACTTGGGTAGAGATTAGAGTACCGTGACCATGAACGCCGCCTACCCCCAGCACGGGCAACCTGCGGAATTCCCAAACGCAGGCTTGCGCTCGCTGCGCGAAGCTCTCAGCCTGCGGGCTGCAAGCGGTGAACGCCTGGACCTCGAAACTGCGGTAGCTCAGCTGGTGCCGCTGTGCATCGAGCTCGCAGAGATTCATGCGCAGGGCTACGGGTTTTACCTCCATCCTTCGAGCATCACCGAAACTGCTGACGGCCGGCTCGTTCTCGCCCGAGAAATGGCCGCCGTACTGCCGTCCGATACTCGGGACCGAGCGTGCCTGGCTCCGGAGACGCAGCCCGACCAGCTCAACGACGCCCGCGCCAACGTGTACGCGCTAGGCGCGATTCTGTACGAGCTCTTGACGGGGGAGAGCGTCGGCCGTGGCATGCGCCGCCCGGGTGAGCTCGTCCCAGGGTTGCCTAGAACCTTGGAGACGGTGCTCGCCGTGACGTTGATCATCGACGCGGCGCGCAGGCCCGATGATCTCAGTGCCCTCGCCCGATCCATTGACGAGCTGGTCCGCCCCGCCATTCTTCCCCCCATCAAACAATCCCCGGCGGTTAGTTATCACAGTCAGCCCATCGCCGTCGACATCTCGCTGTCGTTGCTGCCGCCCGAGCCCGCCCCGCGGCTCCCGCAGGGCATCGCGACGAGCGTGCAGCAGCAGGACGCTGCCCCAGCCTCCGTAAACGGCTACGGGGTGGCAGTCCAGGCCGGTGTGGACAAATCCGCGGCCGCTCAGGCGGCGCAATTTGCCGAGCTCAAGTCGCAGTTGGAGGCCGACCCGCGCCCGCGCTACTTCGTCCACAAGGCGGGTATGGACCACGGCCCGTTCACCGCCGTCGAGCTCGTTCGGCACATCGACAGCCACGGCTTTCTGGAGGACGACGGGCTCATCGATAGCCTCGATGGTCGCCAATCGCCGATTCGAGACTGGCCCCAGTTCGCGCAATTCGCGGAACACGCCAAACGCACCCGCCAGCTCGTGCAACGCCAGAAGGACATCGTCAAGGTCGCCACGGCCGAGAAGAACAGCTCCCGAGGCAAGACGCTGGTGGGCGTGCTGGTGTTGATCGCGATCCTGGGTGCGGCGGGCGCCTGGTACTCGGCCACCAGTGGCGAGCGCGACGACCGAGTCGCGATCCAAAGCGACGAAGCGACCAACGTGGAGACGGAGAGCTCGCTCTCCATCAAGGGCAAGAAGGCCAAGGCGAGGCGGCGAGGCGCCGGATCGGCAGGCGGTATCCCGGTGGTCAGCAGCGGCCAGAGCTGTGAGGCCGCGATGGACTCGTACAACGAGCTGAAGGTGATGGGCGAGCAAGGCCAGGATGACATCACCGCCGGCCAATATGGTCGTGTGCTGAACGGTGGGGGTTATTTCTCTCATTGTGGCGTGCCCATGAGCATGAACGTCAATATCTGCGCCGCCGTGCAGAATGGCCGTGCTGTGGGCGTCACTGTGAGCACGCAGCCGAGCGATGCGAAGAAGGCGTCCTGTATCGCCAGCGCGGTGCGCGGGCTGAGCTTCCCCAGCCACCCCAAGCTCGACGTGACGCGCACGCGCTTCGCGTCCAGGTAAGAGCGGCCGCCAGCGCGGCTTGGCGGTTCCATGCGCCGTCAAACCGCTGTAGCGTGGTCGCGTGAGTTGCGCATCGGCACGTTTTCGAGCTCGCCTGCAGTCCGCCCCGAGGCCAGACGCTCCTTGCCTGGCTGTTCTGATCGGCCTCGCTCTGACCTGTGCGGCCTGTGCAATCCCGGTGGCCAACGATCTGGATGAAACGGCCGCGAACAAGGTCGTGGCCGCCCTTGGGCGCAACGGAGTCGCGGCGGACAAGCAGCGGGATACCGAAAACGAGGGGCGCTTCAGCGTGGACGTGGGGAGGGGGGACGCCAGTTTTGCGCTTTCGGTGATGGCGCGCGAGGAGCTGCCTCCACACCCGGACCCCGGACTGTCGGAGACCTTGAGCCATGGCACTTTCATTCCCAGCCGCGCCGACGAACAAGCCAAGCTGCTGGTCGGGACCGCCGGTGAGCTGCAGCGCTCTCTGCTCAGCGTCGACCACGTCATATCTGCGCGGGTGCACCTCGCGGTGCCTCGCGGCGACGCCCTCGACTCGGACGCCCCGCTCGGCTCTCCGAGCGCGTCCGTATTGTTGAAACACGGCGGCACCGTCGCACCCCTCACGCCTCTCGAAATCCAGGAGCTGGTGGCTGGGGCCGTCCCGGGCTTGGACCCGGCCAGTGTTACGGTGGTGACCAAGGCCGTGCCGGAACCCGTCGATCGAACGGGTACCGAATTGGTGCGCCTCGGGCCGCTCACTACGACGCGGAGCTCGCTGCCCTACTTGCGTTGGATGATCGCCTGTGTCGCCACCCTCAACGTTTGCATGGTGGCGCTGCTTTTTGCGCTTTGGCTCAGGGCGCGTCGGAGCGACAGGCCACGCTCGGCGGCGGGGGCCGGCGGGAACGCTTGAGACCCCGGCAGGGCCCGGGCTCGGCGCCGGCGGGTCTTGCTACTGCGAGCCCGCGTCGGGCGACGTGGCTGCGGGCGCCTCACCTGCCCCCTCGGGGACGATGGAGGTGATGTCGGACGTGCAGCGCCCCTGGACGCAGACGAGCCCATTTTTGCAATCCAGGGCTCGGAAACACGCTTCGTTCGGTCCGAGTGGCGAAGCCGACCCGGAGCACCTCATCAGGCTGCCGAGGCCGGCGCCCCAAAGCACCAAACTGATCCACTTTCGGCTCGCCACACCGCCTCCGAGCCCTGCGGGTTTTCACCCACTCTCAGCGGGTCGACAGAGCTACATTCGTAAACGGTCAGTCGAGCGTGAGCAAAACCTCGCCCTCTTCCACCGCCTGCCCTTTCTCCACGGCGATGCTCGCGACCCTGCCCGACGCCGGCGACTCTACGGGCATCTCCATTTTCATCGACTCGAGGACGACCAAAACTTGTTCCTCGGCGACCTCGTCACCGACACCGACCTTGATTTCCCACACCGTGCCCGTGATCTGGGCCACCACGTCTGTCGCCATGGCGCATACTAATACTGAACACGCGCCGTTCCGTCGCGTTTTCGTCGGCCGTTGAGGTAGGTACCGGAGCCGTGCGCGACTATCGCCCCCGACAATTTCTAGCTAGGGTCTGGCTCGACCTAGATTTCGCCATTTTCCAGGCCCGCCGGTGTTCCGGTTGCCAAGATTTACTATGCGTCAATCTGGATTCCGCAATACCCTTGGTTGAATTCCGACGGTAATACTGACGCAGCTACTCAGCCCCTAGGAGGCGTGCCACCAATGGCAGAACAGAAGGAAAGCTCAGTCCTCTTTTCCCTGAAGGAACTGATGAATCTCGAGCAAGACAGGATCGCTCAGGAAACGGCGGATCAGCAGCGCCAGGCCCGTGAGTTGCGGGAACGTCGCGAGGCCGAGGAACGGGCACTCCGAGACGCGGAAGACCGCAAGACGCGAGAGGCCGAAGAGGCGCGCCGAGTGGCTGAGCAGCGGAACCGCGAAGAGACGGCGCGTGTCGAAGCGATCAAACAGGGCGAGCTGGAGCGCGCGAAGGCCGAGGCCGAGCACCGAGCCCACCTGCAGGCCGTGGCCGCTCAGCGCGAGCACGAAGCGCAGCTGGCCGCCATCAACCAGCAATCATCCGCGAAAAAGAGCAAAATCATCGCGGCGCTGGCCATCGCTTTTCTGGTTCTGATCCTGGTCGGGGGCGTCCTCAAATTGCGGAACGATCAACGAACTGCCGAAGCCAACGAGCTGATTAGGCAGCAGGAGCGGGCGGCGGCGGCCGCCGAATTGGCGCAGTCCAAGGCCGAGCGAGAGCAGCTGCAGCAGCAAGTGGCCGCGGCAGAAAAAGAGAGAGAGCGAATCGAGTCAGCGCTCGCGAACGCGAAGAGCGAGGTCGAGCGCTCGCAGCTCCTCAGCCAGAAGAAGCGGAACGAGGACGAACGCCGAGCGCTGGAAAAGCAGGGAACGAGCACGGGAAGCCGGGCTAAACCTGGGCGCCCGAAGCCGGCGGCCAAGCCCTGCGACTGTCCCCCGGGCGATCCTCTGTGCTCGTGCCTCTAGATCCAAAGCCCCACCATCAGGCGTCTCGCGGCGGGAGTGACTTTCGTAAGCGCCGATTCGAGTCCGATGAGCCGAAGACGAGGCTCGTCGTGGGCCTGCAACCAGTCCGTGAATGCGTACGCGTTCGCGGTGCGCTGATCGAACGGCTCGCGCTTACGGCGGGCGAGAACCCGAAGCTCGCGGCCTTGGAGCGTTTTGCGCTCGCGCAGGGAGTCAGAACAGTCACGAGGCTCGCGCGAGGTGAGATGGACCGCCTGGCCCAGGGCGCGCAACATCAAGGGGCGATCGCCATCGCCCCGCCGCTGTATCTCACCCCCTGGGCCGACGTCCTCGGGCGGCCCAATCTGCTAGCGGTCGCCTTGGATCAGGTTCAAGATCCGCAGAACTTCGGCGCGGTCGTACGCAGCGCGGTAGCGACGGGCGAGGCCGCGATAGTCTGGGGTGAGCACGCTTCGGCGCCGCTCAGCGCCGCGACGTTTCGGGCGTCCGCGGGTGCGATCGAGCACGCGACGCTGTGCCGGGTCCGGGCGCTAAAGGACGCGCTGCAGGGAGCCCAAGAGGCAGGAGCTCGAGTCATCGGCTTGGCGGCGGAAGGCCCTGACTTGCTGTCGAGCCTGGACTTGCGCGGCCCGACCGTCATCGTGGTCGGCAGCGAGGGGAGCGGCCTACAACCGGCGGTCCGCCGCTGTTGCACGCAATTGGCGGCCGTCGTTCGCCCCCGCCTCTTGGACTCACTAAACGCTTCTGTAGCCGCTGCGATAGCGCTGTACGAAGTCGGGAAACAGCGCGCAGCTCCGGCTACTTAGGAGCATTTTTTTAAACCATCTTCTAGCCTCGGTGGGCGACCTGAACAAGCGTGCCGCGACAGCCGGTAGGCATCTACTGAGTGGAGCGCAGGCGGGTTACCAGCGTCAAACAAAAACCCGTGGCGGTCCGTACGCTTGAGCGCGCGTCGGGTAGGCTGATTCTAGCTTTTGGCGAGAGCTTCAAGCCGCGCCTGAGCCGCTGGAACTCCTGCCGTTAAGCAGCGGTAAAATAATCGCAATCGCGCGCTGCAATTGTTTGAGGTCGGCGTCCTCCCCGAGGCTGATGCGCACGGCCGCCTTGGCTCGTTCCGCGCCCCACATGGCCGCGACGACGGCGGAGGGCTCCGCGGTACCGACTCGGCAGGCGCTACCCGTCGAGACGCACAGCCCGCGCACGTCGAGCGCGGCCACCAGGCGTTCACCGGACCAGCCCCCCACCGAGAGGTTGGAGACGTGGGGCAGACGCGGAACGGTGCCGCCATTGACCACGACATGCGGCTCGAGCGCGCCTTCGAGCGCGTCCCGGAGCGACGCGAGCGCCGCGTAGCGGCCGGGCTCGAGCCGATTGAGGGCAGCACCAAAGCCGGAGATCAGCTGCGCGCTCAGAGTGCCAGGCCGCAGCCCGCGCTCCTGGCTGCCACCGAGCAGGACCGGGAGCGGGGCCCGACCATGCCACGCCAAGGCCGCTACGCCTTGAGGACCTCGAATCTTATGCGCCACGACGGTGTAACTATCGGCCGCCCCCAGCGCGCTGGCCGCTAGCTTGCCAACGGCCTGAGCCGCGTCGAGGTGCAGCCGAGCCCCTCGGCGGCGGATGAGCTCTGCGATGCGCTCCGCGTCTTGGACGACACCGGTCTCGTGGTTCGCGAGCGTGATGGCCACGAACGTGTCCGCATGAACCGAAGCCGGCAATGCCTCCAGGCTCGCGAGCACGTCCTCCGGCTGGAGCCGCCCGCTCGAAGGCACCGGCACCCAGGCGACGGGGACCCCTTCTGCTTCGCGCTCCTCAGCCACGCGCACGATCGAGGCGTGATCGAGCCGGCTGACGACTAAGCCTCTCGCGCCCCGCAGGGCCAGGTTGTTCGCCTCCGTGCCACTGGCTGTGAAGAGCACGTCGCGCGGGTGCACCGCCAAAAGCTGGGCAATGTGCTCGCGCACTCCTTCGATCACCGAGCGCGCGGCCCGGCCCAGCCGGTGCTGGCTCGACGGATTCGCCCAAGCCTGCTCGCTCGCCGCGCTCATGGCCGCGAGCACATCGGGATGAGGCGGCGTGGTGGCGTTCCAGTCCCAGTAGATGCAGGGGTCTAACCCCATGGGGCGACTCTCCAGGCGCGTCAGGACGGAGTGTGAGCCCGCTGCGAGATGACGAGGGTGAACCCGGCGCCGCCGAAGACCACGTCTCCCATGGTCTCCTCCGCGGGGGACTTCGTGCATACGTAGCCACCGTGGCCACGGGCCACCCCGCGCACGACGGCCAGGCCGACTCCGGCTCCCCCATAAGCGCGCGTCTCCGAGCCGTCCGCCTGGAAAAAGGGCTCGAAGACTCGCTTGGCGGCGTGCTCTGGAACGCCGGGCCCGGTGTCGGCGACACAGAGCTCGAATTGGCGATCTGCAAGCGCGCGCGCACGAATTCCCACCGAGCCACCCACAGGAGTGAACTTCTGTGCGTTGTCGAGCAGTTGATCGATGGCCTTACCCAAGCGGCTCGGGTCCCCCACGCCGACGAGCTGCGAGTGGATCTCGTGCACCACGCGTTGCTTTTTTTCGGCAAACTTTGGCTCGGTGCGCGACAAAGACTGACGCACCACCTGGCCCAGATCGTATTCGTCGTAGACGAACTGCATGCGCCCCGTTTCGAGCGCCGTGACGTCCAACAGGTTGTCGATCAGACCGCGCAAGCGGTCCGCACAGTCATTGATCGCGGTGAGCGCTTTGCTTTGCGCGACCGTCAGATCACCGAGCTCACCATCGAGCAGCAAACGCACGTAGCCCACGATGGGTGTCATGGGCGTGGCAAGCTCGTGCGACACGTTGCGGTAAAACTCCTTCCGAGCCTGATCCATCTCCACCAGTCGGGCATTGGCGCCGCTCAGCTGGTCGAGCTTTTCCTCCAGGTGGCTGACGATGCGCTGGCTCTGGAGGCGCAGGTGCTTGCTCGTCTGGTCCCCCTTGTCCTTCAGCCCGAGCAGGTAACCGCGGATGGTATCGACGAACGTGCGGGCATCGATCGGTTTTTGTAGAAAACCATCACAGCCCACGGCGAGGCTGGTCTCACGATTGCCCTCGGCGGTGATGGCCACGATGGGCACGTGCCTGAGGTGCGGCTCGGCCCGCAGGCGCAGCGTGACTTCATACCCATCCAAACCCGGGATCGCGATGTCTACCAGCACCAGATCGGGATGTTCGGTAATGGCCTTGCGAATGCCCTCCACACCGTCCGCTGCGTCCACAACGTCGAACCCGGCAGGTGTGAGGATTTTGCGAACCAGCAAGCGATTCGCTGAATCGTCCTCGATGTGCAGAATCCTTGCCATCCAGGTCCATCATGGTCCGTCCACACCCACCCAAGCAAGCGAGACTCGACAAACTCTTGCCCGGAGAGCAGAAAAACCCCTATAGCCCTAGGGCTCTCGATGCGGGCTGAAGACGACCACCTGGTGCAGGTCGCGGCGATCACATGGAGCACCGGCCACTTCCGTTACCGTGCCGATCCAGTCAAAGTGGCGACCAGAAGCGGGAGGCGCAACGGAGAACGGTGCTCGCCGAGCGCCTCGAGGTCCGATCCCATGACGTGGCACGTTCGTTCGACAATCATTGTGGCGAGCTTGTTACACGGCGTGGGCTGCGCCGAGCTCACTTCCCCGCCCCCTGATCGGCGTCGCGTGTTACAGGCGGCGCCCCCTACCCAACCCGCGCCGGCGGCAGCAGCCGTCGGAAAACCGCCGGAAGTAGCGCCCCCGAGCGAAAACCCCGCTCCAAAGGTCGTGGCCACTCAGATCGGGGCATCCCACATCCTGGTCTCTTATCAGGGCGCTACCCGAGCCAAACCCACGGTGACGAGGACCAAGGAGGAAGCGCGAACGCTAGCCACACAGTTGGCGGAGGAGGCTCGCAAACCCGGTACGGACTTTGGGCAGCTGGCTCGCGATTCTTCCGACGGACCCTCTGGCGTCGAGGGCGGCGCGCTGCCGAAATTTGGTCGAGAACAGATGGTGCGACCTTTCTCCGATGCGGCGTTCGCGCTAAAGCCGGGTGAAATCAGCGGTGTGGTCGAAACGAACTTTGGTTTTCACATTATCAAGCGCACAGAGTAAGGCGGCCCGATGTTCTAAAACGGTCGCTGGGGAGTGGGGAGTTTGGACCGGAGGCGACCGTATGACAGGATGTCCACACGGGAAGACGAGAGCGCTGCGGCCTCCCCTGGACTATGGAGGATAGATGACTACGGCTTGGACTAGAGGACTCGCGATAGGACTGCTCATGTGGCCGATCGGCTGCGAAGTGAGCGTGAACGACGATTTTGACGAGGTCGGAGGTAACGCGGGCAGGACGAGCTTTGGGGGCTCTTCTTCAGGCAACGCCGGACAGGGAGGAACGGGCGGAACGAGCGCGGGCTCCGGCGGGACTGCGGGCTTGGCCGCGAACGGCGGAACGGGCGGGGTCCTCCTGGTTCCGGCGCCGACGTGTGCGCCCGAGGACGTCGATCAAAACGACGCTTGCGTGCAGTGCCTCAAGCAAAACTGTTGCAGCGAGTGGCTCGATTGTAACGATCGGACGTGCTTCGAAGAATGGAATGACGTCGCCGAGTGCGTGATCGACGCCGACTCCCCCGGTGAAGATGAATACGGAATGTGCCTGTCCGAGAGCTCGGAAGCTGGCGACGGCTTCGTCCAGGCCAACACTCAGTCGCTGCTGAACTGCGCCACGGAGCTGGCGGACGACGCCGGGCTGGAGACACGCTGCAGCTCCGAGTGTTTGGGCACGGACATCTTCTTCGAGTGAGGCGCTCGCCGGGCCCTCGCCGCGCGCGGGGGCCCCGCAGATCGACTCGCAGCGTCCGCATCCAGGAGCCGCCGCGCCTTGGCGCTCCTCGGATACGCCGCGGGCTAGAGGCCGACAGCTCGCTTGAAGCGACGCCCATCCGCGAACATGTCGACGTTCGTGAAGACGTAGTGGGCGTGAACGTGCTCGGCGCCCTTGGCGATCTCCGCCAGGCGCTCAATCGCCGGGTCTTCGTAGCGAGATTTGTGGCCAGCTGGACCGGGCAGCCGATAGTAAGCGTTATTGCGCTTGGACACACCATGCTGCAGCGGATCACGAGCGGCCAAACTGCTCGTCTCCTCGGCGAGCTCGTCCGCTTCTTCCGGATTCCACGCCGACCCGACGTCGAAGACGACGGTCGCGAAACGCGTTCGGACCACGGTCAGAAAGTCCCGCAAGGCCGACTTGTTCGGTCGAGAATGCGAAAAATCTGGCGGCGCCAGAAAAATCGCAACCTGGGCGAGCAGCTCTTCCTGAACTAGCTCGAGCGTTTTTAGAGCTGTTTCGATAACTTTCCCGGACCTGAAGCTCTCCTGAGAGATCTCCCGCGGACCGAGCAAAGCAAACTGGAACCCCTCGGGCGCTTCGCGACGCCAGCGGCGAATCGTGCCCGGCCCGGGAACCGCACGGTGTGTCTCCTGCACCTCCACGAAGCCGTACTCCCGAAAATAACGTGTCGCCGGGACCGCGAAGCCAGAGCAACCTACCGTGATCATGTGGGCGGAACCGTAACACACCGGATGACATTCGGGAGACCTCCCACCCCGCGCCAACGGTAATTTTGACTGAAAACAGTACCGCTTCGGACCAGCGCGGCGCCGGCCCGTTAACCAGTAAATGCTGCCAAGTGGAGCGCTGAACTGTCAGCGCGTTTCACGGAAAACCACAGTTTCCGCACAGCCCGCGCCGACGTTCAGTGCGTCACGCTCCCTAGCGGGCCACGGCGGAGATGTCGAGCCCGGAAGAGGCCGGGCGCAATAGACACCGCGTTCGCCCTATTTGACGACCAAATTCAAGACGCGCCCTGAGACGTAGATCACCTTGACGATGCGCTTGCCTTCGAGAAAATTGAGCACCCCTCGATCGGCGAGCGCCGCGGCCTTTGCATCGTCTTCCGTCGCGTTAACGGCCAGCGTGACCCGACCGCGCACCTTGCCGTTCACCTGGAGCGGCACCTCGACGACGTCGTCTAGACAGAGCGCCTCGTCGTGCGCGGGCCAGGAGGCGCTCGAGATGCTTCCCTCGTGCCCCAGCCCCTGCCACAGCTCCTCGGCGAGGTGAGGAGCAAAGGGCGCCAAGCACGAGACGAGCTTCTCGAAGGCCTCGCGGGGCAGCTGCGAGAGCCCGAACAGATGGTTGGTATAAATCATCAAGCCGCTGACGACCGTGTTGAGACGCAGGCCCTCGATGTCGCTGGCCACCTTCTTCACCGTTCGGTGCATCAGCTTGCGCGTCTCCAATTCAGGCTCCACGTCGACGCAGCGGCTGGCCAAGCCGTGAACGCGGTCGAGGAAGCGGTACACGCCTTGAATGCCCGAAATCTGCCAGGGCTTGTCGGCCTGAAGCGGGCCCATGAACATCTCGTACATGCGCAGGCTGTCCGCCCCGTACTCCTCGATGACGTCATCGGGGTTTACGACGTTCCCTCGCGACTTGCTCATCTTCTCATTGACGATGCCGAGCAGTACGGCGTGCTCAGGGTGATACGGGAGCCCCTCCCGCCACACGGCGTCATCCGTCACCGCAGCCTCCACCAGCTCGCCGCTCGCCGCGAGGCGTAGGGTGCCGGGCTCGACCCCCCGCTCCACCTTGGCGTCGCCCTCAATCGCTCGAGCGACGTTCCCCTCGGCGTCGCGAACGACGTAAAATCGGAACGTGCGGCCCAGCACCTTGCCCTGATGCACGAGCTTCTGGAACGGCTCCGCGTGCTTCACGATGCCAGCGTCGTACAGCACCTTGTGCCAGAATCGGGCATAGAGCAGGTGCAACACCGCGTGTTCTGACCCACCCACGTACAGATCCACCGGCATCCACGCGTCATACGCGGCCTGTGAGAACAAGGCCTGCTCGTTATGAGGATCGAGGTACCGGAGGTAGTACCAACACGAGCCCGCCCACTGCGGCATGGTATTCGTCTCGCGAGCAAACCACTGCCCGTCGCGCTGAAAGAACCGCCATTCGAGCGCCTTCGCCAGCGGGCCCTGCGCGTCGCCCGGGCGAAAATCGTCCATCTCAGGCAGGAGCAAGGGGAGCTCCGAGTCCTCGCACGCGATCGGCCTTGCGTAGTCGATGCTGTAGGGAGCGCCTTGGCGCGGGTCACCCGCAGCCTGCACCGGAAAGTAGATGGGGATGGGCTCACCCCAATAGCGCTGCCGCGAGAACACCCAGTCGCGAAGCTTGTAATTGACCCGACGCCGCCCAGCGCCCGTGCTCTCGAGCTGATCCACGACTTGGCGCGTGAACTCTGCCGTCGTCAGACCATCGAAAGCACCCGACCGCACTGCGATGCCCTCACCCGTGAAGGGCTCAGTGAGGAGCGCCGTGAGCTTGCCGTCGGGGCTGACGACCTGGACGATCGGTAGACCCAAGGCGGTCGCGAATTCGAAGTCACGCTCGTCATGCGCAGGCACTGCCATGATGGCGCCCGTTCCGTAGCTGCCCAGCACGTAGTCCGCCGTGTAAATCGGCAGCTGCTGCTGGTTCATCGGATTTTCGGCGTACGCGCCCGTGAACACCCCCGTCTTTTCCTTGGCGGCGGTGCGTTCGAGATCGCTCTTGCGAGCCGTGGAGGCCACGTACTCCGCGACCGCGCTGCTTTGCTCGGGGGTCGCCAGCGTGAGGGTCAGCGGGTGGTCCGGCGCAACGACGACGTAGGTCGCCCCGAACAGCGTGTCCGGACGCGTCGTGTAGACGGTGAGCTTCTGCTCGCGACCGATGATCGGGAAGTGAACCTCGGCCCCTTCGCTGCGGCCGATCCAGTCGCGCTGCTTCTGCCGCGTTTCGGGCCAGTCGAGCCCTTCGAGGTCCGCGGCCAAGCGATCGGCGTAGGCGGTGATCCGGAGCTGCCATTGGCGCAGCGGCTTGCGCACGACCGGGTGCCCTCCCCGCTCGCTCACGCCATCTACCACCTCTTCGTTCGCCAACACGGTCCCGAGCGCCTCGCACCAGTTGACCGGAATTTCGCTCTGAAAGGCCAAACCCCGGCGATATAGCTCGAGGAAGATCCACTGGGTCCAGCGCACATAGCCGGGGCTGGTGGTGTTGATTTCGCGGGACCAGTCGTACGCAAAGCCCAACCGATCCAGCTGGCGACGAAAGGTCGCGACGTTCGCTCGCACCGTCTCTCGCGGGTGAGTGCCGGTGGCTAACGCGTGCTGTTCCGCAGGTAAGCCGAAGGCGTCCCAACCCATGGGGTGCAGGACGTCGTAACCACACATCCTCTTGTAGCGCGCGACGATATCGCTCGCGGCGTAGCCTTCCACATGGCCAACATGGAGCCCCGACCCGGAGGGGTAAGGAAACATGTCGAGGATGTAGGCTTTGGGGGCGCCGGGGCGGCGCTGGGTGGAGAAGCTCTGGTGCTCCTTCCAGTACTTTTGCCAGCGCTCTTCGATGGCGCGGTGATCGTAAACCATGGGCCTTGACGTCTAGCAGATCCCCGCGCTGGCGCTCAAGGCAAGCTAAGGCGCGACGCCCGCTCTCGAGTCGAGCCGCTGGCGCTCGAGGCCGCT
The DNA here is from genome assembly GCA_043747815.1 of Deltaproteobacteria bacterium. Taxonomy (GTDB): domain Bacteria; phylum Myxococcota_A; class Polyangia; order Polyangiales; family Polyangiaceae; genus SZUA-265. The sequence goes on from JAYTOL010000011.1 coordinate 90,651, forward strand.
ACGGCGACGGGCCTGCCAGCGGCGAGAGCCGAGCCTCTAGCGTCTCTAGCGGACCTTTGAGGCTCTCGATCGAGCGCTGCCAAAACTCGGGCTGCTCGAGATCGACCCCCAGCGTCTGCCGCACTACCTCCGGAGCATCGGCGCTGGCGGAACGGCGCAGGAACTGTTCATAGCGCGGCAGAAACTCAGCTCCCTGACGCTGAAACTCTGCAAAAAGGCCGCGACTTAGCAGATAGCCGAAGGTGTAAGGGAAGTTGTAAAAGCTCACACTAGTGATGAAAAAGTGGAGCTTGGTCGCCCAAAACAAGGGGTCGACCCCCTCGGGATGGAGCACCTCCCCTACCGCTCGTCGCTGCGCGGCCGCCATCAGCTCCGCCAGGCGCTCCGGCTCTACCTGTCCACGAGCCCGCTCCTCGTAGAACGCACGCTCAAAGAAGAAGCGCGCCGGTATGTCCATCAAAAACGTCGCCGCGTCGTTCAGCACGTTGGCCGCGTGCAAGGCCCCTTGCAGGGGCTCGAGGCTCGGGTCTTTGGCCAGGCCATCCGCGAGCATCAACTCGGCAAAGGTGGAGGCGGACTCGGCCAGCGTCATCGGGTAGCGGCTGGCCAGGTAACGAGCGCTGCCCAGGACGTGGCCGTGCCAGGCGTGGCCGATCTCGTGCGCCAGCGTCGACACGTCACCCGACGTACCCTGGAAGGTCATGAAGACGCGACTCTCTTTGATGAGCGGAGAGCTGGTACAGAAGGCGCCAGGCCGCTTACCGTCACGCCGCTGGAAGTCGACCCAGCGCTTCTCAATCGCGGCGTCGAAGAATTGGGCGAGCGCGGGATACTGTCGGAGAAACGCCTGGCTCACCATCGACGTGGCTCGCGCCCACTCGATGGGCTGAGACGCGGCTGCGCCGGCGCCGATGATGCTGCGCGGAAAGGGCGCTGCAAGGTCGAACCAAGCCAGCCGATCGACGCCGAGGGCCCGAGCTTTGATGCGCAGAATCCGCTCCGGGATGGCTCGCTCCCGCTCCACCGCCGCCCACATCGCGTCCAGCGTCGCGCGGGAGAGACCGCCTTGGACCAGCGCCGGCTCGAGAAAATCAGCGTAGCCGCGTCGAGCGCTCAGGGTAAGGCGCGTGCCGGCGATGTGGTTGAGAGCCGCAGCCAGCGTCGGCAGCAGGGGACGGAACGCTGCGTGCCCGCCCTCGAAGGCCGCCTTTCGGACGCGGCGGTCCTCGTTCTCGAGCAGCGAGCGCCGCGCCGACATGGGCAAGCGCTCGCTCGAGCCATCGGGATACGACATCTCGAAGGACAGCGTGGCCGTCAGCTGGTCGTACAGGCGCCCCCAAGCCTCTATGCCGTCCGTGCCGAGGTCCGTTGCCAGGTCCTCCTGGGCCATGGACATGCTATGGCGCGCCCGTTCTCGCAAGCGGCGCAGATAGTATTCGGCCCCGGCGAGCCGAGGCCTGCTCAACCACTCCTCGAAATCGAGCTCCGACGCCCCCGCGCAACCTGACATCAAACGTATGTCGAGCTTGGCCAACTGCGCGTGGCGTAGGATAATCTCAGCGTCCGCCTTGCGATATTCCGGGTTGCGCCCGTCGCTCGCCGAGCACGCCGACACGTACGACCTCAGGTGCTCGAGCCGAACGCCGAGCGATTCGTAGGCGACGAGCGCGTCATCCCAAACGTCAAAGGTCGTTCGAGCGAGCGGCGCTAGCGCCTCCAGGCGTTCTGCGAAGCGTGACAGGTCACTCCCGAGCGCCTGATCGAACTCGAGGTGCTCGGGGCTCCCGAAGCTGGGGAAGTAAGCTGTTAGATCCCAATCCATGCCGAACCTCAGAGCGCGATGAAGAAGCTCGAGTCCCTACGGACCCAAGGTCAGGCTGGTTCTGGCCAGCCTGATAGGCGCGCTACTCTGCCGGATCGACTCGGGAGCGGCAATGGGCATCAGGGCGCCGGGTTCCGACGTAATTTGCGCTCCAGCCGTTCACGCCGACGCGCGTGCGCACTCGAATCTTCCCCGGTGCCTAGCGCGAGCCAGCGCAGCGCCTGGGCAGGCCGCTGCAATTTGTGCTCGTACAACTTACAGAGCTCGAGCCGACCGCTGGGATCGTTCGTCTCCCGACAATACAGCTCGAAGTCGGCAGCGGCGCTCGAACAGTCGCCGCGAGACTTGGCAAGCTCGGCGCGCACACGCCAAGCGTCGCTCCCCCCGCCCTGCTCACACGCGGCCTGCGCGGCCTGTTCGGCGTGCGAGATGGCGCCCGCGCGCTTCAGCGTCCGCGCCAGACCGGCCAGATCTCGAGCCACGAGCGGCGGCAGGCGTTGCCCGTATAACCCTACCAGCGCCACCATCGAGACGACGTCCCAAAAATTGTGTGAGACGACCGCCGCGAGCCCGGAGGCGTCCGAGTGCCGAAGAAAGTGCGTGTACATCGCCGCGACCTCGCTGCCATCGATGTCGTCACCGCGCTCGAAGCCCAGGACCTCGCTCTCCATCCGCTTGAGCGTACAGCGACCGAGCCGACGCTGATGCAGGCGCCGCCCGATGTGCAAGAGATCGAGGTGGGGACGCTCGGGTAAGGGCCCCATCCTGTTCATGACATAGCGCCCGTCGAGCAGTGGCCGATCGAATGCTTTGCCGTTGAAGCTGACGATCAAGCTGGCGGCGCGAACACGCTCCGCCACCCGCTCGAGCAGCGCACGCTCTTGCGCCGGCTCGCGTAGCAGCAGCTGCTCGACCACCACGCCGCCAGATGCATCGAACGCGGCCATTCCGATCAGAAACGCGAGCGTACCTGCTCCGCCGAAGCCAGTGGTCTCGGTATCCAGAAATAGCCACGTCTCGGGGGAGGAATCCGCGACGCGCGGATCCAACGCCAGCTCCGCCAAGATGTGCGGTTCGGCCAGCGAAGCGAGCTCCACGGCGACACGGCCCACGCGGTGCGAGACCGCTAGCCTGTCGACGCGCTGCCACAGCGGCCCGGCCGGCGTCCCTAGCTGCAGAAAAGGTAAGCTCTCGACCGAAACGCGTGCGGCCCGAGCTCGGTGCTGCGCTGGGCCTTGGCGGGGCCGCTCGCCGCGCGCGAGGAGCGCTTGCATCTGCTGACGCAAATCGTCGAACACCTCATGCAAAGCTGCGGGGTGCGAAGCTGCGGGGTGCGAAGCTGCGGGTCGTGCCGCTGCGCGGACGTCTTCGACCGTGAGCAGGCCGCGTGCGGTGCGGGGCTGCGCGTGAGTGAGCCGTTCGAGGCGCTGCTTCAGGCTCATGCTCCTCCGGGAATGACCACCGAGAGGGCGTCGGAGGCCCCCGCTGCAGAGGATTCAGAGGTCGGGGGCGTCGACCGAGCCCGCCCCGGCACACCCTCGAGGTGCGTGCCGCTCGGATCTTCTTTCGCCGCGCTGGGCCAGCCTCGCAAGTCGACCTCCACCACGACGCCGCCGGACGCTACGGTCGCGCGCTGACTGCGCTCACTCCAGCTCGGCTGCCACAGCGGCGAGGACGCGACCCGGACCCGGGCGACTAGCGACGCATGCGGATCCGCAACCAGCAGCTCTCCGGAGACCATGGGGATCAGCGCGATGCCCCCGTTGGTCAGCACCGGCGCGGCGCTGGAGTCCCCGTCGAATGGCAACCGGTGCTCCTCGTGCCCGGTCCGGGGGGAGAGCCAGATCAGCTGTCCCCCTGCTTCGACGAGCAGCAGCTCCGCGTCCGCGCTCAGCGCTGCGTGCCGCGCCGGCGCGCGCCAGGTAACGCTGCCGTCCGCCCTGTCAAACGCCGACAGCTGACCCTTCGCCACTGCATACCAGTGCTCCTCGCTCGCCAGTAGCGGCTGGCTCAGCCCGCCCTCGAGCTCCAGCCGCCGCGCCCTCGACGCGCCATGAAAGAGCCACACGTCGGCGCCTAGCGTGCCGACGGCGACCCAACCCTCCGCAAGGCTAGCCGGGGCCACGGCCGCAGGTCGACCGAGTTGCCGGCTGTAGAGCTGGCCACCCCATCCCGCCAGGGCGTATAAGCGCTGGTCACGGGCGGTGTAGTAGAGCACGCCAGGCGCCGCCCAAATCGGCGCCGTAACGACGCGGGCCGCGGTGAGCTGCATCCAGTTCAAGCGCCCGTCGGGGTGCAGTGAATAGAGCCGTCGCGCTGTCGTCGCCACGTAGGCGTGGCCTGCTCGGTCCACCGCGGGAGAACCGATGGGCATGCCGGAGAGGCCATAACTCCATCGGAAGCCGCCGTCCGGGCCGAGCGCATGCACATAGCCCTCGACGGTCGCGACATAGACGAGCCCAGACTCGGTGACGCCCGGCACGCCCGAGACTGGAGCGGCGGACTGGAAGCGCCAGCTGACACGCGGCGCAATGGGCTGCGCGCCCGCCGGCTCTGGGCCGGTGAACCCCGCGGCGCTCGGTGGAGAAGGTTCGGGCAGCGTCGGGCGGAGCTGCGCCTCCGCCGCCCTATCCGGGACGGCGCCTCGCTGCGGCTCGACCGCTGCCGCTGGGAGCCTCGGATCCCCCGACAACCCGCAGCCCAGTAGGGCCCAGAGGGCTCCAAGGGACAGCTTGCGCGTGAGGCGGGATCCGGTGCAAAGCCTTGACATCAGTTCAGAGGGGGAGAGCCTAAAGCCTGCCGGCCACAGACGCTAAGGAAAACCGCGGCATCGAGTTCGAGGGCTCGCCGACAGGGCGCTGGAGTACTCTCAGTCGATGGCCAAGGATAAGCTGCGCGTCTTCGGCCTCACGGGGGGCTTGGCCTCCGGCAAGAGCAAAGTCGCGGCACGTTTTCGCGAGCTCGGCGTTCCGGTCATCGACGCCGATGTGCTGGCGCGAGAGGTGGTGGCGCCCGGCAGCGACGGGTTGCTGCAGATCACCCGGGAGTTCGGCTCGGAGATGCTGCGCGAGGGAGCCCTCGACCGTCAGCGCCTGGGGAACGTGGTGTTCTCCGAGCCGGGCGCCCTGCGCCGCCTGGAGAGCATCACCCATCCTCTGATTCAGCTGCGCCGGGCTGCGCTTACGAGCCAGCTCGAGGTCGAGGGGGAGCCGCTCGCCTGTTACGAGGTGCCGCTGTTGTTCGAGAAAGGTCTCGAAAAGGCGCTTCACCCGATCGTGCTCGTGACGGCGCCCGAAGCGCTGCAAATCGAGCGGGCCCGGCTCCGAGATGGTCTGAGCGAGGCTCAGGTTCGAGCGCGCCTGGCGGCGCAGGGGTCGCTTTCAGAAAAAGCCGAAAGGGCCGACTACGTCATCGACAACTCGGGTCCCCCCGCGCTGACGATCGCCGCAGCAGACCAAGTGCTGCGCGAGATCTGCGAGGAGCTCGGCGTCGATCCGAGGCGTTATTTTGGCGGCGCGCAGCCCACGCCCTCAGGCGCCGGCAAAGTAATTCGCGCCTCGTAATTCTCGGCTGCACGCCGCGCCTGCTGGGCGCGATCACCCGGGTCGGGGTGCGTAGAGATCAGCTCGGGCGGTCGCACCGAAGCGCTCAGTCGTTCGAAAAACGTGGCCATGCCCAGGGGCGATATGCCCGCTCGCATGAGGAGCCGGCGCCCTTCCTCATCGGCCTCGCGCTCTTGATCGCGCTCGTATTTGAGACCCGCGAGATGCGCGAGCGTGTAGGCGGGGGCGCCCAGATCGACCCCGCCCAGAACCAAGGCCAGCGCGGCGCTGGCGCCGAGACTGCCCGCCAGACGCTTGGTACTGTGTCGCAAGGTCACGTGCGACAGCTCATGGGCGAGCACCGCGGCGACTTCTTCCCCGGACTTCGCTTCAGCCAATAGACCCGAGTTGACCACCACGTACCCGCCAGGCAACGCAAACGCGTTCACCTCGGGCGAGTCGACCAGCATGAGCTCGAACTCGAACGGCGTCTCCCCCAAGGCCGACACCAGCGACGCCATTAGCCCTTGCGCGTAGCGCTCCGCCGCTCGATCTGCACAACGCTGCCCCGAGACTTGCAGCGCCTCCCAGGTCGGGCGCCCCAGCTTCGCGTCGGTGCTGGGTGGCAAACGAGTGACGCCCCACGCTGCCAAATCGCGCGCCCCCCAGAGCAACGCCAAGGGCAGCCCGAGCACGAGCGCGAGCGTCAGCACGATTTCCTTGCCCCAACGCCGATGGCTGCCGAACCCCCGCGCCTCCGGGTGCTCGGCGCCTTCCGCCCCGCGTTTTTCATCCTGGCTTGGCGGACCCGGCGTGCTTGCTGGTTCGTGCCCCATTACCTTACTCGAGATGTCGCAGCTCGAGCCCGTGGGCGCAAGCGCCTTCAGAGCGGCCGAACCGACAGCCCCGAGGCTAATCATGAGTGGACTTGACCCCGGACCGCCCCGTATGACCGGCCCATGGTGTACGACATCGAACACGGCCCCGCGTTTGCCTGGCTGCGGGTGGGGCTCGGACCAGGTGAGCGCATCGTGGCGGAAGCGGGGGCCATGGTTCGGCAGAGCACCAAGCTGGAGGTGGAGACGCGGCTCAACGCCAGCCGCAAAGGCGGATTCCTTGGGCTCATCGTCGCGCTGTTCGTGGCCCTGCTCAGGCGCGCCTTCGGCGGGGAGACGATGTTCGTCAACGAGTTCTGGGGGCCAGAAGGCGGCGAGGTGGTGCTGGCGCCCAAGTTGTCGGGCCACATCACCAGGAAGACGCTCGATGGGGCTCGCACCCTGTTTGTCCAGACCGGCGGCTATCTCGCGAGCACGCCGGGCATCGACACCAGGCTCCGCTTCGGGGGGCTTCGCACCTTGTTCGGCGGCGAGGGGCTGATGCTCCTGCAGTGTTCGGGACAGGGTGATGTCTTCGTCAACAGCTACGGTGGGATCACGGAAGTGCGGGTCGATGGTAAGTTCGTCGTCGACACCGGGCACATCGTGGCGTTCGATGGCGCGCTCGATTTTAAGGTCCGCAGCATAGGCGGCGCGACGTCGTTCCTTTTCTCAGGGGAAGGGCTGGTCTGCGAGTTTCAAGGCAGGGGCAGCGTTTTCATCCAGTCCCGCAACCTCGCCGCCCTGCGCGGCTGGGTAACGCCGCTGCTGCCGCCGTGACGCTAGAACGGAGAGCCCGAGATGCATTTCGAGATTCAATATCGCCCCGCGCATTCGCTCGCCACAGCTCACCTCCAGCCAGGCGAGAGCGTGCGAGCGGAGGCGTCGGCGATGGTCAGCATGACTCGCAACCTAACGATAGTAACCGATGGCCCCATGGGTGGCCGCGGTGGCATCATGAAGAGCTTCAAGCGCGCCATGTTGGGCGGCGAGAGCTTCTTTACGAACACGTTTACCGCGCGCGACACCGCCGGCCACGTGAGCTTCGCGCCGACGTTGTCAGGCGACATGCTTGCCATCGAGGTGCGCCACGGGGAGCCGCTCTACATCCAGGGCCAGAGCTACGTGGCGGCCCCGGATTCGATCGAGATCGATACGCGTTGGCAGGGGTTCAAGGGCTTCTTCAGCGGCGAGAGCCTTTTCTTCCTCGAGGCGAGCGGCAGCGGCAGCGTGGTGGTGAATGCGTTCGGTGCCATCGAGACCCTCGATTTGGACGGTGACATCATCGTCGACACCGGCCACCTCGTCGCATTCACGGCAGGCATACAATACGAGGTGACCAAGGCGAGCCGCGGCTGGATCGCCAGCTACCTATCGGGCGAGGGCCTGGTGCTGCGAATGGCAGGGCGGGGCCGGCTCTATCTACAGTCGCGTAACCCGAGCGAGTACGGCACCGTCATCGGCGCCTTGCTGCCCCCGCGGCAGGGGTGAGATAAGCACATGCAACACGAAATTTTGGACGCGCCGGATTTTGGTCTCCTGAAGCTGACGCTCTCGGCGGGAGAAAAGGTGGTCGCCGAGTCGGGCGCCATGGTGGCCATGGGCGCGGAGATCAGCGTCGAAACGAGGATGCGTGGCGGGCTCTTGGCGGCCGCAAAGCGCAAGCTGCTGGGAGGTGAGTCGATCTTTCAGAATACCTTCATAGCGCGCGCTGCGGCCCAAGAGCTCTACCTCGCGCCCCCGGTCGAGGGGGATCTGCGGATCTTGGAGCTCGCGCCGGGAGAGACGTTCTTCTTGCAGAGCGGCAATTACTTGGCGCACGTGGGAGACGAGCTCGTCCTCGACACGAAGTGGGGCGGCGTGCGCTCGTTCTTCGGTGGCGTAGGCTTCTTCATGCTGAAGGTGATCGGCCCGGGCACGCTCTTTTACGCTTCCTACGGGGCGATCCACGAGGTGCCGATCAGCGCGGGCGGCTACACCTGCGACACCGGGCACATCGTCGGCTTCAGCGACGGGCTGGACTACCGGGTGCGCCCCTTCGGCGGCTTCAAGGGCCTATTTTTCAGCGGCGAAGGCCTGGTGTGCGATTTCGAAGGGAGCGGCACCCTGTTCGTGCAAACTCGTAATGCTCCGGCGCTCGCGTCCTTCCTGCACCCGTTTCGACGGGTCCAGCAACGCGGCAACTGAGCGTCAAGGGTTAGGAACGATTGCCGTGACGATGGTCACGGAGCTGCGCGCGATACGCACGTCCAGGTTGAAGTCCGCTTCCCGGTCGGGGAGATCCGCGAGGATGCTGCTGATCCCTCCCGGATAAGGCGCGGCGGGTAGATTCAGTAAGATCGCCCTGCCGCGCGTGGAGGTTTCCAGCAGGGCATCGCTATATATATCTCCCGCGTCGTAGGCGGTGCTCACCATCTCGGGCGACGGAAACTGGATCTGCACGCCTTCGACAGGGGCCCGGCGCGCGTCAACGAACGCTATGACCACGTGCGCGCCCAGGGGGTCGAGCTCAATAGGGCCATTCAAGAACGAGAACTGCGCGAGCTCATCCATGACGTCGCGCCGCACCACGAGGAGATCGACCAGACTCGCCGTGGTCGAGTCCACGACCTCGAACGTATCCATGAACGGCTCCACAGGAGGGTCTTTGAACGCACCCACCGCGACCCAAAGGGCATTCGACGACGAAACCCCGGTAAGCCGATACGTTCCGTCCACCCCGGGCTGCGTCACGAGCGCTGCGCCAGAGGCGCCCGGCGCGCGGATGTCCACCTGCCCGTTCAGGCTGCGCGTGCTGACTAGATCGGCGGCTACCAGGACCTGAACGGTGCCCGCCAGAGTGACTGCGGTCGGCGGCATCCCACCACTACCGGCCGCGCCAGCGGCCCCCGCTGCACCGGCGGCCCCCGCGGAGCCAGCCTCACCGCCCAGCTGTACGAGGCCTCCTACAAAGGCGGCAGGGTTACCTCGCCGGGCATCCATGCAAGCCGGGTCGTTGCAGTCACCGGCGACGTCGGGCCGCGGGTCCTCCTCGGAGCAACTGAAACCAAGTGCGACCGCCCACGCAGCCGCCCACCCGATCACCCCGCACAGTCCACGCATCCGGACGATTGTACGCGAAGCTAGCCCAATCCGTCGCCCCAAAATCGCGCGTAAGCCCCGCGCCATGAGCCCGTCGTTAGGCTTGCGCAGCTCCGCCCGCCAGAGCGCGCGGCCGCCGGAGCTTCCGTCCGAAATGGATGCCCAACGCCACCAGCAGCATCGCGACACCGATCCATTGAGACGTGGAGAGAGAGAGCCAGCCCCCACGGTCGTCGCTCCGCCAGAACTCGATCACGAAACGGCTCGCTGCGTAAGCGATCAGGAACACGACGAAAACCTGACCGTCATAGCGCTTGCGCCCTTGCACGTAGAGTATCGTGAGCGCTGCGATGGCGAGCGCCGCGAGCGACTCGTACATTTGCGTGGGGTGCACGGGAAGCGACTCGCTCAGAGGAGTATCCAAGAGCTTCTCCCTGAACTGCCACTCGCTCGCTGGGCTGTGGGGGGGGAAGCTCAGCACCCACGGGACCTCGCTCGTTCGGCCAAAACAGCACCCGACCATCAGACACCCGAGGCGCCCGAGCGCGAGCCCGATGGGCACCATCATCCCGCCCATGTCGACCCCCTTCCAAAACGGAAAGCGGTCCCGCCGGAACAACCACCAGGCGGCCACGGTGGCGCCGACGAAGCCCCCGTAAAACGTCAGACCGCCTCCCCAAATGTGCGCCCACGCCCAACAGTCCGCCTGTTTTGGCCGGCAAACTCCGGCGGCGGCGTCCCACACGCCTTCTAGCCGCCCCAGGCACTCGCTGCGGAGCACGGGCCAAGCCACCTGGCTGGGATCGGTGCAGAGGTGCACGTAGTCCCAGAAGTATCCATCCGCTAGCACGTGCAGTAGACGCGCGCCGACCAGGCCGCTGACGACCGCTGCGAGCCCGAGGTCAACGATCACATCCGGGTTCTGACCGATACGGCGCACCCACACTGCACCCATTGCGGTCGCGAAGAGGAAGCCAACCGCGATTAAGAGCATGTAGCTCGACACCGAATAGTCGAGCACCGAGAACAACGTGGGATGCAATACAGCCTCGGATTAGGCCAGCAGCAAGCGTCGTGGCTTACCCTGCCGGGTGGGACGCGGAAGGCGCTTGCACTTCGTTTTCGCGCTGGCGCTCGGCCTTGCGGCGCCCGGAAGTCAGCATGTCGAGCGCCATCAATCCGACGCCGACGCAGATCGAGATGTCCGCCACGTTAAACGTCGGCCAGTGGTCGGTGATGTGCCAGCCGCTCGCCAGCTTGGCGATCAGCTGATTCATGCCTTCGACCCAATCGGCACGGTAGTCGATGAAATCGACCACGCTGCCGCGTGTCACCCGATCTGCCAGGTTACCTAGCGCGCCGCCGAGAACGAGCGGCAAACCCCAGCGGAGCGCCCGCTGCCCGGGCAGCAGCTTGCCATATAGCGAAACGATGAACGCGATGGCCGCCACGCTCACCACCAAGAAGAATGGGCGCCGGACCGTTTCGCTGGCGTTTTGCAGGAGCCCCCACGCGCCCCCACGGTTGTAGGCCAACGCGAAGTTCAAGTGGTGCTCGATGATCACTAGAGGCTCGAGCGGGGACCGGCGCATCAGCTCCACTTCTGCCCAGGCCTTGGACAAGACATCCGCGAGCAGACAGATTGCCGCCACCGCGGCAAAGAAGACGAAACTCGGACGCGTGGACCGGGCGGCTATCTCGCCGTTGGCTCCGATCGGCACGGCGCCGCCCAGCAGCGCGGAACCGGATTCTGGTCTGGCCGTTCCGCCACCCGTACCGACCCCGCCCACGACGCTCGCCGCGGTTCCCTCGGCCTCGCGAACGCCAGGCGAAGCATCCTCCGCCGCGTGAGTGACCTCAGACATGCGGTTTTTCCTACGCCAACGTCCGCCGAAGAGCCACCGTTGGCTCGCACGAAGGCGACAAATCCGTTGGCGATATACCCGCACATCTGTTTAGTATTGGAGCATGGCGATCCCGATCTCTCGCGCGCGGGGTAGGCCGACCTCGTTGCCCCCCGTACCTCGGCCCCCCCCCTGGTCGAACACGACCGGGGTCGATGCTGTGGTCGGGCAGTGGCTCTCAGAGCAGTCGGTCATCGAATGTTTCGCCGCTGATCGGACGCTGGCCTCTACACAGGCCGAGTATGCGCCCATACCGGCAGAGCTGGACGCTCGGCTGATCCACGCGCTCGAACGGCGCGGCATTACCCAACTGTACACGCATCAACATCGAGCCATTGCGGCCGCGCTCGGCGGCGGGCACGTGATCACGGCGACCCCCACCGCGAGCGGCAAGAGCCTGTGCTTACATTTGCCGGTGTTGGACGCGTTGGCCAAAGACGCGACGGCCAATGCCATCTATCTCTATCCCACCAAAGCGCTCAGCCGCGATCAAGAACACGGCCTCCACGCCCTGATTGCAGATGCGGAGCTAGGCCTGCCTGCCCTCGTTTACGACGGTGATACGCCGGGGGACGCGCGCCGCGCCGCACGCAGTCAGAGCCGTTTGGTGCTCACAAACCCGGACATGCTGCACGCCAGCATCTTGCCCAACCACGCGCGCTGGGCACGGGTGTTTCAGAACCTCGCGTACGTCGTGATCGACGAGCTTCACACTTACCGCGGCGTATTTGGCTCGCACCTGGCGCACGTGGTCACGCGTCTCAAGCGCGTGGCGGAGTTTCACGGCTCGCGGCCGCGGTTCATCACCGCCACTGCCACGATCGGCAATCCCCGAGAACACGCGGCTCGTCTGCTCGGTCTCGCGCCAGAAGCAGTGACCGTGGTCAACAGCTCGGGGGCGCCAACGGCGGAGCGGCGGCTGTTTCTCTACAATCCGCCCATCGTCAACGCCGAGCTCGGCATTCGCGGCAGCTCACTGAAGCACGCGGTCAGCTTGACGGTGGATCTGCTGGCGGCGCGCGTACCGAGCATCGTTTTTGCTGGCTCGAGAAATTCCGTGGAGGTGATGCTCAAATACATCCGCGACAAGTCACCCAGCGTGCCAGCTGACGCAATCTTCGGTTACCGCGGGGGCTACCTGCCCGACAAACGTCGCGCCATCGAGAAGGGGCTGCGAGAAGGCGCGATTCGTTGCGTCGTCGCGACCAATGCCCTGGAGCTCGGCATCGACATCGGCGACCTCGACGCCGTCATCTGTGTGGGCTATCCGGGGTCGATCGCCGCGACCTGGCAGCGCTTTGGCCGCGCCGGGCGGCGAGGCGAAAAGAGTATCGCCGTAATGGTGTTGAACAGCCGCGCCACCGACCAGTTCATGGCAAGCCAGCCCGACTATGTCCTGTCCGCCAACGCAGAAGAAGCGCGCATCGACCCGGACAACGTCGAGATTCTGATGCAGCACCTCAAATGCGCGGCATTCGAGCTGCCGTTTCGCCTCGCGACCGCCCCTTCAGGCGAGTCGGCGGAGCCGTATGCCGGGCTCGACGCGAGCAGCACTAAAGAAGCGCTCGACTACCTCGTGCGGCAAGGGCTGTTGCACCAGAGCGGAGGGCAATACTCCTGGACGGGAGACACCAGCCCGGCGAGCCACGTCTCGCTGCGCAGCGTCAGCTGGGACAACTTCATCATCGTCGACATTGAACAGGAACGCACCCTGGCCGAGCTCGATTTTCGCTCCACCCACACGATGTTGCACGAGCAAGCCATCTACCAGCATGACGCTGCGCAATATCAGGTGGAGCGGCTGGACTACGCGAACCACAAGGCCTTCGTGCGTCGAGTCGAGCCGGACTACTTCACGACCGCCCTCACCCATAGCAAGGTCACGGTCCTGGATACGGCAGCTGAACGCAGCGCGCCGCAGGGCAGGCTCTATCACGGCGATATCAAAGTCGTCGAGACGGTGACCGGGTACAAGAAGATTAAGTTCTTCACTCACGAGAACGCGGGCTATGGGGAAGTCCATTTGCCCGACCTAGAGATGCACACGACCGGCTTTTGGTGGACGCTTGGGGAGCTCGATCGGAAGCGCTGGTCGCGCGCGCTTCTGATCGACGCGTTGCGCGGCGCGGGCGTTGCGCTCGAGACCGTATCCAGCATCGCGTTGATGTGCGAGCCGCAGGACATTGGCCGCACCCTGGGGGACGATAGCTCCGACGAGGACGCCGCGCACGCTGAGGCTGGTTTGGATACCGCAGGAGCAGCCATCCCGGCGGCGCTCCACCCTCGACACTACCGCCCCACACTATATCTCTTTGATGCCTTGCCTGGCGGCGTCGGCTTGGCTCGACGCATTTACGAGCGAACGGAAGAGCTGATGGACAGAGCGGCGCATTTGATTTTCAACTGCGCATGCGCGTCCGGCTGCCCCGCCTGCGTCGGTGCCGCGATGGTTCACACCGAACGAAAGCAAGCCGCGGTCGCGTTGCTGCGGGGTGCACTGGTGGATCGCGCGGGTGAGTAGATCGCGCTGGTAGCTCGCGTTCCCTGCGATGTTGCGTTCGGGCAGCTAGCGTCCTCGGACCTTCTGCGAGTCGCGTGCAAGTGATGGTGGGCAGAGGGACGCGCTCACTCGCGAGATCGAGGCAGGAAGGTTTCGGTATCGAAACGGTTGCGTCACTGGGCGCCGCAACCTAGCCTTAGCCCTAGGTGGCAAAATCCGTAATCCAGCTGCACGGCAGCTTTCGCCGCCGGATAGTGCCGGGTCAGCTGGGCCTCCTCATGGCCTGCGCGTGCTCGAGCGGCAACTCTGAGCTCGCGAGCCGCCGGGCGCTGCCACCCCCTGCCGCAGAGGCCCCACTCGGTTTCGTAGACGACGGCCAAGCCCCGGCAGCGCCAGTAGGCGAGCTGGCCCCCATCGACATCAACGCGGTCCTGGGCATCGAACCGGCGCACGGCTCCTTCCGCGGCGGCCAGCTCGCCCTGATTCGGGGCAACGGCTTTTCGAGTCGCGTGCGCGTCTGGTTTGGAGACGTCGAGGTGCCGGCGGAGCAGGTCACTGCGACGCGCGCCGACCGGGTTCAGGTCTCCGTTCCCGCAGGCGTACCCGGCAGCGTCGCCGTGTCCACACAGAACGGGGACGACGTTGCCAGCCGGCGCGTACTGGCTGACGCCTACGATTACGACGCTTTCTACGTCGAGCCCGACACGGGGCCAACGAGCGGCGGCAGCACGATCACGCTGGTGGGCGCCGCGACGGGTTGGGACGGTCAAACCAGCGTGCAAGTCGATCGCGAACCCTGCGAAGTGCTCGCCATCCGTGGCGCGCCGGGCGGTCCGCAGGAGCTCGATTGCAGAACCCCAAGTGGCACCGAAGGTCGGAAGAGCATCTCGGTGACCAGCGCTGACGCTACCGACACCCTCCTCGGTGCGTTCAGCTATGAACCGGGCGCCGCGCTTCAAGGGGGACTCTCTGGCGAGCCTTTGGCGAACCAGCTCAGCGTACACGTCAGCGCCCCTGGCGGTAGCCCCATCGCGGGCGCATACGTGATTCTGGGGAGCAGCTTCGACCTCGATCTCTTGGCCCAGCCCGACGCGACCGTGCGCCGAACCGACGCCGCCGGTGCCGCGCTCTTCGCGCGCCCCTTCGATGGCCCTGCGCTCGTCACCGTCGCGGCTCGTTGTTTCCAGCCGGTCAGCTTTGTCGACGTGCCGGTTGACACCGTGCGCGCCGAGCTGACCCCGGTGGCGTCCCCCGAGTGTGCCGAAGGGTCACCACCCTCTTTCGGCGGCGCCGCGTCGCCGCCGGTCGTGATTCGGGGCGAGCTGGTCTGGAAGGGTGCCGTCGAGTTTCAGCGGGCGGGCTGGACCAACGTGCCGGACGCGCAGCTGGCAGACGAACGGCGCGCGGCGTATGTCTTGCAGCCGAGCGGCGACGCCGAGGCGCGTTTCCGGCTGCCGCGAGAAGACAGCGCCATAACCCTCGATAGCCCCGGTCGAGCTGGCTATGAATTCCAGCTCGCGACAGGCGCAGGGAGCCGCACCTTGTACGCTCTGGCGGGCATCGAAAATCGGGCAGTGAACCCGCCGCGCTTCACCGCCTACGCCATGGGCATGTTGCGTGGCCTGTATGGCAACCCCGGCGACGTGCTCGAAGGCCTGGCGATCGCTATGGATCGCACGCTCGATCAGGCGTTGCGCTTGGACATCGTGGGCCCTCTGCCCGCCGTCCGCGGACCCGATCGCCTCGAGGTTCGCGTGGCCGTACAGGTCACAGGCTCCGGCTTTGCGATCCTGCCGAACGCGCGCCGCGAAGGGCCGTTGGCAGGAATGGTCGGCGAAACCGTGGTCGGACTACCCGCTTTAGTGGGCGATTTGGCGGGGGCAAGCTACTCAGTCGGCGCGCAGGCGTTCACAGGCGCAGGGCGGGCCGCGCCGCTCAGCGTGCTTTCGCTGCTCACGGCGCGCGATACCACGGCACCCGTCGTGGTCGGCGGCTTCGTTCCCGTGCCGACGCTAACGTTCGGCTCCGACGATCAGATCAACTGGAATCGAGAGCTCGGGGTGAGTTTCGCGGGAACGGGCACCGAGGTGAGCTTGGTGCGTTACGAGATCAGGAGCGGCGAGGGCCTCGTCACGTGGTCGGTCAACGCGCCGCCCGCGGCGGCGGCCTTCCGCCTGCCCGATCTGTCGCTCCTGCCCGAGGGGGACCTGCTGCCGGGTGCGCTCGATATCGTGGTGTCGCTCGCGAGGGTCCCGGAGCTCGACTACGCCAAGCTGGAGAGCGAGCAGCTCTTCCGTTTCTCTTGGGAAGCGTACGCGGTGGACGTCGGTAGCACGCGTTATGACCCGTCCGTACGCTAGACGCGGCTCGTGTATCGAAGGGTCCGTCGTCCGCGAAAAACCCGGCATGGGCCCGCGGCGTGACGTACTGGCCTGGCTCGCCCTGGCTCTCGTCAGCCTCCCCGCCTGCTCGTTTGACAAGGCCGACCGTTGGGCGTTCAGGCCCATCGTCGCCGAGGACGCCGACCTTTGCAGCGTCGGCGCCGTGCGCTGTACGGCGGCTCTGGAGCGCTGCGCCGAGGCTCCGGACGGCCCGGCTTGGACGCTGGTGGATGACTGCCCCGCGCGGGGGCTGGTCTGCTCGAGCGAGCTCGAGCGTTGTACTCCCTGCCTGCCACAGCGCCAGGTGTGTGCTGGCCAAACGGTGCTGAGCTGCGATGCTCTGGGAGAAACCCTGTCACCGATCGCCCAATGCGATACGGGCGCGGCAGAAGCGTGTCGGTCGGGCCGCTGCGTCAACCTCTGCACGCTCGCGGCCGAGGAGCGCAGCAACGTGGGCTGCGAATACTGGGCCGTGGATCTGGATAACGCCGTCGCGGCTGCTGGTTTGAACGCGGCGGCTCAGCAGTTTGCGGTGGTCGTGAGCAACCCGCAGCCCGACCTGCCGGCGCTCGTGCGCATCGAGCAGGACGACACCGCGCCCGGGCAACCCGGTGCGCCCGTCGAAGTGGCGCGCGCGACGGTACCTCCCTTCAGCCTGATCGTGTTTCCATTGGGGCCGCGCGAAGTGGATGGCTCGCCCCCGGGACAATACAACACGGGCAGCCACACGGCGCTCAGCCGCGCGGCCTACAAAGTGACCAGCGACGTGCCCGTCGTTGCCTATCAATTCAACCCGCTCGAGAACGTGAACGTGTTCTCCAACGACGCATCGCTGCTCAAACCCGTGGAGGCGTTGAGAGGCAACGCAGGCCAGCTCCAGGACGCTTACGTGGTGCTCGGCTGGCCCCAGACCATCTCCCGCACGGACGATCCAAACACCAACTTCGGTTCGTCGAATCCGCTCGATTTCAGAGCCTTCCTGACCGTGGTGGCGGCGCGAGACGCGACGCGGGTGCGGGTGACGAGCTCTACGCCGGTGATCGGCGGCGGGCCCATCGGCGCGCTGCTCGCCGGCGAGAGCGTGGAGCTGACGCTCGACGCATTCGACGTGCTCAACCTCGAGAGCGACGACTTCAATAGTGATTTCACCGCCTCCGTGGTTGCTTCGGACGGCCCCGTCGCGGTCTTCAGCGGGAGCGAGGCCAGTGATGCTCCGCGCTTCGACCGCATCTCGGAGCGGCGGTGTTGCGCCGACCACCTCGAAGAGCAGCTCGACCCAATCCGCTCCGCTGGTAAACGCTTCATCGCTCCGGTCAGCTTCAATCGGCATCTGGCGCTGAGCAACGCCGGCGCGCCTCTCCAGCCCGAGCCGGAGGAGGAGGTGTTTCGCCTCATCGCCGCCCTCGAATTTGGAGCCAGCGTGCGCACCAGCTTGCCGGGTGAGCTCGCTGAGTTTCAGCTCGACACCCGCGGCAGCATGCGCGAGATCGTCTCGTCGAAGGACTTCTGGGTGGAGAGCGACAACCCCATCATGCTCGGCAACGTGACCGCGAGCCAGAGCGCGGCCGGCATCCCGACCAACTTGCCCGGCGGCGACCCGAGCTTCGTCATCATTCCGCCCATCGAGCAGTACCGGTCACAGTACGTATTTCTGACGCCGGACCGCTACAGCTTCGATTTTCTTCGCATCATGGCGCCGCGTGGCGCAGCCATCGTGCTCGACAGCCAGCGCCTAGAGCTCGTCCCGGGCTGCAACCTGGAAGGCGGCACGGACGTCGCGCAGACGCTGGACGCTTCGTTTGGCTTTCAAGTTTTCCGATGTCAGCTGAGCTTCCCCATCATCGATTCGAGCCTGGACGCCATGACGCCGCTCGACCCCGGCGTGCAGAGTGATGGCGTGCACCGAGTGCTGAGCGACCGCCCGATCGGGGTTATCGTCGACGGCTTCGATCGCAACGTGAGCTATGGCTACGCGGCAGGCACCGAGCTCCGAGAGATCGTCCCGCAATAGCTGCAACGACCCTGCCGAGACCGCCGAGTGATTTAGCTCAAGCGCCGGTGGCGCAGCGACGGAAGGCTATTTCGCACCTGTTTTTGGTACTCGTGATCGAGCGTGGCGAGGGCAAAACCAGCCCGGTCCGGGCATTGCGCGACGATGGCGCCCCAGGGATCGACGATCATCGAGTGCCCGTAGCAGCGGCGCCCCTGCGGATGACTGCCCCATTGCGCGGCCGCCACGACCCACGCTTGAGACTCGATGGCGCGCGCCACCAGCAGCGGCGCCCAATGATCCTTGCCCGTATGCAGGGTGAAGGCCGCGGGAACGAGCAGCACCTCGGCGCCAGCGTCGATCAGACCCCGATACAGCTCCGGGAAACGCACATCGTAACAAATCGAGAGCCCTACCTGGAAGCCTTGGATGGGCAAGGTCGACAGCGTGCTGCCTGGCGTGGTCCGAGCGCTCTCGCGAAGCTCGGTCCCATCTGAGAGCGATACGTCGAACAGGTGCACCTTGTGGTAGTGAGCCGCGAGCAACCCATCGGGTGAAAACACCACACACGTGTTGAACGGGCGATCGGGGTCATCGCTCTGAACGGGCATGCCGCCCCCCACGACCGTGACCGCGAGCTCTCGAGCCCATTCGGACAACGCCCGCTGGATCGGTCCGCCAGCGGCGCCGGGCCTGTCCATGAGCGGTTCGGCGATGCGCGTGCGCGAGCCGTCGGGACCGAAAAACGCAAAATTTTCCGGCAAAACGACGAGCTTGGCGCCCGCCTCCGCTGCCCGGATGGCCCACTGCCTACATTGGGCTAGGTTGCTCGCGACGTCGTCCTGGCTAGTCAGCTGAATGGCAGCTACCGTAATCGTGGAATGGGACATGCGCGAGGCAGTCTAACGCGAAGCTTCGGCCTTGGCTCCCCTAGAGTCGCCGGGTTGCGGGCATGCCGGGCTCTCAATTCCCTCATCACGAGGACGCACGCATGAGCGATCAAGCCACAGATGCCATGAAGCAGTTCGGCGGCGCCGGCCCCCTGGGTGAGGTGACGAGCGCCGGCTTGGTCTTGCTGTATGCGGACGGCTTCGCCAGCTTGCCGTCCGTTTGGCCGCTGCCTCTCGCGGGGACGACCGTCATCGGCAGCAGCCAGGCGGCAAACCTGGTGTTGCCGGTCCATGCGGTGTCGCGCCTGCACGCCGAAATCGCCCGTGAGCGGGGCGCCTGGGTGCTGCGCGATCGCAAGAGCACAAATGGCACGTTCGTGGACGGATACCGGGTGCGGGAGGCGCGCCTGGAACACGGGCAAGAGCTCCGAATCGGGGACGCCATCGTCAAGTTCGTGGCCGCTGAGGCCGAACGCTATGCGCCGTATCGAATCGACGGCAGCCTCAGCCCAGGCGCCAAGCGCCAGGGCGGCGAGCTCATGGGCCTCATCGGCGGCTACCAGATGGACCGGGTGGCGCGAGAGATCCAGCTCGTCGCGCGCGAGGCGCCGAACGCCTCTTCCCCACTGAGTGTGCTGCTGCTCGGCGAGAGCGGGACAGGCAAAGAAGTGGTGGCTCAGGCGATCCACCGACACAGCGGCAGGCGCGGCGCTTTTCGCGCCGTCAACTGCGCGGCCCTACCCAAGGATCTGGTGGAGAGCGAGCTGTTCGGCTACCGGCGCGGAGCGTTCTCCGGAGCCCACAAGGACAAGCCCGGGTTGATCCGCACCGCACATCACGGGACGCTGCTGCTGGACGAAATCGGTGACATGCCGCTCGATGCGCAAGCCAAGCTGCTCCGTGTCTTGCAGTCCAAGGAGTTACTCCCACTGGGAGCCACCGAGCCCGAGCCGGTCGACGTGCGCGTCATCGGCGCCACCCATAGAAACCTCGAACAGCTGCTGAAGGAAGGGCGGTTTCGCCAAGACCTGTACGCCCGGCTCAACGAATACCACCTGATCTTGCCCCCGTTGCGCGACCGCAAAGAAGACATCTTCATGCTGCTCTCGGAGTTCTTCCGACGGCACGGCGGCCGAACGCTCGAGGTCACGTTTCAGTTCATGATGGCGCTCCTGCACTACGACTGGCCTTACAACGTGCGAGAGCTCGAGAGCTGCGCCAAGCGTTGTGTCGTATTGTCCGACGGGCGCCCGCTCGACGAGAGCATGCTCACGGAGGATATCGCGCGCGAGATGGCGGGCTATGGTCAGCAGTTCCTCCCGGCCGAAAGCGAGAAGGAGGAGCCGGTGGGCCCGACGCGCGACGACCTCACGCTCTTGCTCGAGCGCCATCAGGGCAACGTCGCCGCGGTGGGGCGCGACCTCGGTAAGGCGCGCATGCAGATCCACCGCTGGCTCAAGCGCTACGGGATCGACATCAACGACTATCGTCCTTGACCATTGGTCCCAATTAGAGGACCGCGACGCCCCCCGAAGATCTCGGCCATCTGCTATGTCGTCCTGCGCTTCCGGTCCTCACCGTAGCAACTACGGTTCCGGGCCGGTTCTCGGCCGACTACGCATCTGGCTCGAGCTTTTCGGGGGTTCAAGGGACACCGTGCGATAGATGCTCGGGCTCGGCAGCGGGGGAGGGAGGCTAGACGTCGAGCTCTTGGGCTTCGTCGGCGCGCTCCATGATGAAGCGGAAGCGGCAGGCGGGGTCCTTGCCCATCAGGTCGCTGATCACGCGGTCGGTCTCGAGCCGGTCCTCGATGCTCACCTTGAGCAGGCGCCGCGTGGCGGGGTTCAGGGTCGTCTCCCAGAGCGTGGCCGGCATCATCTCGCCCAGGCCCTTGAAGCGCGTGATCTCGACCTTGGCGTTGGCTTTCTTGGCTGCAAGGATCCGGTCCCGGTCCGCGTCGTCCGCGGCCCAGAACACGTCCTTGCCAATGTCGACGCGATACAGCGGCGGCACGGCGACATACACTCGGCCCGCCCGCATCAGCTCCGTCAGGTGGCGGTAGAAGAAGGTGAGCAGCAACGTCGTGATGTGGTTGCCGTCCGAATCCGCGTCGGCGAGGAGCACCACCTTCGCGTACCTCAGCTTCGAGATGTCGAAGGATTTGCCGATCCCACAGCCGAGCGCAGTGACGAGATCGGCGAGCTCGCGATTTTCGAGGACTTTGTCCAGAGCCAGAGCTTCGGTATTCAGGACTTTGCCTCGCAGCGGCAGGATCGCCTGCAACTGTCTGTCGCGGCCCTGCTTGGCGGAGCCTCCGGCGGAGTCGCCCTCGACCAGGAAGAGCTCGGTGTCCCCGCCGCTGCTCGAACAGTCACTCAGCTTGCCGGGCAAGGTGAGCCGACCGGAGGTGGCCGTCTTACGTACCACGGCCGCAGATGCCGCGCGCGACGCTTCACGGGCGCGCGCGGAAAGCACCAGGCGGCCGACGATCTGCTCGGAGACGCTGGGATTCGAGTTGAGCCACTGCTCGAGGCCCGGCCTGAGCGCCCCGTCCACGAGCGATTGCAGCTCCGGGTTGTTCAAACGATCCTTCGTCTGCCCCTGAAACTGCGGCTCGGCGACGAAGACGGAGAGGACGCCCACCATGCCCTCGCGAATATCGTCGGCGGACAAGACGAGCCCTCGCGGCCAGAGCTTGTGCGTGTCGATGTAGTTGCGCAGAGCCTTGCCCACGGCGGCGCGAAAACCGTTTTCGTGTGTCCCCCCGGAGCCCGTCGGGATACCATTGGCGTAGCTGCGCACGTGCTCGTCCGTGGACTCGGTCCACTGCACGGCGACCTCGATGCGCAGATCGTTGTCCTTCTCGAAGTAGAACGCCTGAGAGTGAACGGTCTGCGCCTTCTTCTCCGCCACGATCTTGGCGAGGTAGTCTGCCAAGCCCTGTTCATGGTGAAACAACTCGGTCTTGTGCTCCGCCTCGTGGACGAATTGGATCTTGATGCCGCGGTGCAGGTAGCTCGCGATCTCGAGCCGCTCCCGAATGGTCTCGGCGTTGAAGTCAATCTTGGGGAAAATCGTGGGATCAGGCTCGAAGAAGACCTTGGTGCCCGTGCCCCGGGCCGCGCCGACTTTCTTCAGCGGACCCGTCGCCTTGCCGCGCTTGAACTCCATCTGCCATTCGAAGCCGTCTCGCTTCACGCTTGCCAGGAGCCGCATCGACAAGGCGTTCACCACCGACGCCCCGACGCCGTGTAGACCCCCGGCGGTCTTGTAGTTGTCGCCCTCGAACTTGCCGCCCGCGTGCAAGGTGGAGAAAATCAGCTCCAGGGCGCTCTTCTTGTGGGTGGGGTGCTTGTCGATCGGCACACCGCGACCGTTGTCGCTGACGGTTACCGACTTCCCGTCCTTGTGCAGTGTGACGACGATCTCACTGGCGTGGCCGTTCATCGCCTCGTCGACCGAGTTGTCGACTATCTCCCACACCAGGTGGTGCAAGCCGGCGGTCCCGACCCCGCCGATATACATGCCGGGCCGCTTTCTAACCGGGTCGAGCCCTTCGAGGACCGTGATGTCTTTGGCTGTATACGACATGGCTTCTTTGACCGGAGTCAGCTGGCGCCCTCATCAGCCGCGAAGGGCTCTGGCGGAGGCGGAGGCTCGAAAACGACCTCGGTCAAGCTGCCTCGCTTGATAACCTCGCGACCCTTACCGCCGCGCGCAGTGACCTCGTACTTCGCCGTGTTGATGCGCTGCTCGCCACCGGCGCTGGTCTTGCACACGAGCGTATCGCGCTCGTCCCGCGCAGCCTTGAAGCCGATCAATGCATCGTCATCGGCGAGCTTGATCAACACGACGCCGCGCCCAGCTCCGGACAGATAGTTGACCTCTTGCACTGGGCAGAGCAGAGCCCGGGCGCTGCGCGACGCGGCGATCAAGGTCTCGCTACCGTGCACGGGGTACACGCCCACGATCGTCACGCCCTCGCCCGAGCGCGCAAACCGGCGGCCGCTGCGCGTGCTCGGTTCGACGAACCCACCGATGCCGAAGCAGAGCGCGTAGCCATCGCTGCTCGCCGCCACGGCGTAGGTCTCCGGAAAGGAGTCTTCTTTCTCGGCCAGGTCACCCACGACGCGCGGATCGAGCGACATCACGTTGACGATGCTCTCACCGTCCTTCAGCTTGAACAGCTTCTGGATCGGCTCGCCGTAACCGCTGGTGGCTGGCACGTCGATGATACGGCAGGTGTAAGCGGTGCCGAAACTAGAGAAAAACACCACGGTCGAACGGGTCGACCCGGCCACGACCCCGAGGATGCTGTCACCCTCCCGCAGGCGGGTGGCCGCGGGGTCTTTGATCTCCTTTTGCCGCTTGATCCAGCCGTCTCGCGTCACCAGGACGTGCGCGTCCTCCGCGACGATCAGCTCCTCGGCTGAGAACTCGGGCTCTTCGCTCAGGCTGCGCAGCTCGGTGCGGCGCGGCCCGCCGGTGCCCTTGAGCTCCTCGAGCTCCCCGCGCACGATCGCCCAGATGCCGCCTCCAGAAGCCTCGTTCAGGAGGCCACGAATGCGCTTGGCTTCTTTCTGCTTGGCCGCGAGCTCCTCCTGGATCACGAGGATCTCGAGCCGCGCCAGGCGATAGATCCGAAGCTCGAGGATCGCGTCGACCTGCTCGGCGTCGAGCTTGAAGCGCTTCATCAGCTTCTGGGCGGCGTCCGCCTTGCCCTCGGAGGCGCGGATGATACGCAAGATTTCATCCAGCGCGTCAAAGACCGTGACGAATCCGTCGAGGATGTGGATGCGCCGCTCGAGGACGCCAAGCTCATGCTGCAGACGCCGAGCCACGACCTCGCGTCGGAAGTTGAGAAAGTGCCAGAGGATGGACTGGAGATCCAAGCGCTCCGGCCGCCCCACTTCGGGATTTTCGGTCGGAACGAGGCAGGTGAAGTTGAGGCTGACGTTGCTCTGCAGGGGCGTGTGGCGGCAGAGGTACGCCATCACCTTCTGCTCGTCCGCCGTCTTTTTGAGCTCGAGCTCGATTTGCACGTCGGTCCCGGAGAGATCCTTGACGTCCACCAGGAGTGGCATCGCGCGCGAGAGGGCGACCTCCGCGATGCGCTCCACGAGGGCTGACTTGTTCACGCCGTACGGAATGCTATCGATGATGACCGTCTGCTTACTGCGATCGGCGGGGCCCGAGTGCCAGGTGCCGCGCAGCTTCAGCGAGCCCTGGCCCGTGTCGTAAGCCGCGCGAATCTCCTCCGCGCTCGACACGATGCGACCACCGGTGGGGAAATCCGGCCCCTTGATCGTACGACAGAGCTCCCGGCTGCTCAGCTCCCGGCCCTCCTGCAGCGCATCGAGCAAGCGGATCGCCGCCTGACAGACCTCCTCGGCGTTGTGGGGTGGGATGTTCGTGGCCATGCCGACGGCGATGCCAGAGGCGCCGTTGACCAGCAGGGTCGGCAACTTGGAGGGCAGCACCACCGGCTCCTCGCGTGTGCCGTCGTAGTTGGGTCGAAACGGCACCGTCTCTCGGTCGATGTCGCCGAGCAGCGCGTCCGCGATCGCGGCCAGCCGGCACTCGGTATACCGATATGCCGCCGGGGGATCGCCATCCAGCGATCCAAAGTTGCCCGAGCCGTCGACCAAAGGCACCCGCAAGCTAAACGACTGGGCCATGCGCACCAGCGCGTCGTAGATGGCGGCGTCGCCGTGCGGGTGGTAGTTACCCATCACGTCGCCGACCACCTTCGCGCATTTCTTGTGCTTGGTGTCCGCCTTCAGGCCCTGCTGCCACATCGTGTACAAGATGCGGCGCTGCACCGGCTTCAAGCCGTCACGCACGTCCGGCAACGCCCGGCTCGTGATCACCGAGAGCGCGTAGTTGAGATAGCGAGCTCGGGTGAGCTCGTGCAAGGCGATATCTTCTACCGGGCGCGGGGTGGGTTCTTTCGAACGTCCCGTACCCTTGTCGCCTGTCCCGTCGCCCGTGCCTTTCGATTTGCGTGCTGCCAAGTCGTGCCGAATCTCCGCTGAATCGGCGCCTGGGCTAACGCTAATTCGGTAAGTTAGTCAATTATTTGACCGGCCAAAGTCACGAAAGATGCGCTTTGACGCGCAATAAGCGCCCGTGCTCCGCGCGCGCCGTCGAGGCCTCGGCACCACCGTCGGCGAGCCCAGAGGCCGTTGGGCCTGTGACTTCCTGAAGAATCGCGCGCCGCGCGCGCCACCCGATAGCAAACGATTTGCCGAAGGGGCTGCCCGCTTCTCAAAAGCGTCAGACCAGTGAGCCAAGGACGCTTGTTAATCGTCGCGCGCTGGGCTAGTCAAGCGCCGGTTCGCACGGCTGTCGAACGTGCCTCGTGCCAACTCTCCCTCTCGCGGATCCCACCTTCAGCTTCGGTCAATGCCCTACGCTCCGCCTCACCGCAGCCGATCGCGAGGGTTATTGCTAGTCCGGCTCCAGGTGCTGCTGGCTCTGCTCTGCGTCCTTCTCGCCCCCTTCACGGCGCTGGCGCAAGACGACCGAGCCGCGAGCCCGCCGCCAGAGGAAGAAGCCGAGCAGGCCCGAGGTCTGCCGATCGCGGAGATCCGAGTCGCGGGCAACCGGCGTATCACCAGCGACGACATCCTGGCCTACCTGACGGAGAAATCGGGGCAGCCGTTTTCTCCGGAAGCGCTGTCCAAGGACGTGCGTGAGCTCTGGACCTCGGGTTTCTTCGACGATATCGAGGTCGACCTCGAGCGGCAGCCGGCGGGCGTCACCCTGCGGTTCTTGGTGCGTGAGCGCCCCAACATCAGCAGCATCGAATTCGAGGGCAACGCCGAGATCGAGAAGGACGACCTCCTCGAAGCTATCGAGGTGAAGGAAAATAGCATCATCAGCTACCCCGCCATCCAGCGCAGTATCCAGAAGATTAGGGATAAGTACGCCGAGCAGGGCTACTTCCTGGCGGAGGTCGAGAGCGAGGTCTTGCCCCTCAAGAACAACGAGGTGAAGGTCCGCTTCAAGGTCACGGAGCACAGCCGGGTCAGCGTGCGGCGGGTGACATTCATCGGCAATACTAGCGTCAGCGACGATGAGCTCCGAGCGGTGATGTTCACCGGCAACCCGGGGTTCTTCGCCTTCGGGTCGGGCGGGCCGTTCCGGCAAGACGCGTTCGAGCGCGACATGGCCGTGATCAGCGCGCTGTATTACGACCGGGGTTACTTACAGGTCTCCATCAATACACCGCGGGTCATGCTCACGCCTGACCGCAACGGGATGGAGCTCTCGATTACGATCGAAGAAGGCCCGCGCTACAAGATCCGCCGCTTTCGGGTCTTCGAGCGAGACGCCGAGGGCAAGGAGATCGAGCCTGTCGGCGGTCGCCGCAAGCTGCGGAGCCTGATCCGCGCCGAATCTGGGGCCTATTTCAACCGAGCCCAGCTGCTCGAGGATCTGCAAGCCGTCCGCACGTTGTACCGAGATGAAGGCTTTGCCAACGTCCTGGCAGATCCGGAGACGACTCTCGATCCCACATCTCGCGAAGTCGACGTCGTGGTCCCCGTCCTGCGCGGGCCGCTCGTCCACTTCGGGCGCATCGAAGTCCAGGGCAACACCAAGACGCGTGACAAGGTGATCCGCCGCGAGCTCGAGATCACCGAGGGTGACAAGTTCAGCGAGACCAACCTCGAGCGCTCCCGGCGCAGAGTCACCGCCCTCGGGTACTTCGAACGGGTGGATCTCACGACGCAGTCCGAGTCCGACGACCGCATCAGCGTACTGGTCGAAGTGGCTGAAAAGCCCACGGGGACATTCCAGGTCGGTGCCGGTTTCTCGAGCATCGAGAACTTCATCGCTACAGCCCAGATCCAGCAGGCGAACCTGTTCGGCAACGGTCAGAGCCTGTCGCTCAACGCGCAGCTCAGCGGCATCCGCACTCTGGTCAATGTGCGCTACTTTGAGCCGTACCTGCTCGACAGCTCGGTCGGCTTCACCGTAGACCTCTTCGAGCAGCTCAGGATCTACAACGACTTTTCGCAGGGCACGCGCGGCGGCGCCCTCACCTTCGGCTACCCGCTCATCGACCCCGAGCTCAGCGCCTCGCTGACCTACACCTTACAGCGTGACACGGTGTCGACCGAGACGACGTCGACGTTCCTTCAAGGCGGCAGCTCGCTCAGCGCGTTCAACCGCCTGCCCTTGGCGAACCTGTTCAACGACGGCATCACGTCGAGCCTACGGCCCGCGTTGACCTGGGATACACGCGATAACCGCCTGTTTCCGACGAGCGGTCTGTATCTGCGCGGCTCGACCGAGATCGCCATCGCCGAGCTCGGCTCGACCAACGAGTTCTTGCGCAACCGCTTTACCGGCCGCTTCTACTACCCGCTGGGCGCCGGCATCGTGCTGAAGCTGAACACCGAGGCGGGTCTGGTGACGAGCCCGTCCGCAGACGGGGTTCCGATCTTCGCCCGCTTCTTCCTGGGCGGCATCGTGGATGTGCGCGGCTTCCGTTTCCGCTCGCTCGGCCCACGCGCCCCGCTCACAGAGAGCACGGACCCGAATAGCCGCCCCATCATCAACGGCGCGAATATCGGCGGCAACCTCATGTTCTACGACAACCTCGAGCTCGAGTTCCCCATCCTGGAGGACGTCGGCATCCGAGGCGTGTTCTTCACGGATGCAGGTAACGCCTGGAACCTCGAGGGCGTGTATTGCCAGGCCGGCGCCCGCCCGGCCTACGACGAGCTCAATCCCTGCTTCGACTTCCCCAACGACCTGCTCAACTTACGGACCTCGTGGGGCTTCGGCCTGCGCTGGTTCTCACCGCTCGGCCCGCTCCGCTTCGAATACGGCTTCCCCTTCTCCCCACTCCCGTTCGAAGAAACCCGCCGCTTCGAGTTCACCATCGGCAACTTCTTCTAACCAAACGCCAAGCAGGCGACTCGCTTCGACTGCCGACGCACATGCCCAACGCCGACGACTGATCCCCTCCGATAACGCGTCCGAGCCAACCCCCGAAAAGCTCGAGTCAGCTGCGTAGTCGCGCGAGAACCGGCCCGGAACCGTAGTTGCTACGGTGAGGACCGGAAGCGAAGAGCGACATAGCAGATGGCCGAGATCTTCGGGGGCCGCCACGTTCTCCAGATCGCACCAAGCACTCAAGAGATGAGGACGCCTTCGAGGCCTTCTAGCCGCCGCAACAAGAAGCGCTCGGCGGGCCCCAGCGCATGCTGAGCGCTGCGCATCGACTCGAGGTAACGGCGAAACTCGGTGATGTTGACGCCAGATGAGGCGCGAACGGCCAGGTGGAGCTCGTCGATGACGGAAGTGGGAGGCAGCCGTGAGAGCTCTGCAAAGAGCCTAAAAACGTAGTCGATCCATCGACCCTGGCCCGTGGCCCGCGCCAGCCGCACGGCGATCAACCCCGCGTCGCCAGCCTCGCGGATCTCGAGGCGAGCTCCCCGTTCGACGCGGCTCAGCAGCGACTCCAGCGGCAGCCGCAAGATACGCTCGGCGTCCGCCCCTCGACCCAGCTCGAAGGCTTTTTCCGCAACGCCCGACAACAGATCGAGGACCCGGCTCTCCTGCGTCGACTCAGCCTCCGAACCGGGCCGAACGGTGGCCGGAGACCCGGGAGGCCGCCCATCGACGACGGTATCCGCCGCGGGTCGACCGCTGTGCATCCCTCGCGGACGGGGTCCCCGATCAGTGGCAGAAAATGGCACTGAGCAGAGCTCAGCGTGATGTTGGCCGATCGTGATCTGATCACCGGGGACGACAACCTGCACTCCGTCCACCTTGGAGCCGTTGACCAACACCCCATTGGTGCTCCCCAAATCCTCGAGCGTGATCTCCAGATCGTCAACGACGAAGCAAGCATGCCTCCGGGAGATGAGCGGATCGTCGATGACGAGTTGGCACCCATCGCCCCTCCCCACGATGGTCACCCCGGCTGAAAGCTCGAAATCGCGCTGACCCTCGAAGCGCAGCCACACCCGTCGACGTGGTCCATCGCCCGTCATGGGAGAAGCTAGCGAACGGCTGAGCACGCTGCCTCCCCGAAGCGAACGTGGCGGCAAAAATCTGTACCGTGCAAGCAACCGCGACGGGGCTCGACGGCCCGCCCCCTCCCCCAACCCAGAGCGGGGTCGCTCGAGACCTCACCGCCGTCCGGATGCGCCAACCCCAAAGCCTCCTGAATCTGACCCCAAGCCGACCCCGGGAAAGGCACCAACTCCCGGGAGCCAATCCCGAGAACCTTACCGCAGAAACGCTCGCGGACATATGGGTTTCGTTTGACGGCCCGCCCGAGGCCCCTCAGAGCGCGCTCGACCCACGCCTGCCGCTCAGCTCGACTCAACCGGGGAGCGCGCTCGCCGCGATGTCCCGCCGCAACTGCTTGCCTTCAAAGCGGATCAGGGCGACCGCGCCGTAGGCCCGGCGATGTGCCTCGCCGAGGTCTCGACCCACGCCAGTAACGGCCAGCACTCTCCCGCCCGCCGTCAGCGTTTGCGCCGCAGCGCGCGCCGTGCCCGCGTGATAGACGCGCACGCCCTCGACGGAAGCCGCGTCAGCGAGGCCGCTGATGGGTTCCCCGAGCCGAGGCTCCGCGGGGTAGCCGGGCGCAGCCAGCACGACGCAGAGAGCGCTCTTATGCCGAGCCAGCGCCACGGGCGCAGCGCTATCGAGATCGCCTCGAGCGGCACAGATCAGGAGCTCGCAGAAGTCGCCCTCCAGGATGTTCGTCAGCACCTGGGTCTCGGGATCCCCGAAACGGACGTTGATTTCGATCAGGGCCGGATCTCCATTCGGTACCAGCATCAGATTGGCAAACAGCGTGCCGCGGAATGGCGCGCCGGCTGCGGCCATGCCGGCCAGTACCTTGTCGACAATCGAGGCCTGGATGTAAGCGGCGAGGCGTGGATCGGGCATCGCTACCGGACCATACGTCCCCATACCGCCCGTGTTGGGCCCGGTGTCGTGCTCCCCCAGCCGCTTGTGGTCCTGCACGAACGGCAGCAGCAACGCCCGGGTCCCATCGCAGATGGCGTGAGCGCTGACCTCCGCGCCGTACAGGCGCTCTTCCAGAACGACGGTGCGACCCGCTGCTCCAAAGGCGCGGCCACTCAGCATTTCCCGCCCGGCAGCGATCGCCTCGGCGTGGCTCTCGGCGACGACCACACCCTTGCCGGCGCACAGGCCATCGGCCTTGACGACCGGAGGCGCGGGGAAATCGGCGATGGCCCGCAGCAACTCCGCTTCGGAGCGAACGGTGTGGTGCCGCGCCGTGTTTATGCCGTGCCGTACCGCGAACTCTTTCAAGAATGCCTTCGAGCCTTCGAGCCGCGCTGCCGCGCGCGTTGGGCCGTATGCCAATTGACCCGCGTCGGTGAGCTGGTCGACGAGCCCAGCGCACAGAGGGGCTTCGGGACCGACCACCACCAGGTCGGGTCGCAGCTTCAGAGCGAGCTCGAGCGGGGAGCCTTCCGCGTTGTAGAGCCGCTTGCCGCCCGCTCCGCTGCGCGAAGCAGCGTCCGTGCCTGCGTTTCCCGGCGTCACGACCACCTCTGAGACCGACTCGGACTCGAGCAGACGCTCCGCCAAGGCGTGCTCTCGCCCGCCCTTACCGACCACCAACACGCGCCGGGTGCCGCTCGTCATCTCTCGCCCTCGGCTCGGGCCGCGACCGGCGCCGCCGGCACCCCGGGTAAATGAACCAATTCTATCTTCAGCTGCTCGCTGAACGCGAAGATGCGCTCGTCTCGATAAAATTCACCGAACACGATGCGAACGATGCCCGCGTTGGCGATCAACTTGAAGCAGGCGAAACAGGGCGATGCCGTCACGTAGATGCCGGCGCCCTCGGTCCGCACGCCGTTGCGCGCTGCTTGGACGATGGCGTTAGCCTCCGCGTGAACGGTCCGCACGCAGTGCCCGTCCTGCATCAGGTGACCCACCTCGTCGCAGTGTTCGATGCCGCGCAGCGAGCCGTTGTAGCCGGTGGCCAAGATCATCTTTTCGCGCACGACGACCGCGCCGACGTGCTTTCGATCACACGTGGAGCGCGTCGCCACCTGCGTGGCGATGCCCATGAAATAGTCATCCCAGTCGACTCGCTTTCGCTCCGGCATGGGCCCCTCGTACAGCTCACGAGAGCGGGTCGCAACCCTGTCTCGCTCCCCCGCGTCACGACCTCGGCCTGCTCCTGACGGGCTGCTGGCGCGAGCCACAGGCCAGGTGGCCGCCCCTCGGTGACGCGCTGTGGACTGCCCGTTTTCCCCTCAGCCCGCGCTCGGCGGTGCGTAGAAGTCGACCAGGCGGATGCGGCGGGGAGCGAGAGAGACGACCATTTCCGTCGCCTCGCAGCGAAAGTCCCCGCCGATTTGAAAGGGCGTCGGCGCGTCCACCACGATCTGGACGCTCTGCACCAAAAAATCGGAGATCGCTTTTGAGTTCTGGTACTCGCCGCGCCAAATGGCGCGCACATGGCGCACGAACTTCGAGGCCGAGAGATCAGAGATGCGCAGATGCATTCGGTCGGGGCGCTCCTCCGCGAATGGAAATGCTCGAAAACCATAGCCGTAGTAGGGAATCGTCGCGGCCCCGATCAGGCGGGCGAGCCCTTCGAAAACGACCTCGCCGGTCGCGATCGAACTAACGATACGGCCCTTGGGGTCGAGTCGGTAGCATTCATCACCGCGATTGATGACTCGACAGGTCATCGGGCGCCTCACGAGCGAGCGGGGCAAAGAGCGCGTCAAGCTCGACAGCGCGTAGCCCATGGCGCCAGTCCCGAACCGTTCTAGCAGCGTACCCCCAAACGTCCGCTTGATGGCCTCGTAGTCCTGCAGCACCATGGCATCAACGCCGAAGCCGCAGAACGGCGCGAGCACTCCGTCGACCTCGACGAGCCCGACCTCGCGACTGCCGGCGTCTTCCCGCAGGCGCCGGATGTCCGCTGCCAGCTCCCCCCGACCTGAGCCGCTCGCCCCCACTACGTGCGCCAGAGCATTGCCCGTCCCGAGAGAGAGGAAGCCAAAGCGCGGCAGCGGCGCGCCCTGTCGCATGGCTTCGCCGTACACCTTGGTGACCATCACGCTAAAGGTTCCATCGCCACCGCCGGTGAGCACCGTGCCGTAGCCCCGGCTCACCAGGACCCTTGCGATCTCGTCTGCTTCCCCCAGGCTCCGCGAGACGAACAAATCGCCTCCGAGCAGGATCTGGTCCAGCGTGGCAATCACCTCCGCCGTGACGTTCTTGGCGTTGCCATTGACCACGACGGCGATCCGCTGGGGCAGCGCCGAGCCGGTGGCCAGGGCTGCCGCGGCGTCGGGCAGCGAACCGGCAGCGCGTTCCTCGAACGACATGCGGGCTTCTAACATGGCAAACCAGTCGCTGCAGCGCTGCACAAGCAGTATAAGCCACGGCCCATGCATTTCGTAGACGAGTGTCGTTTCCGGGTCGAAGCCGGAGACGGCGGAGATGGTGCCGTAGCTTTTCGGCGCGAACGTTTCATCCCGCACGGCGGTCCCGCCGGGGGGGACGGTGGCCGCGGCGGTAGCGTCTACGTGGAGGCGGATCCCGGGCTCGCCACCCTGTACGATTTCCACCGGCAGGCCGTGTACCGCGCCGAACGGGGCGAGCATGGGCAGGGGAAAGACTGTTACGGTGCGGGCGGGGCGGACCTCACGCTCAGGGTGCCGC
The DNA here is from genome assembly GCA_043747815.1 of Deltaproteobacteria bacterium. Classification (GTDB taxonomy): domain Bacteria; phylum Myxococcota_A; class Polyangia; order Polyangiales; family Polyangiaceae; genus SZUA-265. The sequence goes on from JAYTOL010000011.1 coordinate 123,328, forward strand.
TCGGCACCATCGTCCAAGACGCCGCCACCAAGAGGGTGAAGGCCGAGCTGTTGGCGCCCGGGCAGCGCGTCTGCATCGCTCGGGGCGGCCGAGGCGGCAAGGGCAACAAGCACTTCGCCACGCCTTCGGACCGCGCGCCGCGGAACGCCGAGCCAGGCGGCACGGGCGAAGCGTTCAACCTGCTCCTTGAGTTGAAGGTCATGGCGGACGTGGGGCTGCTCGGCTTCCCCAACGTGGGCAAGAGCACCTTCGTCAGCGCCGTGAGCCGGGCCAGGCCGAAGGTCGCCGCGTACCCGTTTACTACCCTGCAACCGCATCTGGGTGTCGTGAACCTGGGCGATGGGCGCTCGTTCGTGGTGGCGGATCTGCCGGGGCTGGTCGAAGGCGCGAGCGAGGGCGTCGGGCTCGGGCTGCGCTTCCTACGCCACGTGGATCGTACGCGTTTGCTGCTGCACCTCGTCACCTTGAGCCCAGACCCCGCGCGCGACCCGTTGAGGGACTACGAGATCGTTCGCAAGGAGCTCACGCAATATAGCCCAAAGCTCGCGGAGCGTCCGGAGCTCGTGGTGCTGAGCCAGGCAGACCTGACCGACGTGCGAGAGGCGTACCCGAGCCTCAAGGCGTCATTCGCCGAGCGCTTTGGCGTAGATTTGTTGCTGGTCAGCGCCGCCAGCCATTTTCAGCTCGACGAGTTGCTGCACACGATCGCTGGCCGGTTGCCGGAGCGAACCGCGGTCCCATCGGCCATCGAAGCGGCGCCATCGATCGATGCGGCCCCGCCGATCGATGCGTCGCCATCGGGTGCCGCCGAAGCGATCGAGCCCACCGGCACGCCGGACGCGGTGGCCCCCGCTGGCCGCGAGCTCGAGTAGGCCCGAAGCGCACGCGCTGCGGCAGCTCGTGCGCCGTCAGCGCCGGGGACTAACCGCCATCGTCCTGAAAGCTGTCAAAGTCGTTGAAATCGTAGTCATCGGGCGCGCGGTTCTCGAAACGGGTGCACGCCTTGTTGAAGCGGAGCAAGACCTTCCCCGTGGGGCCGTTGCGCTGCTTGGCCACGATCAACTCTGCCGTGTTGGGCACGGTCGACTCGGGAAAGTAGTAATCGTCCCGATAGATGAACAAGATGGTGTCCGCGTCCTGTTCGATGGCTCCGGACTCGCGTAAATCGCTGAGCTGAGGGCGCTTGTCTTTGGTGGTTCGAGTCTCGACCGAGCGGTTGAGCTGGCTGAGCGCGATGACGGCCAGGCCCATCTCCTTGGCCAGCTGCTTCAAGCCTCGTGACAGCTCGCTGATCTCTTGCTCACGGCTCTGCACGCCGGGCCGCCCCGTCATCAGCTGCAAGTAGTCGATCACGATGAGCCCCAAGCGATTGGCTTTCGGACCGTCCGAGCTGCGGCGCCCGATCTCGGCTTGCAGCCGCCGCACCCGCGCCCGCACGTCGAGCAAGCTGATGGCGGGTGTATCATCGAGCCACAGCGGCAAATGCCCGAGCTTGGAGGCCGACTCCGTCAGGCTGATCCAGTCCTCTTTGCCGATATTACCGCTGCGGATCTTGGATACGTCCACCCGCGCGTCGCTGGCGAGGAGACGCGACGCGAGCTGCTCCCTCGGCATCTCGAGCGAGAAGAAGACCACCCCGTTGCCGTACTGCTCGACCTCATCCGGCCTGCCCTCGACGGCCACGCGTCGCGGCTCGGCGAGCTGCGCCGCCAGGTTCAGCACGAACGCCGTCTTGCCCATGCCGGGACGGGCCGCGACGACGTACAGGTCGCCGGGGTGCAAACCGGCCGTCATCTTGTCGAGGTCGGGGAAGCCCGTCGCGAGCCCCGTGATGCCTCCGCCGCGCTTCGCCGCCTCGCTCAGGATCCCGAAGGCGCCGTGGATCGCCTGCTTGAGGGGCACGAGGCTGGTGGCCTCCGGCGTCCGCGCCAGATCAAAGATCGCCTGCTCGGCCTGATCGATGAAGCCTTGAATGTCGCCGCAGTCGCCGTAACCCACGGCCGCGAAATCCTGGCAGGTGGCGATCACCCGCCGCAACCGCCACTTCTCCCGCACGGCGCGCCCGTACGTCTCGATGTGCGCTATCGTCGGGGTGGCATCGGTGAGCTGCGCCAGGTAGGGCGTACCGCCAATTTGCTGCAGCAGCCCCTTATCTCGCAGCCAGCCCGCCACCGTCACCACATCCACCGGCCGGCTCTCGTTCTGTAGGTCGAGAATGGCCTCGTAGATGCGCTGATTGGCGCCCGAATAAAAATGCTCGGGCCGCAGGAACTCTGCGACCCGATCGAAGGCCTCTTGCGTGAGCATCACCGCGCTGAGCACGGCAGCTTCCGCATCCAGGTCGTGCGGCGGAACCCGACCAGCGGTCGGGCGCAGCTCACTCGCAACGTTGTTAGAGTGCCGCTGACCGCCGCCAGGCATGAAGCTCGGACCTTTCTTCAGGTTTGTTTGACCACCTCGACCCGCAAGACTGCGGATACGTCGGTATGCAAACGAATGGTGACCTCGGTGAGGCCCAAGGTGCGGATCGGATCTTTGAGGTCCATCTGCTTGCGATCGAGCGTGATGCCCTTCTCGGCGTACGCGCTCTCGATGTCCTTGGCCGTCACCGACCCGTACATCTTGTTCTCTTCGCCAACCGCGCGGGTGATCTTCACGCTGACCGAAGAGATCTGATCCGCCGTGGCCCGCGCTTGCTTCTTCGCCGCCTCGGTACGCAGCGTCGCGAGCCGCTTGAACTCCTCGACGCGAGCCAAATTGCCGGACGTCGCCGGCAACGCCAGCTGACGGGGGTAGAGGAAGTTGCGCGCGTAACCGGGGCGCACGCGCGCGACATCGCCGCTGTCGCCCAGGTTATGGACCTCTCGCTGCAGAACTACTTGAATCGGAGTCGCCATGGTGCCGTCCTAAATTATCAAAATGCTGGGCTGGAGGAGCCTGTATCGGTGATTGAACCGACTCAGGCTTCGGGTGTCTCTCCGGGCTCTTCTTCCGCGTCGTCCAGATCAGGCTCGGCGTCAGCGTGGCTCCGGAAATCCTCACGTACGTCGGACAGACCGAGCTCCTTAGCCAGCGAATCTTCCGGCTCCGGCTCGTCCATCACTTCCAGATGCTCGAACTCGATCTCCTCAGGCACCGCGGCGACGGCGGCGCTGGCCTTGTCGCCGATCTTGACGGTCTGAAACTTCAGCACCGAATCCTGCAAGCGGAGGTTCCGCTCGAGCTCGGAGACCAGGCGGCCGTCGCCGACGTACTTGAGGTACACGTACACGCCGCGCGCGTGCTTGCGAACCGGATACGCCAACTTGCGGTAGCCCCAGTTCTCCACCCGAGTGAGCGAGCCGTGTTGCTTCGAGATCACGTCGAGCACGCGCGTCGAAATGTTCTCCGACGCTTCTCGCCCTGCGTCTGGACGCAGCACGTAGATCGTTTCGTATTCGCGCGCTGACGTTATCGCCTGTGGTTCGGCCATTCTTCTCTCCGGAACAGTCTGGTTGGACTCTATAAACTAGTTGACTGACAGCGAGCACACAATTGCGCTCGATCTTGATGCGCTCGATCTTAATGCGCTCGATCTGGGCTAATCTGGGCGGCCGGCTTCTGGTTTGGCGGGCCCTGCTACTTGGCGGTTCACCAGGTTCATGGCGCGCTCGATGCCGCAGCGCACCCAGAGGTCGATGGCCTCGCCCGCCCCTTCGAGGCACGCGTCGAGCTGCGCCGCTGCCTCACCCACGAGCGGCGTGAGCAGGAACTCGGCCACCTCACCCGATGGCGGACGACCCACGCCCACGCGCAAGCGGCAATACTCACGTGTCCCGAGCTCTGCCGAGACGGACTTCAGCCCGTTGTGACCGGCTTCACCGCCGCCCTGCTTGAGCTTGATGGCTCCTATCGGCAGATCCAACTCGTCGTGCACGATCAGCGTGCTTCTCTCAGAGATCTCAAAGAAGGTCATCGCCTTGCGGACGCTCTCCCCGGAGCGGTTCATGAAAGTGAGCGGCTTGAGCAGGACCAGCTGCTCGGCAGCCAGGCAGGCCACGACGACCTCGGCCTCGAAACGCTCCGCCCAGCCCACGCGGGCCTCGCCCAGCCGGGCGTCTACAAAACGATCGAGGACACGAAACCCCGCGTTATGCGGACTGCCCGCATAACGTCGACCGGGATTGCCGAGCCCCACGACCAGCATCACGTCGCCTTGGGCTCTTCCTTCGCAGGAGCTGCCGCTGCCGCGGTCTCCTCTTCTTCCTTGCCGCGCTTGCTCGCATAGACCGCCGCGACCGTGCGATCCGCAGGCAAGAGCACCTCCAAACCTTCCGGCAGGCTCAGGTCCTTGACGTGCGCCGCCTGGTCGAGGCTGAGCTCCGTCACGTCGTGCACGAGCTTCACGGGAATTTGGCCGGGCCGGCAACGCACGGGAAGCTTCCGATAAATCTGATGCAACTCGCCGCCCATGGTCACCCCCACGGAGCGCCCGGTGAGCTCGAGCTTCACCTCCACGTCGACCGACTTGTCGAGATCGATCTTCTTGAAGTCGGCGTGCAGGAAAGCGCGCGTGACCGGGTGGATCTGGTAGTCCACGACGAGCGTGTGAATGTTGGCCTGGCCGTCGACCTTCAGCTCGACCACCGTGTTCAGGCCGTGCTCACCGCTCAGGATCTTTCCCAAATCCTTCGGCGAAATCGCGACCGAGGTGGCTGCCATGTCGAGGCCATAGGCCACTGCGGGGATCTTGCCGACGGCTCGTAGACGCCGAGACGGGCCTTTGCCGCCGGAGGGGCGAAGGGTCGCGTCGAGGGTGTTGGTTGTCATGATCAAACTCCTGCAAATACTTTGAAATCTACGTGGCCGGTGCCGGGTCGAGGCTCCGGCAGCCTTCTGTCATCGCCCAGGGTGGTCGGTCAAACGAAAAGCGAGCTGACCGAGTCATTCGCGTCAATCCGACGGATTGCCTCTGCCAGGAGCCGAGCGATCGACAGATATTTGATTTTTGAAGAGCGTTTTCCGTCTCGGGAAGGCGGAATCGAGTTTGTGACGACCACCTCGTCCAGTGGCGACTCGTCGATCCGTTGCAAGGCGGGGCCGCTGAAAACCCCGTGTGTCGCGCAGGCGACGACGCGGCGCGCGCCTTTATCCATGACGGCTCGAGCCGCGTTGCACAGCGTTCCGCCCGTGTCGATCAGGTCATCCACGATGATGCAGTCGCGGTCTTTGACGTCACCGATCAAATGCATCACTTCGCTCTCGTTGGCGCGTGCCCTGCGTTTGTCGATGATGGCGAGCGACGCGCCCAGGCGCTTGGAATAAGCGCGAGCACGCTCCACACCGCCCGCGTCGGGCGAAACGAACACGGCGCGCTGATCGAACGTCTTCTTCAAATAGTCGTCCAGGAAGACCGGGAGCGCGAACAGGTGGTCGAAGGGAACGTTGAAGAAACCCTGAATTTGAGCGGCGTGCAGGTCGACGCACAAGACGCGGCTCACGCCCGCGGTCTGCAGCAGGTCCGCCACCATGCGCGAGGTGATGGGCGTGCGCGGCGCCATCTTCCGATCCTGGCGCGCATAGCCGTAGTACGGGAGGACTGCCGTGATCGACCCGGCCGAGGCGCGGCGGAGCGTGTCGACCATGATGAGCAGCTCGATCAGGTTGTCATTGACCGGGGAACACGTGGGCTGAATCACGTAGCTGTGTACGCCGCGGACATTTTCCTCGATCTGACAGAACATCTCGCCGTCGCTGAACCGGGAGAGGCGCGCCGCGCCGAGCTTCGTGCCGAGCCCGTGCGCAATCTCCTCTGCCAGCTCTCGGTTGGCATTTCCAGAAAACAGTCCCAGGCTCTTAATCGCCACGATTTACCGTATCCAGCCGCATGTCATGCCTTCAAACCCGGCGCCCGACTCATTGCGCTACTGCTCGCTCAGCTACCGCCCCGACCCAGCAGCGTTGCCGGGCTGACTCGAGGGGGGCGGCTTAGCAGCGCGCTCGTGCACTGTCAAACCCGGCCCCACTTTGCTCTGGCGGGCGGCTCTCACCCCGAGGCGCGACAGGCCAATGGGCCTATGCGCCTGGACCTGCACGTTGGTGGCGGCTCGCCAATGCATCACGCCTGCGTTCGCAGGCTGCGCCGCCCTCGAACGGGGAGCCAACCCTCAGCGCAGGTGGAGGAGCAAACGATCCGGATCCTGCAGCATGCCGACGACGTCCTGGGCGAAAGAGGCGCCCGTGTGCCCGTCGATCACGCGATGATCGAAGGACAGGCCCAGGTTCATGACGTTGCCGACCACGATCTGCCCGTCCTTGACCACGGGCTTCTGCTTGATCTGCGGCACGTACAGAATGCCGACCTCCGGGTAGTTGATCACGGGAGTCGCGAAGCTGCCGCCCAGCTTGCCCAGCGACGTTACCGTGAAGGACGACCCGCCCAGATCTTCGCGCCGCGACTTGCCTTGCCGCGCCTCGTTGCTCAAACGATCGATCTCCCTCGAGATATCGAGAATGGCCATCTGATCGGCGGCCCGCAGCACCGGCACGATGAGGCCGTTGTCCGTCGCCACGGCGATGCCGATGTCGTAGGTGCTCTTGAGAACGAGCTCGCCCTTCTCGTCATCGACGAGCGCGTTCAGCGTCGGGTTTTTGCGCAGCGCCGCGACCACGGCCTTGATGATCAGCGGCAAAAAGTTGAGCTTGACGCCTTCGGCCTCGGCGTACGGCTTGATGCGGTCACGCAGCGCGATGAGCGCCGAGACCTCGGCCTCTTCGAAGTAGGTGAAGTGCGCTGCCGTGCGCTTGGAGCGGGCCATGTTCTCGAACACGCGCCTGCGCATGCCGCGGATGGGGACCCGTTGGTCACCGCGCGCTTCTGCAGGCCGCGCGAGAGGCGCCGCTGCTGGCGCGTGCGTTACCTCTGAGCCTGATTTGGCCGGCTTTGCCGCCGCCCCACCTCGCGCGTGGGCTTCTACGTCTTCGCGCGTGACGCGCTGATTAGGACCACTCGGCTGCACCTTCCGCAAGTCGACGTCCAGCTCGCGAGCCAGCTTGCGAGTGGCTGGAGCCGCCAGCGGCTTCTCGCTGAAATAGGAGCCGTTGCCGCTGCCCGCCGATGCCGAAGGCGCCATTCCAGGCAGGTCTTCTTTGATGTCGCCCACCGCCGACGCTTTTGTCTCTTCGGGCAACGCGGCGTCCGGCGCGCGAAGCGGCGCCGCAGGGCTCGGCGCGGCCGGCTTGGAGGACGCAGCTGGCGCAGCCGCCTTGGGCGCAGCCGGCTTCGCTTCCGCGGGCGCGCTCCCGGCAGATTCGCGTGCGCCACCCCCGCCATCGACCTCGAGCACGACCAAGATCTGACCCACGGGAATGACGTCGCCGACCTCGCCTTTGAGCTCGGTGACCTTGCCGGCCTTGGGCGCACCGATGGTCACTGTCGCTTTGTCCGTCATGACCTCGACGAGATCTTGGTCCTCCTTGACGCCGTCACCGACTCCCACGAGCCAATTGACGATTTCCCCCTCGGAAACCCCTTCACCAATATCAGGAAGCTTGAACTCGAACTTTGACATGCTGACCTAGCGGGTTTGGCAGCCCTCGCCTCGCACTACCCCAGGTAGGCGGCTCGAGATGGGGGCGGCTCGAAGTTAGGGCGTTGGGACGATTCCGATTTCGAAGAACTCGAGCTAACCGGCCTGGGCGGCTTTCAGGAGAGCGGGCAGGATACGGTTCGAGAGAGGTAAGTAATCCATCTCCAGCGCGTAAGGGAACGGGGTATCGAAGCCGGTCACGCGGATCGGGGGCGCCTGCAGGTGATAAAAAGCCCGCTCCGTGACCAAAGTCGACAGCTCGCTGCCGAACCCACAGGTCCGGGGCGCCTCGTGAACGATAACCAGGCGGCCCGTCTTCCGCACGCTATCGAGGATCGCTTCGATATCCACAGGCCACAGAGTCCTGAGATCAATCACCTCGGCCTCGACGCCCTGCGCCGCGGCTTTCGTGGCGGCGTCCACCGCCTCATATAACATGGCTCCATAAGCCAAGACGGTGACGTCCGACCCCGTCCGCACGGTAGCGGCCACTCCGAGCGGTACCGTGTACTCACCCTCCGGCACCTCCCCTTTGGCGGCGCGGTAAACGCGCTTGGGCTCCAGAAACAATACCGGATCGGGGTCGCGAATGGCCGAGGTCAAGAGCCCCTTGGCATCGATCGGGCTGGAGGGGCAGACGACCTTGAGACCCGCCACGTGGATGAACTGGGATTCCGGGTGCTGAGAGTGGTAGTGGCCGCCGCGGATCCCCCCTCCAACAGGCGCACGAATCACCATCTTGCACGTGTGGTCCCCGCCGGAGCGGTAGCGCATTTTCGCGAGCTCGTTGACGATCTGATCGTAGGCGGGCCAGATAAAGTCAGCGAACTGGATCTCGGGAACCGGCACGAGGCCATACAGCGCCATGCCCAGCGCGCAGCCAATGATCCCACCCTCACTCAAGGGTGTGTCGATCACGCGATTCTCCCCAAACTCCTCGAACAGCTGCTGCGTGACCCGAAATACGCCGCCGACCTTGCCGACGTCCTCACCGAGCACGACGACGCGTTCGTCCCGACGCATCTCTTGGCGTAGGGCGTCGTTGATGGCCTGAACCATGTTCATCTGCGGCATTGATTCACTCCGACGACCGGTTCAAAGCCAAGAGCTCGGCGCGCTGCTCGAGCAGGTTCCACGTGGGGCGCTCATACACGTCGTCAAACATCGATTCCAGCCTCGGCCGCGGCGTGTTCTCGGCGATCGAGACCGCGGCTCGAAAGCGCTCGTCCAAAGCCTGCTTCAATTCGCCTTCTTGCCGGTCCGACCATTGCCCCTGTTTTTCGAGGTACCGACGCACGCGTAGCAGCGGGTCTCGATCCGCCCAGGCACGCAGCGCATCCGAGGCGCGATAGGCGTTGGGATCATCGCTCGTCGAGTGTCCACCCATGCGATAGGTGAGCGCCTCGATGAAGGTTGGCCCTTGTCCGCGGCTGGCTCGGTCCACCGCTTCGCGCACCACGGAGACGACGGCGAATAGATCGTTGCCGTCCACGCGAATGCCGGGCACGCCGTACGCGATCCCTTTCTCCGCAAAGGTCTCGGAAGCGGTCTGCCGCTCGGTGGGCACGCTGATCGCCCAGCCATTGTTGCGGCAAAACAGCACGGCAGGTGTCTTGAAGACGCCCGCGAAGTTCATCCCGCTGTGAAAGTCGCTCGAGCTGGTCGCGCCGTCTCCAAAGTAGATGAGGGTCGCGAGATCGTCATTTCTCAGCTTGGCGGCCCAGGCAAAACCGACGCCCTGCGTGATCTGAGTCCCCACCGGCGAGCTGATGCTCATGAAGTGCGCTCGGCGGCTCGTGTAGTGATCGGGCATCTGCCGCCCTTTCACGATGTCGTTGTCGTTGCCGAACATGTTGTCGATGAAGCTCTGGAACGGCAGCCCCCGCATCAGCGCGGCGCCGAACTCGCGATAACAGGGAAACAGCCAGTCCTGTTTGCGCATCGCGAACGCCGACCCGAGGATCGCCGCTTCTTCCCCCAGGCAACCGACGTGGAACCCGATCCGACCCTGCCGCTGAAGCGCCGTCAGGCGTTCATCCAAGAGCCGGGTCTCGACCATGTGCTGGTAAACGAATTTCAGCTCTTCCGCGCTCAGCTTGGGATCGTGCTCCGCCAAGAGCGTGCCGTCGTCCGCCAGCGCCCGAACGACTTTGGTGGTCGCGCCTTGCATTGATCCTAACCGTAGTTGTCGATGGGCAAAGTCACAATCCCCGCGATGGGTGGATTGAGCCCTGCGCCGGGGTGCGATGCCGGATCACCCCGGTCTCACAATTTCGAGCCAAGGGCGGAACGCTTCCCGCCCGCGACCCACGTCGCCCGCCCGCCGCGGCCTCTGCCGTCGCTCGCTCGGCTGCCCCCCTACCAGGATCGCTGCCTCAGCGACGAAGCAGCGCCTCGGGGCGGATCAACTGAGGACCCGCGCTCGCCCGGGGCTGAACACCCGGACGATCATCACCGAACGGCGCCTCGCCCGGCGCCGGGAGCACTACGGGAGCTGCCGCTGCCGCCACGAAGGCTTCGGCGGCGTGATAGCTCGAGCGCACCAGGGGCCCCGAGGCCACGAACTGAAAACCCATAGCCTGGCCCGCGCGCTCATAGGCGGCAAATTGCTCCGGAGCCACATAGCGCTCGACCGCGGCGTGCTTCGGCGTGGGGCGCAGGTATTGACCCAACGTCACGATATCGACCCCGGCGCCCCTGAGGTCGCGCATGGCTTCCACGACTTCCTCATCGCGTTCGCCGAGGCCGACCATCAACGAGCTCTTGGTCAAGCGCTCCGGCGCCTGCGCCTTGGCTCGACTGAGCACCCCCAGGCTGCGGTCATAGCTGCAACGCGCGTCGCGAATGCTGGGGGTGAGCGCGCGCGTGACCTCCAGGTTGTGGGCAAAGACGTCCGGGCGCGACGCCACGACGACATCTACGTCAGCGAACCGCCCGCGGAAATCGCCGACCAGCGTCTCCACCAGCATCTGTGGCCGGCGCCGCTTGAGCGCCAGCACGGTGGACGCCACGTGCTCCGCCCCGCCGTCCAGCAGATCGTCGCGATCGACCATGGTGAGCACCGCGTACTTGAGCTCGAGCTGCGCCAGCGCGCGAGCCACGTGCTCCGGCTCTCGCGGGTCCACCGCGCCGCGTGGATTGCCGGTCTTGACGGCGCAGAAGCGACAACCTCGGGTGCACGTGTCGCCCAGGATCATCACGGTGGCGGTGCCTGCCGACCAACACTCACCGACGTTGGGACAGCGGGCTTCTTCACACACGGTGTGTAGGTCGAGCTTACGGAGCGTCTCCTTCAGCCGCCGATATTCCGGGCCGCCCGGCGCTTTCACCTTGAGCCAGGCGGGCTTGGCACGGCCGGGATCGACGCCTGCATCGAGCCTGGACTCGGCCGCGCTGGTTGCCGGAGCCCCACAGGCGCCTGCGTATACGATCGACTCGGACGCGAGCTCCGCCTCGGTCGTCATCGCGCGGCCCTGTTCGCCGACAGCGGCGCAGCGCTCGACGCGCGCTCGAGCGCGGAGATCCCCGCGACGGTCACCGGCGATAGCACGCCGCGTTCGGTGAATAGGCTCGTCACGTACCCAGCAGGTGTAACATCAAACGCGGGGTTGAGCACGCCGACACCCACCGGGACGAGGCGGTGGCGGCACTCCGCGCCAGCCGCTTCGAGGCCATTCGGCCCGACCCCGGCCCGGGTAAACTCCGTAATCTCGCGCGCGTCACGCTGCTCGATGACGATACCTGCGCCGTTCTCGCAGCCCATGTCGACGCTGGACCAAGGAGCCGCAACGTAGAAGGGGCGCGCATGAATCTGGGACAGGCAGGCGAGCGCGTAGGTCCCAATCTTGTTGGCGAAGTCACCGTTTCGAGCCACCCTGTCCGCGCCCACGACAGTCAGGCTGATCTCCCCTCTGCCGAACCAATAGGCGGCGCTGTTATCGCAGATGACCTTGACGTCGATGCCGCTCTTCTGGAGCTCCCACGCGGTCAGGCGCGAACCCTGAAGATAGGGCCGCGTCTCGTCTGCCAACACGGCGATCCGCTTGCCCGCGTCTCGCGCGGCGCGCATCACGCCCAGGGCCGTCCCGTAGCCCCCCGTCGCCAACGCGCCCGCGTTGCAGTGGGTGAGGATGGTCGCGCCATCCGGCACGTGCTCTGCGCCGAGAGCTCCGAGCTTGCGGCACGCCGCGACGTCCTCGCGATGGATGGCGCGCGCCTCGTCAGCAAGCGCATCTCTCAGCGCCGAAGCCGGGGTCTGCTGCGCTCGCGCGAGCATACGATCGACGGCCCAGCTCAGGTTCACGGCTGTCGGCCGCGCCTGCTTGAGCAGCACCGCCGCCCGCTCGAGATCGGTCGACGCCGCCGACCCCAGCGGGGCTCGCGCCGCGAGCACCATGCCGTAGGCGGCGCTGATGCCGATGGCCGGCGCGCCGCGCACGACCATCGCGGTAATGGCCTGTGCGACCTGCTCTGCCGACGTGAGCTCGAGGTAGTGCTCGCGCTCGGGCAGCAGGCGTTGATCGAGCATGATGACACGCTCGGCGTCGAGCGACAGCTCGACTGCCGAGTAACTCTCACCGCTCAACGGCTCGGGGTGCGGCAAGCTAGACACGTTTCAGCTCCCCGCCTGACGCTCGAGCAGCTCTGTGAGCAGCCGACTCACGAGCTGCGGATTGGCCCGACCTTGCGTCTCCTTCATGACTTGCCCGACGAAGAAGCCGAGCAGCCCCAGCTTGCCGGAGCGATACAGCGCCACGTTCTTGGGATTCTGGTCGACGATCTGCTGACAGATGGGGCGCAGCTCCGCGTCGTCCGAGACCACGCTCATCCCGAGCTCGGCCACCACGTCGGCGGCCGAGCGCTGGGAGCCGACGAGGCTCGTGTGTACCTTCTTGGCTTGCGCGCCGCTGATCTTACCCGCCTCGACCAGAGCCAAGAGCTCCGCCACCTGCTCTGGGCTGACAGGGAAGCTCGCCGACAATCCGTGACAACTCGTGTCCCGTAGCACCTCGGTCTGCACCCAGTTGGCGACCTTCACCGGCTCGGGGAAGAGCGCACAGACCGCCTGGAAAAAGCGGACGTACTCGGGATGCTGGGTCAAGGTCGCCACGGCGCTCACGGACAGGCCGAGCTCGTGCTTGAAGCGCCGGCGAACCGCGATCGGTAGCTCACCTACCGCCTGCCGCTGCGTCGCGACCAAGGCCTCGTCGAGCACGAGCGGGGGCAGATCGGGCTCGGGGAAGTAGCGATAGTCGTGCGCGTCGGCTTTGGAGCGCAGCGCCCGCGTCTGACCGGTGTCCGGATCAAACGAACGCGTCTGCTGCTCGACTCGCCCGCCCGACTCCAAGATTTCCGTCTGGCGTGCGATCTCCGAGTCGATGGCGCGCTGCACGAAGCGAAATGAGTTGAGGTTCTTCAGCTCGGTTCGAGTGCCGAGCGCGGCCTCCCCGACCGGTCTGAGCGACACGTTGGCATCACATCGGAAGCTGCCTTCCTCGAGGTTGCCGTCGTTGGCTCCAACGAACATCAGCACGTCGCGCAGGGCTCGCAGGTATGCGGCGGCTTCAGCGCTCGACCGCAGGTCGGGCGCGCCAACGATTTCGATCAAGGGCGTGCCGGCTCGGTTCAGATCGACCAGGGTTTCACTGCCGACCCCGTGCACGTTCTTGCCCGCGTCCTCTTCCAGGTGGACGCGCGTGATTTGCGCCAGCTTGCGCACGCCGTCCACATCGATTTCGAGCTCGCCCCCCGATGAAAACGGCTGCTCGAACTGGCTGATCTGATAGCCCTTCGGCAGGTCAGGATAGAAGTAGTTCTTCCTCGCGAAGATGCTCGAAGGGTGAATCGCACAGGAGAGCGCGAGCGCGGCTCGAACGGCAAGCTCGATGGCCTTGCGATTGCCAACGGGCAAGGACCCCGGCAAGCCGAGGCATACCGGGCACACATTCTGGTTTGGCTCCGAACCTACTCGCACGGAGCAAGGGCAGAACAGCTTCGTCTCGGTCAGGAGCTGGGCGTGAACCTCCAGCCCAATCACGGGCTCATAACGAGTCACTTCTGCACGATAACCCGCCCCGGGCGGTCAGTGGGGGGCTTGTTCGCGAGTGATGCCGGGGTGAGTTGGGTCGCCCGGCTCGTGGCGCGGGTTGGCGCTCAGCTGCGAGCCGTCACGACCGCGAAACTGCATGAGCAGGTCCTTCTTATAGATAAACTGCTCGCGCGAGTCGTAAGGCGCGGGGTGCAGGCCGGTATCCATGCGGATCGCGTCGACCGGGCAGGCTTCGACGCAGAAGCCACAAAACACGCAGCGCAGCTCGTCGATGACGAACTCGGCCGGATAACGCTCGTAGCCGCGACGCGGGTCACCCACGGGGTATTCGGCGGGCACGATGTGGATGCATTGCGCCGGACAGGCCGTCGAACAACACAGGCACGCCACGCACTGCGGGTCGCCGCTCGGGCGTTGGGTCAAGCGGTGCACGCCGCGAAAGCGCTCCGGGTAGGGGCGACGTTGCTCGGGATAGCTCACCGTGTTGATGCCATCGCTCACGCCCTCGAGCACGGGGTCATTGCGCTGACCCAGCGCCATCTCCTTCGTGTTCGTGAAGAAGTGCGACATGGTGATGCCGAGCCCTTTGGCAATTTCGGGGACGTAGGTCTGAACACCAACGGAGTGGCGGGGGCGATCCACCACTTTGCCGACCACTTTGCGCGGACCCAGGGGCTTCGTATTTTCCATTTTGGACTCTTTCTTGCGGCGACCGGGCTCGTCCACGGGCCGCCCATCTGCGCGAGATGAGCGCCTCAGGCCCCCATCTCGGCGTTGCGAGTACCGCCCGCGGCAGCGGCGAACCGGGTCGACGTGCTGGAGACGAGCCGCCGATGTTTGGGCGGGCTGAGCAGGAACCCGACCAGCGCGATAAAGGCCACGATCCCGCCGACCGCAATCACCGCTTTGCTCAGATCAGCCGCCACGTCCATCCCGCGTCGGAACGACTCGCTCGAGGATTGAATCCCGAGCACCGCCAGACCGGTGACGACGATGTTGCCGAGGGACAGCGGCAAGAGCACTCGCCAGCCGAGGCGCATCACCTGGTCGTAGCGAAAGCGCGGCAAGGTCCAGCGGATGCTGAGCTGGAGCCAACACATGAAGAGCACCTTGAACACGAAGGCGAAGAAGCCAAGCGCGATCACGGCAGGATGGCTGAGTTGCTCCGACAACAACACCGTCTGACCAATCGCAATGTGAATACCATCGCGCGCGAGGAAGGGCACGTCCCAACCGCCCAGGAAGATGGCGGCCATCACCGCACCTGCGGAGACCATGGCGATGTATTCGGAGAACATGAACATCGCGAATTTCATTCCGCAATATTCCGTGAAGTAGCCCGCGACCAGCTCGCTCTCACCCTCCGGTATGTCGAACGGAATGCGCTTCGATTCCGCGACCGCAGCAGCGAAGAAAAGGATGAACGCCAGCGGCTGGGCGAAGATCCCCCAGGTGTTGGCCGCCTGCCAGCGGACCATCTCGTCGACCTGCAAGGTCCCGTAGATCATCATCGCGCCCACCAGCGTGAGCCCCAAAGTCACCTCGTAGGAGACCATCTGGCTGGCGGCGCGGAGCCCGCCGAGCAGGCTGTATTTATTGTCGCTGGCCCAACCCGCGAGCGCTGCCCCCACGATGCCCGTGCCGGCGACGGCAAAGAAATACAAAATCCCGACGTTGAGGTCGGCGACCTGTAGCGGTAGCGCGCCCTGGGTGCACACGCCTTCGGCCGGGACACTGCTCGCTAGCGCCAGGATGTCGATGCCACCTTCCGGCGTCGTGCCGAAACATAGCGTGTCCCCGAAGGGGATGATCGCAAGCACGATGAGCGCCGGAAAAAAGGCCAACCACGGCGCTAGGCCGTACATCAACCGGTCGACGCCGAGCGGGATGATGTCCTCCTTAAACGCGGTCTTCAGCCCATCCGCGGCCGGATGGAGCAGACCCAGCAGGCGAATGCCCACGCGTTCGCCCTTCATGCTCAACGCGGCGTACGTGGCCCCGACCAGTAGCGCGACCGCCAGCAAGAACACGCCGCCACCATACGCCGCACCCGCGACGACATCGCCGAGCCGCGAGCCACTGAGCAGCGACATGGCCAAGAGCAGCCCTACCTGGATCGCGACCCCAGCGACCGCGATCTGCCGAGCCGGGCCCAGCGAGTAGACGGCGCGATCGAGCGCCGACTCCGCTCCGCGGCGCCGGACGTGCGCCGCGATACCTGCGACGGTCGCCCAGGTCATGAACACGGCGAGCTGACTGAACAGGATGGCGCGTCCCATCGAGACGGGCGCCGCCCCTCGCGCTTGCTTGTCGAGGAACGCCAGCGCCATGACGGCCGCCGCGGCGCCGATGGCGGGCAGGAGCGCGAGGGGTCGCGCCAACCAGGTCGGAAGCCAGATCACCGCGCGATCGGGACCGACGCGATCCTGAATCATGGCGCCTTGGCGCCGATCCACCCAGGTACAGATGACCGCCACGTTCATCCCGAACATGACGACGAAGACCGCCCGAACGATCGCAAGGATGAGCTCAGTCACTGCATGGCTCCTGGTTGCAGCGGTAGTTTGGACTTCGGACCCGCCGCGGCTCCGGAGAGCGCCGCCCGCAGCTCCTCGAGAGTACGAAATGGAATCGGGATGCCGAGGCGAACACCGAGCGCTGCCGCGAGCTTCCACGCCGGACGCGCCTGCCCGAGCGGCTCGACGGCTTGCTCGCTCTCCTGCACCATGCCCTTGGCGTTCATGAACTGACCATCCGCCTCCGCCCAGCTCGCCGCCGGCAGCGCCACGTGCGCCGCCTCCGTGAGCGGACCTTCCCACGCCCCCAGCACGACCAACGCTTGGAGCTTACCGAGCATCGGGACGACGGCTTCGTCCTCCACCGCGCTACCCAGCGCGAGCACGTGGGTGATCGCGCCCGACTGAATGGCGAACGCCAGCCCGGACAAATTCTGCGGTTTACGCGGAGCCACCAGGGACGCCACACCCGCGGTGTTGGGGTTCTTGTCGGGATGCCGCAAGATGGTGTCGCCTTCCCCTGGCGGGCGCCCCGTCGAGAAAACCTGCGAGGCGCCGAGCTGCTTCGTCCCTAGCTCCAGCACCGCAAAGTTGTCCTCGAGCGAATGCTGAGCGCTGAGCAGCACGCCGAGCTTGCCGAGAGCCGCCGCGCGCAGCAGCTCCGCTGCGCGATCCAGCGCCGTACCTACCTTGACAGCTTCGCCACCGAGCTTGGCATCGACCAGCCGCCCCTCCCGAGCGCGGCGATAGTCGAGCATGCCCTCGTCGCACATCCAATACTTGTTGACCTCGGCGTTCTCACGCGGGCGGTGGCGGTAAATCTCTCCGTCCCGCGGGTCGTAGTCGAGGTGGGCGTTGCAACCCGTCGCGCAACCTTGACAGATGGAGCGCACGTTGCGCAGGAACCACACGCGAGCCTTGAAGCGGAAGTCCGTCGCCGTGAGCGCGCCGACCGGGCACACGTACTCCGTCATCAACGTGTACGCGTTGTCCAGCTCACGCCCGGGCGAAACGACGATCTCGTTGACGTTACCCCGCTCCCGCACGCTCAGCACCGGGTCCTGTGCCACCTCTTCGCAGAAGCGCACGCAGCGCGTGCAAACGATGCAGCGCTCCGCGTCGTAAACGATGGTGGGGCCGAAGACCACCGCCTTGGGTTTATGGACCGGCTCGTCCCGCATGCGCTTGGGCGCGTGCTGATGCTCGAGCCAATAGTCCTGCAGCCGGCACTCCCCGGCTTGGTCGCAAATGGGGCAATCTACCGGGTGGTTGAGCAGCAGGAACTCCTGCACTGCGCCCCGGGCCTTCGTTACGTGTGGGCTCGATTCACTCTTGATCTCGAGACCCTCCGAGACCTGCTGCTGACAAGCGGGCTGGAGCTTGGGCTTTTGCTGATCGATGTACTGCCCGCTCGCGGCGTCGTAGCTCAGCACGTTGAGCATCAGGGCGGGCCGCCCCGGCGGAGGCATCACTTCGATCAAGCACATCCGACAGTTGGCCGCGATGCTCAAGCCCGGGTGCCAACAATAGTGTGGGATGTCGATCCCGGCTCGATGAGCAGCCTGGATGACCGTCTCCCCTTTTTCGAAGGGAATCTCTCGACCATCTAACTTGAACGTCGGCATCTAAAGTCTCCTCCACGCGCGGCAAAGCCGCTGAACGGCTCCAGGCTGGCCAACGCGCGCTCGCAAGCCTGCCGATGAGGTCTCGAGCCCCTTCACCGGTCGCACTCGCCACCAATCATGTTCAACGAGCCGAAGCAGGGGACCACGTCGGATACCATGGACCCGGTGATGAGGCGCTCGAGCCCGCTGGTAACGAGAAAACATGGCGGCCGGATACGCACCCGATAGGGCGTACCGCTGCCGTCGCTCACCAGGTAAAAGCCGAGCTCACCGTTCCCGCCCTCACTATAGGCGTAGACCTCGCCCGCCGGGATCTTGATGCCTTCCATAATCACCTTGAAGTGACGAATGGTGCCCTCGATGGTCGTGTAGACCTCGTGCTTGGGCGGCAAGACGACGCGCGGGTCGTTGACGCTGATGGGCCCCGAGTCGGGGAGCTTCGTCAGGGCCTGCTCGACGATCCGTGCGCTCTGCTTGATCTCCTCGAGGCGGATAACGAAGCGATCGAAGCAATCCCCTTCTGAGCCGACCGGAACTTCAAACTCGAACTCGTCGTAGCGCCCGTACGGATGGGACTTGCGGACATCGTAAGGAACGCCGCACGCGCGCAGACAAGGGCCCGTCCAGCCGAGCGAGATGGCGTCTTCCGCGCTGATTTTCCCCACACCCTGCAGGCGGTCGAGGAAAATCCTGTTGCCGAACAAGAGCCGTTCCGACTCCTCGACGATGGATAGGATTTGCGCCACCACCGCCCGGGAGCTCTCCTTGAAGCTATCGGTGGGCGGCGCGGCCATGCCGCCCACGCGCCCAAAGCTGTGGGTGAGGCGGGCGCCCGTTTCCTCCTCCATGATGTCCCAGACCATCTCGCGCCCCTTGATCATCCATAGAAATGGCGTGAACGCGCCGAGCTCCATGGCCATGGCACCGGCGCAGGTCAGGTGATCGGAGATGCGGGCGAGCTCACCCAACGCGACGCGATAATATGCGCAGCGAGGGGTCACCTCGATGCCGAGCATCTTCTCGCAGGCTTGAGAGAACCCAACGTTGTTTAGCATCGGCGAGATGTAGTTGCAGCGATCGACGTACGGGTAGACCTGAGTCCACGTACCGCGCTCGCACATCTTCTCGAAGCCCCGGTGCAAATAACCGACTTGCACATCGACTCGCTCGATCACCTCGCCGCTCAATTCCATGACGCAGCGCACGGTGCCGTGCATTGCCGGATGTGCAGGGCCTACGTTGATGAGCATGGGCTCCGCGTCGAGCGTGAGCTCCGAATGATCGAGGTCTAAATCGAGGGTTTCCATGGGCGGCGCCTTGCTTTTTAGCCGTGGCCTTAGGCTGGCCTTCTACTAGTTAGTAAAACTCGGCTCTCGTGACCACTACCTCGGGGCCAACTTGATTGACTGAGCCGAGAAGTCGCGGCGACCTTGAAAATCGCGGCAGCAGGAGAACCAGCGACTCCGGGGACAGTCCGAAGACGGAGAGAGCCCGAGAGACGAAGAGAGTCCGAGAGATAGAGAGCCGAGGCCGCCCGTGCACACGAGACTAATGCGGCCTCGAAAGGTGGGTATCAATCGACTCCGGAAACAGCTCTGGATCGCTGCCGTCGCCGAGCACCGCGGACTGGTGAGTTTGACGGCCGAACGACATCCCCTCGTGCTTGTCGAACGGCGGCAATTTGTCGATATTCGGCACCGTACGGTACGGAACCAGCGGCTGGATGCGGTCCGCAGGGTAATCGCGGCGCAACGGGTGCCCGATAAACTCCGGATACATGAGGATCCGTCGCAGGTCGGGGTGCCCTACGAAGCGCACACCGAACATGTCCCAGCACTCCCGCTCCATCCAGTTTGCGCTGCCCCAAAGGTCGCTCAAGGAATCGACGGCGGCTTCTTCTCCGTTGCGATCCCCTACCCGCGTCTTCAGCCGCAACCGATGGCCGTAGTGCAGCGAATATAGGTGCGCCACGACCTCGAAGCGCGGATCCCTCTCAGGGAAATCGACGGCCGTCAGATCGATGAGCATGTTCATCTGGGCCGCGGGTGCATCCAGTAGGAAGCGGCAGACTTCATGCCAGCTCCCGGGGTCGAGGACGACGGTTTCGTCACCGTGCTGCGAGTACGTCTCTCGAATCGCCAAGGCGAACTGGTTCTTTAATAAATCGACGAGTCGCTGGGCCATGTCTATTCGGGTCCTCGACGTTGACGGATGACGCCCTAGGCGACGGAGTCGCGCTTCTTGCTGACCTGAACCAGGCCGTGCGTGGGCATGTCGACCGGGTCCGTCCGCGGCTTGACGACGGCAGGGCGAGCGTCGCGACGGGCGATCTTATCCATGAGCAGCATCAAACCGTCGAGAACGCCCTCGGGGCGCGGTGGGCAACCCGGGATGTACACGTCACACGGGATGATCTTGTCGATGCCGGCCACGGTCGCATAGTTGTCGTAGAAGCCGCCACAGGACGCGCAGGTTCCAAACGCCACGACCCACTTGGGCTCAGCCATCTGTTCGTAGATGCGCTTGAGGATCGGGGCCTGGCGCTGCGTGATCGTGCCCACCACCCACAACAGGTCGCTCTGGCGTGGTGAAAACCGCGGCACCTCGGCGCCGAAGCGCGCCAAGTCATAACGGGGGCTCGTTACCCCCATGAACTCCATGCCGCAACACGCGGTCACGAAAGGACACATGAAGAGCGAGTACTTCTGCGCCCAGGCCAGCAAGTCCTTGAGGCGGGTCGTCGCGAAACCATCGACCAGCGCAGGCTCCATCACTTGCGTGGACGTAGAGGCTTGCGTGGACTTCGCTACTTGTGCCGATTGGGCCGTTTTGAGTGCTAGCTCTCCCATTCCAGGGCTCCTTTTTTCCAGCAATAGACGAGCGCGATGAGCAGCGAACCGATGAACGCCAGCATCGTTGCGAAGCCCGTCCAGCCTAGTCCCTTGAACAGCGTCGCCCAGGGATACATGAACACGACTTCGATATCGAAAACGACGAACAAGATGGCTGTCAGATAAAACTTGACGCTCATCTTCGTCTGGCCGGCGCCCTCCGTGTCATTGCCGCACTCGAAGGGCATCACCTTGTCAGGCGTCGGGTTCTTCGGGCCGAGGTAGGTGCCCGCGAAGAACATGCCTGCGCAAATCGCGAGCGCGACCCCAAACATCACGAACATCGGTAGGTAAAGGTCGAGCATGGTCCAGTCGCGCGGGTTACGTCTCGGAGCATTTATCCTCGAGATTGCCCTCCAGCACCCACTGGCGACGTACCCAGGGTGACGAGGAGCAGTACCACGAGCAAAAAAGCGCCGCTGTTTCCAGCGCTTGATAGTGCCTTGACCAACAACTGTCAATCCGCCCAGCGCCCGGGCGAGATGGCGGCGCGCAGGAGCACCAGGTTTGACAAAAAGCCGTGCAGTTTCCTATGCGGAGCGCTTGGCGACCAGGCTCTGCCAGGGCCCGAGCAGCGCGCCGAACCGCTCTTCGACTCGACGGCGGACATCAGCCACCACGGCTTCATCGATCCCCGATTGGCGCGCCTCTTCCACGGCGCCGAGGGCGGCGAGGAACCGGCCACGCTCGAGAAACGCCTCCGACAGACGTGGCCAGACCGAGCTGGTCCCCAGCATCGCAGCGCGCCGAAGCGGGCCGATGGCCTCCCCGGCGCGTCGCTCCGCCAGCAGCGCTGACCCGAGCCGCTCATAGATCTGCCCGGCCACGGGAGTGTCGCCCGCGTATTGGACTGCAAGCCGCAACACCTCCTCGGCCTGCGAGGCGTCGCCCAGAGCGGAACAGGCGGAGCCCAGCACCCCGAGCGCATGCGCCAAGGTGCCCCGCGTTTCGGCCTGCAGCGCCTGCGCCTCAGGCGTGCGGAGGAAGATGGTGAGCGCTGCCGGCCAGGTGCCGAGCAGCTCTTTTACGGCGACGAAATCCCGCTTGGCGAACAGAGCGTCCGCCTGTGCGACGTGGCCGAGGTCGATGGCGTTGCGCGCCTCGGGGCGGGCCACTTGACTGAGCTCGGCGCGAACCCGGTCCCGCAGGTTACTGCGAAAATCCTCGAGTGGAACGACCTGCTGAACGCCGTCGGACGCGTGCTTGATCTGCGGCTCCCCGTCGGCAAAGGAGAGCTCGAATAGCGTGATGCCATACAGCGGCGCCAGGAGCAGGTATTGTGGCCCGATGAATTGCTGCATCGCCTCTGCGTCCTGCTCACGCTGCGGCACCGGGCCGTGCTGCGCGTCGAGCAACAGAGCAGTGACCAGCCTGCGCTGGAAGTCAGCGAGCGGCAGCCGCTCCGTTTCCTCGCTGGCGGTGTCGTTGCCGCCGACGGTGAAGTCGACGAGCGTGTTCTCCGGGTGTCGGCGGTCCACCGTCAACGCCGTGATGCGAACCCCAGTGATCAGTGAAAATGCGAAGAAACGCTCGCCCAGGATGTCGCACAGTGCCTGAAAACTGGAGACGGTTTGCCCGACCCGATCAAACCAACCGTCCGTGCGAACGAGCTCCAGCGATAGTGAACGTGGCTGGGGCATAGATGCAGTTTGGAGAATGGCATGGAACGAAGGGGCATTCAAAGAATTCGGCCCTTCCCGGCCGAGTGCAAAGCTGCCTCGCCCAGCTACTTCACGGTCAGCCCTCGCTCGCGATAAGCAGGCGATCGTCAAAAAAATGACGAGCTCGCTTCATACCTCGCCTTACACATCGGAAGAGCCCGAAGCTCCGTCGCCGAATGGCGCGGCCGTGGTGGGCGATTTACTGGATTGGTATCGCGAGCACCGCCGCCCCCTCCCCTGGCGCTCGACGCGCGACCCCTATTGCATCTGGGTCAGTGAGATCATGCTGCAGCAGACACAGGTGGCGACCGTTGTCGGCTATTACGAGCGCTGGCTCGAACGTTTCCCGACCATCGTCGCCCTGGCCTCGGCCGAGGTCGACGACGTGCTCCGCGCCTGGGAGGGCCTCGGCTATTACTCGCGCGCGCGGAACTTGCAGAAAGCGGCGACGCGCGTGGTGGAGGCCCACGGCGGCGAGCTGCCCGCCTCTGTCGAGGAGCTGCGGCGCCTGCCTGGCATCGGCCCCTATTCGGCCGGAGCCATCGCGAGCATTGCCTTCGGCGCCGACGAGCCCGCGGTCGACGGTAACATCATCCGCGTGCTCACGCGCCTCTTCGGCCTGCGCGGAGATCCGAAGCGTGCTCCCCTCCAGTCCAAGCTGTGGCAACTGGCACGAGCCCTCATCCCTGCCGGGCAAGCCAGCGACTATAACCAGGCGTTGATGGAGCTGGGCGCGACGTGCTGCACGCCACGGGCGCCGCGCTGCGCTATTTGTCCTGTCGCCCGTCACTGTCGGGCGCTCAAATCGGACCGGGTGTTGCAGCTCCCGGAGGCCTCCGCCCGCAAGGTCGTGGTCCAGGAGCGACGAGCTGCCGCGGTGGTGCGCCGGCAAGGCCGCGTGCTCTTGGTGCGCGCGCCCGCGACGGCGGCGCGTTGGCCTGGTATGTGGCAATTCCCTGACGTCACGCTGCTGCCTGAGCAGGACCCCGGCGCTCAGCTCGAGAGCTACGTCCCGCGTAGCACGGGCGTGTCCATCGGCGCGGGCGCGCGCATCGGGAGCTTGCGGCACCAGGTCACGCGCTTTCGCATCGATATCGAGGTCTATGGCTGCCGAGCCCTCGAAGGCCGAGCCCGCGCCATCGAATACGCCGCCGTGAGCTGGGTAGCACCCGACGAGCTCGGCAAATTGGCGATGCCTGCGGCGCACCGCAAGATCGCCCGGAGCATGTTGTAACCCATGGCGCCGCACGTCCTACGAGTCGCGCAAATCGTGCTTGGAGCGTTGCTCGCCGTCGCTCTGTTGCTGGCTGGTCTGGGCGCCCTCTTGCCTCGGCATTGGCGCGTCGAGCAGTCGATCATGATCAACGCGCCACCGGTCGCCATCCACGCCTGGGTCAACGATCTGCGCCACTGGTCCGAGTGGGCGCAGTGGAACAAATCCGAGCTCGCCCCGCGGAACCAAATTGGAGCACCGAGCATCGGTGCTGGAGCGACGCTGACCTGGTACGGCAAGGCGGAGCGCGACGCCGATCTCACCTCCGGAGAGGTGCGCATCGTGCGCAGCGACGCGGCGCTGGGCGTCTGGTTCGAAAACCGTACCCGAGGCGGCGACCCCTCGCGAGCTCAGGTGACATACGTCCCCCAGCCCGGCGTGACGGAGGTGTTTTGGCGCGACGAGGGAGAGCTCCCTCTGATCGTCGGTGGCCTATTTCTGGACTTGTTTCAAAAGCGCCTCTCCCAACACATGGAAGCCGGCCTCGCGCGCCTCAAGAACCTCGTCGAGCTGGAAGGCAGAGTCGACCCTAGCCTCCGAGCCGCGCCGCTCGACCCCTGAGTCGATACCGGCGAGGCTCCTTCGTCAGCGGGCTCAGACCTCGGCGGAATAGATCTTGTTCGGATCCACGCCGAAGTCGGCGATGGCCTTGCCGAGGGCCGCGGCGTCGATCTGCCCATCGGCGTGCAAGGCGGAGAGCGCTCCGAGGGCAATGCATTCCGCGTCGACCTCGAAATGGCGGCGCAGCGCCTCGCGCGTATCGCTCATCCCGAAGCCGTCTGTTCCGAGCGCCACGTAGCGCCCTGGGACCCAACGCGTCACCTGATCCTGAACCAGGGTCATGTAGTCGCTGGCCGCAATGACGGGCCCTTTGCTGCCTTCGAGCACGCGCGTGATGTACGGCACGCGGGGCTTGGCCTCGGGATGGAGCCGGTTGTGGCGCTCGCAGGTGAGCGCCTCGCGGCGTAGCTGCTGATAGCTGGTCACCGCCCACACGTCCGCCGCCACGTCGCAGCGCTCCGCCAGGAGCTGCTGAGCGCGCAGCACCTGCAGCATGATCGAACCGCTCCCGAAGAGCTGCACCGTATGCTTACCGCTCTTGGTGCTCGGCGCGTACTTGTAGATGCCCGCGAGAATGCCTTCGGTCACCTTTGCAGCCGCTGCCTCGTTGTCGGCGGGGAGCGCCGGCATCGGGTAATTTTCGTTCTGGAGGGTGATGTAATAATAGATGTTCTCTTCGCGGTCGAACATGCGGCGTAAGCCGTCTTCGATGATGGTCGCGAGCTCGAACGCAAACGTCACGTCGTAAGCGACGACGCTCGGGTACGTCGCGACGAGCAACTGGCTGTGCCCGTCCTCGTGTTGCAAGCCCTCGCCGTTCAGCGTGGTGCGGCCCGCCGTGCCCCCGAGCACGAAGCCGCGGCCCATCGAGTCCTGCAGGGCCCAAAACTGGTCACCCGTGCGCTGGAAGCCGAACATCGAATAGAAGATGTAAAAGGGTATCATCGGCTCGCCGATGTTGGCGTACGCCGTCGCCGCCGCCGTCAACGACGCCGTCGACCCTGCTTCGTTGATGCCCTCCTCCAGCACCTGCCCATCTTTGCTCTCCCGGTAGTAGAGCAAGCGGCCCTTGTCGACCGGCTCGTAGAGCTGGCCCTTGGAGGAGTAGATACCCGCCTGGCTAAACAGGGCGTCCATACCGAACGTGCGCGCCTCGTCTGGCACGATCGGAACGACACGGCGCCCGACGTGCTCGTCGCGCATCAGCTTGGAGAGCAGGCGCGAGAAGACCATCGTGGTCGACGCCTCGCCCTTTTTCATGCCCGCCTTGAACTCTTCGTAGAACTTCGCCCCCGGCAGCTGGAGCTTGACCGGGCTCTTGTGACGGCGCTTGGGCAGGCTGCCGCCCAGAGCCCGGCGGTGCTCGAGCATGTACTTCACCTCCGGGCTGTCCATGCCCGGGTGATAGAACGGCGCCTCTTTGAGCTTATCGTCGGGTACCGGCAGGCCGAGCTGGTCTCGGAAGACCTTCAGCTGTTCTGCGGCCATCTTCTTCATTTGATGGGTGCCGTTGCTGCCTTCGAAGGCCTCACCCAGGTGCCAGCCCTTGACGGTGTGCGCCAGGATGACCGTGGGCTTGCCGTTGCGCTGATTCACCGCGCGGTTGTAAGCAGCGTAGATCTTGAGATCGTCATGACCGCCGCGCCGCAAGCGCCCGATCTTCTCGTCGTCCCAGTCCCGCACCAGGTTCAACAGGCGCGGGTCGGTGCCGAAGAAGTGCTCGCGGAAGTAGGACCCCGGCGACGTCGTGTACTTCTGGAAAGCACCGTCCACGACCTCGTTCATGCGCTTGAGCAGCACCCCATCTTCATCCTTGGCGAGCAATGGGTCCCAGTCGTGACCCCAGATGACCTTGGTGACGTTCCAACCCGCACCCCTGAAGACGCCCTCCAGCTCCTGAATGATCTTGCCGTTGCCGTAGACCGGACCGTCCAGCCGCTGCAGGTTGCAGTTGATCACGAAGACCAGATTATCCAGGCTCTCACGCGAGGCGAGCCGCAGCTGACCGAGCGACTCGGGCTCGTCGCACTCGCCGTCCCCCATGAAGCACCACACGGTCGACGCCGAGGTGTCCTTGATGCCGCGGTTATGGACGTAGCGGTTGAAGCGGGCCTGATAGATGGCGTTGATCGCGCCAATGCCCATGCTGACCGTCGGATATTCCCAGAAGTCGGGCATCAGGCGTGGATGCGGATACGAGGGCAAACCCGGTTGAGCGGCTTCACGCCGAAACGCATCGACGCGCTCGACGTCGATGCGCCCTTCCAAAAACGCCCGCCCGTAAATGCCCGGCGAGGCGTGGCCCTGGAAGTAAACCGCATCCCCGATGCCGTCCACGTCCTTGCCCTTGAAGAAGTGATTGAACCCCACTTCGTACAGGTTCGCGCTCGAGGCGTAGCTCGACAGGTGACCGCCGAGCCCGTCGAAGCGCGAGTTCGCGCGCTGCACCATCGCGACGGCGTTCCAACGGATGATGCCGCGGATGCGCTTCTCGATGTCGCGATCGCCGGGATACGCGGGCTCTTCCTCCACCGGAATCGTGTTGACGTAATCCGTGGTTAACGGAAGCTCTGGGCGGGCACCTTGACGCTGGGCCGCCTCGACCAAGCGCTTCACGAGATACGCGACGCGCTCCGGGCCCGCGTGTTCCAGCACCGACTCGAGAGAGTCCAGCCAGTCACCCGTCTCCGAGGGGTCGAGATCGATTACTTCCTTGGGATTACTAGTCACGGTGCAGCGTTATTACTCGCCCGTCTGCGCTTTTCAACACACGGGAGGGCACGTCGCTCCCAGCGACCAGAGAACGTTGCTCGCCGGGCCTGCCGGCCTCGTAGCCCGAGGCAGCGTCTCGAGCCACCCGGGGACAATTCGACGCCCCGGCGAGTTTCGGCGACCTGCTTGCGGCAGTTCGGAAACTTTCCATCAATTCGCGTAAGCTGCGCCCGTGGATCCCCGGAACGCAGCGTCCGAAAACGCCGAGTCCAATGCAGCACATCTGCTGATGGATGCGCCCCTGGCGATGGCGATGTTGGAGCGGCTTCCCACGCCGCTGTGCCTGCGGGACCGGCAGTCGCGATATGTCTGGGCGAATGCCGCCTTCCACGCAGCGTTTGGTCGCCTGAGCGCGGACTTGATCGGCAAGACCGATTTCGATCTCTTGCCACACGAGCAAGCCCTGCTCGAACAGATGCGAGACGAGCGGGTCTTCCAAGAAGGGCAGGACCTCTACTTCGAAGATCGAGCCGGCATCCCGGCGACCCTGGTCGGCGTCTCCGGGTGGCACATCCCGGTTCGGAGACTCGAGCAACAGACGGTAGAGTATGTCTTGCGACAATGGGGGACGGCGGGGACGTCAGGCCCTGATGTTCCTTCGACTCCGGACGCCGAGGAGAGCGTCCGAGTGCTCAAAGAGCAGCAAGGCGAGTTGTTGAAGAAGGAGCGATTGATTGTGCTGGGGCAGCTGGCCGGCAGCCTTGCACATCAGATCCGCAATCCGCTCGGCGCGATCTCGAATGCCGTCGCCGTTCTACGTCGCCAGCTGACAGGCCAGACCACACCCGCGATGGACCAAGCGTTGGACATCGCGCAAGAAGAAGTCTGGGTCGCCAATCGAATCATCGCCGACCTGCTTGCGTATTCTCGCATCAGGCCCCCAGCGCAGCGTGGGGTGAGCGTGCAAGAGTTGGTCGAGAACGTGCTCGGTCGGGAAACCGTCCCGGAGGGTGTCAGCATCGATCGGCGGCTCGGCGGGGAGAGGGTTTACGTCGACCCGGGACAAGTCTGCGACGCGATCGCCAACGTGATCCGCAACGCCTGCGAGGCGATGGACGGCCAAGGGACGCTGACGATCGCCTCGCGCAGTGACGATGAGTCCGTCGAGCTTACCATCGCCGACACTGGCGTCGGTATCTCACAAGAGGAGATCGCCTTGCTCTTCGAGCCGCTCATCACTAGCAAGCCGCTAGGCATCGGCCTCGGGTTGACCACGGCGCGCGCGCTCGTGGCCAATCAAGGCGGAACTCTCGAATGCGAGGGCGAGCGGGGCAAAGGCGCTCGCTTCAAGCTACGGCTCCCCTCCGGAGTTGGCCCTGTCATCGCGCCGCATGCGGAAGACATCGCCTCGAAAGACATCGCGCCGCCTCGCGAGCCCAGCCCAGGCTGAAGCAACTTTTACGAATCGCGGGAAAGAAGAAAATGCTCATCGACCAGGTCAAGCAACGAATGTTTCAGGCCATGAAGGCCGGCAACACGATAGCGAAAGAGGTCCTGCGGACCGCAATTGGCGAGGTGACGCGCACGGGAGACGAGGCCACCGACGAACGGGTGCTCCAAGTGCTCCGCAAGCTGGTCAAGGCCAACCAAGAGACGCTCGCCGCCGCCACCGACCCCGCACAACGCGCGGCGTTGGAGCAAGAGATACAGGTGGTCGAGGGGTTTCTCCCGAAGAGCTTGGGCGCAGAACAGATCCGCGAGCTCCTCGCTCCGGTCGCCGAACAGATCCGGGCAGCGGCCGGCCCGGGACCTGCGATGGGCATTGCAATGAAGCTCCTGAAGGCAGCCGGCGTGGTCACCGAGTCGCGCGATGTGCAAACTGCATTGGCCCAGCTCCGGCAGAGCCCGAGGTGAGCTTTCATCACCCGCAGCGTCGGCCAACTATTCTCGCCCCGGCCGAATCGGGGCCGCGGCGCCGTCCCGGGGGGTCATAAAAAAAGGCGGAGCACGGGTGGCGTTTGTCCAGGTACGTGGCGATGAGTCGCGGTAGTGTCGCCGACATGAGCAGAACGAAAACCCCGCTGCTTGCCTTGCTTTTGCTTAGCCTTTTCGGCGGGTGGATTGCCTCTTGTAGCGACGACGCGAGCCGTGAGTGCACGCCGGGTGCGACGCGATTGTGCGCAGGTATCGCGCGTTGCGAAGGAGCACAGTCGTGCTTGCCCGACGGCTCGGGTTACGGCGAATGCGACTGCAGTAGCCGGCCGAGGGAGGCAAACGGCGGCTCCTCGGGGGAAATGGGTCCCACGGCATATATCGGCCGCGCCTGCACCGAGACGGCGCAGTGCGGTCCAGGGCTCACTTGCTTCACGTCAGATTCTAACGACTTCCTCGGGGGTGGGCCGGCGCTCGGCTACTGCTCCACGCCCTGCACCGCCGACAGCCTGTGCACCAGCATCGATCCGCAGTCGGCCTGCGTCGCGACGACCCAAACGGGCAACGGGCTGTGTTTACGGACCTGCCTCTCGCTGTCTCCGCGATCAGTCGCTGAGAACAAGTGCCTAGGGCGCCGCGAGCTCGGCTGCCAATCGGAGGCGTATCGCGGGATCACGCCGTTTAGTGGCGCACGCCAGCCGGGCTGGTGTTTCCCTCAGTGCGGCAGCGACGAAGATTGTCCCGGGCGGTTCTGTGATCTGGCGCGGGGCATCTGCACGGACACTGCCCCGACGGGCCTGCCGATCGGCGCGCGCTGCGAGCAAAACGGGGACTGCGTCGGCAAGACCTGCATCGGATTTGGTCCCGACGAGCGCTTCTGTTCCGCGCCCTGTGTCTTTGGCGGGCAGGTCGGTTGTGGCTTCGGCGTGGGGGCCTCCACACGTGGCGCCGCCTGCATCTCGCCGCGGGTTCTGGGCACACTCGTCGGCGCCGAAGGCAGCGGGGACATGGGCTTCTGCGGCGAGCTCTGCGCCACTGCAGCCGAATGCGAGCAGTCCGCGACCCGCGGCTGGATCTGCGACGTGAGCGACAATGCGCAGGAGTCGTTCAACCGTCCCGGGGTCTGCGACGCTCCCGAGCCCGGTGATGCAGGTGCCGACGCTGGCGATGGCGGCGACGCCGCCGTGGATGCCAGCGGTGTCAGCGATGGCGGTTAGCCGGCGCGCTCAGCGCCTGCAAGAGAGCCAGGCATGGGCGACGCATCCCAGACCACCACGCTGAGCGACGAGGTAGAGGCCCGGCTTGCCCGACTCGAGCTCGGGTTCAATGCCCATGGCTTCGATCGCTTCGGCGTGTCGAAGGACTCGCTGGCGGCTGGGCTGCGCTTCACGGGATGGTTGTACCGGCACTACTTTTCGGTGCGCTGCCACGGGATAGAGCACGTGCCCCGAACGGGTCGCGTGATACTCGTGGGCAACCACTCGGGCGGCTATGCCATCGATGCCGGAATGGTCATCACGGCTTGCTTCTTCGAGCTAGAGCCGCCGCGCCTGGCGCACGGCATGGCGGATCGCTTCATCAACCGCTTGCCGTTCCTCTCCCAGTTGGCGAGCCGTACGGGGCAGATCACCGGGCTACCCCAGCACGCGCGACAGCTGTTGGCCGACGAGCGCGTGCTCCTGGTCTTCCCCGAGGGCACCCGCGGCACCCAAAAACTGTTCTGGAACCGGCACTCTTTGGGGCAGTTTGGCACGGGCTTCATGCGGCTCGCGCTGAGCATGCGGACTCCCATCGTGCCCTTTGCGTACCTCGGCGGAGGGGAGGCGGTGCCGACCATCGCCAACCTGCCGTTTCTCGGTAAACTCTTTGGTGTGCCCTACGTCCCGCTCACGCCATACCTCCTGCCCCTGCCCCTGCCCGTGCGATCCGAGCTACGTTTTGGCCCGGCGCTGCACTTCGAGGGCACGGGTGACGAGAGCCAGGGCGCGATAGCGGAGCAGGTCGACGTCGTAAAAGCCGCTATCGCCGACCTGATCGAAACTGGCCTACGCGAACGCAAAGCGCCGGCCGAAGCGCTGAAGTCGCTGCCATGAGACACGAGGCGTGGTCATGAGAGTATTGCTCACCGGCGTCTCGGGGAAGTTGGCGCAGAAGGTCGCGATCGAGCTGCTCTCGCGCGGGCACGAAGTCACCGGGATTGATCGACGGCCTTGGCCAGAAATGCCCGCTGGCATCCGCCTGGTACAGACTGACATCCGCAAGCCGGAGGCAGAGGAGGTGTTTCGACGCGAGCGCCCCGATGCGGTGATTCACATGGCGACCGTGTCCCACGTGACGATGCGCCGAGACGAACGCTATCGCATCAACCTCGGCGGTACTCAGAAGGTCTTCGAATACTGCGAGCGGCACGCCGTGCCCCAAGCCCTCTTCGTGGGTCGCCATACCTATTACGGTGCCGTCGCGGACGCGGCTTTGTACCGCGGTGAGGATGAGCCACCCATGGCGCTGGAGAGCTTCCCGGAGCTCGCCGACCTAGTAGCGGCCGATCTCTTCGCGGCATCGGCGCTCTGGCGCTTCCCCGAACGGACGACCGCCGTGCTGCGGCTGGTGTACACGCTCGGGCCGAGCTTGCACGGCACGCTGGCCGCGTTCTTGGCCGGACCCCGCGTCCCCATGATCCTCGGCTTCGACCCGCTATTTCAGTTCATGCACGAGAGCGACGCCGTGACCGCCATCACCCTGGCGCTCGAGCAAAAATTGCGCGGCGTGTACAACGTCGCCGGACCTCAAGCGTTGCCGCTCAGTGAGTTGATCCGCGTCACCGGTCGCGCGCCCATCCGTATCGCCCGGCTTCTGCATCCGCTGCTGCTCGGGCGGCTCGGCTTGCCGCACCTGCCGTCGGGCGCCGTCGCGCACATCAAATACCCCATCGTGATCAGTGACTCATCGTTCCGCGCGGCGACCGGCTTTAGCCCGGCGTATGGGGAATACGAGACACTGGAGGCGTTTCGCACGGCCAACCCAGGGCCGCGACACAGCGGCGCCGCGGCGGCGCCAATATCGATTGCGACGAAGGAAACGCACGAGTAGCGTCAAACACCGGGCATGGTAGGGAGAACCGCTTGGCATACTTTTTAGGCCTTGATTCGAGCACCCAGAGCCTCTCCGCCATCGTCGTCGACGCGCGACAGGGGCAGGTCGTGCTGCAAGACGCTGTGAACTTCGGGAGTGAGTTGCCGGCCTATGCCTCGCCCCAAGGCGTGCTGCCTCACGCCGACCCGCGGGTCCGCCACAGTGATCCGTTGATGTGGGTGGAAGCGCTCGAGCTCCTGCTCGGTAGGGTTCAGAAGAGCGGCTTCTCGTGGTCCAAGATCTCCGGCATCAGCGGCGCCGGGCAGCAGCACGGCTCGGTGTATCTGAGCGAGCGGTTGCGCGACGCCGCGCGCTGGCGAACGGGCCGTAGCCTGGTGGATCAAGTGCGGCCGCTGCTGAGCTATCCGACGTCTCCGATGTGGATGGACAGCTCGACCAGCGAAGAATGTCGGGAGATCGCCCACGCCGCGGGCGGCCGCGAGCGGGTCTTGAAAATTTCAGGCTCGATCCCGATCGAGCGCTTCACGGGCCCTCAAATCCGGAAGCTGTGGAAGGCGGCGCCTGACACCTACCGGCGCACCGCAGAGATTCACCTGGTCAGCTCCTTCATGGCCTCCCTGCTCGCGGGCACGTCCGCGCCCATCGATTTGGGCGACGCCGCCGGCATGAACTTGCTCGACCTGGCGACCGCGCGCTGGCACCCGGCGTTGCTCGACGCCACCGCGCCGGACCTGGCGGCCAAGCTGCAACCTCCGGCGGCCTCTCACAGCCGGGTCGGGACCATCGCTCCGTACTTCGTCGAGCGCTACGGCTTCAGCCCAGGTGTGCCGGTCATCGCCTTCACGGGAGACAACCCGAGCAGCCTGGTGGGCATGGGCGCCGTGTCCCCCGGCACCCGTTTGGTCAGCCTGGGCACGAGCGACACCGTGTTCGCTGCCATGGATGGGCCGCGCACGGACCCGAACGGGTTCGGCCACGTCTTCGGCAACCCGGCAGGCGGCTTCATGAGCCTGATCTGTTTCACGAATGGATCGCTAGCCCGCGAAGAGGTCGCCAAGCGGTTCGACCTCGACTGGCAACAATTTGCCGCCGCCATCCGGGACACGCCCCCGGGAAATCACGGAAGCTTCATGTTGCCGTACTTCGTGGCGGAGACGACGCCGCGCCTGGAGCCCGGTGTGGAGCTGTTTGGGAGCGAGGCCTTCGTCGGCTGGAAGGAGCCGGCTCGAGCCGTGCGCGCCGTCGTCGAAGCCCAGGCGCTCTCGATGCGACGCTTTTCGGATTGGATCGGGCATGCCCCGCGCCAGTTGGTGCTGACCGGCGGCGCCTCGAGAAACGCTGGCATCCAGCGGGTCGTCGCGGACGTCATGCAATGCCCAGTGCGGGTCTTGCGAGTGGGGAACGCCTCGGCTCTCGGCGGAGCACTGCGAGCCGCGCAGGCCGTGGGCGGCATGACCTGGAAAGAGCTGTTCCAGGCCTTTGTCGCCCTCGACCCGGACGTGAACGTGCTGCCGGATAGCAAAACGCGACCCGTTTATGACCAGCTCTCCCGCTCCTTCGACGAAAAGCTCAACCAACGGTTATCTCGGAAGAGCTGACCGCCGCTCGCGTCTGAATCCGGCAGGGCGGCCCTGATCGGATTTCACGCAACCGGCGCGTGGGCGCGACCGAATTGCCGCGCCCACGCGCAACCCCAGCGCCGGGCAAGGAGAGAGCATGAGCAGCTGCTTATTTCGGATTCAGTTCGCGGACGGTCGGGTGGAAGAGCGCTCCTTCGAGGACGGCACGTTTCGCATCGGCCGAGACAGCGGGAATTTGGTCCTCTCGGACCCGAGCACGTCGGCGGTCCACGCTGAGCTGTCAGTGAAGGGCGACGTCGTCGTGTATACGGACCTGGGGTCCTCGAATGGCTCCTTCGATGCTCGGGAGCGCCGCCTGACAGGCCCGACCCCGCTCTCACCGGGCCAGTCGGTGCGGCTCGGCACTTCGGTCCTCACCTTCATCCGCCCTCCCGCGTCGGCGAGCCTGGCTGGCGGGACACAGGCTTTGCCAGTCAGGAGCGTCGCACCCACCGCGGCCATGCCGCAAGCGAGCCCCGCGGTAGCGGTAGCGGCAGCGCGTTTGCCCTTTGCGCCCGTGCACTCTGCTCCGGGCGCTGCCCGCGCGGGTGCGTACAATCACCCCGAGCAGAGCGTCCGGCATTCCTACCCTGTCGCGATTCAGGCGGCAGGCCTCGGCGACGCTTTCGGTTTGATGCTCCAGACGCTGCCATTCTTGCTGGTGCGCCTCGGGATCCTGAGCGCGCTGACCGTGGCGGCGATCATCTATTGGGTGCTGCTCGTCGGCGGGTTCATCCTGCTTGCCAAAGTGTCGCCGCTGCTCGGCTGGGCCTGGGTGATCGCCCTGGTGGCCGTCCTCGGAGGGGTCTGGCGCTTCGTGGTGCGCTACGGGCTCTATCTGCTCAAGGCTGCTCACATCGCCGTCCTCACCGAGCTCATCACGACCGGCCAAATCGCCAATGGCAATGAGGGCATGTTCCAGTACGGCAAACGCATTGTCACCGAGCGCTTTGGCGAAGTGAACGTGATGTTTGGCCTGGACCTGCTCATCGATGGCATCGTCGGAGCCTTCAACCGGACCTTGAATTGGGTCGCCAACTTGCTGCCGGTGCCGGGCCTCGACTCCGTGATGGGCGTGGTGCGGGCGGTGCTTCGGTCGTCGACCACGTACATCGACGAGACGATTTTCTCCTACAACCTCGCGCGCGGTGACGAGAATGTGTTTCGGAGCTCCAAGGACGGGCTAATTTACTACGCGCAGAACGCCCAGGAGGTGCTGAAGACCGGGCTGTGGGTGGTGGTGCTCGACAAAGTGTTTACGGTCATCATCTGGGTGATCATGCTCGCGCCCGCTTTCTTGCTCGCCTACGTCCTACCGGGCGCCGCGACCCTGGCCGGGCTGGTGTTCGCCGCCTTGTTCGCCGCCAACGTGCGCTCGGCCTTCCTCCAGCCGCTGTTCCTCACCATGGTCATGGTGAAGTTTCATGCCTTGACCAAGGGCCAGCCGATCGACCTCGAGTGGGATCAACGCCTGGGCAGCGCGTCCAGCAAATTTGGCGAGCTCGCGCACAAGGCGGAGACGTGGGTCAGGCCCGCGCCCGTCCGACAGCCCGCGCCGAGTGCCCAACCCGCCTGAGCCGGGATCAATCGACGAGCGCCTCGCAGACGGCTGCGGCCACTCGCTCTTGGTCAGCTGCCTCAATCTCTGGCCAGATCGGCAGGCTCAGAACCGAGGCGCTGGCCTCCTCGGCGCGCGCAAGCACGAGGCCGCGCGAGCGCTCCCCGTACACGGGTTGTTGGTGCAGGGGGGTGGGGTAATACACCATGGCCTGGATGCCCTGGGCGAGCAGAGCTTGCCGAACCCCATCCCGCTGTCCGGCGGCGATACGCAGCGTGTATTGATGAAAGGTGTGGGTGGCTGCCGGGTCGCGCCAAGGCAGCTGTAGCCCCCGAGCACCGCCGAGCAACCTGTCGTAACGATCGGCAGCTTGCCGGCGCCGCGCGACGTTCGCATCCAGATGCGGTAGCTTGACCCGCAACACGGCGGCTTGGATCGCGTCCAGGCGCGAGTTGTACCCGGTCTGTTCGCTCCTGTACTTGTCCTTGCCGCCGTGTTGCCGGAGCTGGCGAGAGACGTCAGCGACGTCGGCGTCATTCGTGGCCAGGAGCCCAGCGTCGCCGAAGGCTCCGAGGTTCTTTGACGGAAAAAACGAGAGCGCTGCGGCGTGCCCGAGGCTGCCGAGCTTGCGCTGACGGAACGCTCCCCCCAGGGCCTGCGCCACGTCCTCCAACACGAGCAGGCCATGCTCGAGCGCTACTGCCATGATCTCTTCCATGCTCGCCGCTTGACCGAACAGGTGGACACCGATGATGGCTCGCGTGCGCGGGGTGAGCGCGGCGCGCAGCTCTGCCGGGTCGAGATTGAACGTCTGCTCATCGATGTCGACGAAGACCGGGATGGCGCCCACGGCGGCCACCGCCTCCGACGTGGCGATGAAGCCAAACGACGGCACGATCACCTCGTCCCCCGAGTGAATGCCGAGCGCGCGCAGCCCGATGCTCAGCGCGTCCGTGCCCGAATTGACCCCAACACAATGGCGCACACCGAGGTAGCTGGCCATTTCCCGCTCGAACGCCTCTACCTCCGGACCATTGATGAAAACGCCGGACGCCAGCACGGCCGAGATGGCGGCTTCGAGTGCCTCGCGTTGGGCCAGGATGCCCGGGCCGATGTTCGAGATGGGGATGCCAGGCTTCACACGCCGACCTTCACGGGGCCGGCGAGCTCAGCTGACCAGCACGACATGTTCGGCAGCTCGCTCCGTGTAACGGCGGCCGCACGCCTGACATGCCGCGCTGGCACGGCTGAAGCGCAGCACCTCACCACATTGACAAACCCAACCTGCGAGGCGCCCGGGCACGCCAACCACGAGCCCGTAGTCCGGCACGTCCCTTGTGACGACGGCCCCGGCCCCGACCAGCGCCCACTTGCCGATCGCGACGCCACAAACCACTGTCGCGTTAGCGCCGATGCTCGCGCCGTAGCCCACCCGCGTGACCGCGTATTCACCCGGTTGCGTCGGAAACGCGGCGCGCGGCACCTTGACGTTGGTGAAGACCATGCTCGGGCCGCAGAACACATAGTCCTCCAGGATTACCCCGGCGTAGACCGAGACGTTGTTCTGAATTTTAACGCCGTCGCCAATGCTTACCCCCGGGGCAACGTAGACGTTTTGCCCGAGCGAGCAGCCGCTGCCGATCCGAGCGCCGCCACTGACGTGGCAGAAGTGCCAGATCTTCGTGCCGACACCGATGCTGACCCCGGCGTCCACGATGGCCGATGGATGCACGAAGCAGCCCTGCATGCTTTCCATGCCCTCACGCCCGCTGCAGCAGCGGGTGGGAACTGCCATCTGGCGGGATCACGTCAGAGTGGCGAATGCGGTGCACCAACTCAATCGCGGGCCTGGCGGCGTCGAGCCCCGTGCCCCGACCGCTCAGGATGTCGCGATAGACGCGGGTGTGCAGGTCGCCGAAGCCATCCGAAAACTCGATCTCTTCGTCGTCTATGCTCAAGCTCCGAAACGCAGACCTGCCTGCCGCGAGCTGACCGAGCGGCATGTCTGCCTTTTCGACCGACAAGAACCATTGCACATCCGCGTGCTCGAGCTCCAGCGTTCCGCTCATCCGAGCGGGGCTCGCCAGGTGCACCCGCGCAGCATGCGCGCCCCCGAACAGCCAAAGCAGCAGGTCGAAAAAGTGCACCCCGATGTTGAGGGCAATGCCGCCGGACTTCTGATCCTGCCCCTTCCAGGAGACGTGATACCACGGGCCGCGTGGCGTGATGTAGGTCAGGCGCACGCGCGCACGCTTACGCTCCGGTTGCGCTGCGAGGCGCTCCTCGAGGGCCACCAGCGCGGGCAACACCCGGAGTTGCAGCACGGTATACACGCGGCAGTCCCTCTCCGCCTCGAGCTCGCGCAGCGCGTCGACGTTCCACGGGCTGATGACCAGCGGCTTTTCGCAGATGGCATGCGCATCCAGCCGCAGCGCGAGCCGGACG
Organism: Deltaproteobacteria bacterium; assembly: GCA_043747815.1. Taxonomy (GTDB): domain Bacteria; phylum Myxococcota_A; class Polyangia; order Polyangiales; family Polyangiaceae; genus SZUA-265. The sequence goes on from JAYTOL010000011.1 coordinate 160,831, forward strand.
TGCGCATCGTGCAGGTAGCTGGGCGAGCAGATGGAGAGATATTGGACACGCTCCTTGTGCCGCTCTCGGCGCAATTTCTCGAGGTACCGATCAAACCGCTCGATCTCCGTAAAGAACTTCGCTTGGGGAAAATACCCGTCCAGGACGCCGACGGAGTCTCGCGGGTCAATGGCCGCTACCAGGGCATTCCCCGTTTCGGCGATCGCCTGCATGTGCCGGGGCGCGATGTAGCCGGCGGCGCCGATCAGGCCAAAATTCTTCATCTCGATCTCGAGGCCCGCGGGTGTGTTCGGTGGTCTCTCGGCGCGCCGTGTCGTCCGAGTGGCGGTGTAATAAAGTCTGCTCCCCCGGTCAAACGAGCTGTCCGTGAGCTGGCCGGCTCCGAGCCCACCACGCGCGCCTCATGGGGCTAGCGCGCCGCACAGGTTAACCCCGGCGAACAAGCCCAGAGCGAACGCGGCGATGGCGGCGATGGCGGCGATGGGCCAGTAAAAAAGTGCGCTCTTTCTGGCGCCCATGGCCTCGCTGCGGAGAAAATGAACGCGCTGGATCTGGTTGCCCTCGGCGTCCACCAAGAGCACGCCGTTCACGCCGAACGCCTCCCGGTATTCGAGCAGTTGGCGGCGAGTCGGAGCGTGCCTCAGATCGAGCGAACGCGCGCCCGTCTTCACCTCGGCCACCCACTGCTCGTGATCTCGGCGCACGAGATAGTCTGCGATCAGCTCGAAGCCGAGCTCGCGTCCGTCGACCAAGACAGACCAGGTCCGCCGCACCTGGCGGCCCAGCACTTCGTACCCCAGTGACGTGAGCACTCGCGCAGCGTCGCGTTCGGCCCGGCCCGCTCGAGCAGCCCGCCGTTTGCGCGAGCGCGTGCCGAGCCAGCGCGCGATCTGAAGGGTCCACCAGACGCTGATGGCCGCGACGGCCAGCGCCAGCGTCAGCGACTCTGGCCCGATCCGGAGCGCCCACAGCCAGATCAGGCGAACCTCCGCAGCGCATCCCCAGCTGCATCGAGTCGCCGCCCGAGCAGCCACCCGCCAGCGAGCGACCTCTTGCGGGACAACCCTGCCCGGCGGCGCTCGTTCGGCACGCTCGTTTGGCTCGACATGAAACGCCGTGTAACATGCCGCGTGTAAGCTGCGCGACCACGCGCTGTGCAGCGCGCCCCCGTAGGCGGAGAACATCGCATCGAACTCTTAAGCCTTGCCCGGTTTTTAATTATTAACACGGGCATTGTCGGGCGGCCTGAATCAGACTGATTGAACTGCATGTTGGCTCTAAGAGAGGTGTCGGGTCGAAGCGAGGACGGGGTACCCCTGTCCGCCTCGTCGACTCGCACGAGTTCGCCCGTTACGGAGGCCTCCCCTCGGCCTGAGGCGGGCGCGGAGTCGCTCCGACCGAGCAAAAGCCGGAAGGCGGGCGACGTCGTCGATGGGCGCTATGTTCTCATCGAGCAGCTCGGCAAGGGCGGAATGGGCGTGGTGTGGAAGGCCCGATCCACTGCGCTCGACGTCGAAGTGGCGGTCAAGCTAGTGCGCAGCGCGACCCCGAATCCCGAAGCGTTCAAGCGCATGGCTCGAGAAGCGCATGCTGCGGCGCGGCTGGGGCACCCCGCGATGGCGACGGTGCTGGACTTCGGCTCCACCCCCGAGGGCGCCCCGTATGTGGTGATGGAGCTGCTGCGGGGTGAGTCGCTGGGCGAAGTGCTCGGCAGAGAATGCCGCGTGGACGCGCTGCGCGCGGTCGGCACCCTGCTCCCGATCCTCGATGGCTTGCGAGAGGCGCACGACAAAGGCATCGTCCACCGGGACATCAAGCCCGAGAACCTCTTCATCTCCAAGACGGCCCGCGGCCGCATCCAACCCAAGGTCCTCGATTTTGGTATCGCCAAGTTGGACCAGCCGACGAGCTCGAACACCAAGTTGACTCAGGACGGCGCCGTGCTGGGCAGCCCCGGCTATTTCTCGCCCGAGCAGGCGCGCGGGGAAGGCGACATCGATTTTAGGACCGACATCTGGTCCATCAGCGTGGTGCTCTACGAGCTCATCACCGGCGAGCTGCCGTTCAACGGGGCGAACTATAACGCGCTGTTGATGTCGATCCTGAAAGACACTCCGAAATCCATCGTGGCGCACGGCTACGGCGACGACGCTCTGTGGCGCATCGTGCAGCGGGGCCTGCATCGCGATCGGAGCAAGCGCTGGGGCTCGACCTGGGAGCTCGGGCGAGCTCTCGCCGCCTGGCTCTACGATCAAGGCGTGCGCGCGGACGTGGCCTCTCGTTCCCTGAAAGAGGTGTGGCTGGATGCGCGGAGCGCCAGCGAACAAGCGCCCGCCCCCGGGACCTTTGGCGCAGAGGGTACCCGCCGACGCGTCCTCTCCACGTTGATCAAGCGGCGCGTGGCCGACACGTTAGCGGGCGAGACCATCTCGGCGTTGATCGCGCAGCGGCGCATTCCGACGCGGCTGCTGGGCTGGGCCGCGGTTGCGGCCGGTATGGGCATCATCATCTGGAGCGCGCTGGCACAGAGCCGCAGCGCACCCGTGGCTCACGCGTCTGCCGCAGAAGTCGCCTCCGCCCAGGCCACGCCCGCTTCGGGAGAGGCGCTGAGCGGCCAGGACGTATCGGCGCAGGTGGTCACGGCGGCCCCAAACGAGGGCCCCACAGCCGGCACGCTCCCGAGCTCCGCCGAGAAGGCCAGAGTGTCGCTGAATCCCGGCAGGAAATCTCCCGAGCGAGGCGAGGCACCCAATGGCCCTACCCCGGCCCACGTCAAGACGGTGGATGCGGCGCTCAGCAAGCTGCAGCGCGCCGCGCCGATCGTGGCGCCGCGCCCGAAACCGGCCAAAACGGCCCCTCGCAAACGTATCGATCAGGAGTTCGGTTTCTAACCAAAACGCCGCTTGTCGCTACAAGCCAAGCCGCTTCGGCCGTTCCAAACGAATGGAAGCGCGTCGATGTTTGATCCTGTCCGACTGCTGGGTACCGTGTCTCTAAATTTTGACTCTGACCCGAAGCTCGTTCGGGGTCCGCGTCAACGCTCTCCGTGGCCGCTCTTCCGTTCGAGAGCCTGCTCCTGGGCCTTGGTGTTGACCGGCTTGTGCAGGGTGACGCACGCGAGCGCGCAGGAGACGGGGCCGCCCGAGGAGTCACAGAATGCCAACCTGGATCTCGCGCGCAGCGTGGCGGTCACTGGACGAGAGGCCTTCAACGCCGGCGACTACGAGACCGCGCTGACCCTCTTTCGCCGAGCCTACACCCTTTATCCTGCTCCCACCGTCGTGCTCTACGAAGCTCGCACGCTGGAGAAGATGGGACTCTTGGTCGAGGCCGTGCTGGCCTATTCACGCACGACAGAGCTGCCCATGGACAGCGGAGCTCCAGCGCGCTTCGCCCAGGCGATCGCGGCAGCCGAGCAGGAAGGACGGGACCTCCGCGCACGCATCCCTTCGCTCACGGTTCAGGTCGAAGGTGCAAGTCAACACGACCCGAACCTGAAGGTGGTCATCAACGGGCGAGCTATCGGAGCGGCACAGTTCGGGCAAGCGCAGAGCCTGAACCCCGGAACGTATAGCGTTTCTGGCTCTCTGAGCTCCGAGCGCACGGACCAGGACCGAGTGGTGCTCGCGGTCGGCGAAAACCGCACGGTCGTATTAGATCTGGCGCTGCCCTCCCTCGAATCGCCCGCGCCAGGTGCTGGCTCGGCGTCGGGCAGCGGCTGGTCGCCGCCCCGACGCATTCCTTTGCTCGCCTATCTAGCGGGCGGGGTCGGAGTGGCAGGGGTGGGAACAGGCCTGATCACGGGCATGCTGGCCAACGCCAAGTACAGTGAAGCCGAGCGTGAGTGTGAGAACCAGCTGTGTATGGCCGGCACGCGCGGACCGTCCGCAGTGAGCGCGTTTCGCACGCTGCGCATGGTCAGTAGCGTCTCTTACGGCGTGGGAGCAGCCGGCATCGCTGCTGGCGTGGTGCTCTGGCTCACGGGCTCCGATGATAGTGAGGCGGGTCGGGTAGGCTCGATCGAGCCCTGGGGCACCGTCGACACGGCGGGTGTCCGCGGCACCTTCTGAGCTAGAGCCCCCGCCGGTTGCGCAACTCTCGGGTCTGGCGCTAGAACCCAGGAGTGAAAATCGTGCGCTACGTGCTGTGTGACGTGTTTACGGAGCGCGCGCTCGCCGGCAAGCCGCTGGCGGTCTTTACCGATGCGCGGGGGCTGGAGGCGGAGGCCCTGCAAGCGCTGGCACGCGAGATGGGCCTGTCAGAGACGGCGTTCGTCTTGCCCCCCAAGCAAGGAGGCCATGCGCGGCTGCGAATCTTCACGCCCTCCGCGGAGCTCAGCTACGCCGCGCATCCGACCCTCGGCGCCGCCTTCGTGCTGGCGGGGCCCTTGCAAGCTCTCGAGCTGCGTCTCGAGCTCGAGGTCGGCGTCATACCGGTTAGGCTCGAGCGAGAGGCGGCGCGCATCAGCTTCGCCTGGATGCAGGCCCCCAAGACCTCACGGATTGTGTGCGAAGCCGCGAACGCTGTGTTGCAGGCGCTCGGCGTCCGCAGCGAGGTGCCTTGCCAGGCCTACGAGAGCGGTGGGCAGCGCTTGCTCGTGTCGCTGCCCTCCGCGGCGCACCTCGCCGCGCTCCGGCCCGATCTTGCCGCATTGTCGCAAGCGACGGCGGCGGGCGTGTATGCCTTTCACTTTGATGGCAAGGGCTGCACGGCGCGCTATTTCGCGCCTCGCGCCGGCGTGAACGAAGACCCCGCGACGGGCTCGGCAGCGGCCAGCCTGGCGCTGTATCTTCGTGAGCAGGGGCGGCTCGCCCCGACCGACATCCTGCGCATCGATCAGGGAGCAGAGATCGGTAGGCCGTCGACGCTCTACGCTCAGGTCGGAGGCGGTGAGGATCCGCACGTGGAGGTCGGGGGAGCGGCTCGGATCGTGGCGCGCGGCCAGTTTACGCTATGAGCTGCCTTTGACGGCTGCCCGCCACATCAGCCTGCAGCCGTCTCGATCAGCTGGCGCGTCGCCTGGATGCCCTCTGCGATCTGCGCCTCGGTGATCACGAGTGGCGGAGCGTACCGGAGCACTCGATCGCCCGCTCCGATGATCAGATAACCCATGGCGTGGGCTCGGGCGACCAGGTCTTTTGAGGCGAACCCTGGCTGGAGCACGAGCCCTTGCAGCAGGCCTTCGCCGCGCGCCGACTCGCACACCTTCGGGTAGTCTCGCGCCAACGCCGACAAGCCGGCGGCGAGCAACGCCCCTTTGCGCGACGCCCCGGCGAGCAATTGCTCTTCCTCGATGATGGCCAGCACGCTCGAGACGGCGGCCGCGCCCAATGGATTGCCGCCGTAGGTGGAGCCGTGACTGCCGGGTGGCAGCGCCTGAGCCATCGCCTCTGTCGTGAGCAATGCACCCACGGGAAAGCCACCCCCGAGGCCCTTGGCCAGAGCCACCGCGTCGGGCCTTATGCCCGCCTTCTGGTACGCAAACCAGGTGCCCAATCGGCCCACCCCGGTCTGCACCTCATCGAGCATCAACAGCGCCCCCGAGCCGTCGCAGAGGTCGCGCAGACCCTGCAAAAAGCCGGGGGGCGCGGGCTCGACCCCCCCCTCCCCCTGCACGGCTTCTACGATGATACCGGCGACGTCTGGACCCATCGCCGCCGCGACGGCGCCCAGGTCCCCATACGGGACATGTGTAACGCTCCCGAGCTCGCCAAAGCCTTCGCGATACTTGGCCGTGCCCGTCATCGAGAGTGCCCCGAGCGTGCGGCCGTGAAAGGCGTTCTCGAAGGCGATGATGCGCAGCCGCTCGGGCTGCCCTATCCCGTAAAAGTGGCGGCGCACCAGCTTGAGCATGGCCTCATTGGCTTCACAGCCTGAATTGCAGAACAACACGCGTGGCAGGCCACTGATGGCGGCGAGCTGGGCCGCGGCGTCGATGTTGCGAGCGTTGTAAAACCAGTTGGAGACGTGACCCAGCGTCCCCACCTGCTCTGCGATAGCCTTCACGTACTTGGGGTGGGCGTGACCCACGCTGCAGACGGCAACCCCCGCACACAAGTCCAGGTAGCGCTTGCCGTCAGCGTCCCAAAGCTCCGAGCCCGAGCCGCGCACGAGCACAAACGGGCCCTGGCGATAATTGGGATAGAGATGGCGCTCGGCCACGGCCATCAGCTCGGCGTTGGTCTGCATGCTTGATCCTCTGGGCATTTCTTCTTCTATCTTACCTGCGCGACGCTGCGTCGAGCGCGGCTCGATGCTCGGCGTCGAACGTCAGAGCGTGCGCGGCTGCCGCTGACTCCGAGAGCGCTGCTCGCCCGCCGGAGGCGATGATTTTGGCGTACCAATGGTAGGAGTCCTTGGGGATGCGTTCACCGGTCGGGTAGTCGACGTAGATCAGGCCAAAGCGCTCCTTATAACCATCCGCCCACTCGAAGTTATCCAGAGCAGACCAGTGGAAGTAACCCTCGACCGGCACGCTCTCGCTGATCCCTCGATGCAACTCTCGCAGGTGGCGCGTCAAAAAATCGATGCGCTGCGCGTCGTGCACGCGCCCATCCAGGGAGGGCCAGTCTCGACATGACAGGCCATTTTCCGTGATGAAGATGGGCTTGCCGTAGCGCTCGTGGGCAAATCGCGGCCCCCAATACAGCGCTTCCGGAGTGACCGGCCAATTGAAGGCCGTGAGCGGAAAGCCAGCAGGCGTCTTCACCACCTCGGGCTTGCCGCCGGCACCAGCGCGAACGCGAGCGCCCTGATAGATGTTGAGCCCCAAGAAATCCGTGGGCAGACTGATGATGTCCATGTCCGCGGCGCTCGCCGCCGGCGCGTCCTTGCCGAAGAGTCGCAGGCCGTCTTCAGGATAGCGGCCCAGGATCACCGGGTCCGTCCACCAGGTCAGGTTCCAGTGGTTGGGGTCGACCACCGAGTACATGAGCTGGCGCGCCGCGTCGATGTCGGCTTCGGCTTCGCTGGCAGGGATTTTTGGGAAACCCATGGGGGCGAAACCGACCCGCGCTGGCCGCGGGCTCTCGGCGCGGATGGCCTGCACGCTCTTGCCGTGCGCGAGCAGGGCGTGGTGCCCGCAGCGCAACATCTCGCGCAGGGAGAGCGCGAGCCCAGGCGCGTGGCGGCCGTCGTAGTGGCCGTGACCGATGAAGACCTGCGGTTCATTCAGCGTCATATAGTGATCGACGCGGTCCCCCAAGGTGCGAACCACCAGCGCCGTATAGTCGGCGAACCAACTGCCGATGTCGCGATTGAGCCAGCCGCCGCGGTGATACAGGTCGAGCGGCAGATCCCAATGAAACAGCGTGACGAACGGCTTGATCTTGGCTTCGAGCAGCGCGTCCACGAGCCGGTCGTAAAAAGCCAGCCCCGCGGCGCTGCTTTGCCCGACGCCTGTGGGCAGCACCCGCGGCCAGCTGATGCTGAAGCGATATCCGCCAAGGCCCAGCTGGCGGAAGAGCGCGACGTCTTCTGCCCAGCGGTGGTAGTGATCGCTCGCGACCTCGCCGCCGTGGCCGCCATAGATGGCACCCTCCTTGTCGCACAACATGTCCCAGATCGAGGCCCCCCGGCCATCCGCGGAGGCGCCGCCTTCCACCTGATATGCGGCTGTGGCCGCGCCCCACACGAATCGATCCGGAAAGGCCACGGCGCTCATGGCCGCGGCTTTTATCACGCTCGGACCGGAGAGCAGCCAACAATCCTCGAGCCTAGGTCGACCCGAGCTCCACGCTATCGCCGACGCTCACCACCCCGTCCTCGACGACCCGCAGATTGACGCCCCGCAGGCGCAAGTGCCGGTGGTCCTTGTGATTGACCCAGCGCAGCGCGCCGGCTCCAAAACGCTCGTTGAAATTTTTGCAGCCGAGGTGTGGCTCCGCCGTCACTTCTAAGAGTGCCGTGCCCAACCGCAATTGGGCCCCGACGGGCAGGGCGCTCTCCCCCAGATCCAGGTCAACGTAGAAGTTATCCCCTGCCGCATGCGCTGGGGAATCGGCAAACGCCACGAGGTCGGCGGCGGTCGCATTCATCAGCGTCACCTGGGAGAGCCGCTCTGGATCGTCCGCTGCCCGCCAGCGATCGCCGACGACGCCCTCCGCCACGGTGATGCGCGCATGGGTCGGAGTCTCGTGCTGCCCAGCGCCTTTGCGCAGGCAGATGCCCCGCACGACGCCTCGCCCTCTCGGCGGTGGGGACGCGTTTTGCCAAAGGCGTTGCAACTCCTCAAAGCTCTTCATGCCGGGGGCCTTCATGCGGAGCGAGTGTAACTTGGCGAGCAGCCTGCCGCAACCCGGCGGCGGCCAGCCCTGCGCGAGCCAAAACGATGGATCTTTGGCTCCGGCGTTCGTATCTTGCGCGGCGTGCAAAAGCGAGATTTTGGATCCGTCGGGCAGGCGCTGCCGATCATCGGGCAAGGCACTTGGCACCTGGAAAGTGGAGAAGCAAACGCTTCCGTCGCTGCCCTGCGGCGCGGCATCGATCTGGGCATGACGCACATCGACACCGCCGAGCTCTACGGCTCGGGCAAGGTCGAAGCGCTCGTCGGTAAAGCCATCGCCGGTCGGCGTGAAGAGCTGTACTTGGTGAGCAAGGTGATGCCCAGCAACGCCAGCGCCGAAGGCACGCTTCGGGCCTGTGAGCGCAGCCTGCGGCAGCTCGGGACGGATCGGCTGGACTGTTACCTCCTGCACTGGCCCGGGCAGCACCCCCTCGCAGAGACTTTGGAGGCGTTCGAGCGGCTGCGCGAGCAGGGCAAGATCGCGTCGTGGGGCGTCAGCAACTTCGACGAAGACGAGCTCGAAGAGGCGCTAGCTCTGGCGGGGCCCGGCCGCATCGCCTGCAATCAAGTGCTCTACAACCTGAGTGAACGCGGCATCGAACACGCCGTGCTCCCGTTCTGCGAAGCCAATGGCATCGCCGTCGTCGGCTATACGCCCTTCGGCAGCTCGCCGTTTCCGCCACGCGGGCGCGGCGGTCAGGTCCTCACCGACATCGCCAAAGCCAGGGGTGCCACGCCGCGGCAGGTCGCCCTCGCCTTCCTCACGCGGCAGGCGTCCCTGTTCGCGATCCCCAAAGCGAGCAAGCTGCCCCACACGGAGGAGAATGCCGGCGCTGGCGAGCTGGTGCTGACGGCGAGCGAGGTCCGCGAGATCGACCTGGCTTTCCCGCTCGGGCCACGCCGGCGCGGCGTCGCGATGCTCTAGTTACCTCGATTCTATTGAATCGAGGGCAATGTAAAGGCAGTGCCGCGAATCAGATCTGGGGGCTAGGCAGGTAACTTACGCCGCCCTCGCCACGTCAGGGGCGGCGGAAGTTACCCATCGCTTCGATGGATTCGCGGCTCTAGCGCGGGCCGATCGTTCCGCCGTATGAAGGAGCGTGCGCCAACATCGGGCGAGCTCGCGCCAGCGTTTCCGCCAATTCCAGGACGTCGGTGACCCGCGCAAAGCGGCAGGTCTCTCCGCCCCGGCGGCGGCCCGCGCCCATCCCCAGGGCGTGCTGGGCAAGCTCATGCGCCGGATCGAGAGCGCGCAATTTGCGCGTTACGCCGCGTGGATAAGACCGCACGCGCGAGCTTTGAGCCTGATCCTCTGCATGTCCCTGGTGTCGATGGGCATCGACCTGATGTGGCCGCTCGCTTCTGCGTATCTGGTCGACCGGGTCATCTTGAATCCGAATCTGCCCAGAGACCGCAAGCTGGAGCTGATCCTGGGAGTCGCGGCCGGCATGGCCGCGCTCTTTGCGCTGAGCTCTGCATCGAGTTGGGTGCGCACCTTACGCTTGCAGCGGCTCAGCTCGCAGCTGTCCTTCGAGCTCCGCAGCCGCCTGTTTGCACGCGTGCTCCGGTTGCCGCTGTCGGAGCTCAGCGAAATGACGACCGGTGGCCTCCTCTCCCGGCTGTCGACGGACGTGGACAACACGGCCGGGCTGTTCCAACAGGGGCTGCTCAGCCCCGTCCTCGCCGGCCTGAGGCTGCTGCTCACGTTGGGCATCATCTTCAGCCTGAACGCGCAGATCGCCCTGGCGGTCGTGGTGGTGATTCCGCCGGTGCTGCTCTTGCAAATGCAACACGCCCGCCGCTTGCGGCCGATCTGGCGCTCCCTCAGCCAAGACCGTCAGGACATCGACGGCCGCGTGGGCGAGGGGCTCAACGGGGTGCGTGTGGTGCGCAGCTTCCGTCGCGAAAAGCTGGAGGAGCTCGCGTACACGGTCGGGCACCACACCGTGATTCGCAAACAACTGCTGGCCACGCGGGTGCAGCGCGGCGTCGCCAGCATCTGGGAGCTGATCATGCCGATGGCTCAGCTGATGATCCTGGCCTTTGGCGGCTACCTGGTCGTCATCGGCAACACGACCATCGGCGTGCTCGTGGCGTTTCAGGGTTATATCTGGCGGGTGTTGGATCCCATCATGCAGGTGGCGATGTCGATCAGCGGAACTCAGCGCGGCCTGTCGGCGCTGGACCGCGTCTTCGAGGTGCTCGACAAGCGGGAGGAGCAGCCGGACGCCGCCGGAGCCTTGCCAGCGCCGCGCAGCGTCGATGAGCTCGCCTTCGAGCACGTGAGCTTCGAATACCGCCCGGGCCTGCCCGTGATCCGAGATTTTTCTCTGCGCGTCAAAGGCGGCAGCGTCGTGGCCCTGGTCGGGCCGAGCGGCGCTGGCAAGACCACGCTCACGGATCTCTTGGCGCGCTTCATCGATCCCGTCTCGGGAACCATCCGCGTCAATGGCATCGATCTGCGGCAGTTGCAGCTGAAGAGCTACCGCAGCTTGATCGGAGTCGTCTCCCAGGACGTGTTTCTGTTTGATGGGAGCGTCGCGGATAACATCGCCTACGGAGGGCCGCGCGCATCCGAGCAGGAGATCGTCGAAGCGGCGCGGCGAGCCAACGCACACGAGTTCATCGAGCGGCTACCCGAAGGTTATCAGAGCATCATCGGAGAGCGCGGGGTCAAGCTCTCCGGCGGTCAACGCCAGCGCCTCTCCATAGCTCGCGCCCTGCTCGCCGATCCGCAAATCCTGATTTTGGACGAAGCGACCAGCAACCTCGATACGGAGAGCGAGCACCTGATCCGAGAGTCGCTCCGGCAGCTGCTGGCACGGCGTACCACGTTCGTCATCGCGCACCGCCTGAGCACCGTCGTCAGCGCCGACACCATCGTCGTGCTGGAGCAGGGCCGCGCCGTGGAGGTCGGCAGCCATCAGGAGCTGATGCGCCTCGGCGGCTCCTACCACGCGATGGTGCGCCGCCAGCACCCGCTCGATCTGGCGTCTGAAGCTTGAGCCCGCGGCGCGCTCGGTCGGCCGCCCCAACGTTTGGGGGCACCTACACTCGGCTGCGCGGGTGTCCGTTGAGACGACCTAGACCCTTGTCCAGGGATATCCAGCATGGCACGAGAGGGGCAAATGCCCGTCCCCCAGAACACCAGAGTTTGCGTCGTCGGCCTTGGCTACATTGGCCTGCCCACCGCCGCCGTCCTGGCCTCGCGGGGCTACACCATCCACGGCGTCGAGGTCGACGCCCGTGCCGCGGAGATCATCAACTCGGGCCGTGCCCACATCGTCGAGCCTGACCTCGACATCCTGGTGCGGGCGGCGGTGGAAACGCACAAGCTCGAAGCCCACCCGCGGCCCGCGCCCGCAGATATTTTCATACTGTGTGTGCCGACCCCCGTGGCCGCCGGGCACGCGCCAGACCTCTCCTACGTGCGCAGCGCCACGGAGTCCATCTGCCCCGTGCTGAAGCCGGGCAACCTGGTGATCCTGGAGTCGACGAGCCCGCCCGGGACCACGGAGATGATCGCCGAGATCGTGGCGCAGAAGACCGATCTCGGGCCCGGTCAGGTCTTTTATGCTCACGCCCCGGAGCGCGTGCTGCCAGGGCAAATCTTGCGCGAGGTGGTGCAGAACGACCGGATCGTCGGCGGCCTCGATCAGAAATCGGGCGAAGTCTGCGCTGCCTTCTACCGGACCTTTGTGTCGGGGCAGATCCACGTCACCACGGCCCGCATGGCGGAGACGGCCAAGCTGGTGGAGAACGCCTACCGGGACGTCAACATCGCCTTCGCCAACGAGCTCTCCGTCCTGGCAGAGGAGCTGAAGCTCGACGCGTGGGACTTGATCGCTTTGGCCAATCGCCATCCACGCGTCAACATCCTCAATCCAGGGCCTGGCGTGGGGGGCCATTGCATCGCCGTGGATCCCTGGTTCCTGGTGCACGCCGCGCCGCATCTGACGCCGCTGATCCGGCAGGCGCGCGAGACAAACTCCGCCAAACCAGGCTGGGTGGTGGAGCGCATCACGCGCCGAGCCGAGAGGCTGAAGCGCGCGCGCATCGCCTGCCTCGGGCTCGCTTACAAGCCGGACATCGACGACCTGCGTGAATCGCCCGCGGTGGAGGTCGTGCACCTGCTGCAAGCGGCGGGCGACTACGACCTGCGGGTGGTCGAGCCCAACCTGCGAGAGCACCCCGAGTTTTCCCTGGTGTCACTCGCCGAGGCCCTGGACGGCGCAGACATCGTCGTTTTTCTGGTCGCCCACCGAGAGTTCAAGAGCATCCCCAAGAACTTGCTCAGCGAAAAGATCATCGTCGATACCTGCGGCGCCTTGCGCTAAGCGCTGCGTCCGCCTGCCGCGCACCCATCCCGCCGCGCACTGGACCTCGTACATGCCGCCCACTCGCGTCGCCGTCTTCATGGGCACTCGCCCCGAGGCCATCAAGATGGCTCCCGTCATCCGCGTGCTCACGCTAGCGCCGGATTTCGAGCCCATCGTCATCAACACCGGCCAGCACCGCGAGATGCTCGATCAGGTCGCGCGCTTGTTCGAGCTGCCAGTGCACCACGATCTGTCCGTGATGCGCCCGAACCAGCAACTCGCGGAGCTGACGGCGCGCCTGCTCGTCGCATCGGACCAGCTGCTCACCCAGATCCAGCCGCAACTCGCCCTCGTCCAAGGCGACACGACGACGGTGCTGGCGGCGGCTCTGGCCTGCTTTTATCAACGCATCCCCGTCGGACACGTCGAGGCAGGGCTGCGCACGGGTGACCGCTGGTCGCCCTTTCCCGAAGAGGTGAACCGCACGCTGGCCTCACGCCTGGCCGTCTTACACTTTGCACCGACCGAGCTCGCCAAGGGCAACCTGCTGGCGGAAGGCATCCCCGAAGCGCAAATCTCGGTCACCGGCAACACGGTGATCGATGCGCTGTTCGCCGAGCTGTCCCGCCAGCAGCAGCCCGCCGTCAGCGCCGAAATTGCGGGCCACCTCGCGCGCGTCTTGGGCCCCGCGAGCGGCAGGCCTTTCGTCTTGATCACGGGGCACCGGCGCGAGAACTTTGGCCATGGCTTCGACGAGATCTGCGCGGCCCTGAGCGCGCTCGCGCTGCGCTTTGTGGACCACGACTTCATCTACCCCGTGCACCTCAACCCCAACGTGCAGGGCCCGGTCCGGGACCGGCTCGGGGCCATTGCCAATATCAAGCTGATCGCTCCGCAGCCGTACAGCGAGTTCGTGGCGCTGATGCACGCCTGTCGCATCGTGCTGACCGACTCGGGCGGGATTCAGGAAGAGGCGCCGAGCCTCGGCAAGCCCGTGCTGGTCATGCGCAACACCACCGAGCGCCCGGAAGGGGTCAGCGCCGGCACGGTGAGGCTCGTCGAGCCGAACGCAGAGCGCCTGGTCGAGGAGGTGTCCCGTTTGCTCACGGACCGCGCCGCCTACGACCGCATGGCCCTGGCGGCCAACCCGTACGGGGATGGGCACGCCGCCGAGCGCATTCTCGAGCGGCTACGCGCCTACGTAGCGAGCGGCACGTGACGGCAGGAGCAACGTGGCACGCCTGAGCGGTTGGTTGCAGGCGGCGCGCCGTTCACTGGGGCGCAAACCGGGGATCTCCGTCCTGGTGCCGACCCAGGACGAGGAGTACGTGGTGGCGCTCTCGATCCGCTCGTTTTTGGAGCTGGGAGACGAGGTCATCGTGGTCGACAACGGCTCGCGCGACGCGACAAAGGCCATCGTGCGCAGGTTAGCCGCCGCCTACCCCGACAGGATCCGCTTCTTCGATCGACCCGACCTGGCTGATTTGCAGCACAATCGCGCGTTCGCATTCGAGCAGGCGCGCTTCGAGTGGGTGGTCAGGGCGGACTCCGACTACGTGTGTTACACGGACGGCCCGCTCGCCATTCGAAACTTCCGCAAGTTCGTGCTCTCGATCCGGCGCGGCCTCGAGCCCGAGGTGATCTGGGTGCCGCAGGTCAATGTGGTGGGCGACTTCACGCACACGGGGCAACCGCTGCGCGCGGGCGGCTATCGAGCGAACCCGGAGCGGCAATACGTGCTCGACGTGACCAGCGACGACATGCCGCGGGTGTACCGCAGCTTCCCCGGCTTCGGCTTCGTGCGCCGGGGCCGCCGAGAGGGCACGCGCCTGCTCGGCGTCATGAAGGCCATGAGCTGGCCGCAACCGCTCTGGATGCACTGCACCATCAAGTCCGATCTGAACTTCTTCCGCCGCTCGGAGCGGACTCGCTGGCGCGAGCTCGCCGACTACGCTCGCTTCCCGACGGTCGACGACTACATCCAGAGCATCCTGCCCGAGAAGTACGGCACGAGCAGTATGGAGCGAGCCGCCGAGCTCTACATGCAGAGGCACGTGCTGCCGTACCTAGAGCCCTATGCGGAGCGCGGCGTTTACCCGTACCCGGCGCTCGTGGCAGAGCAGCTGCGAAGGAACCCGATTTTCGCGGTTGAAGCGGGGCCCGGGGGTACTACCCGGCGCTTCGTCGGCTTCGATCCGGAGCGCGACGGGCTCGCGTAGTGCTCGTGGGGAGGGCGGCATCGAGACCACCCGCGCTGCCCTCTGAGACATGCTACGGATGCGAGCATGACCCGTGCGGTGACACGCTTACTCAATAAAATTCCCCACCCGACGCTCGCCCGGTTGACCTTGCTCGAAGAGCTGAAGCGTCAGCTTCCGAGCCTCAAAGCGGGCGTCACGCTCGACGTCGGAGGCGGCCACACCCCCTATAAGCGCTGGGTGCCCCACACCAAGTACCTGACGCTCGACCTCGACCCGAACAAGCACCCTGACATCTGTTGTGACCTGCACCACGTCCAATGGGAGTCGAGCTACTTCGACACGATCCTGGCGACCGAGGTGCTCGAGCATTTGTATGACCCACGACAGGCCATCAAGGAAATGTTCCGGCTGCTCAAGGACGACGGGGTGTGCGTGCTCTCGACGCGCTTCATCCACCCCATTCACGGCGCTCCGATGGATTACTACCGGTTCACCGCTGACGGCTTGCGCCACCTCTTCTCAGACTTCGAAGAAGTGCTGGTCGTGCCGCTCGGCAATCGCATCCAGGCGCTGTGGCTGCTCTCGACCCACAACCGCCTAAAAGGCAAGGTCAAACGCCTGATGCTGTTGCTCGAGCCGTTTACGCGCCTGCTCGCTCGACTGAAGGTGGAAGGTACGTCCATGCCTCTCGGCTACCTCGTCGTCGCGCGCAAGCGGAAGTCGGCCACGGCTTCCGCTTCATGATGCAGCCTCCTACGCAGCAGAGCGGCTGCGTCTTTTGGGTCACGAGCTGGCTGCCGATTTGATGCCGACGAAGTGCAGCTTCCCACGCCCGACGGTCAGGGACTCGACCTGAAAGGCGTCGCGCAAGGCTGTGCGGACGTAGTGCGGCGCGCGCAGCCAGTTCTCGTACGTGACGCGTTCGTGCTCGACCATGGTGGCGAAAGCGTCCAGCGTGGACGAGATGCGCCGGAGCGGAGAAAATGATAGGCCATGCACGCCTTGCAGAAACGGAGTGAGCCACGGCTCGACTGCCACGAAGCGCCCGCCCGCGACGAGCACACGCCGGGCCTCTCCGAGCACCCGCGGCAGATCTGCCTGGAGATCCGGCAGGTGATGTAGGCCGCCCTGAACGATCAGCACGTCCTTGCTCTCGTCTTCCCAGGGCAGCGCGCGACAGTCCCCGACGCGCGCGCGACCGATGCCCCCGTACGCGGCCACCAAGCGCGGTGATAGATCGATACCCTCCAGATTCGTGAACCCGAGCTTGGTGAGCGCGTCGAGCCCCCCACCCCGTCCGCAGAACAACTCGACGATGCGGGCGTCCCGCGGCCAACTCCCCGCCCCGGCCTCGCGCAACCGGCGCGCGAACTTCTCCAGCTCTTGCTGCGGGGTCTCGAAGCGCAGGTACGCCCGCTCCCACTCCGCCTCGGAGGCCTCCACGCGCCCACCGCCGATGAAGGTCCGCTCGGAGAACCTCGAGATTACGCTTTTGAACATTGCCGCGTCGCCGCCGAGGAAAACATGAACCGGCCCTTCAAGCAAGGGGAGCCGTGCTCGGAGCCGCGGGGCAGAAACGGGGGCACGAGCGGCAGCGCCGTGCACGCCGACAGACCGCTCGTGGTGGGGCGGTAACGGTCCGAGTATTGACGGCCCTCGAGCCACGTGGCAGGCATGCTGCGGAATGCTTGCGACATGTTGATGCCGCTCGGGTATTTGCCGGTGCCACGCAAGAGGAAATCCGCGGCGCCTTCATGAGCGAACCGAACGACGGAGCGCCGTCGCAGCCCTCGACGTCCAATTCAGAGTGGCTTCGCCTCTCCATGTGGCTCAGCCTGGGCGTGCTCCTTCTCTCCGTGTGCTTCGCGCGTGTCTCGCGCATCCGCATGGATGATGACAATCTTTATCTGGCCTACGCGGCTCAAAGCGACCCTGCCCGAGCTCTGCCCCTCGAACAGAGCCTCATCACCCGCGTCAGCGCCACGCCCGGATGTGACGCCTCGGCGTACCGCTTGGGTTTGAGGCAACGCTACGCCAGCAACTATGCGGGCTACGTCGGAGTGCAACGCGCCCTGCAACACCTCGTAGGATTCTTCGTTTCGCCCGGGCCGGCGCTCATCATCGCGACGACCCTGGCCGTGAAGAGCCTATTTATTCTGCTCTGCGGCCTCGTGCTGTTGCTGGTCACCGCACGCAGCTCGGACCGCGAGCTGGTCACTGCCGTAGTGAGCTCCTTCGTCGCGTTGGTGGCTCTGGATATCGCCGTGCAATGGCTGCCCACCTTCTTGAACGTTCACATCGACCAGCCCGCGCGAGCCGTTGCCGAGCTCGGCTATTCGTTCTTCGTGACGCCCAGGGCTTATTCATACTTCGGCCTGACGCCACGGAACGCGGCGCTCCTGCTCTTCGTCATCGGGCTCATTCTCAAGTGGCGCGGTCAGTTGATCTGGGCGGCAGTCGCCATATTTCTAATCGCTCCACTGCACCAAACGTATGCGGGCCTTGGCGTGGTCTTGTTTGCGGCGGCCACGGCCGTAACTCGGCCCGAGGCCTTCAACAACCTAGCGCTTCGACTGATCCTGCTCAGCGCTGGCCTCGTCTACGTCCTACGCGAGCGCTTTCTCGACAACCTCAGTGTCGGCGCACGCGTCGCCTGCACGCTGGCGCTGCTGGCGTTAGGCCTGCTCACTTTTACGCTTATCTCCAGTCGTGCCTTCGCCGCTTTCCGCCAGCGCTGGCTCGGTCGCTGGATAGGTCGGGAGATCCCGTTGGATGCGACAACTCTCGTGGTCTTGGCACTGCTGGTAACGGCAGCGAGCTTGGTGGGCGGTCAGCTGACAGGTGACGTCACGACCCGGGCCTACTTCTGGGCAGACTTCGCCACACGGATCTGGTCCTTCGTGCGATTTCCTGTCGCGATCGCGTTCTTCTGGCTCCTGTCGAGCCAGACGCGCTGGGCTGCTAGTGCCTTTTGCCCTAAATCCGGCCAGATGGGCACCGCTGCATTCGGCACTTCCTCTACATGGGTCGAAACCCGGCGCGGACTTCGGGTTTCTCCGACTAGTGGCCGCGGGCAGGCACGGTTTGCGAGCGCCTGCGTGGTGATCTGCCTGGCCTTGAGCGGTGTTGCATTATCGGAGGCAGATTCACACCCCTGGATCCGACTCAGCCGACAGCTGAGCACGCTTCTCGGCAAACCGCTCGACCGCCGCACGTTCAACCCGAGCGCCGAAGAGCCACGCATCTACGCGCATCTGGCGATGGTGGCCGCCGGGAAGCTAGAGCTCGCCCGCGCGGAGGAGCGCCTCGTGCGGGGCCGCCCGATCCGCTGCGCACCCAAGGCAGTGAAAGCACGCTGACCAGGATCCAAGGGGTCGATCCCATATGCAGCCTCTACGAACCGCCTACGGCCAAGCGACCGGCAGGTTGCGTCGCGCTCGCCGCGACGCATTTCACCGCTGGAAGAGCACCGATCTAACGTACTGTGCTGCTGTGCTGCGGCAACGTGTGGTTGGAATGGCACGCCGACTCCGGCGTGTTTCTCGCAAGCTACTGGGGTCTTATCGGCGTCGAGTCAGGCCCCCCGTGATTCGGCATCACGGCGTCCGGCTCCCCATCAGCGACGCCGTCTCCGAGGCGATGAGAACGGTCTTGTACTCTGGAAGCTACGAGGAGCGGGAGTACGCCGTCCTGCATCGGCTGCTGACGAGCAGTGATCGAGTGCTCGAGCTCGGCTCGGGACTGGGCTTCATCACCGTCGTGTGCGCCCGCAAGTGCGGTTCTGCGTCCGTCACCTCGGTAGAGGCTAATCCCCTCATGCTGCCCACGTTGCAAGAGACATTTCGCCTCAACGGCGTAACTCCAAATTTGGTCGCTGGCGTCGTATCCCGGGACGGCGCAAGCCAAGACTTCTTCGTCAATGATCAGTTCTGGTCCTCCTCGACCTACGATCGGGGTGGACGCAAGCTGTCGGTGTCGGGGCTCGCTTTTGAGGACCTGGTCTCGCGCTACCTGCCAACTGTCATCGTCATGGACATCGAGGGCGGCGAGGTCGCCCTCAGCGGCACCAAGGTGGGTCCCAGCGTGCGCGCGGTCGTGCTCGAGCTCCACGCGAGCGTCACGGGCGCCGAAGCCGCGGATGGAGTCCGGTCCTGGATGCTGGGGCAAGGGTTTGAGGCGACGCGCGATTGGGGAAACCGCTCGGTCGTGGTCTACGAGCGGTTGCCGTGAGCAGCGCGCCCTTGCCACACCGTCCCCCGATGCACGTGGGCAGACCGTGAAATCCGTCGCGGCCACGGGCGTGCGCTGGGGCGCGACCGCCTCCGCTCAGCGAGCGCTGCTCATGATGATCCGCCTCGCGGTCCTGGCGCGCCTGCTCTCGCGGCGCGACTTTGGCGTCGTGACCATGGTCAGCGTGGTCTTGGGATATGCGCAGGCCTACGTGGACCTGGGGTTGTCGAGCTCGTTGATCCAGAAGCAGGAGCGGGACGTCGAAAAGCTGTCCACCATCTTCTGGCTCAACATGATCGCGGGCGCGGTGACGTGCACGCTGCTGATCGCGCTCAGAACGCCCATCGCCAATCTGATGAAGGAGCCGGAGCTCGTCGGGCTGATTCCGGTCGCGGCCATACAGCTGCCCATTTCGGCCCTGGGTCAGCAGTTTGAGGCGCTCTTCCAGCGCGACCTGAACTTCAAGCTCATCGCGCTCGTGCAGATGGCGACCGATCTGGTGGGGACGGTTGCGGCGATCGTGCTGGCGCTCGCTGGCCATGGCGTGTGGTCGCTCCTGATCGGCAGCTTGCTCACCGCCTCGCTCAATAGCCTGACGTTGTTCACCCTGGGGTTCAGGCGCTGGCCCGTGCGGTTTGCCTTTCGTCCGAGCGCCATCAAGGCGCATCTGCGTTTTGGTGCTTATCAGCTCGGCAACGTCAACCTGGGTTATCTGACGTCGAACATCGACAACGTGTTGATCGGGCGGCTGCTCGGGGCCGAAGCGCTCGGTCTGTACAGCGTGGCTCAGCGGCTCACCCAGATGCCGCGCAAGTACATCAACCCCGTCATCTCGAAGGTGGCGTTCCCCGTCTTCGCAAAGCAGCGGGAGGACAAAACCAGGCTGTCCGAGTCGCTATTGCGCTTGCAGCGCTCGCTCTCGTACGTGAACCTGCCGCTCATCGTTGGGCTCATGCTCGTGAGCCCCGTCCTGGTCCCGCTCGTCTACGGGCCCAAGTGGGCGAGCGCGGTGCCGCTCGTCCAGATCCTGTGTGTCGTCGCGCTGCTGAACGGCATCGGCGGGCCCACGCAAATCATCCGGACAGCGCTTGGGCACGTTCGGTTCAACTTCCACTGGACGTGGTCGAGCGGGGTCGCCTATGCGCTCGCGATGTGGGTCGCCGCCGGCTACGGCTTGATAGCCATGGTCTGGGCGCGGACGGCGGTGGGGTTCATGCTCGGCATCGCGATGATCTGGATCACGCTGCGTTTCATCGACTCCGGCTTGCTCGCCTTTCTATCCACCATCAAGAAGCCGGCGCTCGCCGCTGGCGTGATGGCAGTGGCCGTTTACCTGGTGATCGTGCTTGCGGCGCCCGCGTCACCCCTCGTGCGGCTGCTCCTCGAAGTATCGCTCGGCGCGGCCGTCTACCTGGGCACCGCCGCGCTGCTGGACCGTGAGTTCATCAGCAAGAACATGCGCTTGCTGCTCGGGATGAAGAGTTAAAGGAGCGCCGTGCCCGCCCCCTTCGTGTTAATTGCCTTCCGTTTCCCGCCCTACGCTCGGATCGGCGCGTACCGCTGGTCAAAGCTATCTGGCCGCCTTGCCCGCATGGGCCACGAGATCGACGTGCTTTGCGCGCCCTGGCCCGACACCGAGGATCCAGGTTGGTTTGGCGATGTACAGCATGACAACATTCGCATCCACCGCGTCCCGTCGCTGTATCCGCACGAGCTACGCGCAGCGCAATTCGAGCAGAGGCTGCTGCAGAAGGCGCACGGTAAGCTGTTTCGGCTGCTGGATCGAGCCACGCCGGCGCATGACATCGCCTCGCTCTGGGGCTATCGGCTCTTGCCGGCGGCCCGCCGCCTGCTCGCCTCGCACCCTAAGAAGCGATTGGTGATCACCACCGGCGCTCCCTTCAGCGCCAATTATTGGGCAGCTCGGCTCAAGCTGGAACGGCCTGACATGGCGCTGATTCAGGACTTCAGAGATCCCTGGCTCACCTCCTCGGAGGAGCTGCACACGAGCGCTTGGGCGGAACGCTTCAAGGTAGCGACCACCCACGCCGACGTTCTGGTGAGCGTGACTCCGGAGATGTCTACGCTGTACCGAGATTTGACCGGGCACGCGCACGTGGTCACGGTGCCGAACGGGGTGGAGTTGGCGAGCATCCGACGGGCGGGCCACCCGTTGCCGCGGCGCTACGATTTTGCTTACATCGGCAACGTGTTCAATGGGCGAGACGAGCCGCTCTCGATCTTCTTGTCGTGGGTCCGGCAAAGAAAAGCTGCCGGCGATGCACCGCGAACGGTGATCGCTGGGCTGTACCCGAATCATTTTCGCACCACGTTCGGCGATCTGATCGCGACGGGCGAGCTCACGCTCGAGCCTCACCTTCCGCAAGACCAAGCCTTTCGGCTGCTCGCCGCGAGCAAGATCGCTCTCCACCTCAATGGCCCGGGCGCCCTTGGCACCTTCCAGACCACGACGAAGCTGGTCGAGCACGCGGCGCTCGAGCGCCCGACGCTCTCCCTCAACTACGGCGGCGCCACGGAGGAGTTCATTCGTGCGCGCCGCCTGGGCTGGAGCGTCAGGGCCGACTCCCCGACCTTACCCGAGCAGCTCGAACGGTGCTGGAAGCTCGAGGGCGATTTCGACTTTGATGTGTCCGAGTTCGATTTCGACAGCACCGCCCGGCGCTACTCGTCATTGATCGAAAGCGTGGCGTGATTCGACCGCATCCCAGAGCTTTCCAGGCTCCAACGCCGGCCCGACTGGAGGCGCGAGGATGAAACTCATGCGCTCTACCAAGAGTCTTGCCCTCAGCCTGCCACGGCGATTGCGCATCGCACTTGGGGTCCCCGCCCGGGGAAATGATACCTTCTCGTCGTTCCGGACTTATCTGCCCGGCGTGCTGCAGTGGCTCGACCCAGCGGACGCGCTAGAGTTTGGCCCCGGCCTGAGCTCGAGCCTGATCCTCGAGAACTCGGACGCCAGGCTGCTGTCATTCCAGACGGGTCCGAGCCCGCCTGAACGAGCGCGACCCGCGACTATGCATGAGCGGATCGACCTCCGCCTGTGTCCGGGGCCCACGGATTTCTCCGAGCTCGCCGGGCGTGCTTTCGACGTCGTTTTCGTGGACGGAGGCGATCGGGTGGCCAACTTGCTCGGCTCGCGTCCGCTCCTGCGCGAGGCTGGCATCACCGTGTTGCACGACGCCCATCGGGAGAGTTATTTGCCCGGCGTTCGAGCCTACGACCACGGCTATTTCATCGAGAATCACTCGCTCTTGCTGTTCAAGTCCCGGTCTCGATTCCACGAGCTCCGCGCCCTCTTCCCGCCAGATGACCAGTGCCAATGTCACTACTGCGGCACTCCCGAGCGCATCCAATACCGAAAACGAGTCGCCGCGGAGCTCGCCGAGAGCGACTAGATTGCGAAGCGGCCCTCGGCTACCAATCCGCCCGACCATGCCCCGCGTCCTCATGATCTGCGAGAAGTTCCCACCGTTCAACCTGAGCGGTTCGGCGCGGCCCTTTTACTTCGCCAAGTATCTGCCAGAATTCGGCTACGACCCGACCGTCCTCGGCTCCACCGTGCTCGCGGACGACGACAGGGACGACGCGCTGCTCTCGGAGTTGCCCGCGAGCGTCGAAGTCTGGCGTACGCCACGCCTCGTATCGCACGTCATGGCTCGGAGGCGCGCCAAGGCTCGGGAGAGGGCTCGGGAGAAGGCACGCGAGGCCACGGCCTCCGGCGCGCCTGACGCCCCGCCGAGCCGCTTCGATGGCCTGAGCCGGGCGCTACCGTATCTGGGCTGGTGGTTCCACTGGGAGCTGGATTGGAGCGCGCTGGCCACGTTGGCGGGCTGGCTGAGGTCGCAGCGCTTGCAGCCCGACATCATCTGGGCCTCGGGCCCTGGTTTCAGGAACTTCGCCGTCGCCTGTCGCCTGGCGGCGTGGCTGAACAAGCCCTTGGTGGTCGACCTTCGAGACCCGTGGACCTACGGCAGCCTCTGGCACCCGAGCACACCTCAGGTTGCGCGCGCGGAGCGCGCCTGGGCCGAGCGCGTGTTCGACCTCGCGGAGCGCGTGGTGTTCACGAGCCCGCTGACCCAGGAGAGCATGCGCGAGCGTTTTCCGCAGCTGGCGCGCGAGCGGCTCGTCACCATCACCAACGGGTTCGATGCTTCGCCCGTCACGCCGCTCCGGGACGTGCCCAGCGAGGTCTGCCTATTTCGCTATGTCGGCATGCTGAACGAGCGCCGCCAGCCTGATGTGCTCATATCGGCGTTCGCGCTCGCGTGTGAAGACCCAGAGATCCGCGCCTCCGCTGCCCTCGAGCTCATCGGGAGCGCCGGCGGGCACGAGGCTAAGGTCGCGCTCGCACCCGGATGTCGGGTTCGATTCAAGGGTCAGGTGAGCCGTGCCGAGAGCCTTCGCTACATGTTCGGCAGCGACGTCAATGTGCTCCTGCAGACCATCAGCGAGGGGCAGGACGTGGTCTCCGGCAAGGCCTTTGACTACCTCTACGCGGGTAAGCCCATCCTGGCGGTGGTCGACGAATCAGGGGGAGACGCCTGGTTGGTTCGCGAAGCCGGCGTCGGCCGCATCGCTCCTTGGTCGGACGTCTCGAGCGTGCGCAAGGCGATAACGGAGTGCTTTCGCGCGTGGAAGCTGGGCGCAGCTCAACCACACACGGACGTCGCCGACAAATTCTCGCGGCGTGCGTTGACGGGTACGCTCGCCAGCCTGTTCGATGACGTGCTCGCGGGGCCGCGTTTGGCGCCGGGAGCTCGACGTTGAATGCTGCGTCAAGCTAGGAGCCGGCCAGGAACAGGTCGTCGATCGCCTTGGCGAGCTCCGTTGACCCAAACGGCTTGGTCAAGAAGCGGTAGCGTTCGGGCTCCCAACCTTCTGCCTCCGATGAGGTGTAGCCCGACACGAACAGGACCTTGAGGTCGGGCAGCTTCTCCGTCAGGCGCTTCGCCACCACGAGGCCTCCCCCGTCAGGCATCATCAAGTCGGTCACCAGCAGGTCGAAATCCTCCCCCCCGCGCGCGTCGAAGATCGCCATCGCCTCCTTGCCACTGGCCGCCGCCTGAACCTCAAACCCTCGCGAAGAGAGCATGCGGCTCACTACCTTCCGCACCATATCCTCGTCCTCTACGAGCAACACGCGGCGTGGACGCGCGGTAACCCGCCGCGTCCCGCTCTCCCCCGGCGTAGACCCCGCACCCTGTAGCGGAGCGCTATCGCGCACCACAGCCAAGCCCCTTGCATTGCCAACGTTCCCAGCCATCCCTCACCTCCCTGACGACGCTCGTCCCACCGGACAGACGGGCGATCGCTGGGGGTAATTAATATGCCGGGCTTGTAAACCTTAGGCTGTTGCGCATCGCCGCACTGGCGGCGTCCAGGCTCGCGACCGAGTCCCAGAACAGAGCGCAAATCGGCCCAATTCGACGCATTCTCATGGACCTGTCGGCAGAGCACGCACGACGGCGTCAGCGGGTGTCGATGTCAGTTGCTGCCTTCGGTACACCCGCTGGGCCGCCGCGCCCTGGCCGTGACGCGCCTCAGTTCATGCTGACGATCGTCGAGGCGCCAGCCGCCAGCGTCACCGGCGTCGAGGTGAGCTGTGCCTCTTCACTCCACACCACGAGCTGGTAATCGCCTGCGGGGAGCGAGAGCTGGCACGAAACGCCGGCCTGGCAGAGAGCTTGATCCGAGGGCACGCGGTCGGAGAAATCGACGCCCGCGGGATAGGCTTGCACGAGCAGGCGCTGCTCCGGCGCGCAGGTCGCGCATTCGGGCGTCACGGCCATGCGCTCTTCTGGCGCCGTGTGCAGCCACTCCCAGCGCTCGGAATCCGTACCCCCTGCTTCGGAGCGGGGAGCGATGTGAAATGCGACGCCGTTGTGCGTCGGCAACCCGGTCGCCGAGCGTGGAGAATAGGAGCCTGAGCAGGAGCCGTTGTCCGGACCCGACGCGAGATAGATGCCGGACGGTGCTGCGGGTCCGAGGCTCGTGTTCCCGTCGACCGTGATCTGCACGAGCGAATACGGCTCGACCCCCGTGTCCGTGTAAACGTACGAAGCCAGTGAGTTGACGTAGGGCGCCGCTTGACCCCAGGGCTGCTTGTAGGCCTGACCAAACGCTGCCCAAACGAGCACCTTCGCCTCGGGGTCGGCATTCAGGATCTGCTCCTCCAGGCTCGTGGCCTGCGCTCGGGCGTCGGTGCCCAACGCGATGGCGAGCGGGCATTCGGTGCAGAACTCGCTATTGGGCAAGCCCACCGGGGTAAAGCCGAGGCGCAGGCCGTCTTCGACCAAGCCGGCAAGCTGAGGCTCGCGCAAGAAGCGCCCCGACGCCGTGCGCGAAACGTAGCCTCGTGCTTGCAGCGCCTCGCCGCTCTCCTCGAGCGACGCGATGACGAGATACTCGAAGCCGGCTTCACGAGCGCACCCGAGGATCTTCCGACCTAGCGTGCGGTCCTGAGCGAAGTTCGGTGAATCGTCGATGAACACCACCCGCCGATCCGGCTCCGCCAAGGCGCTGCAGACTTCGGTGACGGCGTCCGGCAGCGTGCTGCTCATGCACTGCATGCTCTTGGCGCGGAAGGGCGTGTTGTTGGGTTGGAACGCCAGCGCAGCGGAGCTATACGCGCCGGCTTCGCTCAGCATGATCCCGAGCACGAAGTTCTGCGGGGCGGGCACGGTTGCCTTGTCGTGCCCTTCGACTCCCGCGAGCGCTGCGAGCAGGTTGTCCCCCGGCGCCGCCCAGAGCGCGAAGCTCTCTGCAGCGGGACGGTCGTTCCTCTCGGGGACCACGACGCCCTCCATGCCCCCGTCTTTATCGTTCGAGACCGTGCACGCCAGAGACAACAGCGAACCCAGGATGACAGAGTTGAAAAAGGTGAACCGTGCGTTGGGGGACTGCGCTGCAAAGATAATGTATTTCATGGCTGACTCCGGGGATCCGTTACATAACAGTCTGAGCAGCCCCCTCGGACAACGTCAAGAGCCAGGCCGCCACGACCCGCAAGGGTGCCCCCCCGTTCCGCTCTCGCGCAGCGTGTCAAACGCGAGCGCGCCGGCATCCGTACTGGAAATTGCCAAGCGTGACTGCCAACCGCGTGACTGGTCACGCGACAGCGCGCGGCCGTGACCGAGCGCTGTCATTTTAGCCTCACCAGTCGACGCGCATGCGCACGCCGGCAGTCCGCGGTGGATTGAAGAAGCGCAGATTCAGGTTGGGCGTGGAGACGATGCTGGTCGCATACGCGACGTTGAAGGCGTTGTTCACGTAGCCGTTGATCGATAGCCGCCCATCGGGGTGCGTCCAGCCGGCGCCCAGGTTGATGTTCGTATAGGCGGGAATGACGTCGTTCAGGCGCGCCTCGCCGCAATGCGGGTAACACGCGGTTCCTGGCTGGCCGGGCGCGATCAATCGGTCATAGTCGCTGCTCACGCCAGGGGCCGGTATCTCGAAATTGATCGGTGGCAGCGCCCGACCCTCCCCGTTGAACACGGTCATGTAGCTCTTGCTGCGCGTCTGCGCGTCGACGATCCAATTGAATGAACCGGCGCCCGTAAAGATGAGCTGTGACAGGGCGTAGTTCACCGTGACCGCGGAGACACGCGGCAGCCACTTGCCGCCGATGTCGACCCGGTAGGCCCCGCCGTTCGGCAAGTTGTAGCCGATGCGACCATCCTGAACGATGGTGTCGTCTTTGAAACGGGCGTCCTCGAGCAACAAGTGGACGTCGGCCTGGAGCCCCGCGGGCAAGGCGTAGGTGATGTCCGCATCCAGACCGTAGACGCCAGAGGTGGCGCCCGAGTTCTGGCGGAGCGACGTGAGCTGAGCGTTGCTCATGGTCGGGTCCATGCTCGTGTTTTCGGTGATCTGTACGATCTGCTGAAAGACCTGGTCTTGATACAGATAGTAAAACAGCGAGGCGTTGGCCTTCAGCTTGCGGTCGAACAGCACGTTCTTCGACCCGAGCTCGAAGCTGATGACGGACTCGGGATCGTAGAACGTGTCGTACGGAGTGCCCTGGTCCGCGCGGATGACCGTATCGTTGTAGCCCGCCGCCTTGTGAGCCGTGCTCACCGTCGCATATAGTAGCGCGTCCGGGGTGAGGTCGTATTCGACGCCACCGCGCCAGTCGACGAAGGTGTTGGACACGGATTCGTTCTGGGGGGTCGCAGAGATGTTGAAGCCGCTTTCATCGGTGCCGAGGTTCGGGTTGGGACCCGCGGTGCAGCGCAGGTGACCGTTTTGCACCTCGAGCCGCGGCCGCTGAGGTTGCCCAGGCGCTGCGGCGGGTGGGTCCGCACAGATCAACTGGGGCAGCGTGTCGCGCGCGCCGAAGCTGCCAATGCCATCCAAGTAGAGGTTGACCCGCTGTTCCAGCGTGGAATCGGCCGGTAATGAGTAGATGTCCCGGTCGAAGAAGGCGGGGCGGTACCCTTCCGTCCCGAGCCGAGTGGCGTCGCCTTGACCCGGGAACCCGCCGAGCCCGAGCGCCAAGCCGTCCTTGCGCGCCTTCGTTTCGTGCGTGAGGCGAATGCCGCCCAGCACGCGGAAGGGCTCGCTAATGTCGAAGGTCGCGTCCGCGTACACGGCCTGCGAGTCGCCGCTGACGTTCGGCATGTTGAACTCGGCGCCGCCGTAACCGCCGACGTGGTCGTTCACCTGAGACAGCACGACCTGCTGGTCTTCATAGAGCAAGAAGCCGCCCACCGTCCAACGCAGGCGGGCCGTGTCGGGCGCGTAGGCCCGTAGCTCGCCCACCCAGGATTGGGATTTCGATAGCCAGTACGTGCTGCCCCAGTTGTCGGGGTTGACGGGGTTCAGCGGATCGTTGAACCGGAAATTGTCGTCCACCACACCAACGGCCGCGCCGGTGACCTGACGATAGGTGAGATCGCGATAACTGCCGAGAGCATCGATGGTCGCCGGCCCCGCGTCGAGCGTCACCTGCAAGCGAGCCCCTTGATGCGTCATGTCCTCGGAGGGTTGGGCACCCTGCTGATAGACGCGCCGAGGATTGTCGACACTGGTCGGGTCCACTGGATCCAGGTAGTCGTCCACCGCGACGGCGGGCGTGCCGTTGTCGTTCATACGCCGGAACAGCCCGTCGAAGTTGGCGCCGACATAACTCGTGCCGCGCTCTTTCACGAGGTCGTAGCCGCCGAGGAACGTCAGCGCGGGCACGGGCTGCCACTTCACCTGACCACGGAAGGCGTACGAGTCCTCCGCCTGAGGACCCTTGAGGTCGTAGAGCGGCCCCGCGTTGACCCAATGCGGATCGTGCACGCTCGAGAACCCCGCAAAGCGGAAGGCCAGGGTGTCGCCGATCGGGATGTTGACCATGCCCTGGTAACGGCGCTCGGCGAAGGTGCCAAACGTCGCCTCGGCGTTCGCGCCGAACTCACCGAGCTTGGGCTTGTTGGTGATGATGTCCATCGAGCCGCCCTGGGCGTTGCGACCGCGCAACGTACCCTGGGGCCCGCTGTTCACCTCGACCCGTTCGATGTCGTAGAACATCGCGCCGACGCCCCGGGGGCGTGGCAGGTACACGCCATCCAGATGGATGGCGACACCCATGTCGCCGTGCTCCGCGTTATTGTCGTTGCCGACGCCGCGAATATACACCTCGGTGTTGCCCTCGTTCACGCCGATTTGCAGGCCTGGCACGGCCGAGGCCAGCCCCGCGACGCTGCCAATGCCGACGCGCGACAGCTGCTTTTCGCTGAAGGCCGACGCTGTACCCGAATAATCCTGGAGGTCCTTCTTGCGACGGTCGACGGTGACCACCACTTCTTCCAGGCCCTCGCCCCGCGCCGCTTCCGCCGCGGCGATCTCTTCCGGCAAAGGCTCGGTCCCGTCCGGCAGCGGTTCGGCAGCTACGCCGTCTGAAGGCGCGCCCGCTGCGGGTGCAAGCTCTTCTGCTGGCGGGGCATCCGTGGGTGCGCCTGCTGCCGGCGCGGCTTCTGCTGGCGCGGGCTGTGCGGGCGCGGCGGCGGGCGGCTCCGCAGGCGCTCCTTCCGGCGCGGCAGGTTGTTGCTTGTCGTCCTGGGCTTGAGCGGCACCGGCGACGAGCACCAGCCCGACGGCGCCGATCATCGAACCGAGTGCGAGCCTGAACGGTCGTGGACGTTTGCCCTCTCGAACGCTGCTCCGCCCCATGCTGTCCAGATTGACGACTTTCATTGTGCCTCTTGCTGGAGAACCAGCGGCTAAGATTCGTTTGATACGAAGGCGTGACACGAAGCGCACACAGAATGCACCATCAGCCGTTGCCATCGGTAATTGGACGATTCGAATACGTCAAGCTTTGGCTCGCCTCGCGCGGGTATCGCACGCGTCGCTGCGACTAGCCTTCACAAAACTCGGCAACCTGGCGCGAGTGGTATCGTTTCCAGTCTGTCGGCGTGCCGAAGAACGTCGAGCATGCACGTGCTCGCGAGGCGACTGCATCGATCCTCGGAGCGGCAACAATGACGCGCGGCAATGACGCGGGAGACGCGGTGCCATGCGTCACAGCGCCGTACCGCCCACGTCAGCGCGCTGAGCACAGGCGGCGGTAGCATTGCAATTTGCCGCGCGCACCCTCTACAGGCTTTCGACGCGCCGTGTCGGTAACGGCCTCGATACTGCTCGGCGCGAGGCGTACACTTGGCTACATGAGCCAAGACACGTCGCAGACTTGCGCCCGAGTGCGGGTCGAGCTCGGAGAAATCACGCGCATCACGCTCGATCGACAGCCCCAGGCCAACGCTCTCGACTGGCGCATGGGCGAAGAGCTCGAGGCGGCGATGACGCTGATTCGGTCCACTGCCGACGTACGCGTCGTGGTCTTGACGGGTGCCGGCAAACACTTCTCGTCCGGCGGGGACTTCGGCTTCCTCGAAGAAAATACCAAGCTGCCACGCGAGCAGGTGGCCGCGCGCATGCTGCGCTTCTACCAGATGTTCCTCGGCGTCGTGGAGCTACCTGTGCCGACGGTCGCCGTGCTGCGAGGCAGCGCCATCGGCGCGGGCTTGTGCCTGGCGCTGGCTTGCGACCTGCGTGTCGGCAGCCTCTCGGGGCGGTATGGCATGAACTTCTTGCGTGTCGGTCTGCATCCGGGCATGGGAGCCACGGCGCTCTTGCCGCACGTCGTGGGTACCGCGCGAGCCTCACAGCTCGTTTTTTCATGCGAGACTCTCGATGGCGAGCAGGCCGCGCGCCTCGGGCTGCTGACGGACTCCGTCTCCGAGGGCGAGCTGGATGCGGCGGGAGAACGGCTGGCCCGGGAAGTGGCGCGAGGAGCGCCGTTAGCAGCGCGGGAGGCGGTCGAAACCCTGCGCGGGCCGCTGCGCGCAGCGCTGCCCGGTGCTCTCTCGCGCGAGGCGAGCTGCCAAGCCGAAGACTTCGGCACCGAGGACGTGAAGCGCGCTATCGAAGCCTTCCGACACAAGCGCGCGCCGCTGTTCGTTGGCCGCTGACGGCGCGCCCGAGCGCCGTCAGGCTCGCCCGCCCGTCGCTGCCTGCCGAGCCCGCTCTTCCCAGAGCTGTCGTTCGCGCAGCAAGCGCTCCGGAACGACCGCCTCGCGCGGGTGCGTAGGGACGAACTCGTAACGCTCCACGCCGAGGGCGCGCAAAATGGCGCGCTCCACGGGTGAGTGCTGGCTCGGTACGGGTCGCGAAAAACACATCGCCTCTCTCAGCTTCACCGGCGGGTTGACGATGAACCGCGCCCGATGGCTCGCGTTCACGGACTGCGAATGCAACATGAACGGGTGCAGGAGATACACGTCGCCGATGTTTCCCGTCGCCTCCGAGAAGTCGTGGCACTGGGTCACGATCTCCGCCGCCGGCATGCCACGCGGGAGCAAGCCCTCGGGGTGCGCAGCGAGGTGGCGCGCGACGTGTCCCACGGAGTCGCAGGCGAGGAAAGTACCGCCGCCCCGCGGCTCGATCTCGGAAAATACCCCGATCACCAGCAGCCCCTGCTCGGGAGAGTCGAGGAAATGCCGAAAAAAGTCGCCGTCCTTATGCCAATTCTGCCAGCTCCTCGGGGTGCCCGAGGGCGGATGCCAATCGAGCTCCGGCTGGCGACCAAAGTTGATGATGAAGCCGTCCCCCCAGGTGCAGGGCAAGAGCACGCGGTCGGCGCCGCCGACGAGCTCACACGCGGCTTGCCAGGCCTTGGGTGCGATGCTCTCGAAGCTGACGCGCTGCGACTCCGGAGGGCGCATGCGCCCACCTGGCCAACTCGCGGGGTCATCGATTGAGCAGAACAACCGCTCGCAGGCGCGGGCCGTCCAGTCCCGCGCGAGCTCGCGGCTGAAGCAGCCCGGGATCCGCACGTACCCTCGCTCGATGAAACGTTCGACGTCGGACTCGGTCAAAATCTGATTTTGCATCTGTCGTGCGCTCGGCGCTGAGACACGCGGAGCCTAGCCCCTTGGTCAGCGGGACACCGATGACAATGGTCACGGCGGTTGCGCCAATTGCAGGCGGATTGCGCTCTGGCCTGCGGCTGCGATCAGCGAATACCCCGCGCTCGAGGTCCCCTTTTGCGAGCGGCTCTCTCCGGCGAGCTCGCTCGGCGTGCCGTTTCGATGCACCCGTCCAGTGCCTCCAGGCCTGCCCGCTCCGACCCCTCGCCGCAGCCAGGGTAAGGCTCGCAATTTACCATTATCGTTGCACAATCGTCCCCCGTTCGCCGATTTCCCGCGCCCGGAGCCGATGCTGCTCGCCGCGTGCTGATTCTTTCGTTATTGAACGTTCTCATGTCTCCAAGTCGCCGCAGCAGAAGGACGCTCGCTCACCTCGGTCGCATTCACGCTCGCGAGGTCGTCGCGGCGTTCGCCCCGGTGGCGCTCCTCGCGCTCAGCACCTGCTCGCCCGGCAGGGAGGGCACTGACGAGGTCTCGGTCATCAACCCCGCGCTGCCGGAGCAACCGGCGCCCTCGGGGCCGATGAGCCCCAGCGCCCCGATCAACGTGCCGACGGAGAGCGACATGATGCTGGTCGAAGCGCCGCCACCGCCATTTTGCGGTGACGGGGCGCTCAACGATGACGAGCAGTGCGATGATGGCGCCACGGAGTCTGGCGACGGTTGCTCCGCCAATTGTCTGGTGGTGGAGCAAGGCTACGCCTGCACCGCCCCTGGGTCGCAGTGTGCGCAAGTGGCCATCTGCGGCGATGCCCTCGTCATATCGGGCGAGACCTGCGACGACGCCAACGCCGACGGCGGGGATGGCTGCTCGGCGAGCTGTCGGCTCGAAGCGGATTTCGCCTGCCCGACACCGGGCGCCGCCTGCGTTTCCTCCGTCAAATGCGCTGATGGGCGCGTGTCCGGAGCGGAGCTCTGCGATGACGCCAATCTCCTCGCTGACGACGGCTGTTCGGCCACCTGCCAGACCGAGGAGGGCTGGTCTTGCCCCATCGCTGGCGCGCTGTGCGTGCCGGTGTGTGGCGACGGGCTGCTCCGCGGCCTCGAGCGCTGCGACGACGGGGGCTCGCTGACGCCAGGTTGCAGCGACACCTGCGGCCTGGAGGACGGCTTCACCTGCGATACACCGGGTGAGCCGTGCCGCGCGACCGTGTGCGGCGACGGGGAAACCGAGGGCACCGAAGGCTGCGATGATGGCCCGAACGACTTCCCCTTCGATGGCTGCTTCCAGTGCGTGAAAGAGCCCGTGTGTGTCGCTAGCGAGTGCGACGCCCAGTGCGGTGACGGGCTCGTGTACACGTTCGAGGAGTGCGACGACGGCAACCTGCAAAACGGGGACGGCTGTGATGATTTTTGCTTCATCGAGCCGGGCTTCCAGTGCGTCGATGAAGGCGGGGATGGCGCGGCGGGCACGACCTTCGTGCTGCCGGTGATCTATCGCGACTTCATCGGTAATGACACGGCCGGCGACGGCGGGGCGCAAGCGCGAGCCACGGCTCGGAACGCGGCTGGCGTGCAGGTGCATCCCGACTTCAACACGTACCAGGGCAGCGGTTTGCTCGGTGCGGTCCAGGAGCAGCTGGATGCCGAGGGGCGGCCGGTGCTGGTGGCGCCGAACGGTAACTTCACGTCGGTAGCTCGTTTCGCGCAATGGTACCGCAACGACCCAGACCGGGTAGTCAACTTGCCGCTCGTGCGCAACCTTGAGCTCAACGCCGTGGGCGACGGGTCGTTCTTGTTCGATTCGTTGGTGGAGTCGGTGGACTCGCCCAACGGTCAGTTCGATCCGATCCTCGGTGATGGCTGGCAAGCTCCCGTCGTCATCGGCGCGCGCCCGGCGACGGTCTACGAGGGCAGGGAGTTCTGCGTCGGCGCTGAAGTTCCCGCTCCGGACGCGCCCACGACCGCCGGGGCAACCCCTCGCAACATGAGCTTTACGACCGAGACGCGCTTCGTGTTCGAATACCGAGGCGGGGAGACGTTTGCTTTCTCCGGCGATGACGACGTCTGGGTCTTCATCAACAACCAGTTGGTGCTGGATCTCGGCGGCTTGCACGAGAGAGCAGAGGGACTGTTCATCTTGTCAGGGGTTGGCGACCCAGAACCAGGGATCGCCACCGTCACGCGCGCGGGTCCGCCGGGCAGCGCCTTGACAGGGGCCGAGCCGGTAAACACCGGCATGCGCCTCTTCGAAGTCTACGAGGCCGTGCTGTTCCACGCCGAGCGCCACGAATGCGGCTCGAACTTCAAGCTCACCCTGGCCGGCTTCGACAAGCCGAAAACTCGGTGCCAAGAGGTCTGCGGCGACGCTGTGCTGACGCGCAGCGAGACCTGCGACGAAGGTCCCCTGAACGGCACCGGCTACGGCTTCTGCTCGGCCACCTGCACCCCGGGGCCCCGCTGCGGGGACGGCACGACGCAGCCAGAAGGCAACGAGGCGTGCGACAACGGCCTCAACCTGGATCGCTACTCCACGAGCGCGGCGGCGTGCGGACCCGGCTGCACCCTGCCCTCATTCTGCGGCGACGCGGTCGTCGACTCGGCTTTCGGCGAGCAGTGCGACGACGGGACGAATGACAACTCGTACGGCGGCTGCAGCGAAACGTGCGGGCCCGGCCCGCGTTGCGGCGACGGGAAGGTCGACGCCGGTCAGGAGGAGTGCGACGATGGCAACCGCATCAACGGCGACGGCTGCAATCTCTCCTGCAAGACCGAGCGCGACGTGGTTCCAACTTGAGCGTGGCTGAGCGAGCCACACCCGAGCTGAATCCGCCGTGCAAGCCGTTTTCCTGACCGCTCCGGGCCAATTTTCGGCGCGCGAGGTGCCCGACCCCGAGCTGCGAGCAACCACGGACGTGCTGCTCCGCACCCAGGCCGTCGGCGTGTGCGGCTCGGATCTGCATTACTACCGAACCGGTCGCATCGGCAGCCAGGTGCTCACGTCCCCGTGGATCATGGGGCACGAGTGCACGGCCGTCGTCGAGCAGGTGGGCTCGGCGGTTTCGGGGCTCGCGCGCGGAGACCGCGTCGCCGTCGACCCGTTGATCGCTTGCGGGCGCTGCGACCAGTGCCGGAGCGGCCGCGTCAATACGTGTCGGGAGCAACACTTCCTAGGCTGCCCCGGCCAGCAGCAGGGTTGCATGTGCGAGCTGTTGGTGATGCCCGCGAGCTGTTGCTTCAAGGTTCCCGAGCGGCTCTCCGTCGGGGCGGCCGTGATGGTGGAGCCTTTGGCCATCGCCCTGCACGCGCAGCGCTTGCTCGGAGACGTCAAGGGTAAGGCCGTAGGTATCCTCGGTGCAGGGCCGATCGGCTTGTGTGTGCTCGGCGCGCTCCAAATCGCTGGCGCCGCGAGCAGCGTGGTGACCGACAGGCTCGCCTATCGGCTGGACATGGCGCGCGCCCTGAACGCCTCGAGCACGCATCACGTCGAGCGTTCCGAGGTGGTGAAGGAGATCCTAGCCCAGCACCCGAGCGGCCTGGACGCCGTGTTCGACTGCTCGGGCGAGCAAGCGGCGCTCGATCAATCCGTTCAGCTGCTCACGCCCGGCGGCACTTTGGTCATGGTCGGCATCCCGGAAGTCGATCGCGTCGCGTTTGACATCAGCCTGCTGCGCCGCAAGGAAATCAGCATCCGGAACGTGCGCCGCCAGAACGACTGCACGGCAGACGCCGTCGAGGTCCTGGCCAGCGGCGCGCTCGATTTAGAGCCTCTGATCACGCACGACTTCGCGCTCTCCGAGTCGCAGGCGGCATTCGACACGGTGGCAAGCTACCGGGACGGAGTGCAGAAGGCGTTGATCCGCTTCGATTGAGCCGCGCCCGCGGCCAGGCAACGGGCGCCGTCCCTGCAACGTTCACTTCGTGACGACAGTGAAGGGGCCACGCTTCTGCCGCGCGACCACAAAGCTGATATCGTCCTTCTGCTTGTCCATGAAGCGCAGCACGGAGCGCAGAAGGTGCTCCCGGATCTGTTCGACCGGCGCCTCTTGCACGGCTTCGAGCTCACGAGCGAGGCGTTCCACGCCGTACTGTTGGCGCCGCGCGTTCATCGCCTCCACGGCGCCATCGGTGTACAGCAGTAGGATGTCGTCCGGCTCGAGCTGGCACTCGCTTTCAGGCATCTGGTTGGCCACGTCCGGCCGTATCCCAACCCACAGCCCGGGCGCCGGCAGCACCTCGCACCGCCCCGTACGCGCACGGTAGACAATCGGTTCTTCATGTGCGCCCGCGAAGACGAGCCGGCCCGTGCTCTGATAACGGACCAGCATCAAGGTGGCATGCTCATGTTGGGCCAGCCGCTGCTTGACGTTATCGAACATCACCGCGTTCACCACCTCGAGCGCCGCCGCGGGCGACGTGTCCGGTGCAGCCCTGAGCACCGCCGCGACGCTGCTCTGCAGCATCATCATGACGACCCCCGGCCCCAGGCCGTGGCCGGCGACATCGCCGATGCTGAGCCAGGCCCCACCTTCGAACGGGAGCACGTCGTAACAGTCGCCGCCCACCTCCGTCGCGGGCAGCATGCTGGCGGAGATGTCCAGGCCTTCGATTTGGAAGGTCTGTGGCAACACAGACGCTTGAATGCGAGCGGCCAGCCTGAGCTCGTGCGCCAGGCGCTGACGCTCCGCGCGCTCTCGCTCGGCCACCTCTTCGTCCACCCGGCGAATCAGCCGCGCGCCCTCCAGGGCCACGCTGATTTGCTCACGCAGCCACTCGTAGATCTGCCCCTGTGGTGGGCCGAGCTCGAAGAGCAGGAGGCCGATCGCGTTGTCCGCGAAGAAGAGCGGGGCGACGGTCATGCTGCTCGGGCCGTCCGGCAGCATGCCCTCGGGGGCGAGCTTCTGGGTCTGAAACACCTGCCCTTCCGCCGGCAGCTCGACGCGGCGGCCATCTCGATAGGCAAACACGAGGCGTGACTCCCACGGCGGCCACTCTCGGCTCGGCTCGTAGAGCGACAGCAGGCAGCAGCGCAGGCCCATGACGGGGAAGCGCTCCGCCAGCGCGTTGAAAATCCGTTGCTCGGAGAAGCTGCCGAGCACGACGCTGCCGGTCCCGATGGTGTGCCGCAGCATGGCCTCGCTGCGAATTCTGATCGTCGCCTGCTGGCGCTCGGCGGCCTCGCCGATCAGCACGCGTGAGCGATACAGCTCGCGTTCGCTCTGATGGCGTTCGCTGGGGGAGAGCGCCACCCGCAGCGCCGAGACGACGCGTTGCCAATCCCCGAGCTCGTGCCCGGCGGCCCCCGCTGAGCAGAGCAACTGGCCCAGGCGCTCGGTCAGCTCGCCAGCGTGTGCCGGCGAGAAGTCGCTCACCAGGCCCTCAGCCAGCCCACGCCGCCAATCCTTGCTCAATTCGTCGCTGCCGCTCGGGTGAACACCGGCCAACGTCGCCTCCAGCTGTAGGACCGTGCTCCCGCCGCCGCTCCTCCGGGCACGACCGTGCTCCTCCGCGGCTTCGAACACCGTTCGGCATCCGCAGGACTCTCTGACCGCGAGCTCACCGGGGATGAGTAAGATCGAGTCGGACTTCTCCCCGGCGAGCTGCCGCAAGACCTGTTCGAGCGCGGCGTTCGCCAAATTGGGGAGCGACTGACGGACAGTGGTCAGGGAGGGTTGCCCCCAACGGCCTTCGGGCACGTCGTCAAAACTGACGACGAGCAGCTGCCCTGGCACCCGAACGCCGCACAACGACAGCTCTGCTAGCGCGCCGAGCGCCATGCTGTCGTTGGCCGCCACCAGGCCCTCGAAAGGCGCGCTACCGTGGATCTGGAGCTCCCGGATCACGCGGCCGCCCGATTGCTCCGAAAAGTCCCCCTCGAGCACCAAGCTCGGGTCGAGCGCGATGCCGTGCTGGTGCAGGGCCTGGCAATACCCCTCGAAGCGCAGCTCTGCCTCGGCGTTGATGCGCGGGCCGCGGATGAACGCCACGCGCCGCAGCCCGTGCTCTTCGATCAAGTGGCAGACCGCGGTGCGCATGCTTTGAACGTTGTCCGTGCACACGCTCGCTACGTTCTCGACCATCCCCGTCAGCGCGCACATGGGGAGCGGCCGATACCTCTCGAAGTACTGCGCCAGCCGCTCCGGCCCCGCCGATGACCCGAGGGAAGCGACGATCAAAGCGTCGATGCACTCCGGCCCTGCAAGCTGGTAACAGCGGTTGGCCTGACGTGCCGCTATTTCCGGAGCGTCCAAGGTCCCGCCGATAAAGATGAACAGATCGACGCCGCGGCGCTGCGCTGCCATGGCCACGTTGAGGACGATCTCGTGCCAGAAGCGGTCCGACAAGGACTCGACGAGCAAGCCCACGCGGAGGCGCGCGCGGGCGCCTGGCGCGGCGCTCTGGACCGTGGAGACCATGGCTCAGCCGGGCCCCAGACGCCGGCCCACGATCACAGACAAATCCGCCCGCTTGCCAGACCAGCGCTGCACGGTGCTGAGCATGTCGTCCCGGATCTTGTCCACCGGGCTGGCACGGTTTCTCTCTAGCTCTCGACCGATGCCTTCGTCCCCGACCGGAGCATCCTCGAAGTCGGACGAGCGCGCCAGGCCTTGGGTATAAAGCAACAACAAGTCGTGAGGAGAGAGCTGGAACTCGCCGACCAGCAGCGGCTCGCCCAGCGGGCTCTCACCGAGCAGCGACAGGGGGGGGCGAAACGGCGAGCCATGCCACGGGCAAAACATCACCCCTTCGAAGTCGCCGGCGAACTGAATGCGGCCGTTCCGAAGGTAGCGCGCCACGAGCAAGTTGACGTACTGCCGCTGCCGCATTCGAACTTCGACGTTCTCCCGAAGCACCTCCAGGGCGGTCCGGAGCAGATCGAGCGGCTCGGTACGCGCGCGGCCCTGACACAGCGAAGCGACGATGCTCTGCAACATGGGAATGATCAGCCCCGGTCCGAGGCCGCCCCCTCGGGCACTGCCGACCGCCAGCCAAGCCCCGGATTCATCGGGGCGGATGTCGAAGTAGTCGGCACCCGGCAGCTGGCCTGGCAACATCGCTGCGGAGACGTCCAGCCCCTGGACTTGCCAGCGCGTCGGGAGGATCGAGACCTGGACGCGCCGAGCGATGCTGAGCTCTTCCTGCATGCGCGCTCTTTCGGCCTGTTCGCGTTGCATGGCACGCTGCGCGACCTGTTTGACGAGCCCCGCCCCCTTCAGAGCTGCGCTGAGCTGCTCCCGCAGGGCCATGTAGATCGCGCCCTGGCGCGGACCGATCTGAAACAAGACGAATCCAAGCCGCTCATCCTGGAAGTGCAGCGCCTCGATCACAAAGCCGAGCTCGTGCCGCTCGGGCCAAACGCCCGCCGGCAGCAGCTCCGCGGTGTCGAACTCCAGATCCACCGGCGGAGGTCGGCCCGCGTTCCCCATCTCTGCGATGACGATGCGCGAACGCCTGGGGAGATCGGGCTCGAGTGAAGCGGCATCGTACTGCGCCACGTAAAAACTCGGCACTCCGAGCTCGGGGAGCTGCTGTTTCAATAGAGCGTTGATGCTGTCGGTGTCGAAGGCCGTGCTCGTGGCCTGTCCCGCCAAGACCAAGAGCCTACCCTGGCGCTCAAAGGCGAGCCGACGCAGCGCCTGCTGCCGCTCCGCGGCGTAGCTCACGCGCTCGATCGCCGAGTGGATCAAGGTCTCCGCCTTGGCGCGGCCGACGCTGCTCGGATCGAGCCGACCCAGCACGTCCAAGCGCAAGCGAGCCAAGCCGTAGTACCACGCGGACAAGCTGGAGCGCTCGATGAGCCGCTCGGAGAGCTCCTGCTCGAGGAGCAACATGAAACCGCCCTCGCGCTCGCCGTTGATCTCCTCCCAGTAACACTCGAGAAGTGCCCGCGCCGGCGCGTCCCCGAGCTCGAGGCCGCGGAGCATCAGCACTCGAACCAGGTCGGCAGCCGCAGCTTTGCGCCAATCCCAGTTCGCCACTCGACGCAAGATGCCTCCCACCGGCGGCTGGTCGACGGCTTCGAAGCTCGCGGTGCAGCCGCATGACGCACGCGGCACGAACTCCGCGGCAATCAGCTGGTCGCTGGCCGGTTTCCCCGCGAGCAACGCCTCGAGAATATCGACCGCCGCCCTCGCGCGGGTCCGCCACGGCTGACGTACCGAGCTGATCGGCGGATCGGAGAAGCGCGAGTCTTCGACGTCGTCGAAGCCGCAAACACCGACGTCCCGCGGCACGTGGACGTCGCGTTCGGCGAGCTCCCGCATGGCCCCGGACGCCATCCCGTCGTTAGCGGCCACGAGCGCGTCGAACGCGACATGCCGCCCGTCCATCAGCAGCGTCACGGCATCGCGGCCGGACTCCCGGGTAAAGTCTCCCAACACCACCAGGGCCTCGTCGAGCTCGATGGCGTGAGCGGCCAGAGCGTCCAGGTAACCTCGGTAACGCAAATCCGCGTCCGGGATCCCGAAGGGACCACGCACGAAAGCGATGCGACGCTTGCCATGTACGACGATCAGGTGCTCGACGGCCTCTCGCATCCCGGCGGCGTTGTCGACCGATACGAGCGGGATCCCCGCGCTGGGCATGACCAGCGTGCACATGGGCAACGGCCGAAAGCGCTCGATGTAACGCGTCTGGTCTTCGACCGAGCAGCGCGCCCCAAGGGACATGACCACGAGCGCATCGAGGACTCGCGTGCTCGCCAAGCGATAGGCGATGTTGCTACCGTCTTCTGTCGCACCCGCAGGCGTGAGGCCGTGTCCGACGAAGCACAGAAATCGCATGCCCCGGCCGCACACCTCCTCGTGAAACGCGAACGCCAGCGAGCTCGCGTAGTCATTGTCGAGCCAGTCGATCAATAGACCGATGGTAGGGGGTGCCATGT
Organism: Deltaproteobacteria bacterium; assembly: GCA_043747815.1. Lineage (GTDB taxonomy): Bacteria > Myxococcota_A > Polyangia > Polyangiales > Polyangiaceae > SZUA-265. The sequence goes on from JAYTOL010000011.1 coordinate 201,125, forward strand.
CGGGCGTTCACCGAACACTACGACCTCGGAGCACGCCGGTTTAGACCTGCTAGCTCACCCCTCGGGCCGAAGCGGCGGCCCGCCGCTCGAAGGGCCCTGGTTACGTCAAATCTACCCCATCAGCGCCGCCGTGCGGCGCCAGGGCAGGAGAGGCAACGACCGAGCTGGCGCGGTCGCCGACCCTCGATCACGGGTCGTACTTGGCCTGGACCGAGTACTTGAGTTGGCGCTCACAGGGCCGTTCACCGACGTGGCCGACGCAGACGCTGCTGCCTTCGAACTCCGGACGCGCCGCTCGGAGCTGCGCGAGCGCATCGCGCGTGATGTCGTGCCCACCCTCTTCGCATTTGCTGTCGCCACATGGAATTTCGAACCGCGACGACGCTTGCGCCACGACCACGTGTTGGATGCGACTCGTCCCGGCGACGCTGTGCCCGCCGCTGTACTCTTCGAGGTTCATTCGAACGGTTTGTAGCTTCGGCACCTCGTCTTTGAGCCGAGGCGCGTCATTCTCGCGCTTCCAGCGATCGGTGCGCGCAGTGCGGCGATTCTGCCAGCCTCTCATGCTCAGGGTCCCTCCTCGGCTTCGCGATTCTCCATCCAAAGACTACGTGCACTGGCATAGACCAACCGAGCTGCACCTTCACATTGCTGCGAGGTGAACACGGGTTGACCATGAGTTTTCAACCAGGGGAGCAGCGAGACCGCAACATGCGCTCTCGCCTCGCTCAACGTGCCCGGCCACCCACCGCACGCGCGGCGTTTTTCCTGCAGAATGGCCGCGCGCAACTCCGTAGCCCAACTTCGCCCGACGACCTCTGCACGGCCTCGGGCAGCGGCACTCAATTCTTCATTGCCGAGAGCCACCAACGTCGTCCTTACTCGACAATCCATCGTCGCCCTTCCGAGGATCCCGTGCCCCGGAGGCGACTTCCTTGCTGGAAGCCCCTCCGTCTGCCGCGTGATCGGGTTGAGGCCCCCACACGATGTGTGCCGTGTCCGGATCGACGTCAGACGCGCCCGGCTCGGCCGGCTTCGAGCGGTCTTCCTTGCGCGTCTTGCGGCGCTCCGCCTTGTCGCGGTTCTTCTCTTGGCGCTGCATCTCTTTGCGCCGCTTCTCGAAAGAAGGACGAGCTTTCACCAGCGGTTGGCCCCGCGACCTCCCTTACCACCACCCCCGCCGCCTCGGTCGCCACCGCCTCCACCGCCTCCACCACCACCGCCTCCACCGCCTCCACCGCGCCGCGACCCGCCCTCATCGCCGCCGCCGAAGCGGGGCGTTGCCTGACGCTCACGCGCGACGTTAACGTTCAAGGTGCGACCATCGACCTCACGACCATCGAGCGATTCGATAGCGCGCTGGGCGTCGTCCGCATTTTCGTACTCGACAAAACCGAAGCCGCGGGGTTGACCCGTCATGCGATCGGTGATGATCGAGACCGAACGCAGTGCTCCGAACGGCTCAAATGCCTGGCGCAGCTGGGCTTCGCCCGTGGAGTAGCTCAGATTCCCTACGAAGAGCTTGTTGTTCATGAGCTCTGGTTTACCTTCGTTGCGCCTCGTAATACTTCGGGCAACGCTTAGCGCAAAAGGCATGCTCCGATTGCCCCGCGACTTGCGGGACTAGGTGCGCAGAATCAACGAGAGCTGCTCCTGGAACCAGAAGGCGCAAGCTCTCACATGACGCCGCCACTTGCGAGTTATTTCGCGACGTTCTTCAATCGACACTTCACGCGACACTTGCGCTCGGCCCTATCTTCAACGCCGGTCGCGCCATCCATCAATCGACCGGGCGCCCGCCACGCCACGCACTCGCCGGTAGTTCATGCCTGCGACGCAACCCGAGGAACAAGGCGATGCCGCCCGCACCCAGGATGATGCTCATCTGCACTGCGTACAGGAGGAAGACGAACGCGGCACCCTCTCGGGTCACGTCATCGAGCGGGTAGAACAAGACCATGGCCGAGTAGGCCGAAATCTGGAAGGTTCCAAAAAACCCAGGGGCGTTGGGGACGACCAGTCCGAGGCCCAAGACACCCAGGATCACGCTGGCTTCGCCGAGGGTCGCCGAGGGCAGGCCTGCGCCCCAGAGCAGCAGCCACATCCCGAGCATATTGAGCGCCCAATAGATAAAGGTCAGCAGGGCGAAGGCGGGCGCGGAGGACCGATCCCTCAGGAATCGCAGCCCGTCTGCCACGCTCCCCGCAGCCAGGGCCAAACGACTGGCCAGGCGCGGTGCGACCCGACCCAACAGGGACTCGATCAACCGCCTAAAAGGCTCCTGCCACAGAAAAAACGCGACCATACCGAGCGACAGCGCGCCAAACACGGCCACGCCGGCCCACGCTAGTCCGGGGATGATCGCGGCCGGGACCGGCAATTGGCCGATGTGGTCGGGCAACGGGCTCACTAGCCTCGCGCCGAGCAGCGCCACGAGCAATACCGAGCTCAACACCAGGCCGTCCAGGATGCGCTCGGCGCCCACCACCCCGGCAGACGTACCGAGCGGCAGCTTGGCGCGTGAATGCATGAGCGCCGGGCGAGCCGCTTCGCCCAGCCGGAACGGCAGCAGCACCAGCGCCGCGTAGCCCACTAGCCCGATCCCCAATGTCAAGCCGAGCGTTGGGCGGCGCGCCTGGGACACCAGAAATCCCCAACGCGAACAGCGGACCAGATGCACGAGCACGAAGAGCACGACATAACAGGCAACTGCCCAGCCCTTCACCGAGCCCCACGCGTCATGGGGTGGGACGACGGGCAGCGCCCCTCTCTCGAGCAGCCACACGAACGCGCCCGCGAACAGCAAGGAGGCCAGCAGAGCGAGCGCGTGCTCACGCAACCAGGCGATGATGCCAGCGGACTCGTCTGCGTCTTCTCGGGACATGTGGGCTGTTTGCGCGTCGGGTGAGGATCCGTGCGCGCGGGAGTCCATCTCCGCTCGAGCGGACCCTGTCAAGCGCCGCGTAGGCCGGAGCTGGACCCCGGCGACGCTGGCGCTCACCCCTGCGAGAGCGCCAGAAACCAGGCGACCTCGCCCGGCTCTCTCGTACTAAAGTCCGAGAAATGACCGCTCCGATCGCTCGCGTCAGCCTCAAGCCAGGCCATATCCAGCCCGTCTGGGCCGGGCACCCGTGGGTGTTTGCCCAGGCCATCGCCAAGATCGACGGCAGGCCGGAGCCGGGTGACGAGGTGCTGGTCTGCGATCCCAAAGGGGAGCCCCTGGGCCGCGGGCTGTATTCTCCGCGCTCGGCGATCGCCGTACGGCTGTTTACTCGTGACCCAGAGCAGGCGGTGGACGCGGCGCTGTTCGAGCGACGCATCCGGCTCGCCATGGCGCGGCGCGCAGCTCGCGGCCTGCCGAGCGCGGAGACCAGCGGCTTCCGCTGCGTGCATGCAGAGGGCGACGGGCTGCCGGGCCTCATCGTCGATAAGCTCGGCGACGCCCTCGTCGTGCAATGGGGAACCATCGGTCTCGTGCGGCGTCAAAGCGAGATCCTCGAGATCCTCGAGCGCCTGCTCGAGCCCCGCGCGATCGTCGATCGAACCTCGGCGAAGACCGCCCAGCAGGAAGGCTTCGCCGTCGGCAGCGGCGTGCTGCGCGGCGATGAATCCATTTCGGCGTTCGAGTTTCTGGAGCGCGGACTCTGCTATCGCATCCCGCTCGCGCTGGCGCAAAAGACCGGTTTCTATTTCGATCAGCGCCCGCTGCGAGCTCGCGTCGAGGAGCTCAGCCGTGGCCGGCGGGTGCTGGACGCCTACTGCTACGTCGGGAGCGTGGCGCTCACGGCTGCCAGAGGTGGCGCAGCGGAGGTCGTGGGCGTCGACACGAGCGGGCCCGCCCTCAGCGTAGCGGCGGACATCGCGCGAGCCAACGGGCTCGGAGAGCGTATGCAGTTCGTCAAAGCGGACGCCTTCGAGGAGCTCGAGCGCGGACGCGAGTCCTTCGATCTCGTGGTTGTCGACCCCCCCAAGCTGGCCCCTAAACGCAGCGCCCGAGCGCCTGCCGGGGCCGCCATGCGGCGCTTGGCGGGGGCCGCTTGCCGAGCGACGCGCGACGGTGGATTGGTGGTGATCTCGTCTTGCTCGGCGGCGCTCGGCCAAACCGAGCTGGCACGTGCCTTGGCGCTCGGCGCGCGCGACGTGGGGCGCGAAGCACTGGTCCTGGAGCGGCTATTTCAGGGTCCCGATCACCCCGTTCCCGCGGCGTTCCCCGAGGGCTCGTACCTGAGCACCATCATCGCCGAATCGCGGGTATGAGGACGGGTTTCCGTTCTAACCACGTTCTAGAGTACCTTCCGCACGGACCCCAACTCGAGGAGCCTCGAATGAACGACACAGGTGCTCACCGCCAGCCGCAGGCGTTCAAGCTCAAGGGAACCGCTCCGGCGCTGACCTTGTTGTACATGCTGACGGAGGATCTCGACGCGGTCGAACGCCAGCTGTCAGACCATTTGCGGCAGATGCCGCAGTTCTTTCTGTATGCGCCGATCGTCGTCGACCTCACGGAGCTTGGAAACGCTCGGGTCGATCTGACGCGGCTCGCAGAGCTCTTGCGGCGCCACAACCTGGTGCCCGTGGCCGTGCGCAATCCCACAGAAAGCCAACAAGTTTTGGCCGTTAGCGCGGGCTGGGCCATCCTGCAGAGCGCGCTCGCGCAGACCCGCGGGGGGGGCCGCAAGGCGCTGGAAGCCGCGGCCTCGGAGGCGCGCCCCTCGCGTCCAGCCTCCGATGGCGTGGGCGAGGCGAACGGGGACGCCGAACGGCAGAGCTCACCCGCTCTTGCCGGCGCGCCGGAGCTGGCCGAGCCCCTCGACCCGCTCCTGCCAGGGTTGACCGTGCGCACGCCGGTGCGAAGCGGCCAGGTCATCCACGCCGTGGGCGGGGACCTGGTGGTGCTCGCCCCCGTGAGCTCGGGCGCCGAGCTCATCGCCGACGGTAACATTCACGTCTATGCGCCGCTGCGCGGGCGAGCCCTGGCGGGTGCTCGCGGCAACTCGGACGTGAGCATCTTTTGCCTGGGGCTCGAGGCAGAGTTTCTATCCATTGCCGGGCGATACCTGATGGCAGACCAGATCTCCAAAGCGCAACGCGGCAAGCCCGCTCGGGCCCACCTCGAAGAGGAGAGCCTGGTGATCACCACGCTCTAAGGTCCCGAGCCAACTGTCGCGACGCGCAAAAACGATCACCAAAAGTTGGCCAAGCGTTGCCAGACTCTATAAGGCCAATCTCGTGGCTCACGGGCCAATCCCGGTTGGAGCACGAGCCGCGGGAGCATTGTCGCTCTCGAGGCTGCCCTAGCGAGTCAACTCGAGCGAGGACAGAAACTTTGGCAAAGGTAGTCGTAGTCACTTCAGGCAAAGGCGGCGTGGGCAAGACCACGACGTCCGCAAACTTGGCGGCAGGTCTCGCGTCGATGGGCTTTCGCACCGTGGCCATCGACTTCGACGTGGGTCTGCGCAATCTGGATCTCGTGATGGGCTGTGAACGCCGGGTCGTTTACGATCTCATCAACGTGATTCGCGGCGAAGCGACGCTGCGCCAGGCCGCCATCAAGGACAAACGCCTCGAAAACCTCTTCATCCTGCCGGCGTCTCAGACCCGAGACAAGGACGCGCTCAGCCGCGTTGGAGTGGAGGGCGTGATCGAGGGCCTCAAGAAGGCAGGCTTCGAGTATATCATCTGTGATTCACCGGCCGGCATCGAGCACGGCGCAACCATGGCGATGTACTACGCCGACCACGCCATCGTGGTGACCAACGCGGAGGTCTCCTCCGTGCGCGACTCGGACCGCATCCTCGGGCTGCTCGACGCCAAGACCCATCGCGCCGAGCAGGGGCTCGAGCCCGTCAAGACGCAGCTGCTCTTGACCCGCTACTCGCCGGCGCGCGTAGCCAAAGGCGAGATGCTCTCCCACAAGGACGTCATCGATCTGCTCGGTATCGAGTTCCTCGGTGCGATCCCAGAGTCAGCGTCCGTCCTCCAGTCCTCGAACGCCGGCGTTCCGATCATCCTCGATCCCACGAGTGACGCGGCTCAGGCCTATCTCGATGTCGTGGGGCGTTTCCTCGGGGAAGAGCGCCCGCAGCGCTTCCTCGACGCACCCAAGCGCGGCTTCTTCAGCCGCATGTTCGGCACGAGCAGCGAGGCGCCCATCGCGGCGGCAGGGTGATGAGCATGGCGTTGTTGGACTATTTTCGCCGGTCTAACCCGGGCTCCGCCAACTTGGCGAAGGACCGACTGTCGATCATCGTGGCGCGCGAAGGCCGCTGCAAGGGCAAGCTCACCTACCTACCGGCGCTCCGCCAGGAGCTCTTGCAGGTGCTCGCCAAGTACGAGAAAATTGACCTGGACCAGGTCACGGTAAACGTGGAGAGCCAGGGCGAGTGCGAAGTGCTCGAGCTCAACGTCATCCTCTCCGACCCCACCGCCGTGCGCAAGCTAGGCACCGCCGCACGCCACGCGCCCTTCTTCAGCGAAGTGAAGCCGCAACGCTCGGCTCAATCGACGCGCTAGTCGCCCCTTGTCCGCATGCAGCGCTGCCCGGCCCCCGCACGTGGGGCACCGTGCACCGATCAGGGCGGGCCACCTCAACCGGCATCGGGCCGCCGTGAACGCGTGCGCGGCCGGCTCGGTGGAAACGGCAGGTGCACCGAGGCCGAGAGCTCCCTTTCGAAGCGCCGGGCGGTCAGGGCGATCTTGGCTCGCTGCTGCATAGGGACCTCGAGGAAAGCCAGCGCCTCGGCGCGCTCGTCAAAGCCGAAGCTTTGCAGCGCTCGCTCCCCCACCATCCACGCCACCGCCTTGCCGATGCCCCGAGCAACGACAGAGTCGGTGCACACCGCCGTCTTGATCATGGACGCGCTGCTGCCGAGATGGGTCGCGAGCGCGGCCAGCACTTCCTGACGTTGACGAGCGTTGGGACCACCACCGGAGCTGACCACGAACAGCGCGCGCGAGCCGTGGGCTACCGCCCCCTCCACATAGCTACGTACCCACGTTGACCAATCCGCGGCCGACGGATCGCGGTGATCGCACACGAGCACCATGGTTGACCCAACCCGGTCGAATTTCATAGTCGACGTCACGTCCACCCCTCTGCCCTTTCCCTCGTCCCCGACGCTCAGCGTACCTCGGTGATGCGTTGCCGACAACCGCGCCACCCCCGTCGATTCGGCAAAGGATCTTTAATCTGCCGAGCTGAGCGCGAGGGGCGTGGAGCCGCTCTGCCCGGGCCAGCCCGGTCACTGCGCCCGGCAAACACGCAAAGCGAGTCGAAAGCGCGCTACTGCAGGGATCAGCGCATTAACCGGGCGCCAGGATCGAGCGGCGCTCCTGCGCCGGGACGCCGACGTCACGCCACCACGGTGAAGGGCCTTCGACGTGCTCGGGCTCGAACGCGGCGCCGAGCTTCGGCGTCAAGATGCGGGCGCCGCGTTCCGCCGCCAACTTCAACAGCGCCTCCGCAGGCTCGTCCCAATCGTGGAGGGCCAGGTTGAACGTGCCCCAGTGCACGGGCAAGAGCGTGCCCCCGCCCAACATCTCGAAGGCCGTGAGCGCGTTCTCCGGGCCGAGATGTATGGATCCCCAGGCGGGGTGATAGGCCCCCACCTCGAGCAGCGTGAGATCGAAAGGCCCATGAGTGCGGCCGATGGCTTCGAACTGTCGCGTGAGCCCGGTGTCACCAGAAAAGAAGACCTTGCGGCGCTCTGCCGCGATGACCCAGGAGGCCCACAAGGTCTGGTTGCGACCGCCCAGGCCCCGGCCCGAGAAGTGCTGAGCTGGGGTGGCAGTAAAATGCAGGCCGCCAACCTCCGCGCTCTCTTGCCAGTCGAGCTCGGTGATGCAGGCCGGGTCGACGCCGAAGCGCTCGAGGTGCTGACCCACGCCCAGAGCCGTGACGATGGGCACGCGCGTCCGAGCCAAGGCCTGCATCGTCGAGCGACACAGGTGGTCGTAGTGATCATGTGACAAGAGCACCACATCCAGCGCCGGCAGCTCCCCGAGCGCTACGGGCGGGCCATGAAAGCGCCTCGGCCCGGCGAAGCTGACGGGGGATGCACGCTCGCCAAACACCGGATCCAGGAGCACGCGCCGCCCGTCGAGCTCGAGCAGGACCGTGCTGTGGCCCAGCCAGGTGGCACGCAGACCCGTGGCCGCAGGCTGCTGCCACAGCTCGTGGGGGCGCTCTATCGGCAGCGGGCCAGGTGGCTGCCGCTGCCCCCCGCCGAAGAAGTACTCGCCGAGCACCGGGAGCTTCTTGCCTCGTAGCTCTGGCCCGAGCCCGCTCGGATTAGAAAACCGACCATCGGCAAACTGAGCCGATGCCTGCTTGCGCTCGAGGCGCCGCCCTGCCCGCCGCCCTGCCGCGTCCATCATGATTGCCTTTCGCTCCGTCGAGTGGTACTGTGTTTACAACAAGTGCCTAAATTGTCAAGTTCGACCAATGTCGCCGTGCCTGCTGGCGCCTCCCCCCAAGCCAGCGATCCGCGTCGTCGGAGGCTGCTGGAGGCCGCGCTCACTGTGTTTATGCGCTTCGGATTCCGTAAGACGTCGATGGACGAGGTGGCGCGCGCGGCGAGCGTCTCGCGGCAAGGTCTTTACCTGCACTTTTCGACGAAGGACGACCTGTTTCGCGCCACGGTGGACTACGCGCTGGAGAGCTCGTTCTCGGCGGCGGAAGCCCGGCTGAATGCCGCATCGGCCGCCCCGGTCGCGAGCAAGCTGGTCGGCGCCTTTGACGAGTGGGTGGGCCGCTATGTCGGGTGGGTCGGCCCCGGCGTATCCGACCTGGCCGAAGTGAGCGACGAGCTGGTGGGTCCCCTGCTCCGTGAATACGACAAACGGTTCGTGGAGCTGGTGGCGAAATACGTTCGGAGCAGCGGGCTCGGCGCGGCCTACAAACCGGCGGGGCTACGCGCACGGCAACTCGCGAGCACGTTAAATGCCACCGCGCGCGGGCTAAAGTACGCGAGCGCCACACGGGAGGGGTTCGTAGACAGCATGAGCGTAGCCGTGCGCGCCCTATGCCTACCGCTCGCGGAGCCGAAGTGACGGCGCCCACACGGCGGCAGAGGCTCTGTCGAGCGGCTCTAGCGGTCGCTCTACTGCTCACGCTCGTTGTGCTTGGGCTCGTGGCTACAGGCTGGAGAGCCTTTGGTCACCGCGCCGAGGGCGCTCGCCGTGCCCGGATGGAACGCTCACCCCAGTGGGCTGACGGCCGCTTCCAAAACCCGCAGCCGCTGACCAATGATTTGTGGGGGGCGCTCACCGGGCTATTCCACGCGAGCGAGCACACCAGCCCGTCGAGCCCGATCGCTCCTGAGCCGGTCGACCGCCACCGATTCGAGGCACCACCGCCGTCGGGGCTGCGCGTCACCTGGTTCGGCCACGCCTCGCTCCTGATCGAGATCGATGGCCAGCGCGTCCTCACCGACCCCGTGTGGAGCGAACGGGCCTCGCCCTTTGGCTGGGTGGGCCCGCGGCGTTGGTATCGGCCGAGCATCGCGCTCGACGACCTGCCGGCGCTCGACGCCGTCCTCATCTCGCACGATCATTACGATCACCTCGATTACCGCACCATCGAGGCGCTGAAAGGGCGCGACACGACCTTCGTCGTCCCGCTCGGCGTGGGCGCGCACCTCGAGTACTGGGGCGTGCCGGAGGGGCGAATCGTCGAGCTCGACTGGTGGAAGCAGACGAGGGTCGGCGAGTTAGAGCTGGTGTGCACGCCCGCCCGGCATGCCTCGGGCCGAGTGCTGTTCGACAACGACACCAAGTTATGGGCGGGCTACGCGCTGATCGGCGCGAAACATCGAGCCTACTTCTCCGGTGATACCGGCCTTTTTCCTGCGCTCGACGCCATAGGCAAGAGGTTCGGCCCCTTTGACCTCACGATGATCGAGACAGGCCAATACCACAAGGCGTGGCCCGACTGGCATATCGGCCCCGAGCAGGCGGTCAGCGCCCACCAAATGCTCCGCGGGCGCACCCTCCTGCCCATGCATTGGGGCCTGTTCGCCCTCGCGTACCACGGCTGGACCGAGCCTGCCGAGCGCGTGGTCGCCGCGGCAGACGCCGCCGGCGTGGAGGTGCTCATTCCGAGACCGGGCGAGAGCTTGGAGCCTGAAACCTCGCGAGGGCACGCCCGTTGGTGGCCCGACGTCCCCTGGCAGACGGCGAGTCAAAGCCCGATCGTCTCCACCCGCATGCGATGACGCGCAAGCTCTCGAGATCCATCTGGCGGCCTGGGCTGTAGGGGCGCACGCGCAGGCCATGACTCGACCGCGCTCCGCTCGCGTGGGCGCCCGCCGAGCTCGGCAGCTTGCGGATGCGCCCATTTCGACGGCGTTGCCGGGCAACGCTCGATCGCAGCTCTTACCAAGCGGTGGGTCGATAGTCTTTTAGGAACTGCCCCCACGCGTGGCGACCCGTGTTCATGCCATCGAAAATGGGGTCGACGATGCGGGCGGCTCCGTCGACGATGTCGAGCGGCGGGTGAAAGCCGCTCTCCTGGGTCTTGCGTTCGGCGATGTGCGCGACGTCTTCGTCAGTGACCCAGCCGGTGTCCACGCTGTTCATGAAGATGCCATCCTTGGCGTAGTCGGGGGCGGAGGTGCGCGTCATCATGTTCAAGGCGGCCTTGGCCATGTTGGTGTGCGGGTGTTTGTCGGTCTTGAAGCGCCGATAAAATTGGCCCTCCATCGCGGACACGTTGACGATGTGTTTGTCGAACGTCCGCGCGCGCAGCATCAGGGACCGGAGCTTGGCATTCAACACGAAAGGAGCAATCGCGTTTACTAGCTGCACCTCGAGCAGCTCGACGGTGCTGACCTGGTCGAGCGCCAAGCGCCAGCTGTTCTCGCCGCGCAGGTCGACTTGCTGCAGATCGGCGTCGAGCAGCCCCAGAGGGAAGAGCTGCGGCCCGCTCTCGAGATCCTCCGGCGCCAGAGCCAGCTGCGATAGAGCGGCAGCCGGCAGCAAGCTCGACCTCTGCCCGGAGTGTCCGGGCCGCTCCAGCGTGAGCCGCGGCGCGTCGCCGCGCATGGTTTCGTATTCGGACACGAGCGGACGGGCCGCTTCCGGCAGCGAGCTCAGCGGACCGAGCTCGTTGTGCATCAAGTGACGGTAAAAGCCCGTGGGGCGCCACACCGTTTGGCAGGCGTTGTGCACTATGAAATCGAGACCCGAGAGGCTCCTTTGCAGGTGGCGCGCGAAGGTCTCGACGCTGGGCGTGTGACGCAGGTCGAGGCCGTAGATCTGCAGCCGATCCCGCCATTGTTGGTAGTCGACCTCGCGCGCGTAACGCAGCGCTGCGTCGCGGGGGAAGCGTGTGCTCACGATTACCCGAGCGCCCGCTCGGAGCAGCAAGATGGCCGCTTGATAGCCGATCTTGACCCGAGCACCGCTGATCAGCGCGACGCGGCCGCGAAGGTCGGCGGTCTGGGAGCGCTTTTCGTAGTTGAAATCGCCGCAGCTGCCGCACATCTGGTCATAGAAAAAATGCACGCGCTCACAGCGAGCCTTGCACACATAGCAGTGGCGGGGCGTGTTCAGCTCAGGGCATGCCTGCGCGCTCGGACCGCCTGCTGCACTCGCCTCGCCGCTTGCGCCCGAGCGCTCGCGCAGCTCGAAGGTGCCCCCCTGGGACTCGCCGAGCGCCAACGGATCGGGCGTGACGAAGACAGGCTCGAGCCGCTTCTGACGGATGCCCGTGCGAAGCAGGCGGGCTTCGTCCTCCGCTCGCCGCGCGCCCTTTTGATGCTTGTTCACCGCTCGCGACAACGCCCTCCGTTCCGTGCGGTTCGGGCGCGAGAGACGGCCGGCGGCCATCACCAACCGGTCGCGCGTCGCGTGGTCCACGGCCGCGAGCGCGCCGGGCTGCTCCACGAGCGCCTCGAGCACGCGGATGCATTCTGAGATGGTCTGAGGCGTCGGGTACATGATGAAAACCGCTCGTCGGAAGCGGGCCCAGGTAGCACAGAGCCGCCAGCGAGACGACCTCCGATCGGCGACGATCAGCTAGACCGCCCCGAGGCGCGCCCCTGGACTGACCGCTCGCTCGACAATATCTCGCACGTGCTGCGGATTAAAGGGCTTCTCGATATAGGCGTTGGCGGTGCCATCCTTACAAGTCGACATCTCGAAGAATTCGTTGGCGCGGTTGCACAACGCGCGAGGCGGTCGCTCTTCCACGTCCACGGCGCTGGCGATGAAACCCGCAAACTGCCCGCGGCTGTCCTCGTAAGGCACTGCACGCGCCAACCCTGGTCCAAGCCTCTCCATATCTCGGCTGGGGTCGTTCTCCCGTGAAGGCCAGCCAACGAGCGTTGTGGTAATTGCATTTGCCGTCCAGCCCGGCTCGCCACACGAGCGTCGGCGCGTGATCGACCAAGAGGCGATACTCTTCGCCGTCCAAGCCCAGCTCCCGCGTGACCGGAGCGGCCGCGGTGGAGGCGCAGTCGTCCGACGCGCCGAGGCCAAGTGCTCGCAGCCGGTAGGAGCTCAGACCGGGCACCTTCGTGGCAGCGGGATCGGATCTGGATCACACATGTCATAAGCCTACGGGAGCGCGCCTTGCGTGGCAAAGTAGGCCCATGCAGATGCCGTAACCTCTCCACAGGCCGCCATGCCGGTGCCCTCGACACCACCCTGACACCTTCGCACGCCAGGGCTACGTGACTCGGCCCAGCAAGCCCGCACGACCCCTTCGAGAGCGCGAGGTCGACCCGACCTCGACTCGCAACAAATTATCCGCACCCCGGCCGCCTGCCCGCACCAGACCGGGCTGTTGCACCGCTGCGCCTGCCCATTGGGTAGGGATGCGGCGTTGACACACAATCTGTTGTCCGGTGACGTAGGCTTCGATGATCGACGTCGCGCGGGCCCCGGACCTCCTCGTCGTCTCCGAGGGGCCCAGCACGTGGTACAGGTTTGCCACCGGCGCCTGGCCGCTCGTCGCGCTGGTGTCGATCCTGGCGCTGGACGACGCGGCGTCCGTTCCGGCGCTGATGGCCCCATACCTGGCCTCCCCGAGCCCGCGCTCAGTGTTGGTCGGCCTGGCGCTGTTGGTGCTGCTCGCGCTGTTGTGGGGTTGGCGGACCACCGCGTACCGTTTTGATCGAGTCGCTGGCACGCTCGTGATCTCGCGGAGCGGCCCGGTGCGCGCCGCGCGCCGGCGGAACGTGTCGCTGGCCGCGGTCGCTCACGTCGTGGAGCGACGCTCGGGCAGCGAACACGCCGTCGAGCTGGTCCTCGACGACGAGTCGAGGCTCGTCGTCGCCCGGACGCGGCCCGGTTCGGGCGGCCTCGACAGCGTGGCACGAGCGGTGGGCGACATCCTGAAGAAGCCCGTCAACCTCGCCCAGGGAAGCGTCATCGCCGACCGATTCGAGATCACACAGTTGGTAGAACAGGGGGGAATGGGCGTCGTCTATCGCGCTCTCGATCGCCTGACCCGCGACACCGTCGCGCTCAAGCTCGCGCTGGCTCCGATCGAAGATCTCGAGCAAAATGAGCGCTTCGCTCGCGAGATCAACGTGCTGGAGGCGCTCGATCACCCGCGCATCGTCCGGCATCTGAGCCATGGCGTGGCTGCCGACGGGCGCGCCTTCCTGGCCATGCAGTGGCTGGCGGGCGAAGATCTGCGCGCTACCCTGCGTCGTGGCCCCCTGTCCATGCAAGACAGCTTGCACGTGCTCTCTGCCAGCGCGGAGGCCATCGCTGCCGTGCACGGCCACGGCATCGTTCATCGCGACCTCAAGCCCGGCAATCTCTTCCTGCGCGGCGGGCACGCCGCCGACCTCGTGTTGCTCGACTTTGGAATCGCACGACAAGTCGAGAGCTCCACGCGCCTGACCGGCAGCAGGGCCATCATCGGCACGCCCCACTACATGGCCCCCGAACAGGCCGGGAGCGCCAGCGCGATCTCGCCGGCGGCGGACATCTTCGCGCTCGGTTGCATCTTTTACGAGTGCCTGACGGGCAAGCATCCCTTCGACGCGCCGCAGCTGGTCGGCGTCCTGGCCCGCATTCTGTTTGACCACCCAGAGCCGGTCGAAGCCCTGTGCCCTGCCGTGCCCGCAGACTGGGCCCAACTGCTCCAGCGAATGCTCGCCAAAGAGCCGGCGCGTCGACCTCCCGACGGGGCCGCGCTGCTCGCCGAGCTCCTGGCGCTCCCCGCCGTCGGCGCGTCGACCCCCGGCGTGCCCCAAGCCAGGGCCTCGAAGGAGCGAGACTTTGGTGATCAGGTCTTGGTGAGCGTGGTGCTGGCCACGTTGGTGGAGACGCCTTTCGGGGGAATACGCCCGCTCGATCGCTTTGCGTCGATACAGAGCGCATTGAATCGCTTCAATTGTCCGATCGAGCGCCTCGCCGACGGCTCGCTCTTGGCGACCGTGCTGCCGCAGAACAGCGCGACCGACCAGGCACGCATCGCCGCGAGCTGCGCCCTGTACTTGCGTGAGCTATTGCCAGAGGCTCGCATCGCGGTGGCCACCGGGCGCGCGGCGCTGCGGCGCAGCTTGCGGGTCGGTGACGCGGTCGATCGCGCCGTCTCAGAGCTCGTCGCCGCCGGCGCCGACGGCATCCGCGTCGACACCGTCACCGCTGGCCTGCTCGAAGGGCGCTTTATTACGGCGTTGCGCGACGGTAGCTACCTGTTGATCGGCGAGAAGCAGAATCTCGACGAGAGTCGCCCGTTGCTCGGCAAGCCGACGCCCTGCGTCGGTCGCGAGCTCGAGCTCCTGCAGCTCGAAGCGCTGATGTCGAGCGCCGTCGAGGAGAAGCGCCCGAAGGTCGCCGTGATCCTCGGCCCGCCCGGCATCGGCAAATCGCGGCTCCGACACGAGCTCTCGAGGCGCCTCCGTGAGGGCAATCCCGGAGGCGTGTCCTTGATCGGATTTGGTGAGCCGCTGAGCGCGGGCTCACCCTACGTGCTCGTCAGCGACGCTCTACGCAGGCACGCCGGCATTCGAGCCGAAGACGATCCGGCGCGCGCGCGGGCCGCGCTGGTCGCGCTTTGCCGGCACCTCGATGCGTCGCAGGTCGAGCGCGTGAGCGAGTTCCTCGGCGAGCTCTGCGGCGTGCCGTTCCCGGCGGAGCCGAGCCCCCCTCTGCAGGCGGCGCGAGGCGACCATCGCGTGATGAGTGAGCAGATCACGATGGCCTTCCTCGACTGGTTATCGGCCGAGTGCCAAGCGCACCCCGTGGTGTTCGTCCTGGAAGACGTGCAGTGGGCGGACGCCTTGACCCTCAAGCTGCTCGAGGCCGCGCTTCGCAACCTCGAACAAGCGCCACTGGCCATCCTGGCGCTCGGTCGCCCGGAGGCGGAAGAGATCTTTCCGAAGCTGTTCTTCGGACAACGAGCGCTCTCGCTATCATTGAGCGTGCTCAGCCATAAAGCGAGCGAGCTCTTGGTCAGAGGCGTGCTCGGGTCCTCGGTCGACACACAAGCCTCGAACCGCATCGTGCGATTGGCAGCGGGCAACGCCTTGTTCCTCGAAGAGCTGATCCGGGCGGCCGCCGAGGGCAAGGGCGGCGACGTGCCAGAGACGGTGCTCGCCATGTTGCAGGCCCGGCTGTCGCGACTTTCTCCAGAGGCGCGGCTGGCGTTGCGCTCCGCCAGCCTGTTTGGCGAACGCTTCTGGCGAGGCGGGGTGGCGCGAGTCGCCGCCGCCTGGGGCGGCATCGACGACGCAGGCGAGCAGCTCTCCAAGCTGGTGGATACGGAGCTGATCGAACGCAGCAGGGTCAGTCGATTTCCGGCCGAGGTCGAGTATTGCTTTCGACACGCGCTGGTGTGCGACGCCGCTTATGGGCTGCTCGCCGAGCCAGACAGGCGAGCTGGCCACGTCGAGGCCGGCGCCTGGCTCGAGGCCAAGGGGGAAACGGATGGAGTCGTGCTCGCGCATCATGCCGAAGAAGGCGGCGATCGAAAGCGCGCCATTGTGTTCTATGCGCGCGCCGCGGAGCAATCCCTGGGTCAGTACGACTTCGGTGAAGCGCTAGCCCGTGCGCGTAAAGGCGTGGCCTGTGGCGCCGAGGGCCAAACGCTCGGCGTCCTGGAAAGCGTGCAATCTTCCGCGTTCTACAGCATGGGGCAGTGGCCCAAGGCGGCGGAGCTCGGCGTCTCGGCGCTGTCGCGCTTGCCGCGGGGGAGCGCGTGGTGGTGTGCCACCGTCGAGAAGCTCATGCAGGTCTTACCCAACGTGGGCAAGCTCGACAAATCGCGCGAGCTGGCCGATGACTTGCTCGCCATCGAGCCCCCACCCGAGGCGCGGGCGGCGTATATCCGCGCGCTCCACTCGCAGCTGCTCGGATACGCCGTCTCCGCAGCACATGCACGCGGCCGTCGCTGCCTGGAATTCATCGACCAACTGGGCAGCGCGGTGTCCGAGCCGGACGTGGCGGCACGCGGTTATGCTCGGCTGTGGCGCAGCGTGTTCAGCTGCATCTTGGGGACCGACATGCCGCTCGCCCTGTCCCTATCCGAGCAAGCCATCCGGGACCTCTCGCAGACGCAGGTGCTCTACCGCTTGAGCTTGGCGCACATCATCCAATCCTACGTCTGGTGGGGTTTCGGCGAGCTCGAGCGGAGCGAGGCTGCCGCGCGCAAGGGCAGAGCTATCGCTCAACAAATTCACGACGACTACCACGCGGCGCTCGCCGCCTGGTATCTGAGCGTGGCGCTCGCGGACCAACTGGATCCAGCCAAACAAGCGGAGGCGGAAGAATGCGCGTGGGTCATGGTCCTGCGAGGTGACAACCCGCTGTTCGAGGCCGTCTCCCGCACGGTCGTCGCCCGCGTCGCCTTGATTCGAGAAGATTGGGTAGCCGCCGAGGCCGAGGCGCGTCAGGCCCGCGCGGGCCTCACCAACATGGCGCCTTACGGGCTCATGGCGTGCGCGTACCAGTTGCAGGCGTTGGCCAGGCAAGGACGCTATGAGGAAGCCTGCGTGATCGCGCGGCAGGACCTCGCCTGGCTCGCTCGGCTCGAAGGTCCCGTCAACACGGCGGTGCTGTTCCGAGTCTCCGCCGCCGAGGCGCTGCTCGGTGCGGGCTACCGCGAGGAGGGCGAAGGTGTGCTCGGCGAGGCGCTCGCAGAGATAAGGCTCCGAGCGGACAAGATCAGCGACCCCAGCCTGAAGTCTGCCTACCTCACGCGCCGACACGAGAACCAGCGCGCCGTAGAGCTGGCTCGTGCCAACCCGACGACATCTGAAGGAGGGCGCGAGCTCTGATCGCCCCGCCACGGCTAGAGCCCACCCCCCCCCCCGCCAAAGCTGCAGGCGCCACTCGAGTGCATCTGGAGCGGTGGGGCGCCCGTGCCTGCCCCAGACGCCGAGCCGAGCTGGCTCTGCAGAAGCGAGCAGGTCTGGGTTGAAGGCAAACAGCGGATCCACCGTCATCTCGCTCGCGCTCAGCGTGGTGTAGAAGCGGGTCATGTACGGCTGCTCGACGAACAGCTGAACCGTCGATTCCAGGGGCTCGAACACCAGCGCTTCGACGTCCGTGAAAAACGCCGTACGGTCGAAGCTCGTGAGATCGATGGCGGCGGGCGTGCGTTGACCCTGACAGTAGAAAGCGCCGACCATCCTGAGCTCTTCGAAGAAGCAGCGGGGAGCGGCGAGTACTTGATCGATGGTCGTCCCCGACGGCAACGTCAGGTTCCACCACGCCGGGTGCGCTGGAGGTGCTCGAGCGACGGCGCACTCACGCGACGCTGCGCCGCACATCCCCGGCTCGACCACCCATGAGTCAAAGCGGCGGCCTGCATCGATCGTGTCTGACCGTGTCTCATCGTGCATCGTTGACGGATTGGTCCAGCGTCAGCGCTCTTCGCGCTCGCTAGCGCGGCGCGAATCAGCTTCGTTAACTCAACGTAATCGCCAACGTACGCTGAACTGCCCGCATCGAGGCGCCCTGTCGGCAGAAGCGCTCACCTTGCCTACATATTCCCACATCAACAGTGACAATTCGGTACACTGACGGCAGAGCGGTTTCTCCCCTTTGCAAGCCTGAGGTGGTTCCGATGCGTTACTGGCTGCCGTCCATCGCGCTCTGCGCCTGTGTCTCTCGAGCGGCCTCGGGCCCCGCGCCGCTCGGTGGCGTGGAGCAGAAGCTACCTTCGTCCATCGCCACAGCTCCGGATTCCGCGCCCGCCAGCGCTGCAACGCCCGTCGCGCTGGCAACGCCTGTCGCGCCAGAGGTGGCCGCTGAAGCCCCATCGGGCATTGGCAGCCCGAGCCCGGCAAAACCGCCCGACGACGCCTCGAACGAGCTCGCCGAACAGGTCCTGAGGCGCCCCGATCTCGAGGCGTATCACGGCTGGATCCGCTACCTACAGTTCCGGGCCGCCCACGCAAAAAAGCGCTTCAAGGACAAGCCCGGCACGGTCGTGGAAGATTGGCTGCGGCTCAAGCTGTGGACCACGAAGATCCTCGACAATCCGAAGGTCCTGAGCGAGCTGCGCGGTGTCACGGAGTGGGCGTACGTCTCTCCGGTGGATGGCTCGGGTCAGCCCTTCGCGCTCAACATCCCGACCGACTATGACCCGGCGCGGCCCGCGCCAGTGTCGGTCCGCCTGCATGGGCGCTTTGGCAACCACGTGGAGGACGCCGCGGATATGCAGGCGCACCCGGGCTACTTCGAGCTGTCCGTGCTCGGCCGCGCTCGCGCGGGCTTCTACCGGGGGCTGTCGGAAGCGGACACGCTCGCCGCGCTCGAGTACGTCGCCGAGCACTGGGCGATCGATCGCGATCGCGTGCACCTCATCGGCGGCGGCATGGGCGGCACGGGTGCGCTCTGGCTCGGGTCGCGCTACCCGCAGCTGTTTGCGTCAGGCCGAGACATGTGCGGCTCGGCGAGCGACAAACCGCTCGGCAACCTGCTCACGTTGCCCATCTACGCGCTGCACAGCGACGACGACTACCTGGTGCCGGTGCTGCATTCACGCGGGCCGTTCGCCAAGCTGCACGCGCTCGGCGGCAACGTCACGCTAGATGAGCCTACCGGTTATGGTCATGCCGTCTGGAACTATCAGGAGGGCATCGCGCGCGCCGAGGCCTGGGCGGCGCGGCAGGTTCGCCCTGCCTCTCGCGAGGTGAAGCGGCTCGATTTCACCGCCCTCGATGGCGAGGCGGTGCGCGCGTTCTGGGCTGAGATCGCCGAGTGGGGACAGGAGCCGAAACCGGCTCGTTTCGTCATCGAGGTGAGCGGGAAGAACCAGCTGAAAGCTCGGCTCGAGAACATCACGAGTCTGCGGCTCCGGCTCGCCGAGGCCCCGGTCGAGCCGGGTCAGGCGCTGCGCGTCAAGATCGATGGCTCGCCCTCGCTGACCTTACCCGCGCCCCTGCCCGCGGAGATTTGGCTCGAACGCGCCGCCCAGGGCTGGTCGCTGTCAGAACGCGCGCCCGAAGCTCCGTTTCGGCTGCACACACCTGGAGGCGCGAACCAGCTGTACGACGGTGAGCCCTTGCTCATCGTGTACGGCACTCGAGGGGACGAGGCGACTCGCGCAGCGCTGCGCGCCGCAGCCGAGGCGGCCAGCAAGAGCAGCAATGCGAGCTGGCCCAAACCGGGGAGAGAGGGCGGCGAGGACAGCGTCTCCCACAACCAAAACCTGTACGGAGACTTGAACGTCAAACCCGACGACCTCGTCACCGCTGACGATCTTGCCCAGCATCACCTCGTGTTGATCGGCAGCGCGGCGCAGAACTCCGTCGTGGCGGCCCTCGCCCCGCGCCTGCCGGTGCGCTACGAGGACGGCAAGATCCAGTGGAACGACGGCCGCCAGATCAGCGCGCTGGATCGCGCCCTCGGGCTCGTGCACTACAACCCTGACGCGCCGAGCCGGCTGATATTTTGGATCGCAGCCGCCGATCCCGCAGCCTACCGAGCAGGGTCGCTCGCGCCAGAGCTCCTGGGGAGCTTCCTCTCGGGAGCCGATGCGGTGGTGGTTCGAGTTTCGGATCCCAGCCTGGTGCAGAGCCGCAGCTTCGACAGTCGCTGGCGCTGGCTGCCCCGCGAGCAGTCTGCGCTGCTCCCCGCCGAGCTCGCGAGCAGCGCGAATCTCGACCGCGCCGTCGCGGCGAGCGTGCGGCGCGCAGCTCAGGCGGACTTCGCCCTCAGCGGTCTGCCCGAGCCCAATCGAACGAACGCCTACGAGCCCGGGGAAGCGCGGCTCGCGGATTTGCTCGCCCAGAATTACTTCGCGCCGGTGAGCGTGATGACCCTGCTGGGCAGTGATCTGGTGCGAGCGGCCAGCGCCATAGCGGCGTCGGAGGGGAAGCTCGAGCCCGAGCTCGATCCCGCGAGCATCCAGCCCCAGCGCGAATATCGTCTCGCGCTCCGCGCCCGCCAGATCACTCCGTTCGTCAACCTGACCCATCTCGCCCCGCACAAGTACGAGGTCGCTGACGGTGACGTGGCTCAGGCGCTCACTCGCTACGGCGTGTCTGGTACTCCTTCGAACACCCCCCGAGTGCCAGAGGTCGCCACCGGCTCAGCGCCGGGCGACGTGAGCAGCAGGGAGACCGCCGCCGCAAAGTAGCCCCAACGTCGACCGCGCGGATGAAGCGTCGACGCACGCGCAAGGTTCGTCAGGGGAGCCCGCGTCGCTGCTGCCCGCGTTCTCGCCGATGCCAAGCTCGGCATAGTCGCGCTCGGGAATCGCGCAACGCACCAAGAGGACCAGGGCAGTGAGGCCCGTACCCTCGCGGCGGGTGGCGTCGGAGGTGAGGAGGTGATGAGGATCACTTGGCGGCCGTCCTCGCCGTGCCGCTCGGGCAAGGCCACGCAGAGGCAGCCTTCGTCCTTCGAAACAACAGAATTTCGGTGCTCGGTGTGACTGCGTGAACCCCAGTTGCCTGGGGCAAAATGCACGGGGCAGGCCCTATTTGGGACGTGGCTGGCCGAAACTCATCAGGCCTCGGGCGGCTCTACGGTTCCGGCCTTGACGCACCCCCACCGCAGCGCGAGGATCGAGGCATGAAGATCTCTCATCTCGTTCCACTGGTGTTCGCAAGTGTGTGCGTAGCGGCCCCCGCCCTCGCTACGTCCCTCCCCGCTGTCGGCTCTGACGCGCCGCTCTCGCTGTGTGGTGGCGACAAGGCCGACAAAGCAGAAAAAACGGAAAAGTCGGAGACCACGGTCAACAACGAAAAGAAGACCGACAAGAAGGACAAGGCAAAGGATACCGGCAGCAAGGAAGAGAAGGACAGCAAGGGCGCTGCCTGATAGCTCGCCACGAGGGGGGGATCGCGCCATGACCTCATGAGCCTGGGCCCGCCTGCTCACGAGGACCCATGACCCAGCACAAGCTCATCACTCGGCGCCAATTGCTCGAGCGCAGCGGTATCGTCAGCGGCGGCGTCTTGGTGAGCGAAGCCGTGTTGGGCTCTGTCGCGCGGGAAGCCTCGGCTCTCGCTGAAGACGGCCCCGGGCCGGAGCTCGCGGCGGCTATGCCCAGCGCGTGCTGGGTAGAACGGGCGAGCGCATCCCCTCCCTGCCACCTCGAACGCTCTGCACGGGTCCTCGCCTGAGCCCAGGCAGCTGCCCTCGGGCGTCGTGAGCGCCAGAAGCCCCACGCTCAGCCAGGGCGAACAGTTGACGAGCCTGCTCGGCGTGCTCCTGCCGGTGCTCGACATCGTCGAGACACCGGTGGATACGCCGGCGCCCCCCAGCTGGTGTTGCGAGCGCGGTTGGCTCGAATTCCTGTTGCAGCTCGGCGACGCAGAGCTTGCAGTGAGCGAACGCGGGGGCTTTGCCACGCTTCTCGCCGAGAGCGCGGCCGCTCCCCCCGAGCTCCGCGAGCTTGCGGCGCAGGTTCAGCGCTGCACGCGTTTGCCCGCGCTCGACACGAGCGACCTCTGCTTGCCGCCGGAGGCGTTGCGCGGCGTCGGGGCCCGCAAACGAGGGCAGCTGGCCGCGCTCCTCGGGGCCCTATCTCCACTGGCGGCGAAGGCCGAGCGCATCGTCGACGTCGGCGCCGGCCACGGACACCTTTCACGCCTGGCCGCGGAGCTCTTTCAACGTCAAACCTTGGCGCTCGATCGCGACGCCGCGCTGCTGCGTAGTGGCGGCGAGCGCAGCCGGCGCGCGCAGCGAGCTGGCGCACTCAGCGTTCACTTCGTCGAAGCCAATGTGGGCCCCGAGCGCCTCGAGCTACGAGTCAGTGACTTGGCCGTGGGCCTGCATGCTTGTGGCGAGCTCGGCGATCGGCTGGTGATGGCCGCGGCAGCTGCGCGCTGCGACGTCGGGCTGGTCTCGTGCTGCCTGCAAAAGACCAGCGCCACACGCCGCCTGGCGCTCTCCCACGCGGGGCGCGCTTTCGCGGTTCGCAAGTGCGCGCTCGGCCTCACCAACCTCACCGCTCGCGACGACGGCGTCGAAGCCAGCCTGGCCGAAAACCTCCGTGCTCGCGAAGCGCGCCTGGCGCTCCGCTACCTTCTCTGCGCCCGCGGTCTCGACGTGCGAGCCGGCGAAGAAATGCGGGGCATCAACCGGCGCCGAGCGCAGACTGGCTTCGCCAGCCTGGCCGTACAGGCCCTCGCGCTTCGTGAGCTGCCTTCCCCTACGGCGCTCGAGCTCCGCGTCTTCGGCGACGTCGCGCGCCGCGACTACGCCGTCATGCGCCGGCTCTCCTTACCTCGCAGCCTCCTCGCCCGGCTGATCGAGCTCGCCGTCGTGCGCGACCGCGCCACCGCGCTCGAAGAGTGCGGGCAAGCCGTCGCCGTTGCCCAGCTCTTCGAGCAGCGCCTCACGCCGCGCAACACCGTCATCTTCGCCAGCGCTCACCCCGATCGCCTGCCCCGTCTGCGCGACTGACCAGTCCCGGGTGGCTGGCGCGGGCAAGCGCCACCCGATCTGGCATGGGTCGCATCCGATCGCGGTCGCGCGTCGCCCCGCTAGGCAAAGCGTTCCAGCATCGGATGCTCGGTCATGTGCAACGGACGCGCGGTCGTTCCCTCGCCTGCCACCTCGTCCTAAGTGGAGTGCGCATCGCGGGACAGCGCGGACGGTTCGACGAGCGTGAGGCGAGCGCGTCACGCGGTCGGATACGTGCGACTTCGGCCCGCCCGAGGAGTCAATTTATGCAAAGCGAGAAAGAGTATACGGGCCGATGCTTCTGTGGCGCCATCGAGATCCGCGTTGCCGGAAAGCCCGCAGCCATGGGCTATTGCCACTGCGCGTCGTGCCGGCACTGGTCCGCCGGACCCGTCAACGCCTTCACTCTGTGGCCGCCGAGCGCCGTGACGATCACGCGCGGGGCTGATCGGCTGGGCTCCTACGCCAAGACCGAAAACAGCATTCGCAAGTGGTGCACGCAGTGCGGCGGCCACGTCTTGACGGAGCACCCGCGCTTCGAGCTCACGGATGTGTATGCCGCCGTGCTCAGCGAATTTCCGTTTGAGCCGATGCTGCACGTAAATTACTCTGAAACTGTCCTGTGCATGCGCGACGGCCTGCCCAAACAGAAGGACTTCCCTAAAGAGCTGGGTGGAACAGGCACGTCGTTGCCAGAGTAGCCCGTTGTCGCGGCGAGACCGCCACCCGCCTCAGGGCCTCGAGGCGGCCTCGCCGCGCTTGCCTCGCCGAAACTCTGCAGGCGCAACCCCGACCCAGCGCTTGAACGCACGACTGAGCGCTGTCTCCGAGCCGTAGCCCACGCGCTCGGCGATCTCCGATAGGCTCATCGACGTGCCGGATAGCAACGTGGCAGCGAGCTGCATGCGCCACTGCGCCAGGTACTGCATGGGAGGGATGCCGACGAAATGAGCGAAGCGCTCGGCGAGCACCGAGCGCGATATCCCGACGGCGCGCGCGAGCTCGTCTAAGCTCCAGCCATGCTCGGGGCGCCCGTGCAGGTGACCGAGGACCCGACCAATGCTCTCGTCGCGCAGCCCCGCGAGCCAGCCGACGTTCTCCGGTGGCAGCGTGGACAGATAACGCCGCACGACCTCGATAAACAGCAGCTCGCTCAGGCGCGCGAGCACGCACTCACCCCCGGCGCGCGGGGCCACCGATTCCGCGAGCGCGAGCTTGACGAAGTGCTCGGCCACTCCGTCGTCGGCGGCGCGCCGCGGCACGTGCAGCATCCGCGGTAATGTCGACAGCAACGGATTGAAGGGGCGCGCGTCGCAGCCGAGAAAGCCGCAGATCAGCGTTGCGCGTTCTGGCTCTCCCCCTTCGATTCGGATCGCGATGGGCAGGCGGTTCGTCCGCGCCTGCCGGAACGGCTCATGGTCGTGGATTCCGCGCATCCCCGGGGCGCTCGAGACCACGTGTGCATCGCCCTGCGGGAAGACGATGACGTCCCCGGCCTCGAGCCGGACCGGCGCTTCGTCCAGTAGGCCCGCCCAACACGAGCCAGACGTGACGACGTGATACTCGATCACGTGCTCCACACCGGGCATGATGTGTGGCCCAAGCTCACGGGCAGCTGGCGTTTGGGCGACCCACGGCGCGGCGGCGTCCACGGCGAAGAACACCGCGCCGGTCAGGCGCACCGCACGCAGCACCTCGGACAGCGTATCGGTGCTCATCGCTCCCCGCCCCCCGGACTGAAGGGCATGCCGGGCGGACGGCGAGCCATGACCGCCTGCGCTCGCCGACGAACGGTCATGTGGCTCCGACGCCGAATCATTGTTCACACCGGTCGCCTCTCTTACAACGAGCTGGACGGCGACGCACTCTCCTTTTCATCGCCAGAAGACCAACATATGACACAGATTATCGACTGTCCCCCAAGTGAACGCCAACAGCCCACCGTCGTCGATCTCGCGGCGGTCAAGCGCCGCCAGCAGGCGATGTGGGCTTCGGGCGACTTTGCCGTGATCGGAACCAGCCTCCAGATCGTGGGCGAGTCGCTGTGCGAAGCCGTCGATCTCGAGGCGGGTACGCGCGTGCTCGACGTGGCCTGCGGCAACGGAAATGCGACGCTCGCTGCGGCGCGTCGCGGCTGCAAGGTGACCGGCCTCGACTACGTACCGGAGCTACTCGAGCGTGCCGCAGAGCGCGCGCGGGGCGAGCGTCTGAATCTCACGCTGGTGGAGGGCGACGCGGAATCACTACCCTTCGCGGACGCCGAGTTCGACGCGGCACTGTCGACATACGGCGTCATGTTCGCCCCCGACCAGGAGCGAGCGGCTCGCGAAGTCGTCCGTGTCGTCAAGCCGGGCGGCAAGATCGGGCTCGCCAATTGGACACCGGAGGGGTTCATCGGGCAACTTCTCCAGACGGTCGGCAGACACGTGCCGCCGCCCGCTGGCGTCGCGTCGCCGATCTACTGGGGCATGGAGGCGCGCCTGAAGGAGCTGTTTCGTGGCACGCGTTCGCTCCAGGTCACGCGCAAGGAGTTCGTCTTCCGCTACGAGTCGGCGGCGCACTTCGTCGACGTGTTCCGCCGCTTCTACGGCCCGACCCACAAGGCCTTTGCCGCGCAGGACGCGGCGGGCCAGGCTCGGCTCGCCGCCGACATCTCTGAGCTCGCCTCCAGGTGTAGCCGTCGGAGCACGTCAATAGTCGTTCCGAGCGAGTACCTAGAAGTCGTCGTCGAACGCTGAGCGGGCCGCACCTGCGCCTACCGCGGCCGGTCCAGCGGCATGAGTGACCTCGAGATGTCGAACCATCTCGAGGTCGGGGCATGCATGTTTTGCTCGACGTCATGTCTTTTTTAATATACAACGGTCTTTCATTAAAGATGCTCTCGCATGAGCGCGTGGCCCAGCGGCGGATCCCGAGCGTCTGAAGGAGGCCGCTGGATATGGCAATCGCTCGTTCTTCTCGAGTCGTCACCTCACCGGTAAGCACGGCCGAAAACGTTTGGTCGGCCCTGTGCCGCACCGCCCTGCGAGGCATCGAGTGGGCCACGGATGCGTGCGGCTCGGAAGACGCCCTGGAGCGGGTCGAACGCGCCGAGCTTCTGCTCGAGCACGGGCTGTTCGCGCAGGTGCCAGCCAGTGGCAACCACCCCATCGATTGGGCCAAGCTGATTGAGAATGAGCGGAGCCGCGTCGCGCTCACGGCGGGCCCTGCTGCACGCGGCAAAGCTCGAGCCGATTAGACCATGTGGCTCGTCCGCCTGGGCCTGCGCCGCCCCTATACGTTCGTCGTCATGGCCGTGCTGATCATGCTCCTCGGCGCGGTGACGCTGCGCCGCATGTGGCTTTCATGACGGGCCCCGCCCGCTCATTGTTCTTGCCGTTGGCGCTCGCGGTCATCTTCGCGATGCTGACGTCGTATTTTTTGTCGCGCACTCTGGTGCCGACGCTGGTGCGTTATCTGCTCACCGCCGAGCACGCCCACGCGCACCGCCCGAGCAGGCACGGCATGTTCTCGCGCTTCCGCCATGGCTTCGAGCAGGGCTTCGAACGGCTGCGCCTGACGTACGTCGCTGCCCTGGAGCGGGTCCTGGCCTTTCCGCGAGCGACGCTCGGCCTGTTTGGAGCGTTCGTGGCCCTCTCGCTGTCCCTCTACCCGCTGCTCGGGCAGGATTTCTTCCCAACCGTCGATGCCGGCTTGATCCGCTTCCACGCCCGAACCGCGCCGGGCACACGCATCGAAGAGACGGAGCGGCTACACGCGCAGGTGGCAGGGCTCGTGCGCCAGCTCATTCCGCCCCGCGAGATCGAGAACGTGATCAACAACATCGGAGTGACCCTGAGCCCGATCAACCTATCCATGGGTGGCCCCTCCATGGTCTCGGGCGCTGGCGGTGAGGTGCTGATCTCGCTGGCGCCTGGGCACCGGCCGACCGCGGACCACGTGCGGGTGCTGCGGCGCGAGCTCGGTCACGCTTTCCCGGAAGCCACGTTTTTCTTTCTCGCGCCGGATATCGCGACCCAGGTGCTCAACTTTGGTCTTTCAGCGCCCATCGACGTCCAGCTCAGCGGCCCGCCCGGCAACTCCAAACGCAACCTGGAGCTCGCGCGCGAGATCGAGCAAAAAATTCGTCAGATACCCGGAGCCGTTGACGTGCATTTGCACCAGGTGCTCGGGGCGCCGCAGTACCGGGTGGATGTCGATCGTGTCGCCGCCAGCCGCTCGGGTCTGACCGAACGGGACATCGCGAGCGATCTCTTGATCTCACTGTCCTCGAGCGGGCAGACAGCGCCCAACTTCTGGCTCGATCCGCTCAAAGGCATCCAGTATTCCGTCGCCGTGCGACGCCACAATACCGCATGAACTGCCTGGCGGCGCTGGAGTCTACACCGCTCGGAACCGCGATCGGGGGCGCATCTCAGCTGCTCACCAACGTCGCGGACATCGCGCGCCAGAGCGGCGCAGCCAACATCACGCACCGCAACGCGTTGCCCACCTATGACGTGCTCGCTAACGTCGACGGCACCGACCTGCGCAGCGTGGCCGACGGCGTCAAACAGGTGATCTCGAGCCTGGAGGGCCGGCTCCCGCGTGGTACGAGCATCCGCGTCCGCGGGCAGGTGGAGAGCATGGAGTCATCATTTGGGGGGCTCGGCCATGGGCTGCTCCTGGCAGTGGTGCTCGTGTACCTGCTCATGGTGGTCAATTTTCAATCCTGGCTCGACCCGTTCGTCATCCTGATGGCGTTGCCTGGCGCCCTGTCTGGCATCGCCTGGATGCTCTTCGTGTCAGGGACGACGCTCAGCGTACCGGCGCTCATGGGCGCTATCCTGTGCGTCGGCGTGGCCACCGCCAACAGCGTGCTGCTCGTGAGCTTCGCCAACGACGTGCGCCGTGCCGCGACGGGCGACCCGAGCCTGGACGCGCGTGCTGCCGTGTTGCTCGCGGGCGCCACACGCCTGCGGCCGGTGCTGATGACGGCGCTCGCCATGATCGTCGGCATGTTGCCGATGGCCATCGGTTGGGGTGAAGGCTCGGAGCAGAACGCGCCGCTCGGGCGCGCCGTGATCGGCGGGCTGATCGTCGCCACGGTGAGCACGTTGTTCATCGTGCCCAGTGTCTATTCCCTATTGCGCCGGGCGCCTCCGGTCGACCCTGCCATCGAGGCCTCATGACGAACACGCTTTCTCCTGCATCCGATCTCGTACTGGACTCAGCGCCTGCCTCGTTGCCCCTCGCTGGGCGTGAGCGCCGCCGCAGGAGCTGGCTCACCCGAGCTCGACCGAGAGCTAGAGCAAGCCCGCGCCACCTTGGCGCGCGCCAACGCGAGCATACTACAAGCTGACGCCACGTCCGAGTACTCCGAGTCGACCCACCGGCGTTACGCGGCGCTGGAGGGCGAAGGGCTCGTCTCCGCACAGGAGCTGGCCGAGCGCGCGGCTCGCGCCCACGTCGACGCGGCGAACGTTCAGGTCGCGCGCGCCGAGCGCAACGCACGCGCCGCCGAGCTTCAGCGCCTCGAGCAGCTGCAGCGCTTCGGCCGCATCGTCGCGCCGTTCGCGGGTACGGTGTCGGCACGCCATGTAGAGCGCGGGGCGCTGATCACCGCGGGCTCCGGCGGCCCGCTCTTCGAGATCGTCGTGACGGCCCCAGTGCGCGTCTATGTCCCGGTTCCGCAGAGCCTGGTGGCCAGCATCGAGAAGGGGCAAGCCGTCACCCTCAGCGTCAACGAGTACCCGGGGACAAAATTCTCAGGCACGCTCACGCGCGCGAGCGGCACGCTCGAGCCGGGGTCGCGCACGATGCGCGTCGAGGTGCGCGTGCCCAACGCTGATGGGCGGCTCATGCCGGGTATGTACGCGAGCGTGAGCCTGAACGTCAAACGCGGGCAGCGCTCGTTTCTTTTGCCGTCTACCGCGCTCGTGCCCGTCCCCCTCGGGATGGCGGTGGCGAGCGTCGACAGCGAGGGCCGAGTGCGGCTCATCCCCATCGAGATCGAGCGTGACTTTGGCGCAGAGGTCGAGATCCGACATGGGCTCACGGGAGCGGAGGCCATCATCACCGCGCCGGGGGCCCGGATCGAAGAGGGCGCGCGGGTGAGCCCGATATGAGCTGAGGCCAATGCCATGGCCCCTCCCCGGTTCGGCAAGAACGCCGACAACGTTGCGGCGGCCGCGCATTGTGCTCATAGTGGCAGATGCGGTGGCTGAGCAGGGTAGCGGTGGGGCTGGTCGGGTTGGACGTCGTTGGTGGGTGCGCGGAAGGCGACGTGACATCTGTAGGCCCCAGCCCTGGCCCTGCATCTGGACCTGTTACCGCTACGATTGCTGCTGACGACGTCGACGCCTCGACGCCGCCTGACACTGCGGACGCCTCCTGGGACGCGGGCGACGCGGGCGACGCCGCCAGCGAATCGTGGGACGCGAGCTCCGGTTGCGCGGCCCTAACGTCGGCGTGTCCGTTTTTTCGCTGTCCGGATCGCCAGGCAACCCTGGCTGCCGCCCGTAGCCGCTGCGAAAGGCCGCCGTTCATCCGCAGCGTGACGCAGGCTGCCGCTTGTGGCCGCGCCGTGGTGGCGTACCGTTACGGCGCCAGCGACACGACGGTCGTCTTCTTCGATGCGCAATCCGGCGAGCTCAGGGGTTGGTGGAATGAGAGCGACACTGCCGCCATCGATTGTGCGGGCGAGGTCGACCTCGCCTGTGCCAGATCTGTCGAGGCGTCGCTACCCGCAGCGGGCGGCTGCCCACGAGACGCCGGCGGAGCAGACGCCCGCGCCCCAGATTCGGGTTCATAGCGAGCGAGCCTGATTCAGGCGGGTGGTGTCGTCAAATCGCTGTTACTTCAGATTTCAGTGAGGTCTGCCGCCTACAATCCACTTTAAAGTGATGACGGACGCCACGAAACGGAGAAGCTCGCGCATGAAAAACCACAAACGCACACCCTCAAATCAGCTCCTGAGTGACGGGGAGGCACGACGTACGAGCCGACGGGGTGTGCTCCAACTTCTGACCGGTGTAGGCTTTGCGTCGTTTGTGCCGGGGCTCGCGTGCGGCGGAGCCGGTAGCACGGCAGGCAAGCGAGACGCAGGCGATGGGGCCGCCTCAGCGGGTAGCTGGGCGCTAGGGGGCACTGCGGCCATGACCAGCAAGGCATCGTACCCGGATCCCTTCACGGGCGCGCTCGGCGCGTGCGCGCTGGTTGCATCGACGACGGAGGGGCCTTGCACCACCCAGGACGAGCTGGTCCGCGAAGATGTGTCCGAAGGCTGGTCGGGCCTCCCGGTGCGGCTGGCGCTTGCGTTCGTCGATGCCTCCTGCGAAGCCCTATCAGGTGCCAGCGTGAAGATTTGGCACACCAACGCCGACGGCAGCTATTCGGGGCAGACCCCTAACAATGGGATGTGTCTGAAGGACCAGGCCCTGAGCTCCGAAAATTTCTTTCGCGGCTCTCAGGTGACCAACGCCAACGGCGCGGTGTTTTTCGACACCTGCTTCCCGGGCTGGTACCGCGGACGTGCCGTTCACATCCATTTTCAAGTGACCAAGGGCTCGACGGTCTATCGCGTATCTCAGCTCTTCTTTCCGGAGGACGTGACGCGAGAAGTCTTCACCCAACATGAGGATTACCTCGACTACGGTCAACCAGACACCGTCTTCTCGAACGACAACATCATAGCAGGCATCTCTGCCACAGAGCGCGCGCGGCACATTCTGGACGTAGCTCGCATGGCCGATGGTGCGATGCTTGCCTCCAAGGTCTTGACCGTGCTCTGAGGGCGGGCCCCATTCGGCTCGCTCGTCACAATCAGAGCACGGCGGCCTTGAAGTCACGCTAGCCAGCGCTTGGAATCGAGGCGCTAGAGCCGAGCGCCTCGACCAGCCTGACGGCGCCCAAAGCTGACGTTCTGAGCGCCCCCGCGGCCTCAGTCGGGGAATTGTCCGGTCAACACGGCCTCGATGAACGCATCGAAGTGCGACACCCGCATCGCGAGCCCGACGCCTCCCGAGCAGTCCTCATCGGCGCCCACGCTGCTCGAGATGACGCCCGCTACCCGCTCTTCACCGCCGACCTCTACGAACACAGGGCCGCCGCTATCGCCGAAGCAGGCACCCTTGCCGTCTTCCTGGGTGTAGGCCAGTAGCTCGCGGTCGAGCTCCCCCAACGTCCGTTCGACGCGGCGGCGCTGGCTGTTGGCATCGTTGACGTCGCTCTGTCCGTAGCCAACGAGCAGCAGCTCGTCGTCGATTGCGAGATTGTCCTCACCCGAGGAGAGCGGCGCTATCGCTCCGGGAGCGGCGCCTTTGCCAAAGAAGAAGCGGACGATGGCGACGTCCCCGGCGGCAAAGCTGCCGTCGTAGCTGGGCTCGACGCTGACCGACTCCACCGAGAAGGCGCGCCTGCTCTCCGCGACGTCCGTGCCGGGCACGACTAGAAAATCCTCGGCGGCGAGCGTCACGACGCCACGCCCGCGCGGCGCGTCTTCTGTCACGCAATGCGCCGCGGTGAGCAGGAAACCCCGCTCCTGCTCGGTACGAATCACCGTACCCGTGCACACGAAGCCCTGCCGACTGGACAGCAGCATCACCTCTGGATGAGCATTGTCGACCACCCCACCGAGGATCGTCTGCGCGACGCGCGAGATCTCGATCTGCTCCGGCGCGTCGCCGCAGGCACCGAGGGCCAAAGCTGCCAGTAGGATGCAGCGGGTGCCTGCGAAGCAAGTGAAGGAAGTGCGGAGGAATCTGCAAACCGCGGTATGCGAGCCTGAAAGTGCAATCATGATAAAGCCTCGTTGAAGATGTCAAACTCCGGCACGAGCGCCGTGGGGATAGCTCGACACTCGCAGGAGCTCGATTGC
Organism: Deltaproteobacteria bacterium; assembly: GCA_043747815.1. Taxonomy (GTDB): domain Bacteria; phylum Myxococcota_A; class Polyangia; order Polyangiales; family Polyangiaceae; genus SZUA-265. Next base: position 232,806 of record JAYTOL010000011.1, read on the forward strand.
GCGAAATGTGCCGGTGCGAATGGGCGCGCGACGCGAGGCGCATCGGTTGCCTTATCAGGTCGCAGCAATCAGAGCCCCGACGGCTCGTGCGCACGCACTTGCACCCTGGCGGCGTCGCCGGCGCGCTGCCTGGCGATCGCCATAGAGCGGCACCGAGGCCGAGAGCTCGGGGCTCCGCGGGCGAATCGTCAGGGCGCTTGCGGCTCGATGTGCAGCTCGACGCGGCGGTTCTGATCGCGATGGATCTGGCTGTCGTTAGGGACCAAGGGCCGATCGGGCCCGACGCCCCGTGCGCGTAGCCGCTGCTTGTCGATGCCGCGCTCGACCAGGGCCTGCACCACGGCGTCGGCGCGACTCTGGGAGAGGCTCATGTTCAGGTTCCTGGGGCCAGAGTCGTCGCTGTGACCTTCGACGACCAAGAGCGCGATCTCGGGATGGGCGCGCAACGCTTCGGCCAGTTCGTCGAGTAGCAAAAACGAATCGGCTCTGATCACGGCCTCACCGGTGGCGAAGCGCACCATTTGTTTGAGCTCGATCTGGCTGCTCGTCACCTCGATCTGCTTAGACGCTGCCGCTGCTACCGGGGGCGCGCAGCCCTGCTGCTCGGCGACTCCAGCCTCGAGCGGACAGCGGTCTTCGCCGTCGGACACGCCGTCGCGATCGTTGTCCAGGTCCGGACAGCCATCCACGTCGTCGAAGCCATCCATGTCCTCGGCCTCGGCCGGGCAACGGTCGGCCGCATCGAGAACGGAGTCTCGATCGTCGTCGAGATCCGGGCAGCCGTCGCTGTCCAAGCTCCCATCGAGGTCTTCGGCTTCGGCGGGACAAGCGTCTTTGCCGTCGGCGATCTGGTCTTGATCGTTGTCGAGATCCGGGCAGCCGTCGCTGTCTTCGAAGCGATCGAAGTCCTCCGACTCCTGCGGGCAGCCATCGACGGAGTCGAGTCGGCCATCACCGTCGGTGTCTTGGTCGTGCAGTGCTTGCGCTTGGTCCGCAGAGAACCCCACGCTGGCCAGCACCCGGTACTGCGGCGCCGTGAGGCCATGCACGAGACCCGGCCCGCCCGCGAGCTGTGCCAACCAGCCTGACGTGCGTAAACGCAGCCCGACGAGGCCCTCCGTGGGCGCGTCGCTGCCGCCAAAGTCCTCGCTCAAGACATTGATGGCCCCGGACGCCTCCACGAGACCCGATAACATGTCCCAGACCGGGACCTCTGCCCCGACCCCCCAGCGGACCATGTCGTCGACGGTGCTGCCGAGCACCGTCGCTTGGTTGCGCACCAAGTATCCGGCGTTGATGGCGACGAGCGCGCCAGCCTCTGCCCAATCCAATGCGAGGCGCGGCTCGACGCGCAGGCTCTCTCCGCCGTACACGGCGTCGTTGCCCGTCGGGAGCGACACGGGCAAGAGCGCGGCCAGCCCCACGCCGGAGCTCGGCGAGCGCTCAACCAAGGTCAGTCGCGGTACGACGCGAATGTCGCCCAGCGCAAACTGAGAGTCACTGACTGCCGCGGCCTCCACCGCCGAGAGCCCCGTCCCCGTAAAGTCGCCGGCGCCGACGCGATGCAGGGGGATGGCCAAGCCCAGGTCCAAGCGGTTCGCTACGCCGTAGCTCCCGAGGATTGAGACCGTGCTCATCGAGCCAATCAGGTCGCCGAGGTCGTCCCCGCTCGCCCCGTCGCGCAGGGTTACGGGGCTCTGCGCATAGGAAAGGCTGGAGGCGACGGCATAGGCCCTCGGCGCCAACGCTTGCGTGCCGTACACGCTGAGCACCGAGCCCTCTTGAGCGGTGGCCGGCTCGAACGCCTCTGCGCTGAAGCGATCGGCGGCTTCTGTGGTCGAGGTGGCGAAGGCCGGGCCCAGAGCCCACAGCGCGGTGAGGGCGCGAGCTCGCGGGATGCGCGGCCCAGGGCGCGAACGGGGCGGTTTCGCCATATCCACAGCAGACGGTCGCCGCGTCGAGACCCTAAGCCGCCGCAGCCAGACGATGAGGCCGAGGCATGCCCCGAGCAGCCAGGGCGCCTGTGAGGACGGGCCAGGCCTCGCGCTGCTGCAGCCCGCGCCGCCGCTCAAGGTGACGCTGCTGCCGTCGTCGGCGGGAACGATCTCGTCCGGGGTGTTGGGAGTGTTGTAAGGCGTGCTCGTCGCCAAGCACCCGGTGGCAGTGCTGACGAAGCCAGCGCCGCAGATTTCTTCACACAGCGAGGGCTCGTCACCCTGGCAGGCGAATCCGTCTTCGACGCTACAGGCCGCCCCGCACCCGTCCGCACTGGCGACGTTCCCATCGTCGCAGCCCTCGCTGGCCGCGCGCACGCCGTCGCCGCACTCGGTCGTGCAGAGGCTGGGTGCGCCCGTGCAGTCGTAGCCTCGCTCTGAACGGCAGCCGGCATCGCAGCCATCGCCGTCCTCCGGATTCGCGTCGTCGCACGCCTCGAACCCCGCGACCACGCCGTCACCGCAGCCCGTTTCGCACGTCGACGGTTCGCCCGCGCAGCTAAAGCCGGCTTCGATGGCGCACGCCCCGGAACAGCCATCGCCGCCCACGAGCGCGCCGTCGTCGCAGTCCTCATCCGAGGGGGCGACGAGCCCGTCCCCGCAGCTGCTCGTGCACACGCTGGGCTCGCCTTCGCACGCATAGCCGTGCTCGACGCCGCAGCTCTGAGAGCAACCGTCACCCGCGGCGACGCTTCCATCGTCGCAGGGCTCGGCGGCCGCACGCACGCCATCGCCACACTCGGTGGTGCAGACGCTCGGCAGGCCGCTGCACGTATAGCCGTGCTCTGACTGGCAGCTGGCGGCGCACCCGTCGCCCTCCTCCAGATTTCCGTCGTCACACGTCTCGGCGCCTGCGATCAAGCTATCGCCGCAGCCCGTCCCGCACGCGGACGGCTCACCGACGCAGCTCCAGCCGAGCTCGACCTCGCAGCTCTCGCTGCAACCGTCGCCGCTCTCGAGCGCGCCGTCATCGCAGGCCTCTTCCGGAGAAGCCACCGCGCCGTCGCCGCAAGTGCCGAGGCAGACGCTCGGTTCGTCGTCGCAGGCGTAGCCGTGCTCGACCTCGCAGCTCTCGGAACAGCCGTCGGCTGCGGCGGCGTTTTCGTCGTCGCAGGCCTCGGCGGCCGCGAGTATGCCGTCACCGCACTCGGTCGTGCACACGCTCGGCGAGCCGACACAAGCATAGCCGTGCTCGGGTTGGCAGGCGGCCGCGCAGCCGTCGTCGTCGTCGAGGTTGCCGTCGTCACACGCCTCAGGGCCCGCCACGATACCATCCCCGCAGCCCGTCTCGCACGCCGAAGGCTCACCGGCGCAGCTAAACCCGAGCTCTACCGTGCAGATCTCGTCGCAGCCATCGGCAGCGTCGAGGGCGCCGTCATCGCAGCCTTCCTCTGGGAACGCGACGACGGCGTCACCGCAGGTGCCGGTGCACACGCTCGGCTCGCCGTCGCAGGCATAGCCGTGCTCGATCTCGCAGCTCTCGGAGCAACCGTCTTCCTCGTCCGTGTTCCCGTCGTCGCAGTCCTCTTCGTCCAGCACGATGGCGTCGCCGCAGATCGGCGCGCAGTCGATGCCGGAGCAGGCCCAGCCCGTCTCGAGGCCGCATATCGCTGAGCAACCGTCGGCGCCAGAGGTGTTGGCGTCGTCGCAGGTCTCCGTCCCGAGCGTCAGCGCATCGCCGCAAATGGCAGCGCAATTGACGCCCGAGCACGTCCAGCCCGTCTCCAGCGCGCATATCCCCGAGCAACCGTCGCTGCTCGACGTGTTGTCGTCATCGCAGGCTTCGGTGCCAAGCAGCAAGCCATCGCCGCAAATGGCAGCGCAATTGACGCCCGAGCACGTCCAGCCCGTCTCCAGCGCGCACGTCGCCGAGCAACCGTCGCTGCTC